>CACWXP010000001.1 GCA_902764875.1 uncultured Eubacteriales bacterium
GATCGGACGGACATACGACACGGGACGGCAAAGCACCAATCCGCAGCGGGTAAACATCGGGCTGCAGATTCGGAACGCTCCTACGCTGATGCTTCCGAATGAGAACTATGAGAAATACTTTGGAAAGGACGGGGAGGAGAAAATGACGGCAAAAGAGAGAACGGCGGCGGAAAACTATGAGGCGACGAGCAATGATTTCTGGCTGCTGAGCTGTATGTTTGATCAGCTGTACTTTGAATTTCAGATTCAGGCACACCGGAATCCGCACTTTATTGTGAACGAATACAAGATTCAGCGGATCAACAAGGTGCTTGTTCCGCTGAAACGGCTGATGGAGGACAAGCCCTACGGGGTTTTCCTGGAGATTCCGGAGGAACCGGTGGAGGTGCCGGACGACGAACCGCTGATTACAACCACGCTGGATTCTGCAGACGGATCGCCGGAAGAGCAGCCCGTTCGGTCCGGTAAGACGAAAATGATCGGGCTGGATTACAGCGACGTGGCTTTGCTGATGACGCAATACAAGGGGGCCATGACACGGTTTGCCAGTGATTGCCTGTGAGGAGATTTGTAAAATTTGGTTAAAAATCACAAAGATATTGCAATGTGCGAAGCCATTTGCTATAATGAGCTACGGATATAAGAGCTGTTTCTCAGACGGAATTGAATGATGCGGGAGCCGGTTATTTGTGAAAACAGAGATAGAAACCGGTTTCAAACCAGACAGGGCATGACTCACCGGATCGAGAGAAAAGGAGTGAGCGGATTGCAGAACACAGCGCAGCAGAAAGTTGTGAATTACAGGAAACCTTCGGTGGGACGAACTTTGGTGCAGAACAGAACGCTGATTTTCATGTGCCTGCCGGCGATCCTGTTCTTCTTCGTTTTTTCCTACCTGCCGATGCCCGGAGCATATATTGCCTTCACAAATTTCCAGTACAACAAAGGGATTTTTGCCAGTCCCTTTGTGGGACTGAAAAATTTCCAGTTTCTTTTCAGTTCCGGCCAGCTGGGTCTGCTGCTGAAAAACACGGTACTCTACAATCTGGCTTTCATCATATTGGGAAATATCCTGCAGCTGGCGTTTGCCATCATGCTCAACGAAGTGGCCAGCAAAGGATATAAAAAGACAGCACAGAGTATCATGTTCCTGCCTTACTTTATTTCAGACGTTCTGGTATCCCTGCTGGTTTATAACCTGATTAACTATGACTTCGGATTTATCTCCCATCTGGTTCGCAACCTGGGCGGTGAGATGCCGAAGGTTTATCAGAATGCCGGCGCCTGGCCGTTTATCATTGTGCTGGTTCATTTGTGGAAATCCACCGGCTATGGCACGGTGGTCTACTTCGCCGCGATTACCGGCATGGATTCTTCCATGATGGAAGCAGCCCAGATCGACGGCGCCAACGCATGGCAGCGTATCCGGTATATTACCCTGCCTACCTTGAAGCCGACGGTCATTATCCTTTTCCTGTTTGCCATCGGCGGCATTCTGAAGGGTAATTTCGGCCTGTTCTACAATCTGGTCGGGAACAACTCCATGCTGTTCAAGACCACGGATATTATTGAAACCTATGTGTACCGGTCCATGATGAACAGCTTCAACTTCTCCCAGAGCAGCGCCGTGGGTCTGTTCCAGAGTGTGGTTGGGTTCTTTATCGTGCTGGGAGCCAACGCTTTTGTGAAACACCTGGATCCGGATTATGCCCTGTTCTGATCACCGGGAAAGGAGAGGAAAGAAATGACTGAAAAGATACAGACCGGTCATGTGATGCATTCATCCCATATCCGGAAGGACAAAAGCCAGATTGTGATCAACATCATTACCTATATTTTGGTTACGATCTTCTGCATCATGTGCATCATGCCTTTCTGGATGATTGTTGCATCCTCCTTTGCCACGGAGGACAGCGTGCGGCGATCCGGTTTCACCCTCTGGCCCACGGAGGTTTCCACCTATTCCTATGAGCTGCTCTTCCGCAGTCCGGATCAGATGATCGGAGCCTATATTGTGACCATCTGCCTTACGCTGGCGGGCACCCTGGTGGGTCTGTTCATTATTGCGATGACCGGATATGCGCTGCAACGGAAGGATTTCCCGCTGCGGAACGGGATCATGTTCTATATCTACTTCACATCCCTGTTCTCGGCGGGTCTGGTTCCATTCTATCTGCTGATTGTTCAGTATCTGAACCTGCGGGACAGTTACTTCGCTATCCTGCTGCCGTTGCTGATGAGTCCCTGGCTGATCGTGCTGATGAAGAACTTTGTGAAAGCTATTCCCCATGAAATTACCGAATCCGGCAAAATCGACGGGGCGGGGGACTTCCGGATCTTCTACAGCCTGATTTTGCCGAACCTGAAGCCGGCCCTGGCCACAATCGGACTGTTTCTGGCCCTGAGTTACTGGAATGAATGGTACTACAGTTCCCTTTTCCTGACCACCAAGGTTGAATACCGGCCGCTGCAGTATCACCTGTATAACGTCATTAACAAAGTTGCCAGCCTGAAGAATTCCGTGGCAGGTTCCAACGTGGTGATTACGGATCTGCCCGGCGAGACGCTGAAGATGGCGACGGCAGTCGTAGCCACCGGTCCCATCATCCTGCTGTATCCCTTTGTTCAGAAGTACTTCGTGGCCGGCCTGACTGTCGGTGCGGTTAAAGGCTGATTCGAAACGGATTTTTGCCCGGAAAGGGCTAAATCATAATTATAAAGGAGGAGACCCTATGAAAAAACTGCTTGCTGTTTTCCTGACCCTGGCGATGCTGCTCAGCATCATGCCGGCGGTGGCCGAAAGTGCCATCGACACTTCTGAGCACGTCAAGATCGTGTATCTGGTTACCGGCGACAAGCCCACCAACCGGACCGATGAAGTGCTTGCGAAGATCAACGAACTGCTGACCGAGAAGATCAATGCGGAACTGGAGTTCCGCTGGATCGAGTGGACCGACTGGCAGACTCAGTACAATCTGGCCCTGGCGACCCAGAGCGGCGACATCGATCTGATCGGTACGGCTACCGACTGGCTCGATGCATGGCCCAACTGCCAGAAGGGCGCTTTTATGCCCCTGAGCGAGGATATGCTGAAGACCTATGCTCCCATGACCTGGGAAAGCGTTTCCGAAGCGCACTGGAACCTGTGCAAATACAATGGCGAAATTTACCTGATTCCTGAAGACAACTATGCGCAGTGGACCAACCACGGCTTCATGTACCGCGGCGACTGGGCCAAGGAAGCAGGCCTGGAGAACGGCGTGCATTCCTGGGAAGATCTGGGCAAATACTTTGCCTGGATTAAGGAAAACAAGCCGGATGTCGTTCCGTGGGATGCCAACGGCAACGGTTCTTCCTACAGCCCCCAGATGGCCGGCGGCTGGCAGACCTCCCATACCGGCAACATCGCCATTGAAGGATTCCCGGTAGCAATCTTCTACGGCGAGAGCAAGGAGAATCCCTACACCCTGAGCCGCTATTATCTGGAAGGCGACGAACTGGTCAATTTCGCGAAGGAAATGAAGGCATGGGCTGACGCCGGCTACTGGCGCGCAGACGTGCTGAACTACACCGGTGACGTCGTTGCCGAAATGGAAGAAGGCAAAACGGGCGCCCATCAGCACCACACCCAGACCTGGACGACAGAACGGACTACCATGGAACGGAAACAGCCCGGTTCCGATCTCGGCTTCTTCTGGTTCGGCGAGGAAGCGGGCAATCTGATTTCCCTGAACATCACCCACGGCGCCATGGCTATTGCCGCCCAGAGCAAGAATCCGGAACGCGCGCTGATGGTCTATGACCTGATGCGGAACGATCCGGAAATCTATCACCTGATGCAGTACGGCTTCGAAGGCGATATGTACACGGTGGATGAGAACGGCCTGTTCTCCCGTCCCGACGGTTTTGAAGATTCCACCGACGGCGTGTCCTTCAACTTCTGGTGGGGCCGTAACGACAACCTGGAATACAAGAACGCCCAGCTCGACTGGGACGCCATTACCAAACTGTACGATGTGTACAATCAGGTCAAGATTGACTATCCCTACGGCCAGTACATCTATGACAACAGCATGGTGGGTCCGATGATGGACAGCCTGAGCAACGTTTACAACACCTATATGCCGCGGATTGTGTTCGGCATGAACGATGATCCGGAAGCGCTGGTGGCGGAATTCCGTCAGGCACTGCAGGATGCAGGCATCGAAACGGTGATGGCTGAGATCCAGAGCCAAATGGATGCTGTGTACGCCAAATAATTCCTTTTCCTTCGGGCTGTCCGCGGTGGAAGACCGCCGGCGGGCAGCCCCTTTTTATGCCCGCGGGCCGCGCGTGAACGGCCGGAGAGCGAAGGAGCGCAGCATCATGAGAAAAGAAATCTGTCTGGACAGAGACTGGCGGTTTCATTTAGATGAAGCCATTGACGCAAACTTTATGGGCTATGACGATCGGGCATGGCGGGAGGTTGCGCTGCCCCATGACTGGGCCGTAGAGCATCCGTTTGACGTGCGCTGGTCCAGCGGGACGGGTTATCTGCCCGGCGGAATCGGGTGGTACAGGAAGCATTTTTTTCTTTCGGAAGAAGAGGCCGGCAAACAGGTCCGGCTTACTTTTCAGGGCGTCAGCAGGCGTGCACGGGTCTGGATCAACAGCAACTATCTGGGACAGCACGCCTATGCATACACCTCTTTCTCATTCGACATTACGGAATTCATCCGGCCGGGGGAGAACGTGATCGCGGTGCGGGTGGAACACACGGAGACCGCCGACTCCCGCTGGTATACCGGGAGCGGGATTGACCGGCATGTGCTTCTGACGCTAACGGATCCGGTCTGTTTCCGGGAACACGGTGTTTTTGCGGTAACCCAGGGGGCCTGTGCAGACAGAGCAGAGATCCGCATCCAGTATGCAACAGAGGGGGCATCTTCCGTCCGGTTCCGGCTGATGACCCGCGAAGGGAAGACCGCCGGCCGAACCACCGGACGGAAACCTTCGGGAATGGCGGAGATGGAGGTGATTACGCCCCGGCTTTGGAGTCCGGAGGATCCCTATCTTTATACACTCCGATGCGAGGCGCTGGCGGACGGAAAAGTGCGCGACCGCACGGAAATCCCCTTCGGTATTCGGACTTTCCGATTTGATCCGAATTTGGGCTTTTTTCTGAATGAGATCAATATGAAGCTGAAAGGCGTGTGCGTGCATCACGACGCCGGCTGCCTCGGAGCTGCCGTGCCGAAGAACGTATGGAAAAACCGGCTGAGCAAGTTCAAAGGGATGGGCTGCAATGCCATTCGAACCGCACATAATCCGCCGGATCCGGATCTGCTGGATCTATGCGACGAGATGGGGTTCCTGGTGATGGACGAAGCCTTCGACGAATGGGAAGGCATCAAGAATAAATGGTGGCAGGGCCACAATGTCTATCCTCCGAAACACTTCGGATACGGGGAAGACTTTCCGCAATGGCATCGGCAGGATCTTTCTTCGATGGTGCTTCGGGACCGGAATCATCCGTGCGTGATCCTCTGGAGCATCGGAAACGAGATCGACTATCCAAACGATCCGTACGTCACGCCGCTGTTCCGGGAAGTGATGGGGAACAACGATGCCAACAAGCCGCTGGCGGAGCGTTTATATGATCCGAAAAAACCGGATGCCGGACGCCTGGCAAAGATTGCAGCCGAACTGACGGAGATTGTTCACGGACTGGACGATTCCCGGCCGGTGACCAGCGCACTGAGCTTTCCGGAACTGAGCAACCGCACCGGCTTTGCGGACGTGCTGGATCTTTCCGGCTATAACTACCGGGAGAAATTTTACGAAGAAGATCACGCGAAATGGCCGGAACGGGTGATTCTCGGCAGCGAAAACAGTCATGATCCGGCCGCATGGCGGGAAGTTGAGGATCATGAGTTTATCGCCGGCCAGTTCCTCTGGACCGGAATTGATTTTCTCGGAGAATGCCCGGGGTGGCCGAATCGGATCAGCCGGGCAGGCGCACTGGACCTTCGGGGAAAGGAAAAACCGCTGTATGCACAGCGGCAGGCTTTGTGGACGGAAAAGGAAATGATCCGGATCGCCGTGAGCAGTGCCGACACAGAGGATCGGGGCGCCTGGGGAGAAAGCTTCCGCTGGGAAGGAAAGGCGGGGGACAGGAAACGGATCTCCTGCTATACCAACGCGGAAGAAGCTGAACTGTTTCTGAACGGAAAAAGCCTCGGACGGCAAACGGTATCCCGCGCATCCGGGCGGAGGGCTGTATGGCTTGCTGACTACGAGGAAGGCATACTGGAAGCCCGAACAGACGGAGCGAGAGATTCTCTGGCCACACCCGAGCAGGCGACAGAAATCCGGATCACGGCAGACAAGCAAAGGCTGTCAGCGGACGGAACGGACACGGCTCAACTGACGATCGAACTGCTGGACAAAGACGGCCGGCCGGCTTCTGATGAAATGATCATCTGTCAGGTTCTTGGAGACTGCAGCTTGCTCGGCCTGGAAAACGGAAGGCCGGATGACCTGACATGCTATGCGGAAAACCATCGATTGACCCGGGAAGGTACGCTGACGGTCTACTTGCGTGCAGGCAAATCCAAAGGCACCGGAATTCTGCATACCAGAACGTCCGGAGGGCTTCAGGCAAACTGGAGGATGAATTGCCGATAAACGACATTTGAAGATTGATCCGGATTGAAGGATCAGTCCGCTTCCGGCGGGAGGTATTGGTTTCGGAAGTTCTTTCTTTCGGCTTCGGTTTCCCAACGGCCGGTGTAGGCTTCGCCGCGGACGATATACAGAATGGTTTCCATCGGAACCGGACGGCGAAGCAGGAAGCCCTGGGCCAGGTCACAACCGGCGGACTTCAGGAATGACTGCTGGTCTTCGGTTTCGATCCCTTCCGCCAGGGTTTCGATTCCCATGGCCCGGGCGATGGAAATCATGGCTTTGATGATTTCCCGGTTGATACCGTTTCGGTCGTCGAGGTGCTGGATCAAGGCCATATCGAATTTGATCAGATCCACGTCAAAACGGCTGAAAACATTCAGGGAAGAATAGCCGCTGCCAAAGTCGTCCAGCCAGAGCTTGTAACCCATGTTGCGCAGGGCACGCAGCTGCTCATGGAATTCTTCGGTGGCGGTGGCCATGTCCTGTTCGGTGATTTCCACGATGATATCACTGCGGGGAATCAGCTGATCCGCACCGGTTGAGTGATAGAGGTTTTCAATTTCCTCCGGAATATTCCTGTAATCAAAATCCTGGGCAGCGAAGTTGACGGAGACGGGCAGAAGGGGAAGACCTGCCGTCAGACGGTCATTGAGCTCCAGAAGGACCTGCTTCATCATATAAAGATCCAGCTTATAGAGGAGGTGATACTTCTCGAGAACGGGGATAAAATCCCCGGGCGAGATGGTTCCGCGGCCGGGATCGTTCCAGCGGGCCAGGGCTTCAAAGGCGGCTGTTTTGCCGGTTTCAAGCCGGAGAATCCCCTGATAGAAGACACGAATCCAGCGCTCGCTGAGGGCGCGGTCCAGGTTTTCGACAATGTAACGCTGATTCCAGTATTCGACATCCGCCTGCTGGGAATGGAAACGGAAGGAACGGTTCAGGTCGCTGCCGATGCGCTTCAGGGCGCTCTTGGCGTGGTCGATGGCCTGATAGACATCCATTTTTTCGCCCATATTCACCACGCCGGCCTGGATACCGGTGGTGTTGCCGGAAGCCTCCTGACGGATTCGTCTGTTTGCTTCCAGCATGCGGCGGGACAGCTCCTCCTCCCCGCAGAATTCGTCAATCAGAATGAAGTGATCATCCGCCCCGCGGGCCACGAGGGCATCGGGAAAGAGCCGGCTCAGGACATCCGCAACGATGCAAAGCAGTTCGTTTCCTTTGGCAAAACCGTACTGGTTGTTATAAAACTGCATGAAATTCACATCGGAATAGACCAGCATGGGCGTTTTTCCGTCAAGACGCAGGGCGTGGAGCCGTTCATTGGCAAATTCCTGCATATAGTTGATGTTGGGCAGACCTGTGAGCGGGTCCCGGTAGAAATGATCCTGGCGGAAGATATCGTATTCTTCATTGGCTTTTTTGATTTCATCCCGGGCGGCGGAAATATCCTGATAGGTCAGGAGGGCAATCTCCGTCTCGTCCGGCATGGTGTGCCAATATCCCACCGCATGGATGAAGTGATATGAATTCCCGTGCCTGCTGCGGAAGAACACATCGTAATTGTTTTTATGCTCCGCAAATCCTTTCGACACCCGGCGAACTCGGCCGGCATCGTCCGGATGCATGCTTTCATACTGACCGGCCGCGAGCAACTTCATCAGTTTTTCACGATCCATGCCCATCTGATCACAGAGACCGTCCGACACGAGAACGGGGACGACCTTTCCGTTCAGATACTGGTACATCGCGAAGGGAATGCGCATGGATTCATAGGTCTTGCGGAGCTGATCCGGGAACTGGTACATGGAGCGTTCCTCCCTGATGAGGTGATTCTCAATAAAACGGGGTATCCTCCTTTTTCTGTGCGCCTATTATACAGCATGAGGCGCGATTATACAAGAACGATTTATTTTTCGAAAAGAAGGAACCGGCCCGGGAATACAGAATCATATATATCATATACAAAAAACCGGACATTTTACGACTGCAACAGAAAAAGATGGGGGTAGCATCATGGAACTTGAAAAATACATCGGCTGTTCAGAAGCATCCAGAAAACTGATCCCCGCGGATCTGGTGCTGAAAAACGCCAGCATCGTCAACGTGTTCACCGACCGGGTTGAAAAAGGCAACATTGCCATCAAGAACGGCATGATTGTCGGAATCGGTGACTATAAGGGGAAGGAAGAAATCGACGTCAAAGGCCAGTATGTGACGAGCGGGTTCATCAACGCTCATCTGCACCTGGAATCCACCATGGTCAATCCGCAGGTGCTGATTGCCCAGGCGGCCATGCACGGCACAACGACCTTTATCGTGGATCCCCACGAAGCGGCGAACGTGTCCGGCAGGGACGGCATTGACTATATTCTGGATCAGACGAAGCATTCTCCCGCCCATGTATACGTGATGATTGCCTCCTGCGTTCCCGCAACGCCGATCGACGACAACGGTTTCCGGCTGACCGCACGGGAGATGGAACCCTACATCAAAAACCGGCGGGTGCTCGGCCTGGGCGAAGTCATGGACACACAGGCTGTGATCAACGGAGATCCGGAAATGAACGCCAAACTGCAGCTGTTTGACGGAAAGATCAAGGACGGACACGCCCCCTGCCTTTCGGAAGAAGAACTGGCGGCCTATGTGATGGCCGGCATTACCACGGATCATGAAGGCACGAGCTATGAATACATCATGCGGGAACGCGCATCGGGCATGTTCTGTCTGATCCGGGAGGGCAGCGCCGCCCGAAATCTGGAAGCGATCGTGAAAGGCATTGTTGAAAACAACACGAACACGGAAGGCTTCGGATTCTGCACGGACGACCGCCACATTGACGACATCATCCGGGAAGGCGACATCGACAACAACGTGCGCAAGGCGGTCAGCATGGGCATCAGCCCGATTGCCGCGGTGAAGATGGCGACGATTCAGCCGGCCCGCTGCTACGGGCTGCGCAGAACCGGGGCGGTGGCGCCGGGATACGACGCGGACCTTGTTGTGTGGGATTCCCTGAAGGACTTCAACGCGCAAATGGTCTTGTACAACGGACAGCGCATCGACGAAATGCTGAAGATTAAACCGGAGCCGTGCCCACCGCAGCTTTTCGACACGATCCGGCTGGCCCAGATCGACCCCGCAAAGCTTGTGATCCGCACAGACGGCAAACCGTTCCCTGCGATCAAGATGATTCCCGGAGAGATCCTGACGGAGCGGGTGGACATGGTGCTTCCGGGGACGAAGAACGGCGGGGTATTCGTTCCGAACGGGGAAGTCAATAAAATTGCCACCTTTGAACGGCATCACTATACGGGCAAAATCGGGGCCGGGGCAGTTGTCGGATTCGGGATCCGCGGAGGCGCGATCGCTTCATCGGTTTCCCATGACAGCCACAACATCATTGCCATCGGCGACAACGACGAGGATATCCTGACCGCCGTCCGCGAACTGGAAAGGACGCACGGCGGGTATACCGTGGTTGAAAACGGAGAGGTTTTCGACACGCTGGAACTTCCGATCATGGGGCTGATTTCCGACCGGAGCTACAGCTATGTGAGCAAAAAGGTGCGGCGCATGACGGCTAAAGCACATAAAATGGGTGTACCGAAGAATATGGAACCCTTTATTACGCTGTCCTTTATGGCACTGCCGGTGATTCCGGAGATCCGCTGCACCCCGCGGGGCATCTTCTCCGTTTCCGAATGGAAGATGCTGACATAATTCATTGCAAAATTGCCTTCTCTCTGCTATAATTTCAAAAAAAAAGTGAGCCATAGATCAGAAAGAGGGAGTATGCTTCACTTGAGCAGGAGCCATATCATAAAGGGGCACATCTGCCACGCGCCGGAAGCGGGCAGGCTTGAGATCCGGGAAAACGCCTTCGTCGTCTGCGAGGACGGGATCTGCCGGGGGATCTTTGACGAAGTGCCGGAGAAATACCGGGGACTGGAGATGGCCGACTGCACCGGGAAGCTGGTGCTGCCGGGCCTGGTCGATCTGCACATCCACGCGCCCCAGTACGCCTACCGCGGAACCGGAATGGATTACGAGCTGCTGGACTGGCTGTACAAAGTCGCCTTTCCGGAAGAGATCCGATATGAAGACGCGGAATATGCTGCAAAGGCCTACGGGATCTTCGCACAGAAAATGAAGAAAAGCGCCACCACGCGGGCGGCAATTTTTGCCACGATGCACACGGACGCCGCGCTGATCCTTTCGGATGAGATGGAAAAGAGCGGTCTCATCAGCTTCGTGGGCAAGGTCAGCATGGATCGGGACGCCATGCCGGAACTGACGGAAAAGAGCGCGGAACAGGCCGCGGCGGAAGCAAGGCGCTTTATCACGGAAAGCGCCGCCCGGGCATACCGGAGAACGAAGCCGATTGTCACGCCCCGTTTTGTGCCCAGCTGCAGCGCCGAACTGATGGCGGAACTCGGCAAAATCCGGAAGGAATACGGCCTGCCGGTGCAGTCTCACCTGTCTGAAAATCCGGACGAAGTGGAACTGGTCAGCCGGCTGGAACCGGAGGCGGCCTTCTACGGCGACGCCTACGACCGTTTCGGGCTCTTCGGAAGGGAAGGCCGGACGGTCATGGCCCACTGCGTTTATTCCACGCCGGAGGAAGTGCGGCGCATGAAAGAAAACGGCGTATGGATCGCCCACTGTCCGTCTTCCAACATGAACATCGCCTCCGGGATCGCCCCGGTGCGCCGGTATCTGGAGCAGGGGCTCCGGGTCGGACTGGGGACGGACGTGGCCGGCGGGACGACGGAATCCATGTTCCGGGCGGTGACGGACGCGATCCAGGTTTCGAAACTGTATTGGCGGCATGTGGATCGGGACGCGAAACCGCTGACCTTTGCGGAAAGCTTCCGGATGGCGACGAAAGGCGGCGGAGCCTTCTTCGGAAAAGCGGGAAGCTTTGAGGACGGTTATGAATTCGACGCGCTGGTGCTGGAGGATGCTTCCGAGCCGACGGCCCGCGAACTGACCGTCCGGGATCGGCTTGAAAGAGCCTTCTATTTCGAACTGGACCGGGTTGGGATCGTCATGAAGTTCGCCGGCGGCGAACGGATTCTTTGAGAAACGAAAGGGGGAAGAACCTGTGGTTACGGGAAAAAGCGTCAAACGGGTGGACGCCTTTGACAAGGTAACGGGGCGCACCCGGTATACGGATGATCTGTGCGATAAAAAAGCATATATCGCGCGGGTGCTGCATGCAACCGTTGCCAACGGGAAAGTGATCTCATTCGACACGTCGGAAGCGGAAAAGGTGCCCGGCGTCGTGAAGATCCTGACCTGTTTTGACCTGAAGGAAAAGCATTATTTCCCGACGGCGGGGCATCCGTGGTCCACGGATCCGGATCACCAGGACGTGGCGGACCGGCTGATCCTCACGGACCGGGTGCGGTTTTACGGCGACGATATCGCGGCCGTCGTGGCGGAGGACGAGGTGGCGGCGGCGCGGGCCCTGCGGCTGATCCGCGTGGAATACGAGGAGTATCCCTTCGTGCTGGATGTGCGCAAGGCCATGGAGGACGGCGCGCCCCAGCTGCACGAAAACTTCCCGAACAACATCCTGAAGCACACGCAGATCCGCAGCGGCGATCTTGCGAAGGCGATTCAGGAACCCGGCCTGACGAAAGTGGAAGGCTGGTACGAAACGCCGGTGGTGCAGCACTGCCATATTGAGAATTTCATCTGCTTTGCCGAAATGGAAGGCGGCCGCATCACCGTGACCACCTCCACCCAGATCCCGCACATCGTCCGGCGGGTGGTGGGCCAGGCCCTGGGCATGGACTGGGGAAAAATCCGGGTGATCAAGCCCTATATCGGCGGCGGCTTCGGCAACAAGCAGGACGTTCTCTACGAACCCCTCTGCGCCTGGCTGTGCCTGCAGACCGGCGGCCATCTGGTCAAACTGGACGTTCCCCGGGAAGAAACCTTCGTCTGCAACCGGACGCGCCATTCGATCCGGAATCATATCATTTCCTGGGTGCGGCCGGACGGCACCTACGCCGCCCGCAAGCTGGAAGCCTTCTCCGACCAGGGCGCCTACGCCTCCCACGGCCACAGCATCTGCGCCAAGGGCGCCGGCGCCTTCCCCCAGCTGTATCCCTGTGAAAACGTCGAAGTGGACGCCTACACCGTCTTCACCAACAAGCCGGTGGCCGGCGCCATGCGCGGCTACGGCATCCCCCAGGCTATGTGGGCCGTGGAATCCCACACGGAGGATGTCTGCGCCGCCATCGGTGCGGATCCGCTGGAATTCCGCCGGCGCAACCTGATGCCGTTGGGCTATACGGACAGCTTCTCCAAAAACGAAAACTATTACGATTCCTTCAACCAGTGCCTGAATAAGGCCATGAAAGCCATCGACTACGAAAGGAAATTCCGGGAGTACGAAAAGCAGAATGCTGACCTGCTTCATCCTGAACGCCAGGAACAAACAGCCCTGCATGCATCCGAAACTTCATCCTCCGGGAAGACGCCGGAAACAGATTCCCCCGGGCAGACGCCCGCAACAGATTCCAAACTGTCTGAGTCGCGAAGCGGCGATATACGTAGGGGTATCGGCCTCTCCGTCTTCTGGTACAACACGGCCGTCTGGCCGATCTCCCTGGAATCCAGCTCCTGCCGCATGGTGCTGAACCAGGACGGCTCCTTCCAGCTGCAGCTGGGCGAAACCGAAATCGGCCAGGGCGCGGACACGGCCTTTGCCCAGATGGCGGCGGACGTGGTCGGCGTCCCGCTTGAAAACGTGCACGTGGTCTCCTGCCAGGACACGGACGTGACGCCCTTCGGCACCAGCGCCTACGCCTCCCGCCAGACCTATGTGGCCGGCTTCTCCATCCGCCAGACGGGCCTGCTGTTTAAGGAAAGAATCCTTAATTATGCCCATGAACTGACCCGGATGCCGGTCTTCAACCTCGACATCGTGGACGGCAACATCGTCCGCTCCACCGACGGCCGGGTCCTCATGACCCTGGGCGAACTGGCGACGGAAGCGCTCTACAGCCTGACCGCCAGCCAGCACATCACGGCGGAAAGCACCTATCAGGTGAAATCCAACGCCTACTCCTTCGGCTGCACCATCGCCGAGGTGGAGGTGGATATCCCCATGTGCCGGGCGAAACTGCTGAACGTCGTGAACTGCCACGACGCGGGCAAACTGATCAACCCGGCCCTGGCGGAAGCCCAGGTGCACGGCGGCATGAGCATGGGCATCGGCTTCGGGATGTCCGAAAAGCTGCTGTTCGACGAAAAGACCGGCCGCCCCCTGAACAACAACCTGCTGGACTATAAGCTCTCCACTTTCCTGGACCATCCGACCCTGCAGGCGGAGTTTGTGGAAAACCCCGAACCCACCAGCGCCTTCGGCACCAAGGGCCTGGGCGAACCCCCGGCCTGCTCGGTGGCCCCCGCCATCCGCAACGCCATTTTCCACGCCACCGGCGTAGGCATCAAAGATGCCCCGGCCAATCCGCACAATCTGTTCAAAGCCTTCAAGGAAGCAGGATTGATTTAAGGAGGAACCGACTATGTATGACATAAAAGCGCTGTATGAAGCGGAGAGCGTCGAAGACGCGGTCTGCCTGCTGCAGGAGCACCCGGAAGCCCAGATCATTGCCGGCGGCAGCGACGTCCTGGTCCAGATCCGGGAGGGCAAACGCGCCGGCAAGGAACTGGTGAGCATCTACGGCATCGACGCGATGCGCGGCGTGACCCTCGACGAAGAAGGCGCGATCCGCATCGGCTCCCTGACCAGTTTCTCCCACATCGCCGCATCCCCGATCATCCGGGAGTTCATCCCGGTGCTGGGCGAGGCGGTCAGCCTCGTGGGCGGCCCCCAGATCCGGAATATCGGCACCATCGGCGGCAACACCTGCAACGGCGTGACCAGCGCCGACTCCGCGTCCACGCTGGTGGCCTGGGACGCCGTCGTGGAGCTGACCGGCCCGGAGGGCGTCCGCAGGGTCCCGCTTCCGGAATTCTACATCAAAGCCGGCAAAGTGGATCTGCGGCCGGGAGAGATCCAGACTGCCATCCTCATCCCCAAAGCCGCTTATGAAGGCTATACCGGCAACTATATAAAATACGCCATGCGGGAGGCCATGGACATTGCCACCCTGGGCTGCTCGGTGAACGTCTCCCTGTCCGACGACAAAAAGACGATCCGGGACGTCCGCATCGCCTACGGCGTGGCCGGCCCGGTGCCGATGCGCGCTCCGACCGCCGAGGCCAGGGCGAAGGGCAGGGAAGTTACCGCGGAAACGATCAAAGCCTTTGCGGAAGCCGTCCTCGAGGATATCCATCCCCGGGACAGCTGGCGCGCGGCCAAAGCCTTCCGCGAACATATCGCGGTGGAAATGGCCAAACGGGCGCTGACGAAGTCCATTGAACTTGCCCGGGCGTCCGGGAAACCTTCTCTCAATCAATCTGAAGAGCCCTGTGCTGAAACGACAGAAAGACCCGAGGTAAGCCCGAGACCCGAAGCATTACATGCGCCGGTATCCAGCCCGAAACCCGAAGCCGAACAGGCACAGGCCCTCAAGCCTCTTCAGAGAACCGAACCCGAAGGGAGCCCGAGGGGCGATCGGAAAGCCCCTCGGTATAAGCTGATCCGCTGCACCATCAACGGAAAGCCCCGCGAAGCCATGATCGACGTCCGCGCGTCCCTGACGGATCTCCTGCGCAACGACTTCCGCCTCACCAGCGTCAAAAAAGGCTGCGAGGTGGGCGAGTGCGGCGCGTGCAACGTGCTGGTCGACGGCGAATGCTTCAACTCCTGCATCTACCTGGCCGTCTGGGCCGACGGCAGGGACATCCTGACCCTCGAAGGCCTCGAAGGCCCGAACGGCGAGCTTTCCGATATCCAGCAGGCGTTCATCGACGAGGCCGCCGTCCAGTGCGGCTTCTGCACCCCCGGCGCCATCATGAGCGCGGTGGAAATCCTGAACGAAGGCCGGGAGCTGAGCGACGAGGAAATCCGCATCCGTATGTCCGGTCACCTCTGCCGCTGCACCGGCTATGAGAACATCATGCGCGCGGTGAAGAAAACCATGCTGAAAAGGCTGGGAAAAGAATAAGGAAACGTAAAGCGCCAAAGCGCAAAGAATAAAAAAGCGGTACATCCGCAGGAGGGGAAAAAATGATTAACCTGACGATCAACGAAAAGGGAAGAGCCAATAACATCCAGCGGGCAAAGGAACAGAATATCATCATTCCGACCATTGCGCAGATGAAGGATCCGGAGACCATCCCGGAGAAAATCCGCGAGCAGCTGAAGCATGTGGGCCTGTGGGAAGTGAATCCGCTGAACCTCTTCCGCATCACCTGGAAAAACGAACCGAAGGAATCGGGCGGTCTCTTCGGAAAGCCGAATTATATCGTCCTGCCTTCCGAACTCACCGGCGTGAAGGCAAAGATCCTGCTGATGGTGGGCAAATATTTCCCCACAGGCTGCCACAAGGTCGGCGCGTCCTTCGGCTGCCTCGTCCCGCGGCTGGTCACGGGCCAGTTTGATTCTTCCGCCCATCGGGCGGTCTGGCCCTCCACCGGCAATTACTGCCGGGGCGGCGCGTTCAATTCCAAACTGCTGGGATGCCACTCCGTGGCCATCCTTCCCGAGGGCATGAGCCGGGAACGTTTTGAATGGCTGGAAACGGTGGCCAGCGAGATCATCGCGACCCCCGGCACGGAATCCAACGTGAAGGAAATCTTCGATAAAACCCACGAACTGGAGCAGGAACCCGACTGCATCATCTTCAACCAGTTTGCCGAAATGGGCAATTACATGTGGCATTACCACGTAACCGGCAACGCCATCGCCGAGGCCTTTGAACAGATGAAAGGCGAGGGCGACCGGCTCTTCGGCGCGATCTTCACCTCCGGTTCCGCCGGCACCATGGCCTCCGGCGACCGCATCAAGGATCTGTATCCGAAGGCGAAGCTGGGCGTCGGCGAGGCGCTGCAGTGCCCGACGCTGCTGGAGAACGGCTTCGGCGCCCACCGGATCGAGGGCATCGGGGACAAGCATGTCCCGTGGATCCACAATGTGAAGAACACCGACCTGGTGGTGGATATCGACGACGAGGATTCCCAGAAGGTGCTCCGCCTGTTCAACGAGCCGGCCGGCCGCGAATACCTGCGCAGCGCGGGCGTTCCGGAGGAAACGCTGAAAAACCTGGAACTCTTCGGCATCTCCGGCATCGCCAACATGCTCTGTGCCATCAAGATGGCGAAGTACTACGAACTGACCGAACACGACGTCGTGGCTTCCGTCATGACGGACTCCGCCGTGATGTATTCCTCCCGCGTGCGGGAACTGCAGGAGGCGGACGGAGCCTACACCCGGGAGATGGCGGCGGTCGACTTCCATACCCACATCCTCGGCGAAAAAACCGACAATATGCTGGAACTGACCTATCCGGAGCGGAAACGCGTGCACAACCTGAAGTATTACACCTGGGTCGAGCAGCAGGGCAAGACCTCCGAGGAGCTGCAGAGCCTCTGGTACGACACGGAACATACCTGGGACAGCGTGAAAGCGGACGCCGACCGGGTGGACGACCTGATCCGGCAGTTCAACGAGGATACCGGCCTGCTGAAGAAGCTGTAAGGCCGGATGAACGAATCCGCCGGCACAACAGGGAAACCGGCCTGCTGAAGAAGCTGTAAAGGAGGGTTTACCATAGCACTGAAGAATGTCACGGGAGCCAGATGTACCATCTGCGGCAGGGTCAGTCCCGCCGAACCGGAGACGACCGTCTGCCCGCACTGCGGCGGCATCCTGGATATCGAATACGACTACGACTATATCCGTTCTTCTTTCCAAAAACATCCGCTGCAGGAACGGAAGGACCCGACCATGTGGCGCTACCTGGAGCTGCTGCCGGTGGAGGGCCCGGGAACCCACGCGCACCTGCGGGTGGGCGGCTCCCCGCTGTACCGGGCGGACGCCCTGGGAAAAGTGCTGGGCCTCCGGGAACTGTGGATCAAGGACGACGGCCAGAACCCGACCGCTTCCCTGAAGGACCGGGCTTCCGCCATGGCCGTGACCAAGGCCTTCGAGGCCGGCAGGACCACCATCGCCTGTTCCTCCACGGGCAACGCCGCCAGCTCCCTGGCCGGCAACGCGGCGGCCGCGGGACTTTCCACCTTCATCTTTGTCCCGTCCCGGGCGCCCCGGGGCAAGGTGGCGCAGCTGATGATGTTCGGCGCCACGGTGATCCTGGTGGAAGGAAGCTATGAGGACACCTTCCGCATCTCCGCGGAAGCGATCGACCGCTGGGGCTGGTACAACCGCAACGCCGCCATCAATCCGTACCTGATGGAGGGGAAGAAGACGGTCTCGCTGGAGATCGCGGAACAGCTTTCCTTCCGGATGCCGGATTATGTGGCCGTTTCCGTGGGCGACGGCTGCACCATCGGCGGAGTCTGGAAGGGTTTCAGGGATCTTTATCAGGCGGGCATGATCGACCGCCTGCCGCGCATCATCAGCGTGCAGGCCTCCGGCTGCTGCCCCATCAACACCGCGGCGGCCGCGGGAACCATGGAATGGATTCCCCAGGAGGAAAACACCCTTGCGGATTCCATCGCGGTGGGCGTGCCGCGCAATCCCGTGAAGGCATTGCGCGCGATCCGCGAATCGAACGGCGTGGTCGTGAACGTCAGCGATGAGGAGATCATGGACGCCATGCGCCTCCTCGGCCGGCACGCGGGCGTTTTCGCGGAACCGGCAGGAGCCGCCGGCACGGCAGGCGTCAAAAAAGCGATAGAGACCGGCCTGATTGAACGGGACGCATCCGTTGTGACCATCGTGACCGGCAACGGCCTGAAGGACGTGAACAACGCGATCCGGGCCGCCGGAGAACCGATGAGCATCAAGCCGGACATGGAAGCGCTGCTGGAAGCTTTTGACGAAAGAAATATCACCCCAATCGTGTCATCCTGAGCTCTTAATAGATCAATCCCCAAATAAAGAGGTGCAAATATGCTTCTCATCGGAAACGGCCGGGTCATCACCCGGAACCCGGATCAACCCTATCTTCCCAAAGGCGCCGTCGTCACGGACGGCCCCAAAATCCTGGCCGTCGGCGAGGAAGCCGCCCTGAAAAAGGCCTACCCGGATGCGCAGTTCGTCGACGCGTCGGGCGGCGTCATCATGCCCGGCCTCATCAACGCCCATACCCATATTTATTCCGGCCTCGCCCGGGGCCTTTCCATCGAAGGCCATAATCCCACCAACTTTCTGGAAATCCTCGAAGGCATGTGGTGGAACATCGACCGCCACCTGACCCTGTCCGGCACCCGGGCTTCCGCCTGGGCTACGATCCTCGACTGCATCCGCAACGGCGTGACCACCATCTTCGACCATCACGCCTCCTTCTGCGAAATCCCGGGCTCCCTCTTTGCGATTCGCGACGTGGCGAAGGAGGCCGGCATCCGGGCCTGCCTCTGTTACGAGGTCTCCGAGCGGGACGGCGAGGAAAAAAACCGCCAGGGCATCCGCGAAAACGCCGACTTCGCGAAGTGGGCCCTGGAGGCCGACGATCCGATGATCAAAGCCATGTTCGGCGGCCACGCCCTCTTCACCCTCTCCGACAAAACCTTCGAGGAAATGGTGAAGGCCAACGACGGCATGACCGGCTTCCATATCCATGTGGCAGAAGGCATGAACGACGTCTACGACAGCCTCCGGAATTACGGCTGCCGCCCGGTGAACCGCCTGCTGTATAACGGCATCCTGGGCGAAAGGACCCTCCTGGGCCACTGCATCCACGTCAGCCCCGCCGAAATGGACGTCATCAGGGAAACCGGAACCATGGTGGTCAACAATCCGGAATCCAACATGGGCAACGCCGTGGGCTGCGCCCCCGTGCTGCAGATGATGCAGAAGGGCATCACCGTCGGCATGGGCACCGACGCCTATACCCACGATATGCTGGAAAGCATGAAGGTCTTCCTCATCATCCAGCGCCATAACGCCGCCCTGCCGAACGTCGCCTGGGGCGAGGACGTGACCATGCAGTTCACCAACAACCGCCTCATTGCGGAGAAGTACTTCGGCGTGCCCCTCGGCATCCTGAAGGAAGGCGCCGCGGCGGACGTGATCGTCATGGACTATAAACCCTTCACCCCCTTCAGCGATGCCAACATCGACGGCCATATGCTCTTCGGCATGAACGGCCGGAACTGCCGCACGACGGTCATCAACGGCCGCCTGCTTTACCACGACCGGAAGTTTGTCGACCTGGACGAGGAAAGCATCAACGCCCGGATTCTGGAACAGAGTAAAAAACTCTGGGGCGAACTTAATCACAAAGAATACTGAACGCAAGGGGGAAAATCGATGAGCGATATCATGCGGCCCATGCCTTTCGGCAGCCTGATGACCTGGGCCCTGGAAGAATACCGGAAATCCGGCAGCCTCTTCGGCGTGGCCGGTCCCGTCAAAAACACAGCCGGCAGCGCCCTGCCGATTTTCGGTGAGAAGATCGAAGCGCCCTTCGGCCCGGCCGCCGGCCCGAACACCCAGCTGGCCCAGAATATCGTCGCCGCCTATGCCGCCGGCGCCCGCTTCTTCGAGCTGAAAACCGTCCAGACCATGGACGGCCCGGAGCTGGCCAAGTGCATCAGCAAGCCCTGCATCACCGCCGGCGACGAGTGCTATAACTGCGAATGGTCCACGGAGCTGACCGTGCCGGAGGCCTTCGCGGAGTATGTCAAGGCCTGGGTGGCCTGCAAGCTGCTGGCGAAGGAATTCGGCCTCGGTGATCCGGACGGCTTTGTCTTCAACATGTCGGTGGGCTATGACCTGGCGGGCATTCAAAGCCCCAAAATCAACGCCTTCATCGACGGCCTGATCGAGGCGAAGGACACGGACGCCTTCCGGGACTGCGTCGATTGGACCCGGAACCATCTGTCCCTTTTCAAAAACGTGTCCGAAGCGTTTGTCTCCGGCATTTCCTCCCGCATTTCCCGCTCCATCACGGAATCCACCCTCCACGGCTGTCCCCCGGACGAAATCGAGCGCATCGCCTCCTATCTCATCCGGGAAAAGCACCTGAACACCTACATCAAGCTGAACCCGACCCTCCTGGGCTATGACTTTGCCCGGCAGCGCCTGGACAGCCTGGGTTTTGACTACGTCTCCTTCGACGACCGCCACTTCCGCGAAGACCTCCAGTGGGAAGACGCTGTGCCCATGCTGCAGCGGCTGACCGCTCTGGCAGGCGGGAAAGGCCTCGAATTCGGCGTCAAACTGACCAACACCTTCCCCGTGGACGTGAAGGCGGCCGAACTGCCCAGCGAGGAAATGTATATGGCCGGCCGCGCGCTGTTCCCGCTGACGATCCACCTGGCCGCCCGAATCAGCGAAACCTTCTCCGGAAAAATGCGCATCTCCTGGTCCGGCGGCGCCGATATTCATAACGCCGAAGCCCTCTTCAAAGCCGGCGTCTGGCCGATCACCATGGCGACCACGATCCTGAAGCCCGGCGGCTATATGCGCCTGAAACAGATCGCGGAGCGCTTCATGGGCTGCGGAAGCGAACCCTTCCGCGGCGTGGACGTTGCGGCCGTGAAGGCCCTCGACGAGGGCGTAGCCGCCTCCGACCTTTACCGGAAACCCCTGAAACCCCTGCCGGACCGGAAAATCGGAAAGCCGCTGCCCCTCTTCGACTGCTTCACCGCGCCCTGCCGTGTCGGCTGCCCCATCGGCCAGGATATTCCGGCCTATCTCCAGGCCATGCTCGACGAGGAACCGGAAAAGGCCCTGCGCATCATTCTGGAGCGCAACCCCCTGCCCTTTATCACGGGGACCATCTGTCCCCACCACTGCGGCGACAAGTGCATGCGCAATTATTATGAGGAGTCCCTCCGCATCCGGGAAACCAAACTGCAGGCCGCAACCCAGGCCATTGAGAAGGTCCTCCCGACCCTGAAGCCCGGTCCATCCCCGGCGCCGAACCCGTCTGCGCCAACCCTGCAGCCCGCCGATCCTCCGGCCCCCGCCAAAAAGGTCGCCGTCATCGGCGCCGGCCCCGCGGGCCTCGCTGCGGCGGCGTTCCTGGGCCGCGCCGGTGTGCCGGTCACCGTCTTTGAGCGCAAAAACACCCCCGGCGGCGTGGTCGCCCACGTAATCCCCGCCTTCCGCATCAGCGCCCAGGCCATCGAAAAGGATATCGCCCTCTGCAAAGCCTACGGCGCAGAAATCGTCTGCGGCCGGGAAATTCATTCGATCGAAGAACTGAAGGCCGAAGGCTATACCGACGTGATCGTTGCCGTCGGCGCCTGGAAGCACGGCCGGAACCCGCTGCAAAAAGGCGAATGCCTGGACGCCCTCGAATTCCTGGAAAAACTGAAGGCAAATCCGGCATCTGTGGACGCCGGGAAAAACATCGTCGTCCTGGGCGGCGGCAATACGGCCATGGACGTAGCCCGGGCGGCTAAACGCCTCCACGGTTCTCCAAACGTCCGCCTCGTTTATCGCCGCACCCGCCGCTACATGCCCGCCGACGAGGAAGAACTGCAGATGGCCATTGAAGACGGCGTCGAGTTCATGGAACTCCTGGCGCCGGAAGCGCTGCAGTCCGGAAAACTGGTCTGCCATGTGATGGAGCTCGGCGCCCCGGATGCCAGCGGCCGCCGCTCCCCGGTGGATACGGGCGAAATCCGGGAGATCCCGGCGGATACGGTCATCGCCGCCGTGGGCGAGCGCGTGGATCCGGCGCTCTTTGAAGCCTCCGGCTGCGCCCTCGGCGAAAAAGGTCTGCCCCTGGTCGACGCCGGCATGAAAACCGGTGTGCCCGGCGTCTACGCCATCGGCGACGCCCGCCGCGGACCGGCCACCGTCGTGGAGGCGATCGCCGACGCCCAGGCCGCCGCGGCCGCCATCTCCGGCTGCCGCTTTGATCGCTGCGAAGCGGAAAACACCGCCGCGACGGAAAATGCCTATCTCTTCAAGAAGGGCCGCGTCGCCGAAGAAACCGGAGATCTTCCGGACTGGCGATGCCTCGGCTGCCCCTCGGTCTGCGAAGTCTGCGAGGACGTCTGCCCGAACCGCGCCAACGTGGCGATTCATGTGCCCGGAAAATGCCAGGCGCAGATGCTCCACCTGGACGCCCTGTGCAACGAATGCGGCAACTGCGCCGTCTTCTGCCCGTATAACGGCAAACCTTACCGCGATAAATTCACCCTCTTTGGCTCGGAAGAAGATTTCATAAACAGCGAAAACGAGGGCTTCCTCCCCCTGGGGGAAGACCGCGTGAAGGTCCGCCTGGACGGGCAGGAGAAAACCTTCCGCCTGAACGAACTGGACGCCCTGCCCGCGGAAGCGGCGGAAATGATCCGTACGGTATTCCGGGACTACCGGGTTCTGATGTAAGAGGCTGCCTTGCGGTAAAGTGTCATCCTGAGCAAAGCGAAGGATCTTCCCCCGGTGTCATCCTGAGTGAAACGAAGGATCTTCGTGCCGGTCATTGGCAGAGGTATACGTTAACGGGTTTAGCAATATACGGAAAAAGAATGGAGGACGAAACCTATGGCACTGGATTATTCGGCAATCAAAAAAGCCGCCGAGGGTTATAAGGCGGATATGGTCCGCTTCCTGCGGGCGATGATTTCCCATCCCAGCGAGAGCTGTGAAGAGAAGGAGGTCGTGGCCTGCATCCGGGCGGAAATGGAAAAGCTCGGCTTTGATAAGGTGGAGGTGGACGGCCTCGGCAATGTCATCGGCTGGATGGGGGAGGGCGAGAAAATCATCGCCATCGATTCCCATATCGATACCGTCGGCATCGGAAACCGGGACAACTGGACCGCGGATCCCTATGAAGGCTACGAAACCGACGAAATCATCTACGGCCGCGGTGGCTCCGACCAGGAGGGCGGCATGGCCAGCGCGGTGTACAGCGCGAAGATCATGAAGGACCTGGGCCTGATCCCCAAAGGCTATCGGCTCATGATCGTCGGCTCCGTCCAGGAGGAAGACTGCGACGGCATGTGCTGGCAGTATATCGTGAATAAGGACGGCATCCGGCCGGAATTCGTCATCTCCACCGAGCCCACCGACGGCGGCATCTACCGCGGCCATCGGGGCCGCATGGAAATCCGCGTGGATGTGAAGGGCACCTCCTGCCATGGCAGCGCCCCGGAGCGCGGCGATAACGCGATTTTCAAAATGGCCGACATCCTGCAGGATATCCGCGCCCTGAATAACAACGGCTGCTCTGAAAGCACCGCCATCCCGGGCCTCGTGAAAATGCTGGATCCGAAGTATAACCCGGAGCATTATGAGGACGCCCGCTTCCTCGGCCGGGGCACCTGCACCGTCTCCCAGATTTATTTCACCTCCCCCAGCCGCTGCGCGGTGGCCGATTCCTGCTCCGTTTCCGTGGACCGCCGCATGACCGCCGGCGAAACCTGGGATTCCTGCCTGCAGGAAATCCGCGATCTCCCCGCTGTGAAGAAATACGGCGACGATGTCCGGGTTTCGATGTATATGTACGACCGGCCCTCCTGGACCGGTGAAGTGTATGAGACGGAAGCTTATTTCCCAACCTGGATCAACCGCGAATCCGCGGCCCACGTGAAGGCCCTCGTCGACGCCCATAAGGCCCTCTTCGGCGAGCAGCGCATCGGCGCCCCCTCCGCCATGAGCACCCGCGCCGGCCGCCCCCTCACCGACAAGTGGACCTTCTCCACCAACGGCGTGTCCATCCAGGGCCGCTACGGCATCCCCTGCGTCGGCTTCGGCCCCGGCGCGGAAAGCCAGGCCCACGCCCCGAACGAAATTACCTGGAAGCAGGATCTGGTCACCTGCGCCGCCCTCTATACCGCGGCCATCAACCTCTATCCGGAAGAGGAACAGACCGGGGATGTCACCCAGTTCCGGGCCGGAAAAACGAATAACGACATCAAATAACAGGAGGAAATCATCATGAGTTTAAAATCACAAAGCTATATCGACCGGCTGAACAAACTGGATTTCAGCAAAATGTACGGAGGGGACTTCTTCCTGACCTGGGAGAAAACCGACGAAGAAATCGAAGCCGTCTTCACCATGGCGGACGCGCTGCGCTGCCTGCGGGAAAACAATATCTCCACCAAAATCTTCGAGTCCGGCCTGGGCGTCTCCCTCTTCCGGGATAACTCCACCCGCACCCGCTTCTCCTTTGCCTCCGCCTGCAACCTGCTGGGCCTCGAGGTGCAGGACCTGGACGAGGGAAAGAGCCAGATTGCCCACGGCGAAACCGTCCGCGAAACGGCGAACATGGTCTCCTTCATGGCGGACGCCATCGGCATCCGGGACGATATGTATATCGGCAAAGGCAATAAATATATGCATGACGTGGTCGACGCCGTGACCGACGGCTACCGCCAGGGCGTCCTCGAGCAGAAGCCCACCCTCGTGAACCTCCAGTGCGATATCGACCATCCGACCCAGTGCATGGCGGATACGCTGCATGTGATCCATGAGTTCGGCGGCGTGGAAAACCTGAAGGGCAAAAAGGTCGCCATGACCTGGGCCTATTCCCCCAGCTACGGCAAGCCCCTCTCCGTGCCCCAGGGCGTTATCGGCCTCATGACCCGCTTCGGCATGGACGTGGTGCTGGCTCATCCGGAAGGCTATGAGGTCATGCCCGAGGTCGAAAAGGTCGCCGCCGCCAACGCTGCGAAGAGCGGCGGCAGCTTCCGCAAAACGAACTCCATGGCCGACGCCTTCAAGGACGCGGATATCGTGTACCCCAAGAGCTGGGCACCCTTTGCCGCCATGGAAAAGCGCACGGATCTCTACGGAAAGGGCGACACTGAAGGCATCAAGGCCCTGGAAAAGGAACTGCTGGCCCAGAACGCGCAGCACAAGGACTGGTGCTGCACGGAGGAACTGATGGCCACCACCCGCGGCGGCAAAGCGCTGTATCTCCACTGCCTGCCGGCCGATATCAATGATATCAGCTGTGTGGACGGCGAAGTGGCGGCTTCCGTCTTCGACCGTTACCGCACGCCCCTGTATAAACAGGCCAGCTTCAAGCCCTATATCATTGCGGCCATGATCTTCCTCGCCAAGGTGAAGAACCCCCAGGCCACTCTGAAAGCATTGGAGGAGCGCAGCGTCAGCCGGTTCTTCCAAGCGTAAAGATTGTTAGGAGTCATTTATGGGCAAAAGAATCGTGGTTGCCCTGGGCGGAAACGCCCTGGGCACCAATCTGCCGGAGCAGATGAAAGCTGTGAAAATTACGGCGAAGGCCATGGTGGACCTGATCGAGGACGGCAACGAAATCGTCATCTGCCATGGCAACGGTCCCCAGGTGGGCATGATCCAGAACGCCATGGCGGAGCTGACCCGTTCCGAGCCGGAAAAGTATATTCCGTGCCCCTTGTCGGTCTGTGTGGCTATGAGCCAGGGCTATATCGGCTATGACCTCCAGAACGCCATGCGCGAAGAAATGCTGGACCGGGGCATCAATAAAGGCGCTGCTACCGTGCTGACCCAGGTGGAAGTGGATCCGGACGATCCGGCCTTCCAAAATCCCACCAAACCCATCGGCCCCTTCATGACCGAGGCGGAAGCCCGTGCATTGGAAAAGGAACGGGATTACCACGTCGTGGAAGATGCCGGCCGCGGCTGGCGCCGGGTGGTGGCCAGCCCGGAGCCAAAGGGTATCGTCGAAATCGATACGATCCGCTCCCTCGTGGAGACGGATCATATCGTCGTTGCCTGCGGCGGGGGCGGCATCCCGGTGTTCAAAACGGAAGGGCACCATCTGAAGGGCGCAGCCGCCGTCATTGACAAGGATTTCGCCGCCGCCGTCCTCGCACAGCAGCTGAATGCAGATTGGCTGATTATCCTGACCGCTGTGGAAAAGGTTTCGATTCACTACAAAAAACCGGCTCAGCAGGATCTGGATGTTCTGGACCCGGAGACGGCAGAAAAGTATATCGCCGACGGCGAATTCGCCCCCGGTTCCATGCTGCCGAAAGTCCAGGCGGCCCTGTCCTTTGCCCGGTCGGCCCCGGGGAGGCAGGCCCTGATCACCCTGCTGGAAAAAGCCCGGGACGGAATTTCCGGCAAAACAGGAACAGTCATCAGGGGCGTTTCCACGGCCGCTGCCAGTGGCAGATGAAGGCCGTGGAAACGTGGTAAATCCACGGCCGCTGCCAGT
Source organism: uncultured Eubacteriales bacterium (assembly GCA_902764875.1). Taxonomy (GTDB): domain Bacteria; phylum Bacillota; class Clostridia; order Christensenellales; family Aristaeellaceae; genus Aristaeella. The sequence goes on from CACWXP010000001.1 coordinate 26,838, forward strand.
GGCAGATGAAGATCGTGAAAACGTTGAGCAATCGCAGTGCCTGGGGACGAATCGCCGGATTGTGAGGAATGAACATGTCTGAAATTTATCAGTTTACGGTAAACGGCGTTCCGCGCAGTACGGAGGAGAACAAATCCCTCCTCCGCTATCTGCGGGACGACCTCCATCTTTATTCCGTCAAGGACGGCTGCAGCGAAGGCGCCTGCGGCACCTGCACCGTCATTGTCGACGGCAGGGCAGCTAAAGCCTGTATCCTCACCACGGCGAAGGCTGCGGGAAAGACCATTCAGACCGTGGAAGGCCTGTCGGATGTTGAGAAGGAAGCTTTCGTCTATGCCTTCGGAACCTGCGGCGCCGTCCAGTGCGGTTTCTGCACCCCGGGCATGGTGATGGCCGGCAAGGCCCTGATCGATCAGCATCCGGATCCGACCGAGGAAGAAATCAAGGCCGCGATTCGAGGCAACCTCTGCCGCTGCACGGGTTACCGGAAGATTATCGAGGCCATCCACCTGGCGGCGTCGGTCCTTCGCGGCGAAACGAAGATCAATCCCGAAATTGAGAAGGGCGACGCCTTCGGCATCGGGCAGCGGGCGTTCCGTGTGGATGTCCGTCAAAAAGTCCTCGGAACCGGCAAATATCCGGACGATGTAGACATGGAGGGTATGATCCACCTTTCCGCCGTGCGCTCGGAGTATGCCCGGGCCCGTGTCCTCTCCATCGACGCCGGGGAAGCTCTCGCCATGGAGGGCGTCGTCGGCGTCCTCACGGCGGCGGACGTGCCGAATAATAAGGTTGGCCATCTCCAGCAGGATTGGGACGTCATGATTGCCGTCGGCGACGTCACCCGCTGCGTGGGCGACGCCATCTGCCTCGTCGCCGCGGAGTCAGAAAAAATTCTGCAGGAAGCAAAAAAGAAGATCAAAATCGAATACGAGGTCCTCACCCCCGTCACTTCCATTCAGGAAGCCATGGCCCCGGACGCCCCGAAGGTGCATAGCAAAGGCAACCTCTGCCAGACCCGCCATGTCACCCGCGGCGACGCGGCTGCTGCCCTGAAATCTTCCGCGTATATCGTGACGAAATCTTTCTCCACCCCTTTCACCGAGCACGCCTTCCTCGAGCCCGAGTGCGCCGTGGCCTTCCCCTATAAGGACGGCGTAAAAATCCTCTCCACGGATCAGGGCGTTTATGATACCCGCAAGGAAACCGCCATCATGTTCGGCTGGGATCCGGAGCGGGTCGTCGTGGAAAACATGCTGGTCGGCGGCGGTTTCGGCGGCAAGGAAGACGTCTCCGTCCAGCATCTGGCGGCCCTCGCCGCCTGGATCTACAAGCGCCCCGTGAAGGCAAAGCTCAACCGCCAGGAATCCATCCGCTTCCATCCGAAGCGCCACGCCATGGAGGGAACCTTCACACTCGGCTGCGACAAAAACGGAATTTTCACCGCCCTGGATTGCGAGATCTATTTTGATACCGGCGCCTATGCCTCCCTTTGCGGGCCGGTGCTGGAGCGGGCCTGCACCCATTCCGTCGGGCCCTATTGCTATCAGAATACGGATATCCGCGGCTATGGATATTATACCAACAACCCTCCCGCCGGGGCCTTCCGGGGCTTCGGTGTTTGCCAGAGCGAGTTTGCTCTGGAAGCGATGATCAACCTCCTGGCGGAGAAGGTCGGCATATCCCCCTGGGAAATCCGCTTCCGCAACGCCATCGAGCCGGGAAAGGTCCTTCCCAACGGTCAGATCGCCGATTGTTCCACCGCTCTGAAGGAAACTCTCCTGGCGGTGAAAGAGGTATATGAAGTCAACCGTTCCCATGCCGGCATTGCCTGCGCCATGAAGAATTCCGGCGTCGGTGTAGGCCTTCCGGACAAGGGCCGGGCCCGGCTGGTGATCGAGGACGGGCAGTGTGTTATCTATTGCGCCGCCTCGGATATCGGTCAGGGTTGTCTGACTGTTTTCTGTCAGGACGTGGCGGAGGCGACGGGTCTGCCTCTGTCAAAAATCCGCAACGGCTGCGGCAGTACGGAAATCGCTCCGGATTCAGGCACAACCTCCGGCTCCCGTCAGACGCTGCTTTCCGGCGAAGCCGTGCGCGGCGCCGCGCAGCAGCTGAAGGAAGCCATGGATGAAGCGGGTATCAGCCCTGCCGCCGGACCCTGTGATCTTTCCCCCCTCGAGGGCCGGGAATTCTTCTATGAATATTTTGAACCCACGGATAAACTCGGCGCTGACGTGCCGAACCCCAAGAGCCATATTGCCTATGGCTATGCGACCCATGTGGCGATCCTGGACGACGACGGGAAAGTGAAAGAAATCTATGCGGCTCACGATTCCGGCAAGGTGGTCAATCCCATCTCCATCCAGGGGCAGATTGAAGGCGGCGTGCTGATGAGCATGGGCTATGCCCTCACGGAGGATTTCCCGCTGGAAAACGGCGTGCCGAAGGCAAAGTTCGGTACCCTGGGGCTGCTTCGCGCGCCGCAGATTCCTGAGATCCACGCGATCTATGTGGAGAAAGAGGAACTGCTGCCCGTTGCCTACGGCGCAAAAGGCATCGGCGAAATCGCCGCGATTCCGACGGCGCCGGCCCTCCAGGGCGCCTATTACGCGCTGGACGGTGTGTTCCGGACAAAGCTGCCGATGGAAAACACCTGGTACCGAAAAGCAAAGTGACCGGCACTTGCCGGTGCACAGCCGACATCTGCGGAAACAGGGAGATGCATAGCAATGGCGACATGGATCCATGGCGGAACGATTGTCACGGAAGAGGGAACCCTGCAGGGGGATCTTCTCCTGGAGGAAGGACGAATTCTGGAGATCCGGAATCCGGGCGGCTCAGCGCCGACCGTGTCCGAGACCATTGATGCGACAGGCAAATATATCCTGCCCGGCGCGGTGGATATCCATACGCACATGGACCTGGACGTGGGCATTGCCCGGGTGATTGACGATTTCTATACGGGCACCGCGGCGGCGGCCTGCGGCGGAACCACCACGATTGTGGACCATATGGCCTTCGGCCCGGCGGGCTGCAGCCCGTGGCATCAGGTACGGGAGTATCACCGCCTTGCGGACGGAAACGCCGCGGTGGATTACGGCTTCCACGGCGTGCTGCAGCATGTGAACGACGACGTGCTGAAGGACATGACGGAGATTGCCGAAAAGGAAGGAATCACGAGCTTCAAGGCCTATATGACCTATGACGGAAGACTGGACGACCTGGACCTGATGAAGGTGCTGGAGTGCGCCGCGAAGGAACGGATCCTGATCGCCGTACATTGCGAAAACCACGGGATCGTAACCTTTTTCAGAGAAAAATTCATTCAGGAGGGTAAGACCCAAACGCGCTGGCACCCCGTCAGCCGGCCGGCAGAGGCCGAGGCGGAAGCGGTAAACCGGCTGCTGTATCTGGCAAAGGCAGCCGGCGACGCGCCGGTTTATGTCGTGCATCTTTCCACCCGGAATGGACTGGAGGAAATTCGGAAATCCAGAGCCGCCGGGCAGACGCATTTCGGCGCGGAAACCTGCCCGCAGTACCTGCTGCTGGATGAGCAAATGTATGAAGACCCACGGGAAGGACTGAAAGCGATCATGGCGCCTCCGCTGCGGCGGCAGGAAGACCGGAACGCACTGTGGACGGCTCTGGCGGAAGGCGAACTGGACACGGTGGCGACGGATCACTGTCCTTTCACCTTTGCAAAACAAAAGCAGCAGGGTGCACAGGATTTCACCAAATGTCCCAGCGGCGCTCCGGGCGTGGAGGAACGGCTGATCCTGCTTTACTCCGAGGGTGTCATGAAGGGAAGAATCACCCTGCCGCAGCTGGTGAAATACGCCTGCGGAAATCCGGCCAGGGTGGCCGGACTGTATCCGAAAAAAGGCGTCATTGCACCCGGCTCCGACGCGGATCTGGTGGTTCTGGATCCGGACAGGGAATGGACGATGACAACGGGACTGCTGCACGGCAACGCGGACTATACCTGCTATGAAGGAATGAAGATCAAAGGCGCGGTGGAACGGGTGCTGCTGCGGGGAAAGACGGTCGCGTTAGACGGACAGTTTACCGGAGAGCGCGGGGACGGACAGTACCTGCGACGGGGCGTCAGCTCCCTGGCATGAAGGAAAGAGGTCCCCGGCCTGGAGGAACAGACATCATGAATGAAGGAATACAACGAATCGGCTGCATTCTGATGGCTTCCGGACTGTCTCAGCGCTACGGCAAAAACAAGCTGTTGGAGCTCCTGGACGGCCGGGAGATCATCCTGCATACGGCAGACCGGCTTATCGAAGCCGGTCTGCAGCCGTTGACGGTCACCCGAAGCCCGGACATCAAGGTGCTGCTGGATCGGGAAGGGATCGCCTGCGTGTTGCATGACGGCCCCTTGAAGAGTGATACCATCCACAGGGGGCTGGAAAACCTGCCGTCGGATACGGCGGGTTTCCTCTTTATGCCGGCGGATCAGCCGTTGGTACGTTCTGAATCGCTGCGAAGGATGGCGGTACAGTTCTTTCGCAATCCCGGGAGAGCTGTCCGGCTGTGCTTTGGCCAGACGCCGGGAAGCCCGGTGATTTTTCCGGTTGGCTGCCGTGAAGACTTGATGAATTATACCGGGGACCGGGGCGGCATGGAAGTGATTCGGGAAAGGCAGATCCCCTGCGACGGTGTTCAGGCGGAAGCGGCCTGGGAACTTTGGGATGTGGATACACCGGAGAGAATGGAACAGATTCGGGCGGCCTACGGGCAAAAGACAGATAAGGAGCATTGATATGGAAACAGAAGCGAGACTGACGAAACTGGCTTCCTGCGCCGGGTGCGGCGCCAAGGTCGGGGCGGGGACACTGAGCAAACTGTTGCAGGATTTTAAAACGCGGACGGACCCGCGGCTGATTGTCGGCTTCGACAAAAGCGACGACGCCAGCGTTTATGTGGTGAACGACGAGACCGCTTTGATTCAGACCGTGGATTTTTTTCCGCCGATTGTGGACGACCCGTATCTTTTCGGCCAGATCGCCGCCACCAACGCGATCTCGGATGTCTATGCCATGGGCGGGGAACCGCGGCTGGCACTGAACGTGCTGTGCGTAACGGAGAGCATGGAGGAAGGATGGGTCCGCGAGATTCTGCGCGGGGGATACGATAAGGCCTATGAAGCCGGGGTGATCATCTCCGGCGGACACACGATCCACGGCAGCGAACCGCTGTATGGCCTGGCGGTCACGGGATTTGCGAAGCCGGAGCAGATCCGGAAGAACGACGCGGCGAAGCCGGGGGACGTGCTGATCCTGACCAAAAAACTGGGGGTCGGCATTCTGACCACGGCGGCCAAGGCGGAGATGATGACCGATCCGGCGGTGATGGAACGGCTGTACCGCCAGATGACGCAGCTGAATAAAACGGCCTGCGAAGTGATGCAAAGATTCCGGGTGCACAGCTGCACGGATGTGACGGGGTTCGGCCTGATGGGGCACAGCTGCGAGATGGCGCAGGGAAGCGGTACAACGCTGCACCTGCAGACCGCGGCCATTCCTTTCCATCAGGAAGCGCTGGAGTACGCGGACATGGGCCTGGTGCCGGCGGGGGCTTACCGCAATCGGGATTTCTGCGAAAAGGCGGCGGAAGTGCGGGGCGATGTTTCCCGAGCCATGCAGGATATCCTCTTTGATCCGCAGACCAGCGGCGGACTCCTGATTGCCGTGGACGAGCGGGACGGGGAGGCGCTGCTTCGGGAGATGAAGTCTGTGATTCCCGACGCGGCCATGATCGGCTACGTGACGGAAAGGGAAGAAAAAGCGATTGTGATCGAGGCATGAACGGGGCAGGTATGGATCAGGCGGCGAACGCAGACAAAGAAGGTGAAGAGATGATTATTATACGCGGTGCGGGGGATATCGCCACAGGAACGATCCACCGACTGTTTTGTGCCGGCTTTCCGGTGCTGGTGCTGGAAACGGATCATCCGTCTGCCATTCGGCGGAAAGTTGCTTTTTCAGAAGCGGTGTATGACGGAACGGCCACCGTGGAGGGGGTGACCGCGGTGCGAATCAGCAGTGCGGACCAGGCAGAGGAGACGCTTTTGAAGGGTAAGGTTCCGCTGCTGGTGGATCCGAAGGGAGAAAGCATCCGGACAATGAAACCGGAGGCTTTGGTGGACGCGATCCTGGCAAAGAAAAATCTCGGCACAACCATGGACATGGCGGAGCTGACTATCGCCCTGGGGCCGGGATTTGAAGCAGGGAAAGATGTTCACTATGTGATCGAGACTATGCGGGGGCATGACCTGGGACGGATTATTTCAGAAGGATTCGCTCTGCCGAACACCGGTATTCCGGGCGTTATCGGCGGATATGGTGCGGAGCGGGTGATTCATTCGCCGGCAGCCGGCGTGTTCCGCGGGATGCGTGATATCGCGGACGAAGTGGAGGCCGGCGAAAAGATCGGGAACGTGATGATCGAAGACGGAGAAGTCCCGGTATGCACACAGATTGCCGGCATCCTGCGGGGCATCATCCGGGACGGATATCCTGTTTCCAAAGGATTCAAGCTGGCGGACGTGGATCCGCGGCTGGAAGAGAGAAAGAACTGTTTCACGATCTCCGACAAGGCCCGCTGCATTGCCGGAAGCGTGCTGGAAGTGGTCTGTGCCGCGACGGCGCACAGATACGCCGAATAGCGGACAGTGCCGCGAAGACGGTTCGCACGGCGGTGAACAGGGATCAGCTGTCAGAGGTTTTTTCCAAAAGAGAACAGGGAAAAGCGTCTTTATCGATCAGGTCGCAAAGCCTTCGCGCTGATTCCGGATCCGGCAGAGCGTTGATCTGATTGACCAGATAGGCATCCGCCAGTGCTTCCCGGTTTAGTACTTTGGCGATGACCTCTTCTGTTGCGGGTGCGTCCGGGGAGGTTTCCGCAAGCGAGGCGAACAGATCCGGACAGTGACAGACTTCAGAGACCGGTTTTCCGATACAGGAGGCGCCGACCAGGCAGACGGTTTGATCGGAGCAGGCGGGAATGACCGGCTCCCAGGGGCGGTGCGCCTTGAGAGGGCGGCCGGCGGAACCGTCAGCTTCCACAAGAATATGATCCGCTTCTTTCAGAAGATCTTCAAAGGGCAAAAAGGGAGACGGATCGGCCAGCTTGCCGGAAGGTTCGGATTTTCCCAGACAGATAATCCGGTTGATGTCCAGGGCAGACCGGACTGCGCTGAGTGCCTGCTCCCGGTTCATTTGGGCCACATCCACCAGCGGGAACTCCGGAAAAGGGAAGATGTGCGTGGAAGTGGTCAGGATCACAGTTCCGGGAAGACGCTTTGAGAGATAACGCAAAAACGAGGTTTTTCCTCCGCTGCCGATGACTGAAATACATTTTCCGGTGGGTTGAAACGCATCAAAGGGCCTGTACATCCAGGGCTTTCCTCCTCTTTGATTTTTTGCTGCCAGTGAGTAGCACTCAATCCTGCGACCCCCTCTATTTATCAGAAATCTTGATAAAACCTATCAGGATTTATTTGCACGATTCCATCGCATCTATTATAATACAGAACAGATCCTTTGAGAAAGGGAAATGTTCATAGCAGACCTGAGGAGGCAGAAAATGAAAAAGGTTTGGATGATGATTCTTGCACTGGTACTGGCAACGGTTCTGTGCACCGCAGCGGCGGAAACACCGAAAACGGAAGTGGTGGTATTCGCGGCCGCGTCCATGACCGAAACCCTGACGGAGATTGAAGCTCTGTATGAAAAAGCAAATCCGGAGATTGACCTGATTTTCAACTTTGATTCTTCGGGCACATTGAAGACGCAGATTCAGGAAGGCGCGGTGTGCGATCTGTTTATATCCGCCGGACAGAAACAGATGAACCAGCTGGACATCACCAGGGACGAAGAGAAGAATCCGGAGCGGCTGGACTTCGTGCTGGAGGAAAGCCGGATCGACCTGCTGGAAAACAAGGTGGCGCTGGTTGTGCCGGCGGACAATCCGAAGGGAATCGAAAGCTTTGACGCCCTGGTGACCCTGCTGAAGGACGGAGACGTGCTGATGGCTATGGGCAATTCCGACGTGCCGGTGGGACAGTATACGCAGAAGATCCTGGCCTTCTATGAACTGAACGAAGAGGAACTGGCCAAAGCCGGCAAGATCACCTACGGCTCCAACGTGAAAGAAGTGACCACCCAGGTGGTGGAAGGCAGCGTGGACTGCGGAGTCGTTTACGGTACGGACGCTTTCAGCGCCGGACTGGGCGTCATTGATACCGCAACGGCCGAGATGTGCGGCCAGGTGATTTATCCCGCGGCGGTGATGAAGAACAGCACCGTGCCGGAAGCCGCGCAGGCGTTCCTGGATTACCTGCGGGGAGAAGAGGCAACAAAGATCTTTGAAGGAGTCGGGTTCACGGGTATACCCGCTGAAACCCCAGAAAAGTAATGGATCTGTTTCCGCTTTGGAATTCTTTGCGGATCGCCGCAATCAGCAGTGTCATTGTGTTTTTCACGGGCATCTTTGCCGCCTACAAGGTGGCAAAGATGCCCCGCATTGTCAAAGGTATCCTGGACGTGATTCTGACGCTGCCGATGGTATTGCCGCCCACCGTATGCGGCTATTTTCTTCTGCTCATTTTCGGAGCACGGCGTCCGGTGGGACAGTTTTTGATGCAGTTTGGCATTAAAATCGTGATGAATTGGCCGGGGGGCGTCGCGGCGGCAGTGGTGGTGGCTTTTCCGCTGATGTACCGGACGGCACGGGGCGCCTTTGAAAGCTTCGACCAGAATCTGACCTGGGCCGGGCAAACGCTGGGCCTTTCAAATACCTGGATTTTCTGGAAGGTTCGCATGCGGGCCTGCCGGCAGGGGATCCTGGCCGGAACGGTATTGGCCTTTGCGCGGGCACTCGGGGAATACGGAGCGACCAGCATGCTGATTGGGTATACACCCGGCCGGACCGCCACGGTTTCCACCACAGTCTATCAGCTTTGGCGGACCAACGATGAGCAGGGCGCTTTTTTCTGGGTGATGGTGAACCTGGCGATCTCGGCGGCGGTGCTGCTGACGGTGAATATGCTGGAGAAGAAGAACGGGAGGCTGAAATGGCGCTCGAAGTAGACATTGAGAAGAGGCTCGGATCATTTCACCTCCGCGCCGCTTTTTCCTGCGGGCGGGAATTCATGGGCATCCTGGGCGCCTCCGGCTGCGGCAAGAGCATGACGCTGAAATGCATTGCGGGGATTGAAAAACCGGACCGGGGACGGATTGTGCTGGATGGGAGGGTGCTGTTCGATTCGGAAAAGCGGATCAACCTGCCGCCGCAGCAGCGCCGGGTCGGGTATCTTTTTCAGGATTACGCGCTGTTTCCGGGCATGACGGTGCGGCAGAATATCCAGTGCGGCCTGCACCGGGAGAAGGATAAACAGAAACGCGAGAAACGGTCAGACGACATGCTGGAACTGCTGCGGCTTCGGGAGGTTGCTTCCCTGCAGCCCGAAGCCCTTTCCGGAGGCCAGGCTCAGCGGGCAGCTTTGGGCAGGATTCTGGTGAACGAGCCTGATCTGCTGATGCTGGACGAACCGTTCTCCGCGCTGGACAGCTTTTTGCGACTGAAACTGCAGACGGAACTGAAAGCGCTATTGACCGGATACGACCGGGGCATTCTGATGGTGACCCACGACCGGGACGAAGCATTCCGGATGTGCGAACGGCTGGGCGTGATGGAGCAGGGGCAGATGCAGACCGTGAAGGGGACGAAAGAACTCTTCTCGGACCCGGAAACCCGGGCGGCGGCCGTGCTGACCGGATGCAAAAACATTGCGGAAGCCCAAAAAACCGGGGAACATGAAGTGGCTGTTCCAGAATGGGGCATCCGCCTGACAACCGGGAAACCGGTTCGTGACGGCCTGAAAGCCATCGGCATCCGGGCCCATGATTTTCATCCGGATACAAAGGAAAACTGTTTTCCAGTCCGGATTCTGCGGGAAACGGAAGAACCTTTTGAGTGGATCAGCGAGTTCCGCTATGAGCATCAGGCGGCCGGAAGCCCGGCTGTCTGGCGGCGGTATCCCCGGGAGTTCCGAACAAGCGAACCGCCGAAGCAACTGGGCGTTGCTCCGGCGGATGTGCTGCTGCTGTATGAATAATACCGGCTGTCAGAGATTCGACCAAAGGATCTGATAGCCGTCTTCTTCCTCCAACGCGATCTGTTCCGATTCCTCCGTGCGCGGAATCTGCTCCGCGTCCTGCGCTTCCACGCGGACACAGGTGCCGCAGCTGCTGCTGAGCTTCCGGGGAACCGGCATCATTTTTGCGGGAAGACCGGCGCGGTCGCACAGCTTTTTGCAGTGCATGGCGCCGAAATGGGAAAAAAACGTGGCAATATAAATCATTTCTGAATCTTCAGGGTGAATTCTCCGTTCGATTCGGTCACCGAGACGGTGTAGCCCTGGTGCTCCGCGTAGCGGGTCACATTCTCCTTTGACACACGGTTGTCCACCGTGATTTCGTATTCTTTGCCGCCGCTTTTCATGGCCTTGCTGATCATCATGACCGGTTCGGGACAGGAAAGGCCGCACGCATCCAATTTTACCATAAATCCATTCTCCTCACTACAGATTTTTCCGGGTTATATACCGCCCTGCGGGCGGTATATTAAAACCTTACTTTGAACGACACTGACAGAAAACGGCTGTCAGCCTTTTGCTTTGCCGGAGCGGATATTGAATTCACCGATGGCGGTCACGACGATGATTCCGATGATGACCGCGATCTTGCCGTTGTCCGTCGGGCCGGCACCGCTGGAGGCCAGGCCGAAATTGTGGGCGAAGGCAGCGCCGAGCAGAAGTCCCACGACGGTCAGGGCGCTGTCCGTATTGCCTTCACCGGCCAGCACCAGCTGACGGAGGGGGCAGCCGCCCAGCAGTACGCAGGCGAAACCGACCAGGAGCATACCGAGGGCGTTCCAGACACCGTCCATATGGGCCACCGGCTGGGCTTCAAAGCCGAGGGTGAAATAGGTTCCGGAGAAAGCGGCTGTGAAGACCAGGTTGGCGGCGAGCGCTGCGGCGAAGATCGCGACAAAACCGAGCAGGAGCTTGAACTCTTTAAAGAGGATCGCATCCCGGATGCCGCCGACCATGCACAGGCGGGTCCGCTGTGCCAGACCGCCGACGATCAGACCGGCGAGGAGGCTGATCCAGGTGGCCGCGTGCAGCAGACCGGGGCCGGGATTGGGATTCTCTTCCGTTGCTGCCGTGAACTTCAGAAGGGAAGGAACCGCGAGCAGCAGGATGAGCAGTACCACTGCGATGGCGGGCATGGCCGAACCTTCTGACACGGGAAGCCGGTAGGTCCTCTTCAGGGAATAACCGCGCTTCAGGTAGAGCACGCCGCATCCGATGCCGGCGGCAAAACCGACGAGGCCGAGAATCGCGTTGAGGTCACCACCCGCCAGACGGAGAATCATGCGGAAGGGGCAGCCGAGGAACATCAGGCAGCCGATCATGGCGAAGAAACCGAGAACCAGCCGCGTCATCGGCGAGCTGCCGCCGCGGGGTGAAAATTCCTTTTTTGCCAGCGAAAGCAGGAAACTGCCGAGAATAATCCCGATGATTTCCGGGCGCAGATACATAACGCCTTTTGCGCTGTGGAGTCCCAGGGCGCCGGCTGTATCCCGGATAAAACAGGCGATACAGAAGCCCATGTTTTTCGGATTGCCCAGCAGCACCAGCGCGGAGGCGATGACGCCGATGACCAATCCGGCAATGATGATCATCCATTTTTCCTTTGCGACTTTCATTTCATGTCACTCCCTGTTTTTGTTTATGCGAAAAAGCTTTTCGAATAAACAAAGGATATCATTCCAGAGGCCTCAAGTCCAATATCATTTATCAGGATTGGAAACGGATTTATTATGTGATATAATAAAAGCGGAGGTTGGGAACGACATGCAAAAGATTTACCTGGATCAGGCCAGCACCAGTTTTCCGAAGGCACCCGGTACGGCGGACGCCGTTTACCGCTACATGACGGAGTGCGGATGCAATACGGGCCGCGGCGGTTACGCGGGAGCCTATTTGGCGGAAGAAGTTGTATACGATACGCGTGTGCTGCTGCGGAGGTTGTTTTGCGGGGACGAACCGGAGATCTCACCGAAGAATGTGGTTTTCACCAGAAACATCACGGAAAGCCTGAACGTTCTGATGAAGGGCCTTCTGCGGCCGGGAGACCATGTGCTGGTTTCCTCCATGGAACACAATGCTGTGATGCGGCCGCTGGTACAGCTGGAGAAACAGGGGATCCGCTTCACACGCATTCCGTGTGCCGCGGACGGAACCATGGATCCGGCTGACGCCGAATCCCGGATGGAATCCTCGACAAAAGCTTTGGTCATGCTGCACGCCAGCAACGTCTGCGGCACGGTGCTGCCTGCCGCTGAAATCGGCGCGCTCTGCCGGAGACGGGGAATCTTCTTTATCCTGGATACGGCTCAGACAGCAGGCGTTCTGCCTGTGAATATGAAAGAAATGAACATTGATGCGCTGGCATTTACCGGACATAAGGGACTGCTGGGCCCTCAGGGAACCGGGGGATTCCTGATCCGGGACGGGCTGGCGGGTGACGTGGAACCGCTGATTGCCGGCGGGACCGGCAGCATCAGCCACACGGAGGACATCCCGGATTTCCTGCCGGACCGGTTTGAGGCGGGGACACTGAATCTTCCCGGAATCGCGGGACTGCAGGCGTCCGTTTCCTGGCTGATGGAGCAGCCGGAGGGGTACGTGTTGGCGCATGAACTGCAGCTGACGGAGCGTTTCCTACGCTCCATGGAACCGCTGGAGGAAGAAGGGCGGCTTCGCATTATCGGAAGACATGATACTTGTCAGCGGGTCGGCGTAGTCTCTGTTCTTCCGCTTCATTTGGATCCGGCGGAATTCGCTTTCCGGCTGGATGAGGAATATGGCATTGCGACGCGGGTCGGGCTGCACTGCGCGCCTTCCGCGCACAGGACACTGGGAACCTGGCCAACGGGAACCGTGCGGTTCTCCTTCGGAGCGTTCAATACGGCAGTCGAGATCGACGAAGCGGTTCAGGCTGTGACGGTCCTCTGCCGTGCAGAAAAGTAAGGCACGATCGTGATTCCATAACATACGAATCGACAGGAGGTCAGGGAGATTCACATGGAACTGAAACATCTGGTATCTTACGCAAGTGTCGTTCGGCTGGGGAGCTTCAGCCGCGCCGCTGAGGAACTTTATATTGCCCAGCCGACGATCAGCCTGCATGTTCGGCAGCTGGAGGAAGAACTGCAGACGAAACTGCTGATCCGGACCACAAAGAACATTGAACTGACGGAAAAGGGCCGGGAAGTCTATGAATGCGCGATGAGCATCCTGCAGCTCCGGGACCGGATTCTTGAAAAATGCTCCGACGGTGAGACAAGAATTATCCGTCTGGGCGCTTCCACCATTCCGTCCGCGTATATTCTGCCGGAAGTGTTGCCCGCCTACGCCAAACGACATCCGTCCACCTATTTCACGATTGACCAGGGGGACAGCAGGTCCGTAGCCGAAAAACTGACCGAAGGCGTCATTGACATTGGACTGATCGGCATGAAACCTTCCTCGTCGGAGCTTTCCGCGGAACCTTTTTATGAAGACACTGTCGTCATCATCACGCCTGTGCGGGAACCGTTTCTATCCATGAAGGAAAACGGCACTGCCACGCTGCAGAAACTGTTTGAGGCGCCCGTGATCCTGCGGGAGGAGGGCAGCGGAAGCCTGAAAGCGGCGGATGCTTTTCTGGCGAATGCGGGATATTCCGAAGGCGACCTGCAAGTGGCCGCGCGGACCAACGATCCGGAAGCCATCAAAAACCTTGTGGCGCAGGGACTGGGTATTTCCATGATCTCTTCCAAGGCAGCGGAAAACTACAGCAGGGAAAACCGGCTGCTCGTGTTTTCCTTTCCGGAGGTTTCCGGCAGCCGGACGCTTTACATCGCGACAAGGAAGCATGCGGTACTCGGAGAGCGGGCAAGAGATTTCCTGCGGTATATCCGGCAGTTTTACGCAATCCCCAAAGGTCTGTAAACAAATCGGAAAGATTTTAACACTTTTGCCATCATTCCTTACTTGAATTTTGTCAGATATCAGCGTATAATTTTCATCAATCCCGGGTATAATGTTCGTGTTTTGGGAGGGCGTCATGGAAGCGTTACGCCAGATGATTCTGGAAAAGGGCAAAGGAATCGGGAACGATATCGTGAAGGTGGACATGTTCCTGAACCACCGGATCGACACGGCTTTACTGTTTCAGATGGGGGAAGCCTGGGCAGACGAGTTCCGGGACGAAAAACCGGAGTTGGTTCTGACTGTCGAGGCCAGCGGCATCGCGATGGCCGTTTCCGCAGCCCACGCGCTGGGGGATATCCCGGTGGTGTTCGCCAAGAAAAGCGCTACCGCCGTGCAGAATCAGGATGTGGTGCAGGCGCCGGTCTACTCCTTCACCCACAAAACCCAGAACATGATCCGGATTGAAAAACAATACCTGCCGGAAGGCGCCCGGGTGCTGATCATTGACGACTTCCTGGCAGACGGCCAGGCCGCCCGCGGCCTGATGAACCTGTGTTGGCAGCAGGGCGCCGTGGTTGTGGGCGTCGGGATCGCGGTGGAAAAAGGTTTCCAGCCCGGCGGGAAAGTGCTCCGGGAATCCGGGGTACATGTGAAGTCATTGGCAATCGTTGACCGGATTGAGGACGGGAACATCGTTCTCCGGCCGGAGGACGACTGATCCAATAGATCATCATTTTTTAGGAGAAAGAGGAGGAAACGAACACATGAAGAAGATTCTGGCTCTGGTTCTGGTGCTGTGCCTGTGTCTGACCGCTGCTGGCGTGATGGCCGAAGAAGGCACCAAGGTAAAGGTCGGTTTCATTTTCCTGCATGATGAAAACTCCACCTACGACCTGAACTTCATCAACGCCGCGAAGGCAGCCTGCGAAAAGCTGGGCGTTGAGTATGTGCTGAAGCCCAACGTCGGCGAAAGCGAAGCCTGCTATGAAGCGGCTGCCGACCTGGCGGATGCCGGCTGCAACATCGTGTTTGCCGACAGCTTCGGTCATGAAGACTACATGATTCAGGCCGCCAAGGAATATCCGAACGTGCAGTTCTGCCATGCCACCGGCACCAAGGCCCATACCGAAGGCCTGGCTAACTACCACAACGCGTTCGCCAGCATCTATGAAGGCCGCTACCTGGGCGGTATCGCCGCCGGCCTGAAACTGAACCAGCTGATCGAAGAAGGCAAGATCACCGCTGAAGAAGCCAAGCTGGGCTACATCGGCGCTTACACCTACGCGGAAGTAATTTCCGGCTACACCTCCTTCTTCCTGGGCGCCCGGAGCGTATGCCCCAGCGCGACCATGGAAGTTACTTTCACCGGTTCCTGGTATGATCCCGCACTGGAGCAGGAAGGCGCCATCAAACTGATCAACGACAAATGCGTTGTGATCTCTGAGCACGCCGACTCCATGGGCGCTCCCTCCGAATGCGAGAAGAACAGCATTCCCTTCGTGTTCTACAACGGTTCCGCCAAGGATGCCTGCCCGAACACCTATATCGTGGCCAGCCGCATCAACTGGGAGCCTTACTTTGAACTGATCATCAACGCCGTGGCCAAGGGCGAAGCGATTCCCACCGATTATACCGGCACCCTCGGTACCGAAAGCGTGCAGCTGTCCGAGCTGAATGAAGCAGCCGCCGCTCCTGGAACCGCGGAAGCCATTGAAGAAGCCAAGGCCAAGCTGATGAGCGGCGAACTGAAAGTGTTCGACGCCGAGACCTTCGCCAAGGACGGCGCCAAGCTGGACAGCTATATGGCAGACGTGGATACCGATCCCAATTACACCCCTGATACCGAAGTGATTGCGGACGGTTATTTCCACGAATCCGAATTCCGCAGCGCTCCTTACTTCGATCTGCAGATCGACGGCATCACGCTGCTGGATACCGCGTTCTGATGGAACAACCCGATGAAGGGTCCCGGTCAGTGGCTGGGACCCTTCCTCTCATTTTTCCGTAAAGGGCAGCGCGGCTCCCGGGGAACCGCTTTGCCCTTTGCGGAAAAGCTAATTAGCGGGAGGAAATGCGTTTGAATACTTCAGCTGCAGTGGAAATGCGGAACATCAGCAAGCGCTTCGGGACAAAAGTGCAGGCAAATGACAACGTTTCCCTGGACATTCAGCGCGGGGAGATTCTGGCGCTTCTGGGCGAAAACGGGAGCGGCAAAACGACGCTGATGAACATGCTGGCGGGAATCTATTTTCCGGATTCAGGTACGATTCTCGTGAACGGGGAACCGGTGGTGATCTCCTCGCCGAGGAAGGCGATGGAACTGGGGATCGGCATGATCCATCAGCATTTTAAGCTGGTGGATGTTCTGAGTGCGGCGGAAAATATCGTGCTGGGCCTGGAAGGGAAACTGGATCTGAAGGAAGCGACCCGGAAGATCCGGGAGATCTGCGATGCCTACGGGTTTGATGTGGATCCGAACCAGAAGATCTACAATATGTCCGTTTCCCAGAAACAGACGGTGGAGATTGTGAAGGTGCTGTACCGCGGAGCGGATATCCTGATTCTGGACGAGCCGACCGCCGTGTTGACGCCGCAGGAAACGGACAAGCTTTTCGCGGTGCTGCGGAATATGCGGGACGACGGGAAAACCATCGTGATCATTACGCACAAGCTGAACGAAGTGGAAGCTTTGTCCGACAAGGTGGCGGTGCTTCGCGCGGGGCGGTATATCGGCACGTTGATCACCAAAAAAACCAATGCCGCGGAGATGACCAATATGATGGTGGGCCGGGCTGTGTCCCTGGATATTGACCGGCCGGAGCCTGAGAAGCCTGAGCTGCGGATGGAGATCCGGGATGCGACGGTTCGCGATGAAGAGGGCCTGCTGAAGCTGGATCATGTTTCTTTTGATATCTACGGCGGGGAAATCCTGGGCATTGCTGGGATTTCCGGCGCGGGGCAGAAGGAACTGCTGGAATCGATTTACGGGCTTCAGAGGATGGAAGAAGGATCCATACTCTTTCACGATCCGGACACCGGGGAAACGGCGGAACTGAAAGGCAAAAAGCCGCTGCAGATTCAGCAGATGGGGATCAGCCTGAGCTTTGTGCCGGAGGACCGGCTGGGCATGGGCCTCGTCGGAAGCATGGACATTGCGGATAACATTATGCTGCGCAGCTACAGGAACGGATCATACGGATTCCTGAACCGGAAAGATCCCAAAAAAATGGCCAGGTGGATTGTAACGGAACTGGGGGTTTCCACCCCCGGGATCGATACACCTGTACGCCGTTTGTCCGGGGGAAATGTGCAGAAGATCCTGGTCGGCCGGGAGATTGTCCAGACGCCCAGGGTGCTGATGATGGCCTATCCGGTCCGCGGACTGGACATCAATGCTTCCTACACCATTTATCAGCTGATGAATTTACAGAAGGAAAAAGGTGTGGCAGTGGTTTTTGTCGGCGAAGATCTGGATGTGCTGATGGAGCTGTGCGACCGGATTCTTGTTTTGTGCGGCGGAAAAGTCAGCGGGATTGTTGACGGCCGGAAAGCCGATAAACAGGAAATCGGCATGATGATGACCCGGGTAGGAGGTGAACAGGATGGCCAATAAAGTCAAGGAGCCTCTGATCCATATTACCCGGAGAGACGCGATCCCCTGGTACAAAAGCTGGGGATACCGCGCCGGCGCGGTTCTTTTATCGATGGCGGTCTGCGCGCTGATTACCGTGCTGACCACGGGAGAAAATCCGCTGAGTGTTTTCGGGACGATCTTTGACGCTTCCTTCTCCACCCAGCGGCGCACCTGGGTGGTCTTCCAGAATCTTGCGATGCTGCTGTGTGTTTCCCTTGCGGTTGTTCCGGCGTTCCGGATGCGCTTCTGGAACCTGGGCGGCGAAGGACAGATTCTGGCCGGCGCCCTGGCCACAACCGCCTGCATGATCTGCCTGCGGGACGCGCTGCCGAACGGGGTGATGATTCCGGTCAGCCTTCTCTGCAGCATTGCCGCGGGAGCGCTCTGGGGCTTCCTGCCCGCTTTTTTCAAGGCGAAGTGGGGAACCAATGAAACGCTGTTTACTCTGATGATGAACTATATCGCGATTCAGCTGGTGTCCTTCTTCATCATCGTATGGGAAATGCCCAAGGGGGCCGGCCAGATCGGTATTATCAACCAGAGCACAGAGATCGGCTGGCTGCCTGCCGTCGCAGGGCAGAAATATCTGCTGAACATTATCATCGTTTCGGTTCTGACGGTGCTCATGTTCATCTACATGAATTATTCCAAACAGGGATATGAGATTGCCGTGGTCGGTGAAAGCGTACGAACGGCCCGGTATGTTGGGATCAAGGTGGAAAGGGTGATTATCCGAACCATGGTGCTCTCCGGCGCGCTCTGCGGGCTGGCCGGCTTCCTGCTGGTGAGCGGTACGGATCATACCCTGACGACTTCTCTGGCAGGAGGACGGGGCTTTACGGCGGTCATGGTGGCATGGCTGGCTAAATTCAATCCGATCTGGATGATCCTGACCTCTTTCCTGCTGGTTTTCCTGGACAAGGGCGCCAGCGATATTTCTACCAATTTCGGACTGAACAGATCGTTCTCGGATATTCTGACCGGGGTGATTCTGTTTTTCATTATCGGCAGTGAATTCTTTATCAACTACCGGATCAGCTTCCGCCATTCCGCCAAAAAGGAGGAAGAGAAGCATGTTTGATTTTTTCCTTACCTTTATTCCGCGGGCTATCATTCAGGGAACGCCGCTGCTTTACGGCAGCACGGGAGAAACGCTGACCGAAAAATCCGGCAATCTGAACCTGGGTATTCCGGGTATTATGTATGTCGGGGCGATCAGCGGCGTGATCGGCGCATTCTATTATGAATCCTCTCTGCCGGGGCCGGAAGCCTTCAACGGCGCTCTGGCGGTGGCGATTACCCTCGGGGCAAACCTCCTCGGATCTTTGCTGATGGGGCTTCTGTACTGCTTCCTGACCGTTACGCTTCGCGCAAACCAGAACGTTACGGGTCTGGCCATGACCACTTTCGGCGTCGGGTTCGGCAACTTCTTCGGGGGAAGTCTGATTAAGCTGAGCGGAAACGAAATGCCGTATCTGGCACTGAACCGGACCAGCCTGGCTTTCCGCACACCCATGCCGGGCGCCTCGACCACCGGCTGGTTTGGCCAGCTGTTTCTTTCCTATGGATTTCTGGCCTATCTGGCGGTGATTCTTTCGCTGGTGGCCGCGTTTGTTCTGAAAAGAACCCGGGTGGGTCTTCATCTGCGGGCAGTGGGGGAAAATCCCGCCACGGCAGATGCCGCCGGCATTAACGTGAACCGGTATAAATACGCGGCCACCTGTATCGGTAGCGTGATCGCGGGTCTCGGCGGATTGTACTATGTGATGGACTATGCCAGCGGCATCTGGAGCAACAACGCTTTCGGCGACCGCGGCTGGCTGGCCATCGCACTGGTGATCTTCACCATCTGGCGGCCGAACCGGGGCATTCTTTCCGCCTATCTGTTCGGCGGACTGTACATTCTGCATATGTACATCCCCACAGGCACGGACCTGGCGGTGAAGGAACTGTACAAGATGGCGCCTTATGTTGTGACGATCGTTGTACTGATCATTTCCAGCATCCGGAATAACCGGGAGAAACAGCCTCCGGCAAGCCTCGGCTTAAGCTATTTCAGAGAAGAACGGTAAGAAAGAAAGGGCATGCATTCCATGAAAGTCAGAATGACCGCGGACAGCACCTGCGACCTGAGTCCGGAGCTGCTTCGCAAGTATGATATCGGCATTGCGCCGCTGAGCGTGATCATTGACGGGAAAGTATACCATGACGGGGTGGATGTGACGCCCCGGGATATTTTCCGGGCGTCGGATGCAGGAAAATCCGTACGGACCGCAGCGGTGAACACTTATGAATACCGTGAGTTTTTTACGGAACAGCTGAAAACCTGCGACCAGCTGGTGCATGTGTGCATCAGCAGCGAGTTTTCGACCTGCTACAACGATGCGACGGAGGCCGCCCGCCAGTTTGAAAACGTATATGTGGTGGACAGCCGGAACCTTTCCACCGGAAGCGGACTGCTGGTACTGGAAGGATCGGAGCTGGCCGCAAAAGGGACAGCGGGTCAGGAAATCGCCGAGACCCTGACGGGGCGGACCGGCCTGGTGGACGCCAGCTTTGTGGTGCACACCATTGATTACCTGCGCCGCGGCGGCCGCTGCAGCGGGCTGGAGGCGCTGGGTGCCAAAATGCTGCATATCCGGCCGTGCATTGTGGTTCGGGACGGGAAAATGCATCCCGGAGAGAAGTACCGGGGACGGTATGAGCATTATCTGAAGCATTATATTGCAGATACGCTGGCGGAAGACAGCACGATTGATTTCAACCGGGTGTTCATCACCCATTCCCCCAGCGAAGAAGGGCTGGTGCGCTTTGCCATTGACACGGTGAAGAGCTACGGCCTGTTCCGGGAAGTCCTGGAGACCATGGCGGGCTGCACCGTTTGCACCCACTGCGGGCCTGACACCCTGGGAATCCTGTTCATGAGGAAAGAAAAGAAATGAAATCGAATCCGAAAACGATTGCCGGCGTGATCGTGTTGGTGATCCTGGCTGTTGCCCTGGGATTTCTGCTGAGTAAGCTTTTTCCGACGATCGGGGAAGTTCAGCGGGAAATGAGCCTGACACCGACGCCGCTGCCGGATATTCCGGGCAGCGTGATGGCGGTGACCCCGGATCCGTCGGCACCGACGCCGGAACCGGTTCTGCGCACCGGATCCCGGGGAGATGATGTGAAGACGCTACAGGGACGCCTGCATGATCTGGGATATTATGCCGACGAGATCGACGGGCAATTCGGCGCAGGAACCAAAGCTGCGGTGATTGATTTCCAGAAAGCCAACGGGTTGGAAGCAGACGGCATGGTGGGTTCCGAAACGAAAGCGATTCTTTATTCCCCGCAGGCAAAACCCAAGACAGAATAAGAGAAAGACTATGACAGTCGGAACGCGGATTCGTGTTCCGGTTTTTTACCTGTAAAGGTCAGCCCCAGAACGACCCAGAACATCGGGGCGACAAGACAGACGGAAAAGGAAAAGAGAAGCTGGACGCTGTAGGCCAGGACAGTGTCACACCAGGGGGATCTGCCAAGACAGCAGCAGACGATGAGCGCCAGAAAACAGAGAAGGGCGGGGATTCCGCAGTTTGAGATCAGGGCCAGATATTCACAATGGGGCGAATCATAATATCCGTCCAGGTAGGGTTCGTCCGGATGCGCCATCTCATAAGTCATCAGGAATGCATTGAACCGTTTGGCAAAGGTGTCCGCACCGGTTCCCAACAGGAGCCGGCCTTCCGTCTGCAGCATTGTGCGGGTGCGGGCCAGAACGCCGAGACGTCCGCTGCCGAAGGCATACTGGGGCCGCCCCTGCAGAATTTCATGCAACTCCCAGATTTCGGTGCCTTCTTCTCCGGGCCAGAACCAGACCAGAAGCAGCACCGCAGCAAGCAGCAGCACCAGGATCGGGAGGCGGGCTTTCTTCGGCAGAAGGCGAACCAGCACGACAGCGACCAGCACAGTGAGCGCCAGCTGGCCGGAGAATACGTGGATCGTGAAGAGCAGATAAACCGCGGCAGCCAGGGAGACAAGAAGAAGACAGGCATAAAAAACCTGCTTAACTGACTTGCGCGGGGAAGATGGAACGGTTCGTGCTTTCTGAACCAGATCCCGGAGAACACCGACAAGTTCCGGCAGGAACAGGCCGCAAAGGATGACGAGATAGGCGGAGCACATATCCACATTGCCGATGGTGCCCTGGAAATCCGGGGCGAATTCATAACCGGATCCTTCCGGATAGAGGCCGAAGGGATTGCCGCCGGCGCGCTGGATCAGAACGACCGCAAAGAAGACCAGGACGCCGCATCCGGCCGCTGTCAGCACCACTTTTTTGCATACTTTCGAGAAGGAAAACAGGAAAAACAGGGCGAGATAGCACAGCTGGGTCGCGAGACCTTCCCGCCGTCCGGTACCGAACCACCAGGGAGAACCGGGGTAGGGACTGAACAGGCAACTGAGTACTGTCCAGAGCAGAAGACCCCCGCCAAAGAGCAGCGGCAGCAGCCGCGGACGGGAAAGACGGCGCATGACGGCATCTGCAAGAAAACCGGCCAGCGTGAGCCCGGTGAGCACCAGCATGCAGATCCATTTATCGTGAGTGATGGTATGAAAAGAGCCGAACTGCAGCAACGGAAACAACCCCAGCCACAAACAGGCGGAGACCGTCATGCCGATACCGTATTTTGTTTGTCCTGATTGCATGGCGGCTCCCTCCTTTCATTGTTTTTCAAAGGACAATGTGATAAAATTCCGGTGACAGTATACAACACCGAAACACCCGCCGCAAGCACGGCGAAGGAAAGGAAGCGGATGCCATGAAGGTGGTTCTGGAAAACCTGACCAAGCGCTTTCCGGGCAGGAGCAAAAAAGACGAGGCTGTTACAGCGGTTGACCATTTCAGCTTTGAAATTCCGGACGGGCAGCTGATCGGCCTGCTGGGCCCCAGCGGCTGCGGAAAGAGCACCACGCTGAACCTGATCAGCGGACTGGAAACCCCGACGGAAGGAAAAATTTTCTTCGGAGATGAGGATGTGACTGATCTTCCGCCGGAAGCCAGGGGCGTCGGACTGGTCTTTCAGAACTACGCGCTGTATCCGCATCTGACGGTGGAGGAGAATATCATTTTCCCGCTGGAAAACCTGAAGGGTGCGAAAAAACTGACCAAAGAAGCCATGCATGAAAAAGCCATGGAAGCGGCTCGGCTGGTACAGATCGATACGCTGATGGAGCGCAAACCGAAGGAACTTTCCGGCGGACAGCAGCAGCGGGTGGCGATTGCCCGGGCCCTGGTGAAGATTCCTCGGGTACTGCTTCTGGACGAACCGCTGAGCAACCTGGACGCCCGGCTGCGCCTGCAGACCCGGGAAGAGCTGCGCCGGATTCAGCGGGAAACGGGTGTGACCACCATCTTTGTGACGCATGACCAGGAAGAAGCCATGAGCATCAGCGACCTGATCATCGTGATGAAGAGCGGCAAGGTACACCAGATCGGCAAACCGCAGGACGTATACGATGAACCGACAAACCTTTTTGTTGCGCAATTTCTCGGCACGCCGCAGATCAACGTCTTTGACGGAGCAATCCGTAACGGAAAGGTATGGATCGGCAAGGAGGCGGTGCTGGACGCGGCAGGAAAGGCAGACCGGGACGTGTGGGTCGGCATTCGCCCGGAAGGCTTTATTCCGGATCCGGAAGGACCTTTTACCTGCAAAATGGATCGCGTCGAGGTCATGGGACGGGACGTCAGCGTCATTTCCACGCATGAAAAGATGACCGGCAAATGCATCCGATCCATTGTCAGCTCGGAAAACAGGTTTGCTCCGGATCAGAAGGAAGTCCGTTTCCGGCTGAAGCCTTACAAGGTTTTCCTGTTTGACAAGGAGAGCGAGGAACGGGTATGAAAAAGAAAAACAATCTGAAAGCCTGGCTGTACCTGCTGCCGGCAATCCTGTTTCTCGGTGTGTTCATGCTGTATCCGCTGGTGGATGTGTGCTTTTACTCTCTGGAAGAGAACTTTCACTTTGTCAGCCAGAAATACAGCGGCATCGGGCTGGGCAACTTCCGGCATGTGCTGACGGATCCGTACTTTGCGATGGCGCTGAAGAACACGCTGATTCTGGTAGCCATCACCGTGCCGGTGAGCACGGGACTGAGCCTGCTGATCGCGCTGGGGCTGAGCTCTGTTCAAAAAGTGAAGAAACTTTTCCAGACCATCTACTTTCTGCCGTATGTGACAAACACGCTGGCAGTGGGTCTGGTGTTCTGGCTGCTGTTCCGGAATACGGAGCACACGGACGGCCTGATCAGTTCCCTGATTGTTTCGCTGGGCGGGGAATCCATCAACTTTATTGAAGGCACCTACTGGCAGAAGATGATGGTGACCTGCCTGTACACGATCTGGATCGTGATGCCCTTCAAAATCCTGATTCTGACCAGCGCGCTGGCCAGCGTGAATCCGGATTACTACAAAGCGGCCCGGGTGGACGGCGCCAGCAGCGGAAGAATTTTCCGGAAAATCACGCTGCCCATGATCAGCCCGACGGTCTTCTATCTGATTATCACAGGCTTTATCGGCGCCTTTAAGGCCTACAGCGATGAAGTTGCCCTGTTCGGCACCAACCTGAACGCGGCGGAAATGAACACCATTGTCGGCTATGTTTACGACATGCTGTACAGCGACAGCGGCGGATTCCCCGGATACGCGGCCGCGGCGGCGCTGCTGCTGTTTGCCATTGTGTTTACGATTACGTATGTGAACCTTCGTTTCAGCCGAAACAAGGTTCAGTATATGTGACGGGAGGCGGGCCGGATGAGTGAAAGAAAAGGCAGCCCCCTCTCCAAAGTGCTGATTGTCACTTTCCTGGTGATCTGGGCACTGATCGTTCTGTTTCCCTTCTACTGGATGGTGCTGACCAGTTTCAAGGACACCACCCAGTTTATGGATGAAAAGGTTCCGACCTTCTTCACCACGGAACCGACGCTGGCCAACTACAGCAAGGCATTTACGGAAGTGCCGCTGGGCCGGTTCCTGCTGAACACGCTGATCTTCACCGTGGCCACCACGAGCCTGATGATGATTGTGATCGTACCGGCGGCGTTTGCTTTTGCCCGGCTGGAGTTCAAAGGGAAAAACCTGGTTTTTGCCCTGTTCCTGAGCCTGATGATGATCCCCACGGAACTGGTGATCATTACCAACTATGCCACGATCGTTCACTGGAATATGCGGAACACGTTCATGGGCCTGATTCTGCCTTCGGTAACCAGCGTATTCTATATTTACCTGCTGAAGGAAAACTTTGAAGCCGTTCCGGATGAACTTTACAATGCGGCCCGGGTGGACGGTACCAGCGACCTGAAGTACATGCTGCGGGTGATGGTGCCTATCAGCCAGCCGACGATTATCACCATTGTGATTCTGAAAGTGATCGAATGCTGGAACAGCTATATCTGGCCGCGCCAGATTACGGACAAGCAGAGCTATTTCCTGGTGTCTCAGGGGATTCAGAGCATCCGGGAAAGCGGCTACGGCCGGGAGGACATTCCGGCCATGATGGCCGCGGTGGTCGTGGTCAGCGTGCCGCTGATTGTGCTGTTTCTGATGTTCAGGGATAAGATTATGGCAGGTGTCTCGAGAGGGGGCACTAAGGGATGAAGACAAGAAAAATCATCGCCCTGGTTCTGCTGCTGGGGATGGCGGCGGGGATTCTGAGCGGATGCCACGGAACTTTGGATCAGAACGCATCCAAAGAAGGATATATCAGCGAGATTCCGCTGTATTTGGACGAGACGAAGAAAATTGAGCTGAATTTCTGGGCCAAGAACGACACCAATAAGGTGCAGACCGCAGTGTATATGGACGCGATTGAAGAATTCCAGAAGCTGTATCCGAACATCACCGTAAATATCCGGCTTTATGCCGATTACGGCCGGATTTTCAACGACGTAATCACCAACATCGGCACCAACACGACGCCAAACATCTGCATCACCTATCCGGACCACATCGCCACCTATTTGACCGGCGACGGCGTGATGCTCCCCCTGGACGACTGGATGACGGATCCGCGGTTCGGCCTGGGCGGCAGCGAAGTCCGGTTTGATTCTCCGAAGACGGAGGAAATCGTTCCGGAATTCCTGAAGGAAGGCGAGATTCAGGGAAAAACTTACGCCCTGCCCTACATGCGTTCCACGGAGGCGCTGTATATCAACAAAGACCTGGTCGAAAAACTGGGCTATCAGGTACCGGACGTTCTGACATGGGACTTTGTCTGGGAAGTCAGCGAAAAAGCCATGGAAAAGGACGAGAACGGCCTTTTCAAGGTAAACGGGCAGAAAGTCCTGATTCCCTTCATCTACAAGAGCACGGACAACATGATGATCACCATGCTGAAACAGCTGAACGCGCCGTATTCCACGGACCGCGGCGAAGTGCTGATTTTCAACGATACGACATCCAGATTGCTGAAGGAGATTTATACCCATGCGAAGAGCCGGGCATTTTCCACCTTCGCCATCAGCAGCTATCCCGGAAACTTCCTGAACGCCGGACAGTGCATTTTCGCCATTGACTCCACGGCCGGGGCTACCTGGATGGGCAGTAATGCGCCGATGCTTGACATTCACGAGGAACAGGTGGTTCCTTTTACCACACTGGTCCGGCCGATTCCGCAGTTTGATACGGAAAACGACCCGATTATGATCAGCCAGGGACCGAGCATCTGTGTGTTTAACAAGGATGATCCACAGGAAGTGCTGGCCAGCTGGCTGTTCGCCCAGTATATGCTGACCAACAAGGTGCAGCTGAGCTATGCGGAAACAGAGGGCTATCTGCCGGTGACGCTGAAAGCACAGCAGTCGGAGGAATACAAGGACTACCTGAGCCGGAAGGGCGAGAACAATCAGGAATACTACGATATCAAGATTGAAGCCAGCGAACTGCTGATGAACCACCTGGACGACACCTTTGTGACGCCGGTTTTCAACGGCAGCGCCAGTCTGCGCTCCGCCGCGGGACAGCTGATTGAAAATGTGTGTAAAAGCGCCCGCCGCAAAGAGGAAATGAGCGACGAATACATCGAAAAGCAGTTTCATGAAGTCAGCAGCCTGTACCGGCTGGATCAGATTAAGGTTGCGGCAGGGGATTCGGATGCGGCCGACGCGGCCAACGAGACCGAAACGCAGGAAACTACCGGCTGGAAGGATCTTCCGGCGGAATCCAAAGCATTGCTGATCATCCTGCCGTGTATCTGGATTGTGATCGGGGTGATCGGCCTGATCCGGTCGAAAAAAACGAAACAAAAGCATTGAAAAAAAAGGCCCGTTGATGTATCATTATAGCAACTGCTGAGAACAGCAAATTACAGGAGGGAGAATAGACTATGAAGAAGTATTTGACCCCGGCTCTTGCGGTTATCGCGGTGATCGCGATCGTTCTGTGCATCGTGTTCGCCGGACAGCGCGGTGTGAAGCAGGAAGACTATGATGCCCTGAATGCAAAACTGACGGATGCTGAAGTTGCCGCCAAGACTGCGGCTGAAGCTGCGGCCAAGGAAAAGGAAGAGGCTGTCGCCGCCAAGACAGAGCTGGAAGGCCAGGTTGCCGATCTGACCACGAAACTGACGGATGCTGAAGCAGCCGCCAAGACCGCGGCCGAAGCTGCAGCCAAGGAAAAAGAAGAGGCTGTTGCCGCTGTGCAGGCCACCGCGGACGAAGCTGTTAAAGCTAAGACGGAACTGGAAGGCCAGGTTGCCGATCTGACAGCGAAGCTGACGGACGCTGAAGCTGCCGCCAAGGCTGCGGCTGAAGCCGCTGTCAAGGAAAAGGAAGAAGCCGTCGCGGCCGCCCAGGCAGCTGCCGAGACGGACACCAAGACGAAGATTGACGAAGCCGTGAAGGCTGTTCAGGACAAAGCGGATGCCGCCAAGACAGCTTTTGAAGGCCAGATTGCCGACCTGAACAAGCAGCTGGAAGAAGCGAAAGAAGCTGCCACGAAGGATGCCGATGCCGCCGCCAAGGCACTCGCGGATGCCGCGGATGCTGCCAAGGCTGAACTGGAAGGCAAAGTAACGGAACTGACCGACAAGCTGGCTGCTGCCGAAACCGCCAAGGATGAAGCTGTTGCTGCCGCCAAGAAGGAACTGGAAACGGCCAAGGAAGAAGCTGTAGCCGCCGCCAAGGAAGAAGCCGTAGCCGCCGCCATGAAGGAAGCGGAAGAAGCCAAGGCTACCCTGGAAGCGAAAGTTGCAGAACTTGAGCAGAAGATCGCTGATGCTGCCAAGGGCGAAGAGAAACCCGAAGAGAAGCCTGCTGAACCCGCCTCGGAAGACGCCGTGATGGATCATGCGGCATACGTCGAAGCAGAACTGGACAGCGCCGTATGCGTGGAGACCTATGTACAGGCGACCCAGAGCTGGTGGGACAACAAGATCACGGTTTATGCCCAGAGCAAAGACGGTGCTTACTTCATCTACAACATGGCCTGCACTGAGGAAGATGCCGCGAAACTGGTTCCCGGTGCGAAGATCCGTGTAAAGGGCTTCAAGAGCGAATGGTCCGGTGAAGTGGAAATCACCGATGCCACCTTCGAACTGCTTGAAGGAGATACCTTCGTCGCGGAACCGGAAGACATTACCGCCGCGCTGGGTACAGATGATCTGATTAACCATCAGAATGAAAAGGTTCTGTTCAAGGGACTGACCGTTGCCGCACAGGATGACGGCGCAGCCTTCGGCCGCAAGAACCCCACCGACCCGGACGACCTGTATGTCCGCTTCACCACTGCTGACGGTCAGGTGTTCAACTTCTGCGTTGAATACTATCTGACCAACGAGAACAGCGATGTATACAAGGCTGTTGAAGGCCTGCAGATCGGCGACGTGGTTGATGTTGAAGGCTACCTGTACTGGTACGAGGGCCCGAACACCCACATTACCGCTGTAACCAAGGCTCAGTAATCAGAAATCCTGAAAGAGAACACCCGACGGGCAGTGCGCCTGTCGGGTGTTTATCATGATTTTTCCAAATCGTATAAGCACGGCGCAGTCACCGCCTTATTCCAGCCATCTCATGTACTCAGGGATCTCTTTACCTATTCTTTTTAGCGCTTCTTCCAGACCGGACAGAACTTCATCCCTGCTGAAACCGGATTTTTCCAGAAATTCATCTTTCTTTCCGTTCAGATAATCGTAAAACGAGATAATTAATGCGGCTTTCTGGTCAGCATCCCAAACGCCTGACTCGATCAGGTCAAACAGTTTATCCTCCGCGGCATTGATCTGCCCGTGATCGATCATACGCAAAAGGTAGTCGTTATTCTCCCGGGTTTCCTGTCCCATCACGGCAGGCAGCGTATCTCCCTTCTTTCCGAAGTACAGATATGCCAACATCTGAGCGATACCGTGGATCAGCCGCATGATGTAGTCTTTTTCGTAATAGTACAATTCCCTTTTCCTCAACTTTGTATGATCGTAAACCTACGGATCCGTATGGGCGCATCGCTTTTCAATTCAAGGCGAAGCACTTCGGTCCTTACCGGAACATTTTATCATGGGCGTTCAACCGCCGCAAGCATCTGTTCTCCTTTGACAGAACACATTTCGGCATGGTGTGACTGTTCAAGTGTATTACGGTAGATTCGCGTAAAAGGCAATCTTTATTTTGACTGATGGTTCATGTATAATAAAATACAATAATCCTTTATTCCGGAGATGTAAGCGTGAAAATGATCGCAAAACTGGCACAGATGCCGTTCGGCGCGACGGCGGCATGAACGATAGAAAGAATCGGAGGGAATACCATGGCAACGCACAAATTTCTGATTGTAGTGGACATGCAAAACGATTTTATCGACGGGGCTTTGGGGACAAGGGAGGCTGTGGCTATCGTAGCTGCGGCGGCTGAACGCATCCGCGCCTGCCGCGAAGCGGGTGATACGCTGATTGCCACACTGGACACCCACGACGAGGATTATATGCAGACCCAGGAGGGCCACAATCTTCCTGTACCCCATTGCATCCGCTGCACGGCGGGCTGGCAGCTGCGTCCGGAAATTGCGGAAGCGCTGGGTGAAGATGC
Organism: uncultured Eubacteriales bacterium; assembly: GCA_902764875.1. Lineage (GTDB taxonomy): Bacteria > Bacillota > Clostridia > Christensenellales > Aristaeellaceae > Aristaeella. The sequence goes on from CACWXP010000001.1 coordinate 56,594, forward strand.
CATTCGGGTTGAAAAGCCCGCGTTCGGCAGCGTGAACCTGCCGGAAGTCATCGCGAAAAAACTTGCACCCGGCGAAACCCCTGAATTTGAGCTGCTGGGGCTCTGCACTGACATCTGCGTGGTGTCCAATGCATTGATTCTGAAGGCTTACTTCCCGGAAGCACCGATGTGTATTCACGCGGATTGCTGCGCCGGCGTCACCCCGGCAAAGCATGAGGCCGCGCTGGAAACGCTTCGGAGCTGCCAGGTGGCGGTGGTGTAGAATTCATTGCGTGTTCCGGAGTCTTGCTGTAGAATGGCGATACACAGGAGAGAAGAACATCAAAAAAACTATAGGTTGCCGGGAGGGAACGAAATGAACATTACAAAATGTCGGGTGAATCACATTCAGAATCCGATGGGATACCAACTTGGGACTCCGGTTTTTTCCTGGGTGACGGAGAACGCGAAGGGCAAACGGCAGAAAGCGGCCAGGCTTCGGGTTTGGGAAGAGGCTGCAGAGGGTGCTTTGCTTTACGACTCCGGATGGGGTGCGCTGAATTCACTGGGGACCGAGGTGGAAATCAACCTGAAACCCCGGACCCGGTACAGCTGGACAGTCTGCGTTCAGAGCGACGCCGGGGAGGAAGCCGAAAGCGAAGAGAACTGGTTCGAAACAGGCAAGATGGAGGAGGTTTGGCAGGGCAAATGGATTACCTGCGACAACGACGAGAAGCGGCTTCCAATCTTCCACAAGGGATTTGCGTTGCCTGAAAAGAAAATCCGCTCAGCGAGGCTGTACATCTGCGGGCTGGGACTTTACAAAGCGGAAATCAACGGAGAGCGGGTCGGGGAGGAACGGCTGACGCCCTACTGCAACAACTATAAAAAATGGATTCAGGCGCAGACCTATGACATTACGGAGATGCTCGCGGAGAAAAACGAGATTGCCGTTACACTGGGAAACGGATGGTACAAGGGCCGGTTTGGCTATACTTCCCGGAAAGAGGAAGGCGGCTTCTACGGAGATCGCTGGAAACTGATTGCCGAGGCGAGGATTCTGTTTGCGGACGGAACGGAGGAAACGATTGGGACGGACGACAGCTGGACCGTGACACGGAGCCGGATCACTTTCAGCGATATTTATGACGGCGAGCGGAGAAACGACACGCTGCCGGAGCTTCCGGAGGAGAAAGCGTTTCTGTTGGATGAAACACTTCCGCTGCAGGACCGGATGAGCGTGCCCGTGCAGGTACAGGAAGTTCTGGAGCCCAGAGAGTTGCTGCATACGCCGAATGGCGAATGGGTTTATGATCTGGGACAGAATATGGCGGGCACCTTCGGGCTGCGGGTGCATGAACCCCGGGGGACAAAGATCCATATTCAGGCGGGTGAAGTTTTGCAGCAGGGGAATTTCTACCGAGACAATCTGCGGAGCGCTCTGGCGGAATATATCTACATTTCAGACGGAGAAGAGCACGTGCTGGAGCCGGAGTTTACGTTCTACGGATTCCGATACCTGAAGGTGAGCGGCGTCGCTGCACCGAAGAAAGAGGACCTGCTGGCGCAGGTATATTATTCCGATATTTTCCCGGCCGGAAAGATGGTGACCGGGCAGGAGAAGATCAATCAGCTGATCAGCAACATCGGGTGGGGCCAGAAGGGCAATTTCATCGACGTGCCGACGGACTGCCCGCAGCGGGATGAACGGATGGGCTGGACGGGGGACTGTCAGGTGTTTACCCCGACGGCCTGCTTTTACGCGGACTGTGCGGCTTTCTATCGGAAATTCCTTTACGACCTGCGCAGCGAGCAGGCGCAATTCGGCGGCATGGTTCCGGACGTGATTCCCAGCTTTGGGCACGAGGGACAGGGATCCAGCGTCTGGGGTGACGCGGCGACGATTATTCCATGGGATCTCTGGCTGTTTACAGGAGACCGGCGATATCTGGAAGACGGATATGAGAGCATGAAGGCCTGGGTGGATTATATCCGGCGGGAAGACGGAGACGACCGGGGTTACGCGCAGCACTGGCACTACGGAGACTGGGTGGCACTGGATAATCCCGCCGGCGGCGTGGACCAGGTGAAAGGCGGGACGGAAGACGCCTTCATCGCCTATGTATACTACATGTACAGCGCACAGCTGACGGCAAAGGCGGCGGGCATCCTCGGAAAGAAAGAGGAGGAGAAGCAGTATCTTGCCCTTGCGGAGGAAATTCACCGGTATATTCTGGACGAGTATTATACCCCGAACGGGCGGTGCGCAATCAACACGCAGACGGCCTATGTGCTGACACTGTACTACCGGCTGAACGAAAACCGGGGGAAGGCGCTGCAGTCTTTGAAAGACCTGATTCACGCCAAGGGAGACAAATTCGTGACCGGATTTGTCGGGACGCCGCTGATTCAGCGCGTGCTGAGCGGAGAAGGGGAGAACCGGCTGGCCTATACGATTCTGTTCAACGAAGAATATCCGGGATGGCTGTACGAAGTGAACCTGGGCGCTACAACGATCTGGGAGCGCTGGAACAGCATGGAACCGGACGGGAGCGTATCTTCCACAGGGATGAACAGCTTCAACCATTATGCCTACGGCTCGGTGGGCGAGTGGATGTGGCGGGTGACGGCGGGCATCAACCCGACCGAAGAGGCGCCCGGCTTCCGGCGCGTGGTTCTTTCCCCGGTCCCGAACGCGAAGATGAAAACGCTTTGCGCGGATTATGATTCTCCGGCGGGACGCTATCACGTGGAATGGAAAGTGGAAGACGCGACGCATGTCGCGGTGAACGTTTCCGTTCCGTTTGACTGCGCGGCGGAACTGCGGCTGCCCTGGGCCAAAGGATTCCAGGCGCGGGAACTGGAAGCCGGCGAATATGCCTTTGAGATTGAAACCGCGGAACCGCTGATCCTGATCCATTCCATTGACGAACCGTTTTGGAAACTGCTGGACAACCCGCGGACAAAAGCTGCCCTGGCGGAAACGGATCCTTCCATCTTCGGCATTCCGCACGCGAAATGGGGAAGGACGCTGCGGGAGCTGCTGGAAGAGAGAGGCGAAAGCGGAGAGCTGATTTTGAAACTGGAAAAGGTACTCGGAGAAATACGGGAAGAATAAGGGGAGACAGACGATGAAAAGCATATGCATGGATCAGGAATGGACCTTCAGGAGAGGATTCTGCGACTCGCTGAGCGCGCTGGACGCAACACACGGGACCATCGTGAACCTGCCGCACGATGGCATGATCGGCACACCCGTCTCTCCGGACGCTCCGGGGCAGGCGGATATGGGCTATTTTACCGGCGGGATCAGCAACTACACCAAGGAAGTTTTTATTCCAGCGGAGTGGGAGAACGACTGCGTTGGGTTGCTGTTTGACGGGGCAATGATGAACGCCACGGTGGAAGTGAACGGCTGCAAAGCCGCCGCGCAGCACTACGGATACGCACCGTTTTATATGGACCTGACCGGGCTGGCAGCCTTTGGCGAAGCGAACCGGATTACGGTTCACGTCAACACAAGCATGCAGCCGAATTCCAGATGGTATACCGGGTCCGGCCTTTACCGCGGGGTGCGGCTTTTACATGGGCCTAAAGTGTACATTGCGCCGGACGGAATCTTTGTATACACCAAAGAAGTGTCGGACGGATGGGCTTTTCTTGAAACGGAAACGGAGATCCGGAACGAGACGCCGGAGAACCGCCTTGTTGAGGCGGAAATCCGGTTGATCCGGGAAGACACGGGAGAGACCGTTGCTGCATCAAAACGGGTTGTTCAGGTGAACGCCCGGGGCAGCGGAACGGCAAGGATCGCCATCAACGTACCGAACCCTTTGCTTTGGGACGCGGAGGATCCGAACCTTTACCGCGTGGCGGCGCGGGTGACAAACGTCGGACGGTTCCGGACACATTTTGAGAAAGACGAAACAGAAACGACCGACGAGGCCGAGACGCTGTTCGGGATCCGGACCATCACCGCAGACAGCGTGCGGGGACTGCGGATCAACGGGAAGACCGTTAAGCTGAAGGGCGGATGCCTGCACCACGACAACGGGCTGCTTGGCTCTGTTTCCCTGTATGAAACGGAAGCACGGAAAATACGGAAACTGAAAGAGAGCGGATTCAACGCGATCCGGACAGCGCACAATCCTCCTTCGGCAGCGCTGATTGAGGCCTGCGACCGGCTTGGCATGTATGTTTTTGACGAGGCCTTTGACGCCTGGGGCATTGCCAAGAGGAGCGGGGACTACAGCCAGTTTTTTGCGGAGGACTGGGAAAAGGATCTGACAGCTTTTGTTCGCAGGGACCGGTCCCATCCGAGCGTGATTCTGTGGTCCACGGGAAATGAGATTCCAGAGCGCGGCGGACTGAACAACGGATATGCCCTGGCGGAAAAACTGGCGGAAACCATCCGGGATCTGGACGGAACCCGGCCGATCAGCAACGGGATCTGCTCCTTCTGGTGCGGACTGGACGACGCGCTGGCCAGGGGCATGAACCAGGCGCAGAACGCCGGGAACGAGGGAATGGAGAACCTTTGGGAAAAAGGAACCGAGCCCTTCACCAACGGGCTGGACATCATCGGCTACAACTATATGGAAGATCTTTATGAAAAGGATCACGAGATGTTTCCGGAGCGGGTGATTCTCGGATCGGAAAACTTCCCGAAGGAAATCGGATTCCGGTGGCCGCTGGTTGAGAAACTGGACTATGTGATCGGCGATTTCACGTGGACGGCGTGGGAATATCTGGGGGAGGCCGGCATCGGCAAAGCGGTATCCCTGGCGGAAGGAGATCCGCTGCTGGAAAAAGGCCCATGGGCCCTGATGCCGCAGAATTCTTCGCCTTTCCCCTGGCGGACCGCCAACGACGCCGATTTTGACATCACCGGAAGACGGACGCCGCAGGGGGACTACCGAAGCGTGATTTGGGGCAACCGTGAGACTTTTCTGTACTCCTATCCGCCGGAAGCATACGGAAAAACGGAGCTGATCAGCCCTTGGGGATTTCCAGCGGTGCTTTCAAACTGGAACTACGCAGGCGCGGAGGGAAAACCGCTGGAACTGGTAGTTTTCTCGGGCGCGGAGGAAGTCGAGGTGTTGGTGAACGGGCAGTCCATCGGGCGGGAAACGGTTGGCCGCGAAAGGCCACTGCCTTGCAGCGTGCGGTTTGAAACTGCGTACGCGCCCGGAACGGTTGAGGCCATCAGCTATACGGACGGGCAGGAAGTCAGCAGGGCTGTGCTGAAAACACCCGGGCCGGCGGCGCAGATCCGCCTGCTGCCGGAGAAAACCACGGTGAAAGCGGACGGGCACGACCTGATCTATGTCGGAATTGAAATTGTTGATCAAAACGGTGTGGTTTGTCCGGACGCGGCTGTTCCGCTTACGGCGGAGGTTAGCGGCGCAGTTGCTTTGGCCGGCTTCGGCAGCGGCAATCCGGTGACGGACGAAGACTATACAGATCATTGCACCGTCACGTTCCACGGAAGGGCCATGGCGATCCTTCGGGCGGGATATGAGAAGGGGAAGATTGGACTGAAAGTATCGGGAGAAGGGTTGCCGGAAGCAGAAACAGTGTTGACGGCTGAATGAAATTTTCGAAGAAGAATGTCATACAAAAAGCCGCTGAGCGAACTTCCGCGGCTTTTTGAGCGCTATGCGGGTTGTTACTTCATCCGGATCAGGTCGTAATCCCGGGTTCCGTAGCCGATTTTCTCCGCATGCTTGAGGCACTCCCGCCAGCTGGTGTTGGGATGGACATCCTTGAAGGGATCATGATGGTGATGCCACCCATCCTGCTCGAGGTGATCTGTCAGCTGACTGTTCGGCAGCGGGTCGGCCTTCAGACACAGATCCGCACAGGCCTGATCCAGGGCTACCGCGTCAAAGGACGCCAACATGCCCAGATTCGGCAGAATCGGAGCGTCGTTTTCCCCGTGACAGTCGCAGTCCGGAGAGACGTCCATGATCATATTGATGTAGAAAACCGGCTTTCCGGCAGCAATCGCCGCGGAATACTCCGCCATTTTGCGACCGAGGACTTCGGATACGCTGTCGAAAGCCGTATAGATCGCATCGAAGGCACAGGCGCCGATACACCGGCCGCAGCCCTTGCAGAGGCTCTGGTCGATGACGGCTTTGCCCGTATCATAGGAAATCGCATCGGAGCCGCATTCCTTCGCGCATTTGCGGCAGCTGCGGCAGAGGTCCGGATTGACCATGGGTTTTCCCTCATTATGCTGCTGCATTTTTCCGGCCCGGCTGCCGCCGCCCATGCCCAGGTTCTTGACGGCGCCGCCGAAACCGGCGAGCTCGTGGCCCTTGAAATGGCTGAGGACAATAATGATATCCGCATCGTACAGCGCCCGGCCGATATAGGCTTCCCTGCAGAGTTCGCCATTCGGCACCGGGACCGCGATATCGTCCGTTCCCTTCAGGCCGTCCGCAATGATGTTATGACATCCGGTCGTCATATAGTTGAAGCCGTCGATATCCGCATTCAGCAGATGATCCACCGCTTTTTTCCGGGAACCGGGATAGAGCGTGTTACAGTCCGTGAGGAAGGGCTTTCCGCCGTATTCCTTGACCAGGTCGGCGACGGCTTTTACATAATTGGGCCGCAGGTACGCGAAATTCCCGAGCTCGCCGAAATGCAGCTTGATGGCCACAAACTTCCCGTCAAAGTTGATTTTGTTCATTCCGGCCAATTTGCAAAGGTTCTGGAGTTTTACGCCCTGGCTTACATCCAGCCGCGTACGGAAATCAGTAAAATACACTTTTGCCTTTTCCATTTTCTTTTCCTCCGCATTCTGATTGTTTTTCTTTGCGCCGTGGTTCTGTGATTATAGCATATTCAGGGCGGTTCTGTCATGCTTTTTTATTGTTGACAATGGGCAAGCACAGGGGTAAATTGTCTGTGAAAGGAAGAGTGATTATTATTGAAATTTGCCGCGAATTTGGCAAGAAACTGTGAAAGGAATATCATGAGCCATATTACTGAGCAAACTCCCGAAGCCTCCTGCATGGAAGCTCTGCAGACGGCCGGGAGAATTATTATGGAAAACGGCGGGGAAACCTACCGCGCGGAGGAAACCGTTAACCGCATGGGAACGGGGTTTGGACTGGAGAATGTTGAGAGTTTTGCGGTGCCCAGCGGTCTGTTTATCAGCTATCAGGGAGAGGACGGAAATCCCGTAACCAGCGTGAAGCGCGTTCACCGCCTCGGCCGGAACCTGACGCGGGTGGATGAAGTGAATCAGGTATCCCGGAAAGTATTTACCGGCGAAATGAACTGCCAGGCAGCACTGGCAAAGCTTCGGGAGATTGACGCCATGCCCGGCGCTTTTCGAGGCGTCTGGAGTCTGCCGGCTGCCTTCCTGTGCGCCAGCGGCTTTACGGCGCTGTTCGGCGGCGGATGGCTGGCCATTGCCGTTGCCGGCGTTGTTGCAGCGCTGGTGCAGGGAATAGAAACGCTGCTGGACCGGTTTCGCAACCGGGGACTGACCGCCTCGGTGATCGGCGGGTTTGTCACAGCTCTGCTGCCGCATCTGCTTGCTCTTGCTATCTCCGATTTGCAGGTTGAACTGATCATCGCCGGCGCCATCATGCCGCTGGTGCCCGGGCTGGCCATGACCACCGCAGTGCAGGATACCATGCGCGGCGACATGGTTTCGGGGCTCTCCCACGGCGCACAGGCTATTCTGACCGCTTTTCTGATTGCGGGCGGCGCTCTGCTGGCGGTTGCGGTGATTCGCCAGATGACGGGAGGTGCCGTCTGATGCCTTTATGGGAAGAAATACTGCGCGCTGTGATCGGATCGTTTTTCGGAACGGTGGGATTTGCCATGCTGGTGCATGTGCCGAAACGGGCATGGCTGGCTTCCGGGGTGATTGCTTCCTTCTCCTATCTGGTTTACTGGGGCTGCCTTCATATCGGCTTGTCTGACCCGACTTCGATTTTTCTGGGATCCTTTTTCGGTTCCCTGACCGGGCTGCTGTGTGCCCGGAAAATGAAAATCATCGGAACCGTTTTTCTGATGTCTGCCGTGGTACCGGTGGTTCCGGGGCTGGGGCTGTACCGGATGATGGCCTTCCTGGCCCAAAACCGGATCGGCGAGGGCGCGGATATGGGCATTCGCGCCATGATTACCATTGCCATGATTGCGCTGGGGCTTGGCGCCGGCGGCATGATTGACAAGATGCTCCATTCTCATAGTCTGAAGAATCATCATATCTGAAAAAAATCCTTGACAATTTCTTTTTCGTCCTGTATTATATGCTTTGCCGCTTGCGAGAGCGGCGAATGACGCGGGGTGGAGCAGCTGGCAGCTCGTCGGGCTCATAACCCGGAGGTCGGGGGTTCAAATCCCTCCCCCGCAACTTTTTCTGGCTCAATAGCTCAGTTGGCTAGAGCATTCGGTTCATACCCGGAGTGTCATAGGTTCGAGTCCTATTTGAGCCACACGAAAACCCTCGGAGAATCAACGCCGAGGGTTTTTTCTGCCCTTCGAAGGATGGGAAAACCGGTACAGCCTCACCCGGTTTGGGGTCAAATGGGAGTCAGGCTGGTCGTCAGAACAGGGACACCGACAGATTGATGAGGATGTGCATGATGACGGGAGCGGTTACCGTTCCCGTTTTCTTTCGGGCCAGGCTGAACAGGAGGCCGGCGGCAAAAGCTACAGCCATCTGCACGGGGGAGCCGTGGGCAACGGCAAACAGCAGGGAATTCAGCAGAATGGCGCCGGCCACCGGCAGGAAGCGCAGGCAGTGTTCATAGACCAGGCCCCGGTAGAGGATCTCTTCTGTGATCGGACCGAGCACGCATACCAGGAGAAAGGCGGGGACCCCGGGAGAGGCTTCCGCGGATTTTCCGAACCAGAAACGGTTCAATAGTCCGCAGATCAATCCGACGCCGGTCCACAGCAGGAGATCCCTGCCGGACAGCCGGAAAGCGGCCGGGCCTTTTTCGCGGACATACAGGAATGCTGCCACGACAAGGAGAAAACCTGTCAATCCGATTTGTGCCGCCGGCGGCAGGTTTCTCCCGGCATAGCGCAGGAGCAGCCAGATTAACACCGGGAGAATGACGGAAATCCATTCACGAATGCTGTTCTTTTCCATGGCTGTTTTCGGTTTCATCCGACATCTGCACTTTCACGGTTTTGTTTCTGGTTTCTTTTGAAAAACGTTTCTTTTGTTTTGCTGTTTCAGCGGCTTCGACATTGCTCCCGGCTTCTTTCAGCAGCCGCTGCCGGACTTCGGACAGATAATCTGCAATGGTGGGAATGGAATTCCCAACATTTGCCCAGGTTTCTTCAATGGCTGCTTTCCGGCCTTCCGCATATGCCTGTGAGTGCAGGCTTTCTTCAATCATCTCCGGCAGTTTGTCGGCGTTTTCCTGCGTCAGCTGCATTCCGACCTTCGGAAGCGCCCGGAAGGTCCACATTTCTTCGTCCAGCCATCCGGCATCGTAAGGTTCATAGTCAAAGTCCACATCCGCATAGATGATGGGCCGGTCAAACACCAGCGCAAAATCGAAAACAACGCCGGAATAATCGGAGATCAGCAGATCCGACCGGTACAGGACATCAAAGTTGTCGTTGTCAAAATTCCATTCCAGCTTTTCGCTTTCCGGGAATTTTTGGCGCAGCCGGTCGATCAGTTCCTTTTCGGAAGTCATCGACTGGGGATGGGGACGGAGAATGATATGATATCCGGTTTTGCACAGGTTTTCGATCATTTGCTCGCCGAAACGGTTGAAGATGCTGCTGGGGCCCCAGCTGGGGGCCAGCAGGACGGTGGTCTTATGGGCCGGAGCGGGCCCGCGTTCCAGCCATTTCTGCCGCAGGGAGTCCATATGCGGCAGACCGGCCATCACGCATTCCTTGGGCGGCAGATGCCGCAACGCCTCCATCTTCCGGACTTCATTGATCTGGTATTCCCCGCTCAGCAGCAGGGCATCGTAGTAGTCTATTCCGAACATCCGGTAGCAGGTTACGCCGTTGGCGGCATGGAGCACATGTACATACCAGCTGACGTCTCTGGAACGTTTCCATTGATAGACATCCAGGCCGGGGGTGCTGGAAAGCACGACGTCTGCCTGCAACATGTTCATCCTGGCAAAAGCCCGGTTGCCTTCACCGGCGAACTCTGCTTTGACATGCTCATATTTCTCCTTCAGCAGGGGATCATCCGGAGAAGCCGTGAGGTACAGCACGGTTTCCCCGCGCTTTTCCATCTCGTCGCAGAGGGGCTTGAAGATGGTCCAGTAACGCTTGCTGTCGGTGAAAAATACAAAGGGGATCCGGGCAGATTCCCTGCTTCGGTTTTTTCCGCCGCTGAGCAGAACCTTCAGTTTCACCCAGCTGTTCCGCAGGGCATAGATGGCCGCACCGATGACGCCGATCAGGATCGTGAACAGCATGCTTCCCGTGCCAGGGTCGATGTAGAAAATCATATCAGGGGACCTCCCAGTTGCTCACGTCGAACAGGTTTTGGTTTTTCAACACCAGCCGCACAGGATCCGTGAAGAGGTTTCCGTGGTTTTCCGCAATGCGCCAGTCTGTCAGCATGACATACTGCTCTTCCTCGTTCTTTGCGTCTTCGTTGATCGGGTTTCCGGTGAAAGGATTGACCGGGTTTTCAATGAGACCGCGCATGGCTTCCGACGGAAGATCCGCGATGGTCATGAAGGTGCTGTCAACGGTGAATTCTTCTCCGCTGTTGAAATCCTTGATCATCATCAGGGCGTTGTAGGCCATGATGCCGTCGTGGGGAGCAAGCGTGTTTTCACCTTCTTTTCCGCCGGTGAGGATATGGTTCAGTTCCAGATCCCAACCGTGGTCGCTGACTACGAGAATCCTCGTATTGTCCCACAGACCGTTCTCCCGCAGATAGTCAAACCATTTTCCGACCTGAATGAAGGCCGCCATGTCGCACTGGTAATGCTCCATTTGTGCAACCGTCTTCAGTTCCAGATGTCCTCCGAAGGAAGCACCCCGCACCTGATGCTCCGCTTCATATGCTGTGTTGTCCACAACCGACTGCGGCTCAAAGGCCGGCTCCTGCAGCATGGTCACATCGTGGGTGGTGATGTTGCTGAAAATCAGGCAGGTGTTTTCGACAGTGTATGCATCTTCCGTTTCCCCGGCGATTTTTGTCATGGCCGGCAGATTCTGCAGCGCTGTATAGGCCTTTACGTACTCATTCGAAATGCCGGTGCTTGTCAGCGGTGTTTCCGCCGTGAAGGCTACCTTGTTATCGTCTCCCAGAAGATTGGCCGGATTCAAGGCTTCCGCTTCATTGTATTTTCCGTTGTTGTAAACCTCGGTATGCAGCAATACCGGGGATGCACGGAAAATGCTGTAACAGAACAGATTCCGGTTGATGGTCCTGTCCTTCTTCTCAATCATCGCCTTTTCCGAATCAATAAAGGCGCCGTAAGTGTTGTAGGCGTGAATGGCGGGATAGTCGTCAAAGATGCTCAGATCCGGGATCCACAGGTATCCTGCGTAGGGCGGATCGCATACCGTTGTGTCAAATCCGTTTTCCGAGAACAGCACGGGAAGAACTTTCAGGGCTTCGTTCTGTTTTTCCGGCAGGCTTTGATCTGTCCGTTTGTCCAGCTCGAAAGGACGGTATTCATAGCCTGCAAACAGGGCCGGGGTGGCGACATTGGTGTTTTTTCCGTAGGAAAGGGTGTTGGGATAATACGTGAATCCCCGGAACTGCTCCGCTACTGTGGGGTTTTCCTCGAAGATATACGGGACAAAGCTGCTGATGCACCGGTCCAGCATCAGCACGACCACATTCCTTCCGTCCCTGGACAGGGTGAAGGACGGATCTTCCCCCTTGTTCCCTTCCAGCTCATTCAGCTCCGCGGAGGCGAGACGGATCCCGTTGATATTGATGACGGACATCGCAGTGAGACCGATGCATCCGGCGATGCACAGCGCCTTCAGAATTTCCGGTTTTTTCTTCCAGAGGAGGAGGATGAGCGCGGAAACGATCAGAATCACCCCGAGGTTCAGCAAACCGTCCGAAAGCTGCGGCGCCAGAGGATTGTCATACTTCAGCATGGCTGAAAGGTTCCCGTATCCCTTGCCGAAGAACATATAGTTCACAATCGCCGCCGCCGAAAGGAGCACGGTACCCAAAGCGAACCGGTTTCTGCCCTTTTCGGAAGAAAGCCGGTAGAAAATGACGCACCAGATGAGGAACGTTCCGGCAGCCAGCAGCGCGGAAGAGAGTACATAACGAAGCGGGGAATGAAAATCCTTGATTTCCACGAATTCACCGGGGGAAGCGTTCACAATGGCAGAAGGAATCAGAATTCCCAACAGAACTGTCAGCAACACACAGCAGCTGTAGAAGATCACCTTCGAACGGCTGGCGGATGTTCTGCCGGGATCGGCGGTTTCCTGCTTCGCGGTTTCCTGAGCCACCTTCGTTTCTCTGTTTTTCGCGGATTTGCTCATCACAATGTTCTTGATCAGGGAGAAGACATTGTTCAGCGTCCAGTAGAATACCAGGCCGGAGGGAGAACCGTACAGCAGGACCAGGAAGACCAGCGCCATACCGTAGAGCTGGATTTTGCTCTTCAGCGGCATGCCCCGGGTGTAGATCATGCCGGAGACAATATTGATGACCGTCATCAGAATGGGGAGAAGGTGAACCGGCTGGCCGAAAAGCGTCAGCAGCTGATCCGGCTTTCCGAGATCGGCGATCGGCCCGAAGGCGGCCCCCTGGAGCAGGCTCAAGCCGGAAAGATACCGGTAAGCCGCCATAAAGAACGGAATCTCCAACAGCAGGGAAAGAGAACCCTTCAGGGCGTAATACGGCTTATAGTTATTCTGCCTGTAATACGTCTGGAGAATCATGAAGCGCTCGTCGCCCTTGAACACCCGCTTGATTTTATCCACACCGGGTTTCAGCCTTTGAGCCTGGAGACGCTCCTCTTCCTGCACGGCGTCTGCCCTTCGGTACAGAGGGAGGACGAGGAAGTTGATGACCAGGCTCAGCAGAACAATGGACAGTCCCGGATTCGCGGTGATCCGGTAGCCGACGGCGTAGACCACATCGAACAGAAGTTCCAGCGGCCCCAGGATCAGCTTGGACAGCATATCTAAAAGCATGCGCAAAAACCTCGAAATCATGGAATACGGAATGCATTGTATGCCATTCTTCGGATGTAGTCAAATGACGGACAAAAAAAGAATGACAGAAGCGGGACAAATGTGATACAATAACTGAAACACAGCAACCCAATACCCCGCGACAGAAAGAAGTTCAGGAGGATCAATATGGGTTATTCCGCTATTGAAAAAATGAGGCAGGAACATCTGAAGCAGTTCGGAAAGGACGTCGGACCTTTTGTGCCAAAGCCCATCGGCAAGCCGAGAGGTATGGATCTGAAGTCCGCGGCGCTGCGTTTCATTGAGAAACGCTGCGAGGATCTGCGATTTGACAGCCAGAAGGAACAGGATGAAAAAGACCAGGGGGTCTACCTGGGTACCAGCCTGAATCCGAATCAGATTCCCTACAACATGGAGATGGATCTGAACCGGCTGTGCCTGAAAAACGAACTGGCCAAGTTCATTGATTCCGGCGTGGCGGAGGATGCCTATACCGTCTATTATTCCTACATGGAGATATTCATCGGAAACGGCGGAAAATCTCAGTCGATGGTGGAACTGCTTTCCGAATTTGAGTCCAATGCCTCCTCGCTGCTGATGAGACACCGGGATCATTACTCCCACTCAGTGTATGTGTTTGCGCTGGGGCTGGCGATCTATGAAACCAACAGCTGGTTCCGGCAGGTTTTCAGCAAAGCCTACGGGTTCAAAGACAAAGGCGAAGGGAAGGAAAGCGCCCACGCCTTCCTGGAATACTGGGGACTAACTTCCCTGTTCCACGACATCGGCTATCCGTTCGAGATCCCCTTTGAGCAGGTGATGTCCTACTTTGAAGTGGACAAAAAGAAGCGCAGCAAGGAACCCTTTGTTTATATCGCCTACCGTAATGTTGAACCGCTGATCAGGATCGAAGAAGCGGATGGAGCCCGTCTGCAGGAAATATACGGACGTTCTTTTAAGGATCTTATTGACCTGCTGGCCTATGTTATTTCGGAAAAGATCGGCAAACCATATCGGGTGCCCGAGGAGGAAATTGCCCGGAGAATCCGCAGCAAGCCGACGCATCCGGAAGAGAACAGCAATTTTATGGATCACGCCTTTTTCAGCGCCAGCCGGCTGTATCAGGAACTGGTGAAGATCCTCAAACTGAAGGATGCCAGGCTCCAGAAATATCATATCGATGCGCTGACGGCGATCATGCTGCACAACAGCCTGTTCAAATTTGCCTTCGTTGGATTCAAAAGCGAATATCCGGAAGCACCGCTGAAGGCAGAATGGCACCCGCTGGCGTGGCTGCTGATGCTTTGCGACGAGCTGCAATGCTGGGATCGTACGGCCTACGGACGCAACACCCGGGACGAACTGCATCCCATGGCGGTGGACTTCAATTTTGCCGGGGAGCAGATCAGCGCCAGATATTATTATGACGCGGCGGAGAAGGACAAGATCAAGGATTATTATCAGCAATACGAAAAATGGGAAGCGGACGGTATGGATCCGGAGAAAAAACCCAGGCTGAAGGCATACAGCGATATGACAACAGAGGAAGGCCAAACTTTCCGACTGGAGATTGAACAGATTGTGAATCTGAAGAACTGCCCGCTGACGGTGAAGCTTTCCATGCGCAAGGCGGATCACCGGGTGAAACATACCTACCTGTCGGACAGCAGTTTCCTCCATATTCACAATTTTGCGGTGGCGCTTCATTCCCGCTATGCTTTCCAGGGAAAAGAGAAGAAAGCCACGCCGGAAGAAATGGAAAACGCATTCAACAGCATTTCGCTGGAATATAAGCTCAGCAATATCAACCAGGTGCGGAGCTTTGACATGTATCTGAACGCCATTGACTGCTTCTATACGGATCGGCCTGTGGACTTTGACATGATCGAGAAGTTCACGGATGAGATGATCGCGGCGTTTGCCCCGATGGAACATGAACGGTGGGTGAAGGATCACCAGGCTATGGGATGGACCGCAGGAAACGACTATGAGACGCTTCCGCTGGAAGACGGTGTCAAGGATGAAAAAACCGAACGGAAGAACCTGCGGGAGCGGATGCGGAAGCATAAACTGATGCTGGACGCGGGTGCTGACGAGGAAGCCATCCGGAAACACTATGAATCACTGCCGCCGGTGGAACAGGAGAAGGATTCGCTGCCCTTTAATACCATGCTGAAACTGCTGAAAAAGTATGACGGCGTTCGGATCTATAAACTTCGGTAACGGACAGGAAACTCCGGAGCTTGACAAAATGAATGAAACTTTCAGAAAGATTCCCCTGACGATCGGGGTTACCGGACATCTGAATCCGCGGGCGGAAGACCTGGAGACACTTCGGGAAACCGTGAAACGGGAACTGGAGAAAATCCGGGACAGCGTTCCGCACACCCCGCTTGTCATGCTTTGTGCACTGGCGCGGGGAGCGGATCTGCTGTGCGCAGACGTTGCGGAGGAACTGGAAATTTCCGTGCGGGCGGTGCTGCCGCTGGAGCCGGAAGTGTACGGGCAGGAATTCAGCAAAGAAGACCGGGTACGGTTTTATCATCATCTGGAAAGGGCTGAAACGGTGTTTACCGCCCCGGCGGCGGAAGATGAACCGGAAGAGGACAACCGGGACTTCCGCTACCGGCAGGCCGGTATCTATCTGGCGGAACACAGCCATATCCTGCTAGCACTATGGGACGGCAGGACGGAAGGACAGAGCAGCTGCGGAACGGCGGCGGTGATGGAAGCAGCGCTGACGGGCTGGCGGCAGCCGCGGAAAGGAATGGCCTGCAGGAATCCGGAGAACCTGTCGATCCTGCATATCAAAACACCGCGGGCGGGAGACGAAGCAAACGAGGCCGGAGAAGTCCGGTGGATCGGGAACTCAGAGGCCCGGGACGAAATCCTTGCGAGGACGGACGAGTTCAACCGCTATGCTGAAGAAGTGACGGGGGACGACGAACTGCTTTTGCAGGCGGAGGAAAAGGAACCGGAAATCCGGAAAATGGAGGCGGTATACTGCGAGGCGGATTCTCTGAGCATTCGGTTTGCGAAGATCTACAGAAGAACGCTTTCGACGCTGGCAGTGCTCGGAACGGTCGTAATGTTTACCTTCCTTTTATATGACGAAGCGGAAATGATCCCGATGATGCTGGCCTGCGGCGCGGCGCTTTTGCTGGCGATTCTGGTAACCAGGGAGGCAAAGCGCTTTGCCAGTCACCGGAGATATATCGAATACAGGACGCTGGCGGAGGCGCTGCGGGTGCAGCTTTTCCTGCACTATGCGGGCAGCAGGACGGAAGCACAGCATCTGATGACATGGACACAGCAGCGGGAAACGCCGTGGATTCTTTGCGCGGTGTGCGCGGTGAACGCGGAGAAACCGCCGGAGAAGATCCGTGACATCCGGGGATGCTGGGTGGAAAACCAGCGGACGTATCACGAAAAGGCCGGACGGCGGACGGCAGCCCAGTGCGGGCGGAACGACCGGCTGCTGCGCCTGACAGCGGTCTGTGCTGTTCTGCTCTACTGCGGAGGCGTGCTGTTTGAACTGCTTTGCGGCGGGCTGATTCTCACCCCAGCGGTGCAGGTGCAGAATCCGGGCTTCTGGCGAACATTGCTGAAGATCCTGCTGGGAACCGTTTCCGCCGGGGCACTGTTCCTGGCCAGTTATTACGGGAAGATGAGCCTGGAACGGAAACGGACGGACCATGTGAAGATGGAAGCGTTTTTCCGGACCATTGACCGGCAGATGGAACAATGGGGACAGACGGAGGAACTGCTGGAGACGCTGGCGAGGGAAGAACTGACGGAGAACGGAAACTGGTGCTCCTACCAGCGGGACAACGCTCCGGAACTGAACCTGTGACAGTACATTTTTGGAGAAAGCGCTTTCCATTGACGGGGGGAGCGCTTTCTTTTATAATGGAAAAAAACCAAACCAAACGAGAGGACGCGAAGTATGGATAAATGGGATGACCGTTTTATGCAGATGACCTACACGATTGCAGGTTGGTCCAGCTGCTTCCGGGCCGGAAGGAGCATCGGCTGCGTCATCGTGAAGGATAAGCGGATTATGACCACGGGATACAACGGGGCACCGGCCGGCATCAAAACCTGCCGCGAGAAGGGAGAATGCCTTCGGGACAAACTGGGGATTGCCAGCGGCACCCGGATGGAAACCTGCTATGCCGTACACGCAGAACAGAACGCCATTGTTCAGGCGGCCAAGCTGGGCGTATCCATTGACGGGGCCACCCTCTACTGTACGCATCAGCCCTGCTCCATGTGCTGCAAGATGATCATCAACAGCGGCGTCAAACGGGTGGTCTATAAGGAAGGGTATCCGGATCCGTTTACACTGGAGTTGTTCAGCGAGGCCGGAGTGCAGCTTGAGAGGTATGAAAAGGAATGAGATACCATATTGACACGATTCCGGTTTGGGATGCTTTGAAGCTGGACGGGGAATGCCTGCTGTGCTCGCTGGAGAGGAAAACAGAGCTGGGAGAAGCGGAACGCTATCTCGGCGCTTCCGTGATGGAACCGGACACGCGGGTGCAGGTGAATACCAAAGGCTTCTGCCGGCATCATCATGCAATGCTGTTTTCGATGAGCAACCGCCTGGGGCATGCGCTGATGCTGGAAAGCCATATGATGGAGACCCGGGAACGGACGGAGAAAATTTACAAAAAGCTTGAAAACGCTGCGGAAACACTGAAAGGAATCGGACTGGCGGGAAAGCTCGGAGGCAAAGCCAAAGGGGCTGACCTCGCCGTGAAAGAAAGCATCGAGGCGCTGAGCGGGATTACGGACAGCTGCCTGATGTGCGAAACGATTGAGGAAAACATGCAGCGATATCTGCATACATTCCTGCACCTGTATCAGAACGACAGCGATTTTCGCAGCAAATTTGCGGCGGGCAAAGGTCTCTGCCTGCCGCATATGGGCCGCCTGCTGGCGGCGGCACAGGCGGAACTGTCCCCGAAAGCGTTGGGAGAACTGATCAGCGTGCTGACCAAAATGCAGCGGGAAAACATGGACCGGATGCAGGAAGACATTTCATGGTTCATCAAGAAATTTGATTACCGGTATGAGAAGGAATCCTGGGGCAACAGCAAGGACGCGGTGGAACGGACAGTGAACAAACTGCGGGGCTGGTGCGTCGGGAAGGAACCGAATCCGGAAGAAAAGTGAGGAGTTGATCGGATGACTGTTCGGGAAGTGATGCAAATTGTTGACGGGAAGATTCTGGTCGGGGAGGATCGGCTGGACACTCCCGTGGATACAGCCTGCGGATCGGATCTGATGAGCGATGTGCTGGCTTTTGTGAAGGAAAAAGCTGTGCTGATTACCGGGCTGATCAATCCGCATGTGGTGCGAACCAGCGAAATGCTGGACATCACCTGCATTGTTTTCTCTCGCGGGAAGATGCCCAGCGAGGAAATTCTGGAGATGGCGGAGGAAGTCGGCATCGCGGTGATTTCAAGCCCGCTGACTACTTACACTGCCTGCGGCGAGCTGTATCTGCACGGGCTGCCCGGCACCAAGCCGAAGAAGCCCGCACCGGAAGGAGCGTAAGCATGGCTGTATTGCTGGAAAAGAACTTTCCCGTGGAAGCCGGCGCATTCACAACCGCTGGGGAAGCTTCCACGACCATCAAACGAACCCTGAAACAGCTGGGCATCGGACCGGAGGTGCTGCGCAGGGTTTCCGTGGCCTGCTATGAGGTGGAACTGAACCTGGTGATTCACTCCAGGGGCGGGACACTGACGCTGCTGGTGGATCCGGAAAAGGTCACACTGATTTCCAAGGACGTGGGGCCGGGTATTCCGGATATTGAGAAAGCGATGACGGAAGGCTTTTCCACGGCCAGCGACGAGGCGCGGACGCTTGGGTTCGGAGCTGGCATGGGCCTGCCGAACATGAAGCGAAACGCTTCCGAGTTTGACATTCAGAGTGAGGTCGGGGTCGGAACGACGATTACGATGAGTTTTGCGTTGAAGTGAAAGGTTTATTGCCATGAAAGAGAAACGATTTCATTCGGTGCGGCTGGAAGGCGAGAAGTGCAGGGGATGCACGAACTGCCTGAAACGCTGCCCGACAGAGGCGATCCGGGTGCGGGGCGGACGGGCACATATCATCGATGAGCGTTGCATTGACTGCGGCGAATGTATCCGGGTGTGCTCCTATCACGCCAAAGTTGCAGTGACGGATCCGCTGAGTTCCATTTCGCAGTTTAAATACAAGATTGCCCTGCCGGCACCGAGTCTGTACGGCCAGTTCAGCAACCTGAAAAGCATTTCCCAGGTGCTGGGCGGACTGAAACGGATGGGCTTTGACGAGGTGTATGAGGTGGCCCGGGGCGCGGACGTGGTCAGCAAAGCGATTCAGGAACGACTGAAAGACCCGAAACTGCCGAGGCCCGTCATTTCCTCGGCCTGCCCGGCGATTGTTCGGCTGATTCAGGTGCGCTTTCCGGACCTGATTGACCATATTGTTGATGTACGCCAGCCGATGGAAGTGGCTGCCATGATCGCACGGACGGAATTTGCCCGGAAATACGGGGTGGATCCCAGCGAAATCGGATGTTTCTTCATTTCACCCTGCCCGGCGAAGGTGACAGCCATCCGGAATCCGATCGGTCACACAAAAAGTGCGGTGAACGGCGCGATCTCGGTACTGGAGATCTACGGGCTGCTTTCCAGCCAGCTGAAGAATACCCCGGTCGACCTGACACTGGAGGAAGCTTCCGATCTGGGCGTGGGCTGGGCCCGGAGCGGCGGGGAGAGCATGGCCGTGAGCCCCGACAATTCCATGTCCGTGGACGGGATTGAAAACTGCATCCGCGTACTGGAGGAAATAGAAGACAACCGGCTGAAGAACCTTGAATTTTTCGAAGGGGCCGCCTGCACAGGCGGGTGCGTCGGGGGGCCGCTGAACTTTGAAAACAATTATGTGGCACGGTCAGAGATCCGGAAGCTTACAACCCGGGACGCGGAGCCGAACCTGAACGTGGACGCCGGCATGATGACAAAATATGATCTGTATATGAGCGGGCGGATCCTGCCGAACTCCGCGATGAAGCTGGATGACGATCTGATGGAAGCTATGCGGAAGATGGAGAAGATTGAGAAACTGTACAACGAGCTTCCCGGGTTTGACTGCGGCAGCTGCGGCAGCCCGACCTGTCGGACGTTTGCAGAGGATGTGGTACAGGGTGTCGCCACCAAGATGGACTGCATTCATATGATGAAGGACCAGCTGCGGGTGATGGCTCAGCAGATGGTGGACCTTGCGAAAACGACAAGAGAATAAGGGGCAGAAACTAACAGTTGCGGGTAAAAACGAATGACTGCGGGTAAAACGCATTACGGAGGATAGGGAAAATGACAGTCGAGGAAGTACTGGAACTGATTGAAGCGAAGGACATGACGCCGGAGACGGATAAGAACACGGAGGTTTCCTGCGGGTATACCTGCGACCTGCTGAGCTGGGTGATGGCTCACGGCACGGCGGGGATGGCCTGGGTGACGGTGCAGACGCACATGAACGTGATCGCGGTGGCCAGCCTGATGGAAATGGCGGCAGTGATCATCCCGGAAGGTATTGAGATGGAAGCACCGTCGCTGGAAAAGGCGAAAGAAGAGGGAATCACCGTGCTGGAAAGCCCGCTGACCGCGTATGAGATCTGCGCGCGGCTGGCAGCAAAGGGACTGGCGGGGAAATAATCTATGTTCGTTGATCTTCATATGCATTCCTGCCTGAGTCCCTGCGCGGATGACGACATGACGCCGGCGAATATCTGCGGGATGGCGCATATCAAAGGCCTGCAGGCGATCGCCGTGACAGATCATAATACAGCCCGGAATCTGCCGTATGTGAAGGAAGCGGCGGATTACTACGGGCTGATTTTGCTGCCCGGGATGGAGATTACCACCAAAGAGGAAGTCCATCTGCTGGGGTATTTCCGGGACGTGGATACGGCGGTGAAGGTCGGAGAGATTTTTACGGAACATCTGCCGAAAATGAAAAACAAGCCGGATTATTTCGGAACCCAGTATGTGATGAACACGGACGACGAAATCGTGGATGTTGAGGAACGGCTGCTGATCGGCTCCACGGATCTGGACCTGGGAGAGTGTACAAAGATCATCCGGGAGCATGGCGGAGCGGCGGTGCCGGCGCATATCAACCGCGGTCACGGCCTGCTGACCAACCTGGGTCTTTTCCCGGAAGAACCGGAATTCCCGGTATGCGAAGTGCGGCCGGAATTGCCTGTGATGGACAAGCTGGTCGGGGATCGGCTGCGTCTCAGGTCTTCCGATGCACATCACCTGGGGGATATCCTGGAGGCAGTGTTTGATCTGGAGGTGGAGCGGTTCTCATTGGGAGGGCTTTTTGAAAAGGTCAGCGGTCAGTGACACCTGAATGCCTTGCGGAGAAAGGAATTTGGTTAGCAGTCACTAACGGAAAATCTTTTCAGAACAACGGAAAAACACTTTTCAGACCGGCAAAAATATGATATCCTTAATAATCGTGGAAAAGGACTTTTGCGGTAAGATTTTTATGGCAAAAGGTTCAAAATACATAAGGAGGTCAAGGACGGTATGCCTGACAACAAGGAAAAGTACGCAAAGTTGCAGGAGGTCATTGAAAAGCGCAAAGGCGAGCGCGGCGCTGTGATGCCCTGCCTGCAGGAAGCCATGAATATCTTCGGCTATGTGCCGCAGGATGTTCAGGAGATGATCGCGGACGGACTGGGTGTGACCCTGTCCGAAGTGTACGGCGTCTCCACATTCTATTCCCAGTTTTCCCTGAAACCCAAGGGAGAGCACGTGATCGGCGTTTGCCTGGGCACGGCCTGCTATGTAAAGGGAAGCCAGAAGATTATCGATCGGATCTCCGAGGAACTGAAGATTCAGCCCGGCGACACCACCGACGACGGAAAGTTCACCCTGAACGCCACCCGCTGCCTGGGCGCCTGCGGCCTGGCCCCCGTTATGATGATCGGTGAGGAAGTGTACGGCCGGCTGACTCCGGATCAGGTTCCGGACATTCTGGCGAAGTACCGTGCGTGACCTGAGCCTGCATCTGCTGGATCTGGCGCAGAACAGCATCACCGCCGGGGCAAGCCTGGTGACGGTGCGGCTGACGCTGGAGGAAAGCGGGATGCTGACCATGCAGCTGGAGGATGACGGGAAGGGTATGAGCCCGGAACTGCTCCAGCGGGTGACCAGCCCCTTCACAACCACCCGGACGACCCGGAAGGTCGGTTTGGGGATTCCCATGATGAAGGAAAACGCCGAGAAAGCCGGCGGCACCTTTACCCTGGAAAGCGAAGAGGGAAAGGGCACGGTGCTTACCGCGTCCATGGACACGAAAAACATCGACTGTCTGCCCCCCGGGGATGTGAGCGGCACGCTGCTGAGCCTGATGCTGACCAACCCCCTGACGCCGGATTTCCGGATCGAAAGCAAAAGCCCGAAAGGGGAGAGCGTTTTCGACACCCGCGAGGTCCGGGCCGCACTGGGCAGCGACATCCCATTCAATGAGCCTTCCGTGGCTGCCTGGCTGAAGGAAGCGCTGGACGAGGAAATGAATACAATCTTTGGAGGTGTATGGATATGAAATCTTTGGCAGATCTTGAAGCCATCCGCGCCAGAACCCTGGAAAACATCAACATGCGGAAAGATGAAAACGCTGCCCGCGTCGTGATCGGCATGGCAACCTGCGGCATCGCCGCCGGCGCCCGTCCCGTGATGCTGGCCTTTATGGAGGAAATTAAGAAGCGGAATCTGCAGCATGTGACCGTGAGCCAGACCGGCTGCATCGGCATGTGCCGCTATGAGCCCATGCTGGACGTGATCCTTCCCGGCAAGGAAAAGGTAACCTATATTCACGTGAAACCCGAAATGGTTCCGCGCATTGTTTCCGAGCACCTTGTAAACGGCAATCCGGTGGAAGAGTACACCATCGGCGCCGCGAAAGACTAATTAGAGGAG
The DNA here is from genome assembly GCA_902764875.1 of uncultured Eubacteriales bacterium. Taxonomy (GTDB): domain Bacteria; phylum Bacillota; class Clostridia; order Christensenellales; family Aristaeellaceae; genus Aristaeella. The sequence goes on from CACWXP010000001.1 coordinate 79,696, forward strand.
GAAAACCCAGATGGAGCTTTATCGTTCTCATGTGCTGGTCTGCGGCGGCACCGGCTGTACTTCTTCCGGTTCTCCGAAGCTGATTGAACGCTTTGAAGAACAGCTGAAGGAGAAGGGCCTTGACAAGGAAGTCAAGGTCATCCGTACCGGCTGCTTCGGACTTTGCGAAGCCGGTCCTGTCGTTATTGTTTACCCTGAAGGCACGTTCTACAGCCGCGTGAAGGTGGAGGACGTGGACGAGATCGTTTCCGAGCACCTGCTGAAGGGCCGCAAGGTTCAGCGCCTGGTTTACGTGGATCACAAGACCCACGAGAACAGCGTTCAGAAGAGCCTGAGCGAGATCGGCTTCTACAAGCAGCAGATGCGCGTTGCGCTGCGGAATTGCGGCGTGATCGATCCCGAGAACATTGATGAATACATCGCGTTTGACGGCTACAAGGCCCTGGCGAAAGCGCTGACCGAGATGACCCCCGAACAGGTCATCGACGAAGTGCTGAAATCCGGACTGCGCGGTCGCGGCGGCGCCGGATTCCCCACCGGCAAGAAGTGGCAGTTTGCCCGGGCCAGCCAGGCTGACCAGAAGTACTTCGTCTGCAACGCCGACGAAGGCGATCCCGGCGCTTTCATGGACCGTTCCCTGCTGGAAGGCGATCCCCACGCCATTCTGGAAGCCATGGCCATCGGCGGATACGCCATCGGCGCGAATGAAGGCTGGATCTACGTCCGCGCGGAGTATCCCATCGCCGTGAAGCGGCTGGAGAAGGCCATCGAGCAGGCGCATGAATACGGCCTGCTGGGCAACAACATCTTCGGCACCGACTTCAACTTTGACATTCACATCCGCCTGGGCGCCGGTGCGTTCGTGTGCGGCGAGGAAACCGCTCTGATGGCCTCCATCGAAGGCAAGCGCGGCGAGCCCAAGCCGAAGCCCCCATTCCCGGCGGTGAAGGGCCTGTTCGAGAGCCCCACCAATATCAACAACGTTGAAACCCTGGGCAACATCGCACAGATCATCCTGAAGGGCGCCGACTGGTTCCGCTCCATCGGCACCGAACGCTCCACGGGCACCAAGGTGTTCGCGCTGGGCGGTAAGATCAACAACACCGGTCTTGTGGAAGTGCCGATGGGCATTCCGCTCCGGACCATCATTGAGGACATCGGCGGCGGCTGCCCGAACGGCAAGAAGTTCAAGGCCGTTCAGACCGGCGGTCCCTCCGGCGGATGCATCCCGGCCCAGCTGCTGGATACGCCCGTTGAATACGACACGCTGACGGCGATCGGCGCTATGATGGGCTCCGGCGGTATGATCGTCATGGACGAAGACAACTGTATGGTTGACATCGCCCGGTTCTTCCTGGACTTCACCGTGGACGAGAGCTGCGGCAAGTGCACTCCCTGCCGGATCGGTACCCGCCGGATGCTGGAGATCCTCGAACGGATCACCCAGGGCAAGGGCGAGGAAGGCGACATCGAGAAGCTGCAGGAACTGGCCGAGAGCATCAAGAACAGCGCCCTGTGCGGCCTGGGCCAGACGGCTCCGAACCCCGTACTTTCCACGATCAAGTACTTCCGGGACGAGTATGAAGCTCACATCCGGGAGAAGCGCTGCCCGGCGCACCACTGCCAGGCGCTGCTAAACTACGAGATCACCGACGCCTGCCGCGGCTGTACCGCCTGCGCACGGAAGTGCCCGGTCAACGCCATCACCGGCACCGTCAAGGAACGCCACGTGATCGATCAGTCCAAGTGCATCAAGTGCGGATCTTGCATCGCAACCTGTAAGTTCGGCGCTATTGTGAAGAAGTAATCGTGCGAGGAGGAACAACACAAATGGAAAAACTCGTTAAACTTACGATTGACGGCGTCAGTGTTGAAGTCCCCGCCGGCACGACGGTTCTCGAAGCCGCCAAAAAGGCTGGGATCAACATCCCCACGCTGTGCTACCTGAAGGATATCAACCAGATCGGCGCCTGCCGCATGTGTATCGTGGATACCGGCGCCCGCGCGTTCGGCGCGGCCTGCGTCCTGCCTGTTTCCGAGGGCATGAACGTCAAGACCAATACCCCCAAGCTCCGGGCGGCCCGGAAGATCAACCTGGAACTGCTGCTGAGCAACCATGACAAACGCTGCCTGGACTGCGCCCGCAACCAGAAGTGCGAACTGCAGCAGATGTGTATCGACCTGGGCGTTGAAGACGTGGACAAGTTCAAGGGCAAGATCAATGAATACGACATTGACGACCTGAGCCCCTCCATCGTCCGGAACAACAACAAGTGCATCCTGTGCCGCCGCTGCGTCGCCGCCTGCAACAACACGCAGGCTGTGGGCGTGATCGGCCCCATGGGACGTGGCTTCAAGACTCAGATTCGCAGCCCCTGGGATCAGCCCCTGAACGACGTGGCCTGCATCAACTGCGGCCAGTGTATCGCGGCCTGCCCGACCGGTGCTTTGTATGAGAAGGATTCCACCAAGGCGGTCTGGAACCTGCTGGCGGATGAAACCAAGCACGTCGTTGTGCAGCCCGCTCCCGCGGTCCGTGCCGCGCTGGGCGAAGAATTCGGCATTCCGATGGGCACTTCCGTGACCGGGAAACTGGCTGCCGCGCTGCGCCGCCTGGGATTCGAGAAGGTGTTCGACACCGACTGGGGCGCTGACCTGACCATTCTGGAAGAAGGCACCGAGTTTATCGGCCGGCTGACCAACAAGGGCGTGCTGCCGATGATCACCAGCTGCTCTCCCGGCTGGATCAAGTTCTGCGAAACCTACTATCCGGACTTCATCCCGAATCTGTCGAGCTGCAAGTCTCCCCACGAGATGGAAGGCGCGATGATCAAGAGCTACTGGGCGGAGAAGGAAGGCATCGATCCCAAGGATATCCGCGTGGTGTCCGTGATGCCCTGTACCGCCAAGAAGTTCGAAGCGAAGCGTCCCGAGCTGAGCCACAACGGCATGCCGGACGTGGACGAGGTCATTACGACCCGCGAACTGGCCCGCATGATCAAGGAAGCCGGCATCGACTTCGTGAACCTGCCGGACGAAGACTTTGATCCCGTCCTGGGCGAAAGCACCGGCGCCGGCGTCATCTTCGGGGCCACCGGCGGCGTTATGGAAGCTGCGCTGCGCACCGTTTATGAAAAGGTGACCGGCGAAACCCTGAAGGACGTGAACTTCACGGCCGTCCGCGGCACCGAAGGCATCAAGGAAGCCACCGTTAAGGTCGGCGACCTGGATGTGAACGTGGCGGTGGCCCACGGCACCGCCAACGCGGCGAAACTGCTGGACAGCGTTCGCAGCGGCGAGAAGACCTATCACTTCATCGAGGTCATGGGATGTCCCGGCGGCTGCGTTACCGGCGGCGGTCAGCCCATCGTTTCCGCCCAGAAGCGGATGGAATGCGATCCCAAGCAGCTGCGCGCGGCGGCCCTCTACAACGAGGACGCCAACAAGCCGGAGCGCAAGAGCCACGACAACCCGTCCATCATGGCTCTGTACAAGGACTATCTGGGCGAGCCCAACAGCCATCTGGCTCATGAGCTGCTGCACACCACCTACACCAAGCGGCCGAAGTACACCAAGTAATTCCAACCGCAGGGCGAAAAGGGAATATGATCCGCAGGATGAAAGTCCTGCGGATTTTTTGCGAAAACTGTCAAAAAAGCAGAAATCTGTGATAGAATAAAATGAAGCGAAACAAATTCGCCGCAGGAGCCATGGGAGCCTGTGCGCTGTTGATCTGAACAGAAAATGAGTCACAGAGAATCGTTTCATACAGACTCAAAAGGGAGAACGCAGTAAATGATTCAGGAAATCAGGATCAGCACAACGGAAGATCTGATGCCGCTGCTGACCGAGCAGGAATACCGGCCGGAGCTGGGCCGGAACCGGAGCAGCTTCCTTTACCGGGGAATGCCGGATTCCACCTACCGGATGGTGACGAGCCTCAGCCGCTGTTGCAAAGGGATGCAGAAGACGCTGGAACCGGCGATCCTGAACAACTTTGCCAAGTATGCCGTGAGGGAGGATCCGACGATCAAAGAGAGCGTTTGGCATCTGATGATCACAGGGCAGCACAACGGACTGCCGACACGGCTGCTGGACTGGAGTCATTCTTCCCTGGTGGCGCTGCACTTCGCCATGACGGAGGAAAACCTGGAGGAAATGGACAAGCACGAATGCGTTGTCTGGCGGATCGACATGAACGAACAGATCAACCACCTGCCGGAGAAGTACCGGCTGGCGGTGGGACGGGAACAGACGACGCTGTTTTCGGTGGAGATGCTGAGTAAACTGGCTGAGTCTCTGGACCAGTACGACGAGGACATGGGCGATCATTCAATGGTTATCATTGAGCCGCCGAGCACCAACAACCGGATTATCATGCAGTATTCCTTCTTCTCTGTGATCCCGACGGACATGAAGGATATTGAAAAATTCCTGAACGACCACACGCGGAACACGGTTAAATATGTGATCGACCGGAAGCTGCGCTGGCGTGTTCGGGACATGCTGGATTCCCTGAATATCAGCGAACGGATGCTGTTTCCGGGGCTGGACGGGCTGAGTAAATGGATTGCCCGGCACTACTATGTGAAGTGATCCGCGAGGAGATATTGCTCAGAATGACATCCTCGTTCAGCGTGAACGTGTATTACAGAAGGAAAAGGGGGCGGGAGAAAGTGAAAAGGATGATCTGGCTGACTGTCATATGCGCAGCTCTGTTTTTTGTGCTTTCCGCCTTTTCCTGCGCTTTCGCCGACGTGATCATCAACGAGGTGATGGCCAGCAACGGATTCTATGAAAACGGCGAGGCCTACGACTGGATCGAGCTTTACAACGACGGAAAAAAGGCTGTGGATCTCGGCGGGTGGTATCTGAGCGACAGCAAGAAGAATCCGCTGAAATGGAGCTTCCCCAAGGGTGCAAAGCTGAAGGCCGGCGCGTATCTGACGGTGTTCTGCACCGGGGAGGATGATATCAGCCCCGGGAAAGGGGATACCTTTTATACCGGGTTTTCGATTTCTGCTTCTGGCGAGACGCTGATCCTTTCCGACGCAGACGGGAATGAGATCCAACGGGTTGAACTGACACAGCAATACGGATGCATAAGCTGGGGAAAACCAACGGACGGAGGAGAATACGGTTTCTTTGAAAACCCGACCCGGGGGAAGAAAAATGACGCGAAGGCATACGCATTCCGGACGGGACGTCCGGAGCTGGGCCTTGGGGGCGGATTCTATACAGACAGCGTGACCGTGACGGCAACCGGCCCGGAGCGAGCGACGCTGCGATATACCACGGACGGAGAAACACCCACCGTGAAGAGCAAAACCTTTCCGGCAGACGGACTGACCCTGAAGGAGACCACCCCGCTGCGGGTGAAGGCTTTCCGGGACGGGGAGGTATCTTCGGAAACGGAAAGCGCCACCTATTTTATCAATGACGACCCGCAGACGGCCATTGTTTCCCTGATTTCCGACGACAAATATCTGTTCAGTAAAAAGACGGGCATGCTGGTGACGGGAACGGGGAAGATTCCCAACTACAGCAAGGGATACGAATATCCCGTGCACATCGAATACTTCAACAAGGCGGGCGAGCGGGAGATCAGCCAGACAGGCACGATGACGTGCTCCGGCCACAGCGCAAGAATCAATGCCCAGAAGAGTATTGCCCTGTATGCCCGGAAGGCCTGGGGCCCGGAAAAATTCACATTTAATCCTTTCCCGACCCGGGACTACACGGAATACAAAAGCCTGCTGCTGCGGGCGGCCAACAGCGATTATTCCGCGACACGGCTGCGGGATATCGTGGCCAGTTCCCTGGCAGAGGATCAGGATATCCTGTACCAGGATCATGAAGTCATCCAGGTATATATTAACGGACGATACTGGGGTCATTACAACCTTCGGGAGAAGATCAACAAACACTTTGTTGCGGCTTATGAAGGCGTGACGGATCCGGACGAGATTGACCGGATCGATATTCTGGCCCGGACCGGCCGGGATGAGTTCCTTCAGAACGGGGACAATAAAGACTGGCTTGAACTATGCGACTTCTGTAAAAAGAACAAGCTGACGGATCCGGACAATCTGGCTTATGTGGAAGAACGGCTGGACATTGACAATATGTTCACGCACGCTGCTTTCGAGATCATCCTCGGGAACATCGACTTCACCAATGTCCGGATTTACCGGGTGCCGGGCGGCAAATGGAAATACCTGCTGTTCGACGTGGAAGCCTGCTGGCGGAACCTGGAAAAAACACCGATTGAATACTATATCAAGCCGGTGAGCGCGAAGATTCAGGGATTCCGGCATGAACCGCTGAACGCCCTGCTGCAGGTGCCGGAATACAAGGACCGCTTTCTGCGGCGGGTGAGTGAACTGCTCGGAACGGTATTCAGATGGGACAATGTGGAGGCAAAGTTTGACGAAGTCATTGCCCAGCTTGAGCCGATTCTTCCGAGACACATTGCCCGGTGGAAAAACATGAAAATGGAAAACTGGCAGAAAAATATAAAAGCCACGAAGTACTACGCCCGGGTGCGGCCGAAGAAAATTCCGGGGATGCTGCAGAAAGCCATGAAACTCACAAACGACGAGGTTGAAACGTATTTCGGCGAGACGCTGCGGCTGCTGGAGGAAACAAATACCCTGGCGGAATAACGGGAAGACACAGAGGAGGATTCCATGCTGAAATACCCCTGCCTGGTGTTGGATCATGACGATACGACAGTCAATTCCACCGCAACGGTTCACTATCCCGCTTTTGTTGCATACATGAAAATCCACCATCCGGATATCAGACTGACGCTGGAAGAATATTTCCGGTACAACTTTCACCCGGGCGTGATTCCCTTTTTCAGGGATATCTGCGGAATGACCGAAGCCGAAATGCGGGAAGAGGAAAAATTCTGGAACGAATATGTTCAGCATCATATTCCGGAAGCCTATCCGGGCATTCGGGAGATTGTTGAGGAACAGAAAAGACGCGGCGGAAGGGTTTGCGTGGTCAGCCATTCCTTCAGCGGCAATATCCGGAGAGATTACCGGGAAAACGGCCTGACGGAGCCGGATCTGATCTTCGGATGGGAGTGTCCGCCGGAGGAGCGAAAACCGTCAGTGCGGTCGCTGGAAGTCATTATGAGGACCTTCGGGTATGCTCCGGAAGAGCTGCTGGTGGTGGATGACCTGAAACCCGGATACGACATGGCAAAGGCGGCCGGCGTTCCTTTCGCCGCTGCCGGCTGGGCCAATGATATTGAGGAAATTGAACGGTTCATGCGGGAAAACTGCGGGCTGTATTTCAAAACGGTTCCGGAATTGCGTGATTATCTGTTCGGAAAGGAGAAGGTATGATTCAGGATATCGGAAGATATACGGTACGTGTTCGGGGAAGATACACCATGGACGGCGGGATGCTGTGGATGGCATCCTCCCTGAGCGAAATCGGTTTTCGGGTGTCCGAAGCTAAAATCCTGCAGGTCATGCTTCAGGCGGACGATACGGTTTCGGATCCGGAACGGATGCATCTGACGCCCCGGTATGCCGTGATGGTGGACGGGGACCTTGTCATAGACAGGCGTATGCGGGAAAAGGAAGAGACCGTCACCGTTTTCGAATCCTCTGCGCCCTGGGGTGCGGAGATCCGGCTCCGCAAATTGAGCGAGTGCAGCCAGAGTATTCTGGCCGTCTGCGAGATCCGGACAGACGGGATCATTGTTCCGCTGGAGGAGACGGGAACCCGCATTGAGTTCATCGGCGATTCCATTACCTGCGGCTATGGCGTGGAAGGAAAGAGCGAGCTGGAGAGCTTTACGACCGCCACGGAGAATGCAGGGAAATCCTATGCCGGGCTGGTGACGGACTGGATGGGACTGGACGCCATGCTGACCTGCTTCAGCGGATACGGAATCATTTCGGGATATACGGGCGATCCGGAGAAAAGAAATACAAGCGAGTTACTCCCGCACTACTATGATCGGGTCGGCCGGAACGATTTTACGCTGCCCTCCGGCAAAAAACTCCAGGAGATCCCCTGGCATTTCAGCAGCTGGCAGCCTGAAAAAATTCTGGTGCATCTCGGCACCAACGATCTGAGCTGGTACGACGGGCGAGAGCACCGGCGGGAAATGTTCCGGAAGCAGTATAAGGAGTTTCTGACGGTTATCCGGAAATACAACCCGGGCGCCATGATTCTCTGCGTGCTTGGCATTATGGGCACCGGACTGAACGAAGCGATGGTGAAGGCCGTGAATGAATACCGCACGGAAAACGGGGATACGCGGATTCACGCCATGACGCTTCAGGAGCAGGACGCAGCCCGGTACGGATACGGGGCCAACTTCCATCCGAATGAAAAGACGCAGCAGCGACTGGCTGAGAAAATCCAGGCATTCATTCAGAATACATAAGCCATGCGACAGTGTCTTGACAAAACGCAGAAGATTGCTTAGAATCAAGAAAAATGGGTTGCTTATACGGTCGGATTTCAAATATTTCACGGAAAGGAAAAGGGTAGCATGAAAAAGGTTGTTTTCAACAAAGGGGAAGTCGTTTTCCACGAGGGAGACATGGGAACCTGTTTCTACCAGATCGAAGCGGGCGAAGCAGGTGTATACGTCAGCTACGGCAATGCTGATCAGCGCAAACTGACGGAGATGAAACCCGGGCAGTTTTTCGGCGAGATGGCCGTGATTGAAGCATGGCCCCGCAGCACTACCATCGTTGCTGAAAGCGATCTCCACGTGATTGAGATCGGAGAAAGTGAACTGAACGCCTATTTCATGGAACAGCCCGACAAGATTCTGGCACTGATGAAGCAGCTGGGCAGCCGGATCCGCGAACTGACGGAAGAATACGATCAGGTGAAGTCCTTTATTGAAGAGGAAAAACTTCCCGAAGGCGAAAAGAAGGAAGGCTTCCTGGGAAAACTTCGGAAGTACCTGGAACTCAACGCCATGAGCAACAAGAATACCGGCGCCACCCAGGAAGATATCCTGATGATGAAGGACTACGGCAAACTGGAAAAAGGCGATACGGATGTGCTTGAATTCAAGCGCGGCGATATCATTTTCCGTGAAGGTGACGCCGGGAATTATATGTATGCGGTTTACGGCGGTTCTGTCGGAATTTATACCAACTACGGAACGGCTCAGGAGAACAAGCTGACCCAGCTTTATTCGGATGCCTTCTTCGGCGAGATGGGCCTCATCGGGGAAGAAAAACGCAGCGCGACCGCCGTGGTTGAAGAGGACGGAACCATTCTTGAATGCATCCGCGCAGAAGATATGGAAACCCTGTTCAAGGACAATCCCGCGAAGATTGACATGATTCTCTGCCATCTGTCCCACCGGCTGCGGAGGCTCACACTCGATTATGTGACAGCTTGCCGTGAAGCGGTCGAGAAAGCCTGACCGGAACGATGCTCACAGGTCCGGGACCGGAAAGAAACCGATCCCTGGCCTTTTTCTTTACCTGCAAGAAAGAGGGAAACAGGATGAATATTTACATTGATACCTGCGTGCTGCCCCGGGCACAGCTCCAGGAAGGCAGGATTTATCGGGAGAAATTCGGTAAAGATCTGGGATTCGAACTTCTGATGATGTTTGATCTTCCGGAATTTGAAGAGAACCTGAAGCAAAACCTGGATCTGTTTGCTGAGGGACCGTTGCTTTTCCATGAGCCGGTATGGGGCGTGGAACATTCCGAACCCAAAGGGAGCAAGGCATGGGAAGAAGGCATGTATCATCTGCGGCTGACGAAAGAGTTTTCGGACATCCTGCATCCGGAAGCCATGGTCTATCATCTGAACAACGGGGTGATTCTTCCGGAGGAAAAGGAGCGGAGAATCCAGACGGCCCTGGAAAACTATGAGGCAATGCGGGAAATGTTCCCGGACGTTCAACTCCTTGTGGAAAACACCGGCACAAAAGCCGACGGAACCATGCTGCTGAACCAGGCGGAATTTACCGACCTTTGCAGGTACAGGAAACTGCCGGTACTGATTGACGTCGGTCACGCCACGGCCAACGGATGGGACATTCTGAAGCTGATTCGTGACCTGCACGGACAGATCGGCGGTTTCCATCTTCATAACAACGACGGCCTGCACGACCTTCACAACAGGCTGACAGACGGGGTGCTGGATATCCGGGAACTGGTTTCCTGCATGGATCTGCTGGTTCCGGACGCTCCGCGGATTATCGAGTACAGCCGGCCGGCTTACCACGGGGAACCGCTGATCAGTGACATTGAAACCCTTCGGGGAATGTCCGGCATTCAAACGGCGGGAAAAGCGGGGGAAGAACAACAGGAAGACGATACGGCAGAACTGTCATCCGACCAGATTAAGTATGTGCTGAAAAACATGAAAGAAGCCGTCTGTCTGACCGGCATGGACGGCACAGTGGTTTATGCGAACCGGGCAGCCGAGAAGCTGTTCGGGATCGATGAGCATGACCATAAACGGATCTGGGACGCGATTCCCTTCCGGAAAGAAAATGACGCGCTGATCCAGCTGTTCATCGACGGCGTCTCTGAGAAAAAAGGTTCTCTGCGATCCATGGTCGATTATGTGAACAACGACGGGGACCTTTTCCACCTCTATGTGAACCTGACCTGCGAAGCAGATGACTCCGGGCTGATTCTGATCGTGATCAACGATCTGACCCACCTGATCAACGCTCATTCCGCTTTTGCGCGCTATACATCTCCGGAGATCGCGAATTATGTTCTGACGGCACCGGAGGGAGGAAAACAGGGTGGGCAGGAACGCGAAGTGAGCATTCTGATGAGTGACCTCCGCGGATTTACGGCCATGAGCACCCATCTGTCCTCCACAGACCTGATTACGTTGCTGAATCACTATTTTGAAAGTATGTCCGCGGTGATCCGGCGCTATGAGGGAACGGTGATCGAATTCCTGGGGGACGGGATTTTCGTGGTTTTCGGCGCGCCGTCGGATCTGCCGAATCATGCGGCCCATGCGGTAGCCTGCGCAATTGAGATGCAGAACGCCATGACCGAAGTGAATGCCTGGAACCGGGAACAGGGCTACCCGGAACTGGCCATGGGCATCGGGGTTCATTCGGGTACGTGCGTTGTCGGCAATATCGGCTCGGGGAACAAAATGAAATACGGCTGCATGGGTGAGACGGTGAATCTTGCCGGGCGGCTGGAAGGCTTCTCCATCGGGGGACAGGTTCTTATTTCCGAAGATACACGGAAGATGATCCCGATGCCCCTGTCCATCATCGGTGAGAAAAGTTTCATGCCCAAAGGCGGGCGCAAAGAAATGAAATTCCACAACACTACCGGCATCGGCAACAAACACATACAAAAAGCCGCCGAAGAAGCGATTGAATGGAAACCGCTTTCGGCAGCGATAGAAACCGTTTTCTTCCTGCTGGACGGAAAAACCGTCAGAAGAAAAAAGTATACGGGAAAGATTCCCAACATTTCTGCAGACCGTAAATTCGGCCTGCTTGAAACCGAAACCATGCTGAGCCCGCTGCAGGATCTGATGATCCGAACCGGGGACCGGGAAGTTTATGCCAAAGTGCTGGAACCTGAAGGAACCGGATACCGGATCGGATTTACACAGGGCAGTCTGACCTGAGCAGGCAGCTCAGACGATTCCGGTAATTGTCATGAAGTTTCGCCGCCTTCTTCTAATCTGTTTTCCAGGAATGTGACTTCTTCCGGTCTCGTAGGTATCACTGACAAAGGTGAAGAATCGGTTAGCCTGGGCCCGGGAAATCGGAGTATATCCGATTTCGTCGCATATAATCAGTTGGGCTTTCTTCAGATTCTTCACCCGGAAACCGGCTGCCCGATCTGTCTCCTGGTTGTCCAGAAGCTTAATCAGGTTCACCATCTTTTCAAAACAGACCGTATAGCCACAGTTAATGGCTTGCAAGCCAAGTCCGCAGGCGACCATGGTTTTGCCCATTATTTGTGCCGTATTGCGTATTACCTCGTTTCTTATTATCCACCTTGGAAGTGCACGAAATCAATCGCATGTTTAAGCCACTGTAAGACTATTCCAATTTTATTATGTTTGGTGACATTGGTACATTTTCTTTTTAAATTAGTACAATTTGATACGAACTTGTAAAAATCGGTAGAATAATGGCCATATGTATGCTACAATACAAACAGCATTAAACTCGTTTTTATGCGGTGAATCCGCATAAAATATATTAAAAAAGGAGTGTGTCTCTATGAAGAAGATCCTGTCCCTGGTAGTGGCTGCAGTGATGATCCTCGGTATCGTCGGAATCGCTGCTGCTGATGTCCCCAATGCGGAAAAACCCGTAATCTGGTACAACCGGCAGCCGTCCAACAGTACGACTGGCGAGCTGGACATGGATGCTCTGAATTTCAACGGAAAGACTTATTATGTTGGGTTTGATGCCAAACAGGGCGCTGAATTGCAGGGCCAGATGGTTGTTGATTACCTGAAGGCTCATGGTGAAGGCCTTGACCGTAATGGTGACGGTATCATCGGTTATGTTCTGTGCATCGGCGATATTGGCCATAATGACTCTATTGCCCGTACCCGTGGCGCCCGTAAGGCTCTTGGCACTGCTGTTCCGGATGCCGGACAGGGCAAGACCGAAATTGCGACTATTGACGATGTCGATTCCGCTCCGATTGGTACCAACCTTGACGGCTCTGCTACAGATGTCAAGGACGGCGAAATTGAAATTGACGGAAAAACCTATATCGTTCGTGAACTGGCTTCACAGGAAATGAAGAGCTCTGTTGGCGCGACCTGGGATGCTCCCACTGCTGGCAACGCGATAAATACCTGGAGTGGCACCTTCGGCGACCAGATTGACGTGGTTGTTTCCAACAACGACGGCATGGGCATGGCTGTGTTCACCGCGTGGTCCAAGGATAACAAGGTTCCCACATTCGGATATGATGCCAACAGCGACGCTGTTGCTGCCATTGCTGACGGCTACTGCGGCACCATTTCCCAGAATGCGGATGTTCAGGCTTATCTGACTCTGCGCACCATGCGTAACGCTTTGGATGATGCTGACATTATGGTTGGTATCAGCACTCCTGATGCTGCAGGCAATGTGTTGTCTGATGACCTGTACTACTATGATGAAGCGAACCGTTGCTTCTATGCTCTGAACGGTGCAGTGACAGCTGATAACTATGAAGCTTTCCTTGATGCTACTGCTCCCAATCCGCTGTTTAACAATCAGCTGACCGAAGAGCAGGCTCCTTCAAAGAAGGTATGGCTGAGCGTCTACAATGCTTCCGACAACTTCCTGAATGCAACTTATGTTCCCCAGTTGCAGAATTATGACAAGATTCTGAACCTGGATGTTGAATACGTCAAAGGTGACGGACAGACTGAGGCGAACCTGACCGATCGTCTGGGCAATCCCGGTGAGTATGATGGCTTTGCGATCAACATGGTGAAGACGGATAATGCCGCTTCCTACATGATTTTGCTCCAGTGATAATATTTCCAATCCAACTCTGAGTAAGAGTGTGGGTCATCAGGTGATTCTCTGCCTGATGACCCATTCTCTGTTTCCCGTGGGGGATTAGCGGATAAAAGCGGGGTAAACTAATATGGCCGAACAGAATTCAAACCTAATTCTATCCATCAACGGCTTATGCAAATCATTTGGGCGTAACCGGGTACTGGATCATATCAATCTTGACGTGAAAAAAGGCAGTATCATGGGATTGATGGGCGAAAACGGTGCCGGAAAATCTACCATGATGAAATGCCTATTTGGTACTTATCAAAAGGATGAGGGCACCATTTTTTTAGACGGGAAAGAAGTTAACTTTTCCGGCCCAAAGGATGCACTGGAAAGCGGTGTTGCTATGGTGCATCAGGAGTTGAATCAGTGCCTGGAAAGAAATGTTACGGACAATCTTTATCTTGGCCGCTATCCGCGTACTTCCATGGGGGTTGTGGACGAAAGACGCATGAAGAATGAAGCTGCTGATTTGTTTAGGCGGCTGAACATGACCGTTAACCTTTCCGCTCCAATGAAAACCATGTCTGTTTCTGCACGCCAGATGGTTGAAATAGCAAAAGCGATTTCCTACAACGCAAAACTGATCGTTCTTGACGAACCGACTTCTTCCCTGACAATAAGGGAAGTTACCAAACTGTTTGAAATGATGCGCAATCTGAAAGAGCAGGGTATATCCCTGGTCTATATCTCGCATAAAATGGACGAGATTTTTGAGATTTGCGATGAGGTTTCCGTGATGAGAGATGGAAAAATGGTTATGACTAAGGAAACCAAGGAAACCAACATGAACGAGTTGATTGCAGCTATGGTTGGCCGGACGCTGGACAATCGTTTTCCGCCAGTTGACAACAATCCGGGAGAAGTTGTTTTGTCCGTTGAACACCTCTCTACAAAGTTTGAACCGAATCTGAAAGATATTACTTTCGATGTTCGCGAGGGAGAAATCTTCGGTCTGTACGGACTTGTTGGTGCCGGCCGGACGGAATTGCTTGAGACCATGTTTGGCGTGCGTACCAGAGCGGCAGGCCGGGTGTATTATAAAGGCCGGTTGATAAACTTCACAAATTCCCGGGATGCTATGGATCACGGGTTTGCGATGATTACAGAGGAACGGAAAGCCACGGGATTGTTTCTTGAAGGTGATCTGACCTTCAACACGACGATTACCAATCTTTCACACTATATGACCGGTATTGCACTGTCAAAAGAGAAAATGGTTAAAGCTACTGCCAATGAAATTAATGTGATGCACACGAAATGTATGGGACCATCGGATGCTATTACCGCACTCTCCGGTGGTAATCAGCAGAAAGTAATCTTTGGCAAGTGGCTGGAAAGGGCTCCTGAAGTTTTTATGATGGATGAACCCACCAGAGGAATTGACGTTGGAGCCAAATATGAAATATATGAACTGATTATCAAAATGGCCAAGATGGGGAAGACGATCATTGTCGTTTCCTCCGAGATGCCTGAGATACTAGGTATCACGAATCGGATCGGCGTTATGTCAAATGGACGCTTGGCTGGTATCGTCAACACTAAAGAAACCGACCAGGAAGAACTTCTGAGACTAAGCGCAAAATATCTGTAACAGGAGGAAAACGACATGGAAAACAAAGCGATTCTTACGGTTGAGGAGGAACAAAATCTGCTCCGACCGATAGACCAATACATAAGCGACATTCAGAAAAAGATCAACGAGCTTCGCAAAGACGGAACTGATCGGGTGATTGCTCTGAACAATCATATTGCTGTTGTTCGTGAAAATTCTAATTTGACCAAAGCCGAGAAGAAGTCTATCATAACTGAAAACAAACAGACACTTTCAGGAGCAAAAAGAGTCGAGCAGGAAAAAAAAGCAGAGGTTAACAAACTAATTGATGAGGCGGTTAAGTATCTAGACGAACACTATGACAAAGAGTACTACAACAAGATAGCAGCTTCTTGCGAAGCTGAAACCGCAGCTGAAAAAGTCCGTTATGAAAAAGAACTGGAAGATCTAAAGATCCAGCATCAGAAGGATTTTCAGAAAGCAGTCAGCAAAACTGATCTTAAAGAAGAAAAATATGTTTTTAAGAATAGACTGTTTGATGCGAAACTGAAACATGAATCCACCTTGCAAGAAATCAAAGACCGTCAGCACGAAGCCTTTGCGCACCGGTACCACCTAATTGATCTCTTGCGCCTCTCAAAATTCACTTTCAGTGAGAAACAGAAACAGAAATGGGAAAACTATAAATATACCTTTAATATCAAACAGTTTCTGCTCAAAAACGGTCTTTATATTGCGATTTTGTTCATTTTCATATTACTGTGTATTTTGACCCCAATTATCAAGCATACACAGTTGCTGACAATGAACAACATCTTAAACATTTTGCAAGCGGCATCCCCACGTATGTTCCTGGCGCTGGGCGTTGGCGGACTGATCCTTTTGGGCGGTACAGACCTTTCTGTTGGACGAATGGTTGGTACTAGTATGGTTCTTTCAACAATGATCATGCACAAGGGGATCAATACAGGTGCATTATTTGACAAAATATATGACTTTACCGGGATGCCTATCGGTCTGCGGATTGTACTGGCTTTGGTGGTATGTTGTTGCGTAACGACACTGTTTACAACAATTGCCGGCTTCTTTACGGCACGTTTTAAGATCCATCCTTTCATTTCCACAATGGCAAATATGCTGATCATGTTTGGTCTGATTACTTTTGCAACAAAAGGCGTATCATTCGGCGCAATTGAGATGTCAATCAATAAGACTATCATGCCGAAGATTGGCGGCCAATTCCCGACAATTATTCTATGGGCTGTTGCAGCCGTTGTCGTCATGTGGTTTGTTTGGAATAAGACGAAATTAGGAAAGAACATGTATGCTGTTGGTGGAAATCCCGAAGCGGCCGCTGTATCCGGTATCTCGGTATTTAAAGTTACGATAATCGCATTTATGATTGCTGGTATTCTTTATGGATTTGGCTCCTGGCTCGAATGTATTCGCATGGTGGGTTCTGGTTCAGCTGCTTACGGACAGGGTTGGGAAACGGATGCAATAGCAGCTTGTGTTGTCGGAGGTATCTCATTTAAGGGCGGTATTGGCAAGATTCAGGGAATTGTTGTGGGTGTACTGGTTTTCACCGCCTTGACATATTCATTGACAATACTTGGTGTTGATACAAATCTGCAGTTTGTTTTCTCTGGTATTATTATTCTGTCCGCGGTAACTATTGACTGCCTTAAATATGTACAGAAGAAATAATAAGTAACTTTGTTGCTCAAGTGCGTGTAGAGAGATGTAAGCGATATCGCATTTTTCCTGTATATTGCCTGAAAAGATCAAGGGGCAGTATTATTCTGCGAAACATGGAACTGGTGGCTATTGTCGCTTCTGTGCTGTTGGTTGCTGCGCTAGTGATTGGCATTCTGAACGGAAAATGCCCGTAGTAAAAGAAATAATGCTTTCAGGAGCCCGCACGCTGTGCGGGCTCCGATGTTTTTCAGATGCAAAAGCTTGATGTTTCAGGCAAATCATTATAGAATGAACCATGTAATATGTATAAACACTCACGGGGGCAGAGGGAATGAAGATTCAGAACAGAAACCGGGCTATGCTGCTGGCGCTTGTCGGCGGTTATGTGATTTATCTGGCATATGAGATGATGCGGGACGAACTGGCAGGGAAGAGCTCCATGGCGATGTGGCTCTGCATTTTGCTGGTGATCCTGATGGGAGCTGCCGGCATCGCCGTTCTGATTCTGGCATGGAAAGTCTACAGGACAAAAGAACCGGAAGAGGATGAAAAACCGGAAGATCCGAACGCAATCAAGTAATGTATTGATAGGAAAATACAACTATAACGGAGGTTTTTTTCCTCCGTTTTTTCATGCAAACGATTGCGCTTATGAAAACATTTTCAGTACAGAAAAATCAACCTTTTTCGGGTCTTTTTGAACGAAAAAACTGTTTACAAAAAATGCTTCAGAGTGTAAAATATGGTTAGTTCATTTCCGGATGAACAATCCGGAAAAAAATAAAAAAAGGAGTGTACCCCGTATGAAGAAGATCCTTGCTCTGGTACTCGCACTGGTAATGTGCATCGGCTGCGCTTCCGCGTTTGCTGACAAAGTTGGCGTTTCCATGCCCACCAAAGACCTGCAGAGATGGGTGCAGGACGGCGAAAACATGGAAAAAGAACTGAAAGATGCCGGATTCGAAGTTGAACTGCAGTATGCGTCCAACGACGTTCCCACCCAGCTGAATCAGGTTGAAACCATGATCGACAACGGATGCAACGTTATCGTTATCTCCGCTATCGAAGGTTCCTCCCTGGGCACCGCTCTGGCGAAGGCCAAGGAAAAGGGCGTCAAGGTTATCGCTTATGACCGTCTTCTGATGGACAGCGATGCTGTTGACTACTATGCCACCTTCGACAACTACATGGTTGGTACCGTTCAGGGTACCTATGTGAAGGAACAGCTGGATCTGGACAATGCTGCCGGCCCCTTCTACATGGAAATCACCGCCGGCGACCCCGGTGACAACAACGCCCGTTATTTCTATCAGGGCGCGATCGACGTGCTGAAGCCCTACATGGATGCTGGCAAGATCGTGGTTCGTTCCGGCCAGATTGAGTTCGATCAGGTTGCTACCCCCACCTGGAAGACCGACGTTGCTCAGAAGCGTGCTGACGACATCCTGACCGGCTACTATGCCAACGGCGAACAGCTGGATGTGTGGCTCTGCTCCAACGACTCCACCGCTCTGGGCGTGACCAACGCTCTGGACAACTACACCGGCGAAGGCTGGCCGATCATCACTGGTCAGGACTGCGACATCGCCAACACCAAGAACATGATCGCCGGCAAGCAGGCTATGTCCGTGTTCAAAGACACCCGGACCCTGGCTGCTCAGGTTGTTAAGATGATCAAGCAGATCCTCGCGGGCGAGGAAGTTGAAGTGAACGACACCGAGACCTACAACAACAACGTGATCACCGTGCCGTCCTACCTGTGCGCTCCCGTGTTTGCGGATGCGAACAACTACAAAGAGCTGCTGGTCGACTCCGGCTACTACACCGAAGATCAGCTGAAGTAATTCCTCAGGTTAACCATTCAGATGCAGGCGGGCCCAGCCCGCCTGCATCGTTTAAGGAAACAGATCAATCACAGCATTTCCGTCTTATCAAACTTCCGGCAGATCCCACAGCGGACAACCGGAAAGATGGAGGAAAACCATGGCAAAAATCTTGCTGGAAATGAAGAACATCACCAAGACATTCCCCGGTGTCAAGGCACTGGACAATGTGAATTTCAAGGTGGAAGAGGGAGAAATCCACGCGCTGGTCGGTGAAAACGGCGCCGGCAAATCCACCCTGATGAACGTTCTGAGCGGCATTTATCCATACGGATCCTACGAAGGTGACATTATCTACGATGGGAAGGTCTGCAAGTTCTCCAATATCAAGGATTCTGAAAAACTGGGTATCGTCATTATTCATCAGGAACTGGCGCTGGTTCCGGAAATGACGATCGGCGAAAATATGTATCTGGGCAATGAACGCGGACACAAGTTTGCCATTGACTGGAATACCACCTATGCCGAAGCCGACAAGTACCTGAAAATGGTCGGCCTTTCCGAAAGCTCCAAAACGCAGGTTAAGGATATCGGTACCGGCAAACAGCAGCTGGTTGAAATTGCCAAGGCATTGGCGAAACAGGCAAAACTGCTGATTCTGGACGAACCCACGTCCTCTTTGAACGAAGAAGATTCCCGCGCGCTGCTGGACCTTATGCTTGGCTTCAAGAAGCAGGGAATGACCATGATCATCATTTCCCATAAGCTCAACGAGGTTGCCTACGTTGCGGATACGATAACGGTGGTCCGTGACGGCGCCACCATTGAAACCATTGATAACCACGGCGCCGAACCGGTCAGTGAAGAGCGGATCATCCGCGGCATGGTCGGACGTGAAATGACAAACCGCTTCCCGAAACGGGAAGGCGTTGCCATCGGCAGCACCATGCTGGAGGTTAGCCACTGGACGGTTCACCATCCGCTGTATCCGGAACGCAAGGTGGTTGACGATGTTTCCATGTATGTCCGCAAGGGCGAAGTGGTCGGCATCTACGGCCTGATGGGCGCCGGACGGACGGAACTGGCCATGAGTATTTTCGGCCAGACTTACGGTACCAACATTTCCGGTGAACTGAAGATCGACGGCAAGCCCGTCAAAATCAAAAAAGGTGCGGACGACGCCATCCGGCACAAGATTGCCTATGTTACGGAAGACCGGAAGGGTAACGGCCTGGTGCTGAGCCAGTCCATTAAGGTCAACACTTCGCTGGCTCATCTGGACGCGATTTCCAGGCATATGGTCATTGACGGTGATAAAGAATACGCCGTTGCCGAGGAATACCGCAAAAAGCTGAAGACAAAAACCCCGACAGTTGAGCAGCTGGTGGGCAACCTCTCCGGCGGCAACCAGCAGAAAGTGTTGTTGGCGAAGTGGATGTTCGCGGAACCGGATATCATGCTGCTTGATGAACCGACACGCGGTATCGACGTCGGCGCCAAGTATGAGATCTACTGCATTATCAATGACCTTGCGGCAGCGGGAAAATCCGTGGTGATGATTTCGTCCGAACTGCCGGAAGTTCTCGGCATGAGCGACCGGATTTACATCATGAACGAAGGAAAGTTCGTCGGTGAAATGAAGGCGGAGGATGCCACACAGGAGAACATCATGGCCTTGATTCTCCAGTCAGGAAGGGGTGCGTGACAATGAATGAGAACAAAATGAGCGTTGGCGCATTTTTCCAGAAATATACAATGGTCATTGCGCTGGTCCTTGTCGTCATCTTCTTTGCCATCGCGACCGGCGGCAATTCCCTGATGCCGGGCAGCATCAACAACCTGATCTCCCAAAACGGATATGTGTTCGTGCTTGCGGCAGGTATGTTGCTTTGTATCCTGACGGGCGGTAACATCGACCTGTCGGTAGGTTCCGTGGTCTGCTTTGCGGCGGCTGTCGGCTGCGTGCTGATGGACAACAAGGTCAATATGTGGATCGCAGTTCTCGCGATGCTGGGCATTGGCCTTGCGATCGGTATCTTCCAGGGCTTCTGGATTGCGAAAGTCCATGTACCGGCTTTCATTGCCACCCTGTCCGGCATGTACGCATTCCGTGGTTTCTCCAACGTCGTGCTGGGTGGCTTCCGGGTTGATATTACCAACGAACAATTCCTGATGCTCTTCGGCGGTGGCCGGGATTGCTACATTCCCGATTTCATCCGTCAGTGGACAGGGACGACAGGAAAACCCAATCTGACCTGCCTTGCCATCGGCGGTATTGCGATTCTGGTCTATGTGCTGATGACCGTCAGAAAGATCTCCGTACAGAAGAAGCTGAATATCCATCAGTCTATTCCGGGACAGATCGTAACAACGGCTTTGATCTCCGGCGTCATCGGATTTATCATCTGGCAGCTTGCCAGCCTGCGCGGTTTTCCAACCGTGCTGATCTGGATCGCGCTGGTTCTGGGCATCTATCAGTACATCACCACCAAGACCGCCATCGGCCGTCATCTGTACGCCGTGGGCGGCAATGAAAAGGCTACAGCGCTTTCCGGCGTCAAAACCCGGAATGTTTACTGGTTTGCTTATGCCAGCATCGGCCTGATGGCCGGATTGGCCGGTATCCTGACGGCGGCTCGCGCCAAGGGTATAGACCCGGTTTACGGCGAAGGCTATGAGATGGATGCCATAGCTTCCTGCTTTATCGGCGGCGCTTCCGCATACGGCGGCATCGGTAAGGTGTCCGGAATGATTATCGGCGCAGTGCTGATGGGTGTGATCAACCAGGGCATGAACATGGTCGGCGTGGACTCCAACCTGCAGAAGGTGGTCAAGGGATTGGTGCTGCTTGGAGCCGTCGTCTTTGATGTTATGTCCAAACGGCAGAAGCGGTAAGGAAAGGAGGATGGCAAAAAATATGGAAAAGTCTGTTGTGAATCAGTCTACGATCCGCAAAGCGGATCCTGTTTCCCTGCTGAAAAAGAATGCCATGCTCATTATACTTGTGCTGGTGTATATCTTCTTTACGGCAATGACCGGCGGACGGATGTTCAGACCGAACAGTTTCAACTCCCTGATCAATCAGAACGCTTATGTTTATATTATCGGCTGCGGTATGCTGATGTGCATGCTGACCGGCGGTAACATCGACCTGAGCTGCGGCGCATTTGTCTGCCTCCTGGGCGCTATGGGCGGCATGATGATGGTCTACTGGGGAATGGGAACCGCCCTGTCCATCGTGGCCCTGCTGGCTTTGGGCGTTGCATACGGCTGTGGCCTTGGCGCGCTGATTGCTTATGTACGCGTTCCTCCGTGGATTGCCACGCTGGCGGGCTACCTGGCCTTCCGCGGACTGGGTACTTCGATACTTGGCGTTTCTTCGACCAATTCGATTTCCTTCAAGGACAATCAGGATTTCCTGAACATTTTCTCCGGTACGCTGTTCAAGACACCCGAAGGTGAACTGAACTGGCCCTGCATGATCGTGGGTGTCGTTGGCGCGGCGCTGGTGGTACTGCTGATTTTCAAGAACCGTACGACGCGGCTGAAGAAAGGCTACGAAGTGGATCAGCTGGGTATGGACGTCGCCAAGTGTGTTCTCGGTGCGGCTGCGATCCTGTTGGTTATGTTCAAGCTGGCGCTGTCCGGCGGTATTCCGACAACGCTGGTCTGGGTCGGAATCGTGGTATTGTTCTACAGCTTTATTACAAGCAAGACCACGATCGGTCGTCACTTCTATGTGGTGGGCGGCAACATTGAGGCAGCGCGCCTCTCCGGTGTCAACACAAAGCGGATTATGTTTATTGCTTATCTGAACATGGCGGTGCTGACAACGATCGCGGCCATGACAACGATGACACGCTTCACTGCGGCCAATGCGGACGCCGGCAAAAACTTCGAGATGGATGCCATTTCAGCGTGTGTGGTCGGCGGCGTTTCCGCCAGCGGCGGAGCCGGAACCGTACTGGGCATGGTGATCGGCGCCACACTGATCGGCGTGATCAATCTGGGCATGTTCCAGGTTAACCTGGACGCGAACTATCAGCGCGTGGTCAAAGGCTTCGTGCTGCTGGCTGCCGTGGTGTTCGACATCCTCTCCAACAAGAAAAAGTCCTGATCATTTGATCCATTGTTTCAACCGGAAGGGCAGAGCGCTCTTCCGGTTTTTTGCGGCTGTAACACTGCAATTTTTGGGAAAACCGAAAACTGGTCTGACAGACCAGCAAAACGAAAGCGGTCTATGATATGATTTACAGGTTACAGTAAATGGATTGTAAATGACGAACATATCGACTATTCCGGTGAAGAGGGAAGTTTTTCCATATCATCATTTTAATCCGGAAGGTCTTCTAGCGTATTACATGAAATACTTCCGTCCGATACAATGAGCGCAAGGGGGAAAGCTTCCCAGTCAAAGGCATCGATGCCTTTGATTTCGTTCGAATACAACTGCAGGGTATCTCCGCTGATATACTTTTCCAGCAGACACTGAAGCGTTTCAGACAGATCCGCATTCAACACATTGCCGTACATTTGTGTGGCTTCGCTGTTTCCGAGCATTGCCGCCACGACATCCATTGTCCCCGAACCCAGATTTTTGATCAACGGTTTTTCATCCCAGTACATCAGATAAACGTTATTTCCGCCCTCTGACAGGCTGGCGGCACAGCGAACCATGCAAAGCGCGAGCCATTGCTCAACCAGTTTTGATTCTGCATCAAGGTTGTCGGAGGATGCTGTCTGCGTTTCCAGATACTCCCGTACCGTATCGGCTGCGGAAGGATCCATGCTGCTTTGCAGATCTGCCAAAACGGACATGATGCCTGCGGTGTATTTCTGATTGCCGACAAAGGAACGGACCGCCTGCATTTCATGGCCCGGGATGCCAACGACAAACTCGATGCCGGAGGCAATGCCGTTCCGGAAGGCCTGATCCACGTCGGCAGGAATCAGTGATCCGTCACAGGTCGGTGCGCACATATTCTGCCAAAGTTTTTGCGCCGCTTTCTTCAGAGACTCTGTATCCAGGCGCTGAAGCTCTTCCATCGTTCCGGTTTTTGTTTCTTTCAGCAGATCCCTTGCCAGGGCTCTGGCTTCTTCCGGCGTGCCATAAGCGGAAGCAGGGCTGCCGTTAAAGACGAAAGCTTTTTGGAACAACCCCTTCGCCTGTTCACAGGCAGCAAGCAGGCAGACGGAGGTTGCTCCGGCATCAAAACCGAGTACCGTGATCCGGGCAGGATCACCTCCGAAGGCAGCTATATTTTCTTTGATCCATTTCAACGCTGCGATCTGATCCAGCAGGCCGAGATTGATTGCATCCGGATAAGCCTCTCCTCCGGGAACTTCGGAAAAATCAATAAAGCCGAAAATGCCGAGACGAAAATTGAAACTGACAAATACAATACCCGGATGTCTGCCGACAAATTGATCGCCGTACAACAAAGGATCAACAGAGCTTCCGCAGGTGAAATCGCCGTGGTGAAACAGCACGAGAACCGGCTTTTTTATTTCCGTCTTCTGAGCAGCACTCCAGACATTCAGGGTAAGGCAGTCTTCGCTTTGCCTGTGATACTTTACGATCGAACCATCGTGATCGACCTGGACGGCGGAGGCTCCGAAGTGCCTGGCTTCAAAAACAGCCTCCGAGACGGGAAGCGCTTCGGGAGCTTTCCACCTGCGTTCGCCGACAGGCGGTTTCGCGTATGGGATTCCGAACCAGCCAATGGTTTTCCCGCCTTTTTCCCCGACGAAGACGCCGGTTTTCGTTTTTGCCGCGCAAGTTTCGTCGTATTCACCGCCGACAAGCCGGTTCTGTCGGTTGACTTCCTCGATGTCTTCTTCTTTCACATCAAAGACATAGCCCTTCCTTCCATCCCCGTAGCGTTCGCGAATCTTTCCGACACGATAAGCGCGGATGAGCAGATTCACCACAAAGCCAAGGATGGGAAGGCCGACCACGTAGACGAAATTCTCCAGAAGATAATCCAGCATGGACACGCCTGTCTGCACAAACGAAACAATGTGGACGATCATAAAAATCATAAAACAAATGATGTATGTGATCACCCGGTTTGTCGTGGATTTCTGGACTGTTTTGCTGAAAACGATTTTGTGCATAATTGCTTCGAGCGCTATTCCGATGACAAAACTGATCAATCCGCAAACCAGCATGGACCAGCCGGAGAGCTTTGCAATGACTTCGCCAAAGCCATATCCCAGTGCTGAAATAACAGCAACCGAAAAATCATCAATCGTGAATAATTTCTTCATTTGCTCTTTCACCTCTTCTGTGCCCGGGATCCTTCGCATCGGTTTCCGTGCGGTTTGCATGCGTACACTATATTCTATTATAATCTTTTCTGTAAATCCGACGCAAGGGGATGTTCCGGGTTGTCAAATCCGGGGAGTTGACAATTTGGAACACCTCTTGCATCAGACCCGCAAAATGTGCTAAAATCTTTTTTATTAATGTATGAAGTCAAGCCGGACAAAAAGCGGCAGGAAGGGATATGGAGGATGAAAGCAGCAGAGAAGCAGCAACTGGCGAAAGTTCAAAAGCGCCTTGACAGCGGAGAACTGGCGGATCAGAAATGCTGGTCCTTTATCAGGGAACTGAATTCCTACAGCGAGGAGCGCCTTGAAAGCATTGCGATCCACGACAGCTATCGGACCTATACCTACCGTCAGATGTTCCGCTATTGGGAAAGGTACGCGGAAGCTTTTTCCGGCGTAAATCTTACCGGCAAAAACCATTCACGCGTTGCGCTGATCGGCGCACAGCAGACGGAGACGATTTTCGCGTTCTACGCACTGAACATGACCGGCGCTTCCGTATCCCTTATTTATCATCTTGATCTGTACGACGAAAAGCGTATCCGGACCATGATCGAAAGGGAGAAGATTACCGATCTGGTGATTTCCGAAGTGTATGCTTTCCCGAATGTCATGAAGAAGCTTCTGCGCGAAAAAGAAGTTCTCGGACTTCGGAATATCATTTTGCTGGAAAGCCCCATGGGCGGCGAATATCCCATCCCTCCTCTGGAGGCGGTACGCAAGCTGAACGTGGCGATGTTCCGGGAGCTTGAGGGCGGACTTTTGATGACGGATCTTCTGAAGGAATATGAGGCGACTCCCATTGTTTACGGAAGCATGGAATCCACTGAGGGATCCATCATCATGCATACCACGGGAACGGTCAGCGGCATCCACAAACCGATTCCTATGTCTGACAGGGCTTTGAACTCTTTCGTGATTTGCGCTCTGGAAGCAAAGGAAACATATAAAGATTTCCAGAAGGCGCCGAAAAAAATGGTCAGCTTCCTGGCCCTGTGCCTGTCCTGGGTTTATTCGATGGTGGATATGCTTCATACTCCCCTGGGCCTCGGCATGGAAGTGGTGTGCCTGCCCCTGGGCGCCACCAATCCCCATTACGCTCAGGCAATCGAGGAATGCGGCATCAGCATTCTTTTCACCAGTATGTCCATTCTGGACACCTGGAACAAGACGATGCCCGATATCAATCTGTCCAAGGTGAAGCTTGTCTTCATGGGCGGCACCTACGTTTCCCCCGAATTCAAGAAGAGCTTCAACGATTATCTGCGCTCCTGCGGTTCTACTGCCCGGATTATCAACGGCTATGGACTGTCCGAGATGGGCGGAGCCTGCATCGTCGCTTCCTCTGAACGGGAGGACGACGCCATCGGCTATCCGCTGCCGGGCTTCAAAGTCAAAATTTTCGCGGAAGACGAAAAGAAGTTCTACGATCTTTCGGACGGACCGCGTACGGGCGTGCTGTATCTTTCTTCTCCCACGATGAGCAGCGGACGGCTGGACGACACCGTGTTCTTCGAACTGGAAAAGATTGACGGAGAGGATTATTTCAACTCCAACGACCTTGTGCGGGTGAACGAAGACGGAAGCCTGACTTGCATCGGACGGTCCAACAAGTTCTTTGTCAATAACGCCGGCGTGCGCTTTGACGCCGGTCTGATCGAAACCGCCATTACCGCGCAGCCGGGGATTGCGGCCTGCGGCGTTGTACCGGAGCACCATAAGGTGCTGCACGACAATGTTCCGATTCTCTACGTGGAGACGACCGGCAATTCGGACGGACTAGGCGTTGTGCGTGATGCACTGATCCAGGTGTTTATCAAGGACGGAAAGCTGGCGGAGACCAATCTGCCCAGCCAGTGCGTGCTGGTGGAGAAGATTCCGCTGAATTCCGGCGGAAAGGTGGACGCAAAGCGGCTGCAATCCGGAGCGGTGACCGGAAAACGGTACAGCATCAAGCATGTTAAGCTGGACGACAAGATCAATGATATCCTTCTCCTGCCTGCGGTGGAAGGAGAGGCCGCCACAGTGGGCGGAGGCATTCCGGAGGAACTGGAGAACGATCCCTACAATATTCTGAGCGAGATCTTTGCGGCCATTCCGGACATCAAGGAAAACGGCATCTCCAGCATCCTGCGTATCCCCGGTTTCCGGGAAATCGTGAAGAAGCTTACGGACTTTGACATTGACAATATTCCGGGAAGCGTTACCAAACTGGGCCCGAAGATTATGAGACTTTCCATCGACGAGCTGCCACCCATGCCGACGCTGATCGGGAAGGGCAAAAAGAACGACACGAAGAACTGGATGAAGAATTTCCTGTCCATGTTCGAAGATGTGGAAGCTCCGGAACTTCCGATCCCTGTTGTACCGCCGCTGCCTGTCATTCCGCCGCTGCCTCTCATGCCTCCCATGCTTCCGCTGGCGCCCTGGGGCTGGTCCGGGAAAAAGAGCGGACAAAAGGATGAACGCAAGGACAAGTGGAATCAGGTGAAGAACGGCGCCGAGACCCGCAGGGAACAGATGCGGGAGGCACAGAAGGTGTCCATGGACGCATACAGGGATCAGTGGGACAAGAGTTTCCCCAAATTCATGGAGATGCTGGAAGGTATTGCCGCCATCCTGCCTGACGAAACGCCCACGCTTTTTGGCATGCCGCTCTTCGGCGTATCTCCGCGGGGATTTATGGAAAAGATGAATGAATTCACGGAAATCGCGGGCAAGCATGCCAGGGAACAGGCCGATTCTGTGAGCGACTTCCTGGAGAAGGGACAGAAGCAGGCAAAATCCATGATTTCGAAGACCGTGGAAAGCATCGAAAACGATGCGCAGGAAGCCTCTGACGAGGCGGACGAATAAGCCCGCAGGAAAAAAGAGTCTGACTGGCAGCGACGATAATCCGACGCTGACATTCAAACATATAACTATCCAACTATGAAAGGAGATCAAAAAAATGGGTTACAAAAAGCAAGTGGCAAAGGTTCTGTTTCCGCTGATGGCCAACTGGGACTGGGCGAGCAAAGAGGACTACAAGAAAGACTGGAAAAAATTCAGGTCCAACATGGATAAGATGTGGGATCAGTTCCAGGATCTGCAGAAAGCATCCAAGGACAACGCGAAAAAACAGTGGGAAAAAGTCTTCCCCCGGTTCATGGAAATGCAGCAGACCGTTGCTGACGCCCTTCCCGATGAGAAGGTTTCTCTGCCCGGAATGCCTGCCGCTCCTGTTTCTCCGAAAGAATTCGTTGAAAAAGCGAAGGAACTCCAGGAGAAGATCAACCGGCATGCCATTGAGGCGGGCGACCGTACCTTTGAGAGTGTTGTGCGTCAGCAGCAGCATGTGAAAGAAGTCGTTTCGGAAGCTGTCGACAATGTCGAAGAAAAGCTGGACAAAAAAGAAGACTGATTTCCGAACAGAGGATCGGCGCATGAATCCGCTCGTTCGTTTTGCCGTCAGGAAGCTGGATCAGAAATGCCAGAACCTGGAGGCCGGCATTGAAGCCGACCACAGGATTCCAGACGACGTTCTTGAAGATCTGGATATGCCGTTTCAGGGGGCAGACGGGGTTCCGCTTGCAGCGGATATTTTCCGGCCGAGGGACCGGGGCTTTCGCCCCCTTCCCGTTGTTGTGATGATTCACGGTGGAGGGTTGGTGGTGGGCACCCGTAAGCTTTCGCGGACCTTCTGTGAAAAGTTGGCTGCGCGGGGGTACCTTGTGTTTGCGCCGGACTATCGAAGAGCTACGGAAACGGATGCATATCATGAGATCGGAGACGTGGCCGCGGCTTTCTCTTACGTTTCCGGAAAACTTGCGGAATACGGGGGCGATCCTGACCGGGTGATCGTGGTGTCCGAAAGCGCCGGTTCCTTCGTGTCTCTTTATGCCATTGCTGCCATGGGTTCTCCGGTGCTGCGGAAGGTTTTCGGGCTTTCCGTTTCATCCGTTCTTCGCGTTCGTATGCTCGCATGCTTCAGCGGTCTCTTTTATACCGCCCGCAAAGATCCCGTGGGCATGGTTTATGCCCCGAATCTGTACGGGAAAAGGCGAAAAGACAAAACCTATAAGCGGTACATGAACCCGGAATGCCCAGAGGTGATGGAGCATCTTCCGCCCGTTTTTCTGGTCGGAAGCGACGCGGATTTCCTGAAAAGCTATACCAAACGCTACGCAAAGGCGCTGCGCAGGGCAGGACACCCCTGTGAGCTGGTTTACTACAAAGACAACAGGAAGCTGACGCATGCTTTTCCGGCCCTGAAGCCCGATCTTCCGGAGAGCGGGAAGGTGATCGACCAAATGCTTGATTGGAGTAAGGGCCTTGGAATTTGACAATCCGGAACCCGCCTCTTGACGGTGACATCGAAAAGAACCATAATATACGCTGTGTAACGGGAGTTACATGCTATATTCATTTTAACGGAGGAATCTGTATGACATCTTTTACCACGATTGTGATCTTCGGGGTTCTGATGATCCTCGGAGGCATTTCCCTGATCGCCACGCCGCTGATGACCTTTATGAGCGCGGGCTATTGCATCGTTATTCTGTTTTTCTTCTGGGGATTGTTCGGCATTTTCCGGGGAATCCGTGAGCAAAAGTACGACAAGGACTTTTTCTTCGCGGTTCTCAGCCTGATTCTCGGTATCATCGGCGTCGCCGTTCCCGGCATTGCCGAGATGAGCAATTCCATCCTGCTGTACATTGCCGCAGGCTGGTTCATGATTCACGGCGTGATGTCCGTGATCAACGCTGTCGGGATGAAGAAGGAGGGCGCCGATACCTTTACCTGGGTGGTCGGCATTCTGTTGGGCGTGCTGGAACTGATCATGGCCATCTACTCCGTCGCCCATCCCGCGATGCTGGCCGTGAGCCTGGGTCTCCTCATTGGCTTCTACTTCATTGAATCCGGCGTCAGCCTGATTGCTGCCGCAAAGGAACAATGCAGCGGCGGCAACAGCACGACGGTCCTGTTCACGGCCATCGGCGTTCTGACGGTCATCGGCGGCATTTCCATGCTTGCCACTCCGCTGTTTAACTTCCTGGGCGCGGGCCCCAGCATTATCATGCTGTTCTTCATCAACGGTGTTGTCGGCATCGTGCAGGCCATGATGGAAGGCCGGTATGAAAAGGATTTCTGGCTCGCGATCCTCAGCGTGATTCTGGGCCTCATCGGCGTCACGGTTCCCGGCATTGCAGATATGACCAATTCGATCCTGCTGTATATTGCCGCGGGCTGGTTTGTGATTCACGGCGTGATGTCCGTGATTAATGCCATCCGGAGCAAGAGTGAAGGCGTCGATACCGTTTCCTGGGTGATCGGCATTATATTGGGCGTGGCGGAACTGATCCTGGCGATCCTGTCCGTTGCCCAGCCTGCGATGCTGGCCATCAGCCTGGGCCTCTTGATTGCCTTCTACTTTATTGAGTCCGGTATCCATATGATCTTTCTCGGAGCCTGCATCTCCCGCGCCACAGAGATCGCCAAAGCACAGTAAAGACCGGATTTCTCCTGCTTTGGTTGACAACCGGGAAGAATGGCTCTACAATAGGAAACGTTCACCGGGACTGACGGGAACTGATGTTGTGAAACAAAGCGGGGGAGGAACTGAACATGAAGAACCAGAAGATCATTATTATCTGTCTGGCTGTTCTGACAGTGATCGCTGTTGTGCTGCTGATCTGGCATCCATGGAGTCCCAATGACAACGTGAGCACAACGACGAAGGAAACGGCCGGAGAAACGACCGTGATCCTCAGAGATACAGAAACAACGGGAGCCTGCTTTACAGCAGGCTCCATTTTATTAGGAAGCTTTACAGTACACCCGGCTCTGTCATAAGAAGTAACACCGGCACATTGAAGCATCTATAATTATCTGCTATAATGCCCTCGTTTAATGAAAACGATGGGGAACGAAGGCAAATGACGAAACGGAAACTGGCTCAATGGATTGTAAACGCACGATATATACTGCTTGCTGTGACATGCATCTGTGCTGTACTGGCAGGACTTTTCATCACCAGGACAAAAATCAACTATGACCTGGCCCGGTACCTTTCCGACAGTACCATGACGAAAAAGGCGCTGAAGGTTATGGA
This sequence comes from uncultured Eubacteriales bacterium, assembly GCA_902764875.1. Lineage (GTDB taxonomy): Bacteria > Bacillota > Clostridia > Christensenellales > Aristaeellaceae > Aristaeella. The sequence continues at coordinate 110,712 of CACWXP010000001.1, forward strand.
TGAGGAATTCGGCACCACCGAACAGCTGCGGATCATGTTCGTGAATCCATCGGAGGAAGCACTGGCGGATTACACCGCGGCAGTGAACCGACTTCCCGGTGTGCTGATCGCATCCTGTTCTCCGGAGGATACCGTTCAGGACGAAGACGGGAACACCTGTCGGCTGATCTCCGTTACGCTGCAGGATGGGGACGCGACGGAAACAGTGCGGCAGCTGCGCAACATGTTCCCGGAAGCCGGGAAGTATTACGTGGGCGGCAGCGCGGCAAACCAGCTTGATGTGCAACGCAGCGTGGCTGATGAGATTCCCATGGTGATGCTCATTGCCGTGGCTGTGGTGTTGATCGTGCTGCTGCTGACCTCTCATGCCTGGCTGGAACCGCTGATTCTGCTGGTTGTGCTGGCAATTTCCATCGTCATCAACATGGGGACCAATTTCATCTTCCCGGATGTTTCCTTCATTACTTTTGCCGTTAGCGCCATTTTGCAGCTGGCATTGTCCATTGACTATGCCATCATGCTGCTGCACACCTTCAACGGATACCGGGATAAAGGCATGGATGCCAAAGATGCCATGACTGAGGCACTAACGGAGTGCTTTATGCGCATCGCTTCCAGCGCCTTTACGACCATCGCCGGGCTGCTTTCCCTGCTGTTCATGAGTTATACTATTGGATTTGATATCGGCATGGTTCTCTCCAAGGGGATCATATGCAGCATGCTCGGCGTATTCCTGCTGATGCCCGCTCTGACGATTCTGATGGAAAAACCGCTGCTTCGCACCCGGCATAAACCGCTGAATGTTGGCGGTGACCGCCTGGCCAGCTGGATCACCCGGGCAAAGAAGCCTGTAGCAGCTATTCTGATTCTCACAGTTCTTGGTGGGCTGTATTGCAACACCCGGAATACCTATTCTTTCTCCCACGCAGATGACAATGCTGAAAGCGACTCTTCCATCATCTCCCGGTACTTTGGCACAACCAACCCCCTGGTATTTCTGGTTCCCGGCGGCGAGGAGGACAGTGACTATGAAGTGCAGCGGTCTCTGGTTGAAAAGCTGCAGGCTGTTCGCAAGCTAAACGGAGAACCTGCTGTTACTTCCGTTGCGTCCATGGTCACGACCGGCGCGGCTGCCCTGGAATACTACACCGCAGCGCAGGTGGCGGAGATGACCGGCCAAAGTGAAACGGCCATCCAACTCTTCTTCTTGATGAACGGTTTCGAAGGCTCTGTTCGGGCGGATCGCCTGCTGGCGGCGGCCGCGCCGTTTGCGGAGAACAATGAGCGGATACGGGATCTGCAGGAACAGCTGGCCACGGCACGCCTTGCTTTTTTCGGCAAAACCAAAGGGCGGATCCTTGCGGAGCTGAACTTCTCCAGTTCCGATCCGGATGCGCCGGACATCATGGAGGAGATTCTGACCGCAGCCAAATCGGTATATGGTGAGGAAGTCCTCGTTACCGGCTCGGCGATGTCCACTTATGATATTTCAAATGCCTTTCACGGAGACCTGCTGACGGTCAATCTGATTACTTTGCTGGCGATTCTTCTCATTGTGACAATTTCATTCCGGTCTTTCCGGCTGCCGCTGCTGCTCGTTTTTGTCATTGAAGGCGCCATCTGGATCACCATGGGGGTTTCCTTCCTGATTCACGAATCGATCTTCTTTGTGTCTTATCTGATCTGCCTGTCCATCCAGATGGGCGCCACCATAGATTACGGCATTCTGCTGTGCGACCAGTACCGTTCCCTGCGGAGAAAAGGAAACGCACCGAAGGAGGCGCTGGCTGTGGCCATGAAGAATGGGCTTCCAACCATCCTGACATCCGGGACGATCATGATTGTTGCTGGCTTTATAATAGGAAAGAAATGCAGCATTTATTATATCTACAGCATCGGCCTGCTGGTCTCCCGGGGCGCCCTGGTTTCCACAGCGCTTGTTCTGTCCCTGCTGCCCGCGCTCCTGCTCCTGTGCGATCGCTGGATTATCCGGGCAGAAAAATAGCAGATTATAGATATTCGTGTACAAAAATACATATTGCAATATAGATAATTTCAGTAAAAATCCATAATTCAGTATACAATGTGTACGAAAACGCGGATATGAGCAACGAAAAAGATGCCGACAAGAATCCGATCCTTGACTAAAAATACTTGTGTGCTATAATAGCAGGGTTGCAGGGAAAGTTTTTCCTGCAACAGACGATATATGACGGAAAACGAACGGGCGAAGAGAGGGCCAGCGAAGAAGATCGATGAAAAAGGTAATGGTGGTCTTTGGAACAAGACCGGAAGCGATCAAGATGTGCCCCCTGGTGCGGGAACTGAAAACCAGGAAAGGGATTCAGACGGTGGTCTGCGTGACCGGTCAGCACCGGCAGATGCTGGACAGCGTTCTGGAAACTTTCGGGGTAACGCCGGATTACGACCTTTCCGTGATGAAAGAGCGGCAGACGCTGTTTGACATCACGACGCGTATCCTATCATCCTTCCGGCCGGTTCTTGAAGCGGAGAAGCCCGACGTGGTTCTGGTTCACGGGGATACTTCGACAGCGTTCGCAGCAGCATTGACCTGCTTTTATCTGCAGATCCCCGTCGGGCACGTGGAAGCGGGACTGCGGACCTATAACATCGATTCCCCCTATCCGGAGGAATTCAACCGGCAGGCGGTCGGGATCATCACCCGGTATCATTTCGCCCCGACGCGAAACGCAGCAGAGCACCTGATCCGCGAAGGCAAAGACCCGAAAAGCATCTTTATTACCGGAAACACGGTGATTGACGCCATGCGTTACACGGTGAAGGAAGACTACAGCCATCCCGAACTGGAATGGGTCGGAGACCGGAAGCTGGTTTTCATCACCGCTCATCGGCGGGAAAACCTCGGGAAGCCGATGCACCATATGTTCCGGGCGATCCGGAGGGTGCTGGACGAGCATCCCGACTGCAGGGCGGTTTATCCCATTCACATGAACCCGACGGTACGGGAAGCGGCGGAAGAGGAACTGAGCGGTTGCGACAGGATTCATATCATTGAACCGGTCGACGTGCTGGACTGTCACAACTTTGAGGCCAGATGTCACATCTGTCTGACGGACTCCGGCGGCATTCAGGAGGAATGCCCCGCGTTCGGACGGCCGGTGCTGGTGATGCGCGACACAACGGAACGCCCGGAGGGCGTTGAAGCCGGTGTGCTGCGGCTGGTCGGAACGGATGAGGAGACGATTTACCGGAACTTCAGGGAGCTGCTTGAGGATCCGGCATCTTACGACGCGATGGCGCATGCCTGCAACCCCTATGGGGACGGAAATGCCGCACGGCGCATCGCGGACATTCTTGAAACGGGCAAGTATGAGCCATGGACAGCCGGCTGAAGGGAACAGGTGAAAGGGAATGGACTTAATCATAAAGCTTCTGGAGATACTGGCAGGTGCATGCGGTATTTTTATGACATTCAACCTGCTATATCAGATTGTGATCGGGTTCTGGGGCTTTGGAAAAGCTGAGAAGGATTACAAAGATCACGATCCGCAGATGCGTTTTCTTGTGCTGGTGCCCGCACACAACGAAGAAAGGGTCATCGGAGACATTATCGAAAACCTGCAGGAGATGGACTATCCCCGGGAATTATACGATTTCTATATCATTGCCGATAACTGCACGGACGGAACGGCGGAAAAAGCCAGAAGTCTCGGCGCTAACGTGATCGAGACCCGGAAGGAGTCGGAAGACGCCCCGACCGGAAAGCCCATCGCCCTGAAGAAAGCGCTGGAAGCCATCGGCAACTATCATGATCGGTACGACCTGATGATGATCTTCGACGCGGACAACCTGATTGACCACAACATGTTCCGGGAAGTCAACAGCCAGTATCTTGACAAGGGAAGACCCGACTTCATTCAATGCTACCTCGGCGCGAAGAACAAGGAAGGCGTGGTGGCCTGGTTCTACTACACGGGCTACACCCTGAGCAACCGCTTTTTCAACCTTGCCAAGCAGCGCCTGGGCCTGAACGGCGTTCTGGGCGGAACGGGATTTGCCATGAGCACGAGCTATCTTGCCCAGCGGGGCGGGTGGACCACCATGACGCTGACGGAAGACTACGAGATGCAGGTGGAGGCGATCCTGGATGGTCGGCGGATCCTGTGGAACCACTTTACGCGGGTTTACGACGAAAAGCCCACCCGGCTTGTTGCCGCGATCCGGCAGCGGGTCCGCTGGGGCCAGGGTCACTGGTATGTGACGCTGCATAACACCGGGAAGTTGTTCCGGGCGTTTTTCTCGGGCCGGATCAGCCTGGGAGAATTCCTGAGCCTGGGGACCTATATGTACAGCGTGGCCGCGTGCGTGGCCGCGATTGTGCAGATGGTGATCAACGCGGCGCTCTGCCTCGCCATCCCGGGAAGAGCGTTCTTCGACCTGTCACTGCAGGGATTCGCGATCACGGTTCTGGTGATTTCCTACAGCTATTTCTTCCTGTTCTACTATGCGGACTGGATGGACAACAGGATCCGCTTCGGCATCAAAACGATTCCGATGATGATCGGCGGGTTCTTCGCCAACGCCATCGTCGGCTTCTTCAACCAGGTGTTCGGCCTGCTCCGCTGCGGCGATCAGCAGCACTGGGTCAAGACAGAACACTGCATTCACGCGGAAATTGCGTCGAAATCCAGCCATGAGGCGGCCTGAACAAACAAAAGACTTTGCAACGTCGTGGGAAGCATCCCACGACGCTTTGTGCATCAAAAACCATGACGACAGGAGGATGCTGCCATGACTTGCAGACAGTGCGGCAGAGAGGCCGCTGGAGAAGGGATTGCCTTCTGCCCCTATTGCGGCGCGAAAATTGTTGCGGCTGAAAACGCTCAGACCTCTGCGGAAGCGGAAAAATGGGTGCGGAAAGCATTGAAAATTACCAGCCTGCCGGAAAGGAAAAAGCTTCTGGACCAGGCGAAACAGGCCTGCCCGGATGCGCCGGAAATCGACTGGGAACTGCTGTTTATCGGCACGCCGAACCCGAAACCGAAGCGGGGGAGAATGGATTTCTCCATCATCAAGAGCTGGCTGCTGCAGATATACCGGAACCCGGGCGAGTTCAGCGCGGAAGAGCGGAATGCCATGCGGCATGAACTGTTCGAAGGGGAAAAGCTGCGGGCGATTCTGGCGGCATCCGCTGATCCGGAAGCCAAAATGCAGGAATACCTGAACCGCCTTGGCCGGGAATATGTCGATATCTTCCTGAAGGAAGACAACCGGCTGATGGGCAACATCTTCGGATTCCGGCTCGGGAAAAACCGCATGAAACCGGTGGAAGACGCCGTGAACGGCATGATTCGGATGATGGAAGCGGACGAAAAACTTTCGGAGGAACAGAGAACGGCGTTGACAGGGGCGATGAGACAAGCGATTAACTGGTGAAAGGACGAAAATCTATGCGGATTCATTTCCGAAAACCGGGACCGTCCTCTTTGTCTCTTCTTTATGATGAATTTCAGCTGCCAAAGGCAATCCGCCGGAGTCTGAATCTGATTCTGCTGGCGAATCTCTTCGGAAATCTGCACGGAATTATCTGCGGGGGCGGCACAACCGCCATGGTCGGCCTGGCCAACGAACTGCATGCCGGTGATCTTGCCTTCGGATTCATCAACGGCATTCCGCAGGCCGCAGCGCTTCTGCAGATTCCTTTTTCCATGCTGGTTAACCGCACTCACAAACGAAAGAAATATATGCTAACACTCGGTCTTTTTTCACGGGCTTTGTGGATGATATTCGGCCTGATTCCCGTGATTGTACCGACAAACCCTGCATGGCTTCCTTTATGGACCATGATTTTCCTGCTGGGCATTTCTTCCTGCTGCGGGGCTGTTATCAACGTGTGCTGGCTTCCATGGCTTTCCGATCTGGCGCCCAGCCGGATGCGGGGACGGTGGTTTTCTTTCCGGGATATGCTGGTTGCCGGGGTCAACCTTGCGTTCGGACTTCTGGTTGCATGGATGCTGGATGCGCTGCCTGTATATAACCGCTACATTATTGTGTTTGCGGTGGGAGGCTTTCTGGGCATGCTGGACATGCTATGCTTTGGCTTTTGCGTTGAAAAGTACAGTGATTCGCCACGCAGGCTGCACATCGGCCGGGTTTTGAAAAACATTCGGGAAAACAAGGCTTTTTGCCGCCTGGTGGTGATGTGGACTGCCTGGTGCTTTACATCCAATCTCGCAGGTCCCTATCTGGCAAGGTATTCCATCAACGACATGGGTCTCTCCTTTATGCAGATGACCGTTTTCGGCACGGCTGCAGCAGCGGTGGCAACGGTGACGGTAATGTCCTGCTGGGGGAAGGCTATGAATACATATGGCTGCCGAAGCGTTATGCTGATTTCGACCATCGCAACTTCGCTGACAGACGCGTTTTATCTGTTTTCCTCCTACGGAAACATCTGGCCCGTACTGCTACGCAACTTTTTTGGCGCGGCATGCTGGAGCGGATGCAACCTGGCGGCAAACAGCATGCAGCTGTCCGCCTCACCGGACGAAGCGCGTCCTTCCTATATTGCCGTGTTCGCATGCATTACTTCCCTGATCGGCGTGGCACTGGGCACACTTTGCGGCGGGGCGCTGCTTGAATCCTGGGAGAACGCGGGATGGTTTGCAGGGAAGCCGGATCGGCTTCAGATTCTCGTGATTCTCGGAGTCGTTCTGCGTCTTCTTGTGACGTTCCTGCTGGTTCCGCCGCTTGAGAATGACAGAGACGGAACCCCCGGACAGATGGTTTCCGCCATTTTCAGAAGGGTTATCCCTGCCAGGTACAGAAAATAAGCGGCCGTCACGGAACAATGCGGCAAGAAATAATTGTCTTTCCTTTGCACTTTTGTTGTATTTTGGCATCCGGAAAGGTATACTGTTTAAATCAAAAGGAACAGGAGAATTCCTGGACACCAAAAGGAGGATTATCCCATGAAGAAACTGATTGCTCTGCTTCTGGCAGCCATGCTGCTGGTTCCCGCCTTTGCAATGGGCGAGAACGTGATCAAGATCGGTGTGTTTGAACCTTCTACCGGCGACAACGGCGCGGGCGGAAAACAGGAAATCCTTGGCATCCAGTATGCCAACAGCCTGAAACCCACTGTGAATATCGGTGGCGAAGAATACAAGGTTGAACTGGTAATCGAAGACAACCAGTCCGTGAACGACAAGGCCGTTACGGCTGCCGCCAGCCTTGTGAACGCCGGCGTGTCTGTGGTACTGGGTTCCTATGGCTCCGGCGTGTGCATGGCTGCGGGCGATACTTTCGTGGATGCGGAAGTGCCGGCGATCGGCATCAGCTGTACCAATCCCAACGTAACGGCGCTTTGCGATTACTACTGGCGCATCTGCTTCCTGGATCCTTTCCAGGGTTCTGTCATGGCTAACTTTGCCTTCCAGAAGGGCAGCACCACCGCTTATGTGCTGAATATGCAGGGCGAAGACTATGGCAGCGGCCTGGCCAACTACTTTGTGGAAGCTTTCAAGGCCTTGGGTGGAACCGTCGTCGGTGATAAGCCCGAAACCTTCCCGGAAGGCAACAGCGATTTCACCGCATACATCAACAATGCCGTGAACGCGGGCTGCGATGTGTTCTTTGCTCCCTGCTCCACCACCTACGCTGCACTGATTATTGACCAGGCCGCCGCGCAGGGCGTCAAGTTCCCGATCATGGCGGGCGATACCTGGGAAAACTCCGCGATCCTGAATGCTGCTAAGGGCAAAGAGGTTGAAGTATACTGCTCCACCTTCTTTGACGAGAACGACGACGCTGCTGCTGCTGCGGACTTTGTTAAGGGCTTCAAGGAATGGCTGAATGCGGATGCAGGCAATCTGAACAACAACGGCGGAAACGACATTGTTGCTGCAGTTTCTGCGCTTGGCTTTGACGCGTACAATGTCGCGCTGACTGCCATCGAAGCTGCCGGCAGCGCTGATTCCACGGCGATTGCGGAAGCGCTGCCCGGCGTAACCTATGAAGGCGTGACCGGAAGCATTGCTTTCGATGACATCGGAGACGCCAAGAAAGACATGGCTTACATCAAGTATGCCAATCCTGAGACCGGCGAGTTTGACTTTGTGAAGACGCAGAAAGTCGGCGAATAATTCAGTGTTGAGAAATGGGAGCTGCTGCGGTGAGCAGCAGCTCCGCTTTAATTATTCCACGGAAGGGCGAGACTGATATGTTTGATACGCTGCTCCCTTACCTGCTGGCCGGCATTTCTGTCGGCGGACAGTATGCATTGATCGCGGTAGGATATACGCTGGTGTATGGTATTCTGCGCCTGATCAACTTTGCCCATGGCGATATTTTCACAGCTGCGGGCTTTTTCATGGTCTATCTGGCTGCAACGATGCCCCCGGCTCTGGCTATTCCACTGGTGATTCTTCTGACGATCGTCCTCGGCTTCACTGTGGAACGGGTTGCTTATAAACCTCTTCGGACCGCGCCGAGAATGTCGATCATGATCTCTGCAATCGGCGTCAGTTATCTGCTTCAGAATCTGATGTGGTATCTGACAGGCGGACTAGCTCGTCAGTATCCGGTGCTTCCCGGATTGGGCGATACCATCCAGCTTGGCAGTGCGAGCACAAAGGTTGTCACGCTGGTGACACCGGTTCTGACGATTATACTGGTGGTACTGCTGGTTTTGCTGATCAAGCGGACCAAGATCGGCATGGCGATGCGCGCAGTGTCAGTGGACTTTGAAACGGCGCAGCTGATGGGGATTAAGATCAACAACGTGATCTCAGTAACGTTTGTTATCGGATCCGCGATGGCTGCCATCGGTTCCATGCTGTATTTCACAAACTATACGGCCGTAACGCCGACGATCGGCGCGATGCCAGGCCTGAAAGCATTTGTGGCGGCAGTGTTCGGGGGAATTGGTTCGATTCCGGGCGCCATGATCGGCGCGCTGATTATCGGCATTTGCGAAAACCTGATCAAGGCAGCCGGTCTGACGATGTTCTCCGATGCGTTTACCTTTGCGCTGCTGATCGTTGTACTGCTGGTGCGGCCGACGGGACTGTTCGGCGAAAAAACGACGGAGAAGGTGTGAGGTGAATGAAGATGAAGAAAAAAGCGAATCTGCGTCTGATCATCTCTATTGCCGTCGTGGTGCTGCTGTATGCCGGGGCGGTGATTGTGGAACATACATGCGGATCGAAATCAATGGCGGTAACTGTGCTGCAGAAGGGCGCGGTTTACGCGCTGATTGCGGTATCCATGAATCTTCTGAACGGTTTTACGGGACTGTTCTCCCTGGGACAGGCCGGCTTTATGCTGATCGGCGCTTACAGCTACGCGATCCTTACCATCCCCATGGCCAAGCGTGCGGCGGTCTATCAGTATTATGACGGCGGAATCGTTCAGTTCACTATCGGTTTGTTGCCGGCACTGCTGGTGGCTGGTGTTGTCGCGGCGATTTTTGCAGCGCTGGTCGGAATGCCGGTACTTCGCCTGAAAGGCGATTATCTGGCCATTGCCACACTTGGATTCGCAGAGATCATCCGCGCCTTTATCCAGTGGGACGCCATCGGACCGCTGACCAACGGATCCAATCTGCTGAAGACTTATCCGACGCTGAAGACGGCTATGCCAGGAAATACAGTACTGTTCACGTTCATTGTTGTGGGTGTTTGCATCGGATTGATTCTGCTGCTGATCAACTCCACATACGGACGGGCCTTCAAGGCCATTCGGGACGATGAAATCGCAGCGGAAGCGATGGGAATCAATCTGTTCCATCATAAACAGATGGCATTTGTTATCAGCAGTTTCTTTGCCGGCATCGGCGGCGCACTTCTGGCTATGTATCAGGGAACGCTGCAGGCCAACGGCTTTAAGAGCGCCATGACCTATGAGATCCTGCTGATCGTCGTGATCGGTGGCCTGGGATCCGTTTCAGGCAGTGTGATCGCCTCCTTCCTTTTTATCGCATGCAGCGAATGGTGGTTGCGGTTCCTGGATGCTGAAACAATGATTGGAGATTTTAAGGTTCCTTTGCTGGCACCGGGATTCCGGATGGTTGCGTTCTCCATTGTTATCATGGTTGTTGTGCTGTTCTTCCGGAAAGGCATCATGGGTGACAAGGAACTGTGGGAGCTTGGCAACCGCAGAAAGGCGAAAGGAGGCAGGAACATTAAATGAGCGAAAATAAAAGCGGCGGGCAGAATGTTCTTCGCCTGACAGACATCACGATGCAGTTCGGCGGCGTGGTGGCGATCAACAACCTGAGCCTGGAAGTGAACCAGGGGGAGATTGTCGCGCTGATCGGCCCCAACGGCGCCGGAAAAACCACGGCCTTCAACTGCATCACCGGCGTGTATGAACCCACGAACGGAATCGTATATTTTCACGGGGAACCCATCGCGGTGAATCATCCACAGGGTAAAATGGTGAAGCAGTACGGCGGGATTAACGGGGATCTTTACAAGGACCGGAAGCCCGTTGTGCACACGCCGGACAAAATCACCCAGATGGGCATTGCCCGGACCTTCCAGAATATCCGGCTTTTCAAAAGCCAGACGGTGTTTGATAACGTGCTGATCGGCACACATCTTCGCCGGACCAGCAACGTGCTGACCGCGACCTTCCGCCTGAACGCGAAGGAAGAAAAGGCGAACCGGGAGAAAACCGCGAAGCTGCTGGAGATCGTCGGGCTGGCGGACGTGGCGGACGAACTGGCCACCTCGCTGCCCTATGGCAAACAGCGGCGGCTGGAGATCGCCCGGGCACTGGCCACGGATCCGACGCTGCTGCTGCTGGACGAACCGGCGGCCGGTATGAACCCGCAGGAGACGGACGAACTGGGCGAGTTTATTGTGAGCATCAAAAACCAGTTTGACCTCACGGTTTTCATGATCGAGCACCACATGAACCTGGTCATGGAGATTTCCGACCGGATCTATGTGCTTGACTTCGGAAAACAGATTGCCGAAGGTACGCCGGAGGAAATCCAGAAAAACCCGGTCGTGATCGCGGCTTATCTGGGGGTGGATGAAGAATGAGCCTGTTGAAAGTAACGGATCTGGTGGTTTCCTACGGCGGCATTGAGGCGCTGAAGGGGATCTCCTTCGAAGTGGAAGAGGGACAGATCGTCACGCTGATCGGCGCCAACGGCGCCGGAAAAAGCACCACGCTGCGGACCATTTCAGGCCTGGTTCCGCCGAAATCCGGCCGCGTCTATTTCGAGGGCCGGGACATTACGGACTTCGGAACCCAGAAGATCGTCGAAAACGGGATCGCCATGGTGCCGGAAGGACGGCGGGTTTTCGCCAACCTGACGGTGCTGGAGAACCTGCGCATCGGCGCGTATCTGCGGAAGGACAAGGAAGTTATCGAAGAAGACATCAAGTATGTATACAAGCTCTTTCCCCGGCTGGAGGAACGCAGCTGGCAGATGGCGGGCACCCTGAGCGGCGGCGAACAGCAAATGCTGGCTGTGGGCCGCGCGGTGATGACCCGGCCGAAGCTGATCATGATGGACGAGCCCAGCCTGGGCCTGGCACCGCTGGTGGTGAAGGATATCTTCAAGATTATCGAGACGCTGAAGAGCACGGGCATGACGGTGCTGCTGATTGAGCAGAACGCCAATGCGGCGCTGCATACCTGTGACTATGCTTATGTCATGGAGACCGGACGGATCACCATGAGCGGCACTGGTGACGAGCTGCTGGCGAGCGAGACTATTCAGGAGGCTTACCTGGGAAAATCGAACAAAGACTGAGGATATTTACTTCAAGACCCGGAAAGCAGTCCCACGCTTTTCGGGTTTATGTATTCCGTGATGCAGGCTGAAACCGCAGTCCAACTGCATGTCCATGAATTTTACTGCAGATTTATTGCGCATTTTGTGGTGAAATACAGGCAAGCATCGGAAAAATCACAGGAGGTGGCATGATTGACACGCAATAAAACGTTTCTGATTGTTCAGTCTGTGTTCTGCGCGCTGATCGCAGGACTGCTGGCGGCCGCGGCGCTGCAGCTGTATTTTGATGGCGCGGCAAAGCAGGCGGAGGGGGATCTGTTTTACTATATGTATACCCGGGAGAAAGCCGGGGAGAAGCTTCTGCCGATTCTGCCCCTGTTCTTTACGGCGCTCGGACTGACCCTTGCCGGACTGATTCTGGGAGTGAAGGACGAGAAAGTGGAGAAGCCCGTGCGGGACGAAATCCTGCTGAAGGATCTCGGGAGCATTCAGAACAAGGCAGTGCATCAGACCGCCACCCAGGGCGAGCTGTATGCCCGTGTCGCTATCATCACGCTGGCGGTTTGCATGATCATCGCGGGAATCATCAACGGTGGGCTGGAGGACGTGCTGGCCAAAGGCGCCACCATCTGTACGGAGTGTGTTGGCCTTGGATAAGACGATGAATCAGGAAAACAGGAAAGCCGAAAACAAAAAGCGGACAACGCAGCGTCCGGGAACCCGCCGCCTGGTACAGCTGTATGCCGCGCTGCTTTACAACGCGAACCTGAAGGGCTTCATTGACGGCCATATTTATACAGGAAATCTGAAATCAGTCTGCGTTCCGGGCTTCAACTGCTATTCCTGCCCGGGCGCCGTTGCCAGCTGCCCGCTGGGCTCGCTGCAGAACGCGCTGAACGCAGCCGGGCATACGTTGCCCTGGTATGTGCTGGGCATCCTGGCGCTGTTCGGCGTGATTCTGGGAAGAACCATCTGCGGATGGATCTGCCCCCTGGGTCTGATTCAAGAGCTGTTGCACAAGATTCCGACACCGAAGATCCGGAAAAGTCATATTACGCGGAAACTGTCCTATTTGAAATATGTGTTCCTCGCGGTGTTTGTAATCGCCATTCCGCTGATCTACGGCGTCGGGAAGGGGATCATCCTGCCCGGCTTCTGCAAATACATCTGCCCGGCGGGAACCTTTGAAGGCGCGGTCGGCCTGTTGCAGAACCCGGTGAACGCCACCTCCTTCTATCAGCTGGGGGCGGTGTTTACCAACAAATGGGTGATCATGCTGGTGATCGGCCTGGCCTGCGTGTTCTGTTACCGCTGCTTCTGCCGCTTTATTTGCCCGCTGGGCGCGATTTACGGCTTTTTCAACCGTTTCGCCCTGACCGGGGTGAAAGTGAATCCGGACCGGTGCAACGGCTGCGGACTGTGCGTGATGAAATGCCAGATGGATGTGAAGCACGTGGGGGATCACGAATGTATCTCCTGCGGCAAGTGCATTGACACCTGTGCCCAGGGCGCCATCTCCCTGAAATGCGGGAAGATTACGTTGATGGGTCCGGAGATCGGGAAGAACGCGGATCCGGAACCGGTGATCCAAAAGCGAAAGAAAACCGGCCGGATTGTCTGGGGCGTGGCGATTGCGGTTCTGATGTTTGCGGTGTGCTGGTTCAATATCATTGAACCGGCGATTGAAAACGCGAATGAACCGGCGGCTGCGATCGAACAGGTGACTGCTACGAGCAAACCGGAAGCAGCAGGGCAGACAGCTGCTCAAACCGTGCCGGAAACGGAAAAGCAGACTGCCAACACGACAGAGCCGGCCGAAACGAAAGCCGGGGAACCGGCAGAGCAGACAGCCGACACGACCGAACCGGCCGAAGCAAAAGCCGGGGAACCGGTGGAGGAAAGCCCCAAAGCCCAGGCAGCAGCCGTGAATCTGCCCGTCGGAACGGAAATCGGCAATCTCGCCCCGGACTTTTCCACGGACCTGATTGGCGGCGGCAATTTCAAACTGTCCGATTATCGGGGAAAGGTGGTCATTCTCAATTTCTGGGGCACCACCTGTGCACCCTGCGTCGAGGAACTTCCGTATTACGAAGAACTGAAGGTGAAGTATCCCGACTGCGAGATCCTGGCGATCCACGCAAAAGCCGGCGCCAAGAAAGCGGAGGCTTTCCTTGCCGACAAGGGATGGGATCATCTGGACTTCGCGCTGGACAGCAAGGAAAAAGGCGTCCAGAAGCTGCTGGACGTTTCCGAAGCGCTGCCTTCCACGATTGTGCTGAATCCGCAGGGTGTCGTGACCTATAAGGCTCAGGCGCCGCTGACCTATGAGAAGCTGGAAGCGCTGTATAAAGAAGCGCTGGCGGATCCCACGGGCAAACCCTGAAGACACAGGGGCAGATCAATCTACAGAATAAATCCGCAACATGATACCTGCAGATTTCCGTGCAAATTATTTCTTCTATTTGTTTTTTCAGAGGGAAATGGCTATAATGAAGTTTGTATATACGGGGATTCCGGATGGACGGGCATGCGAATCCGTGATCCGTCTTGGAGGTAAAAGGTATGGATATTAATATTCTGCTGGCGCTGCAGGCGTTTAGGGAAGGCGCGGGAGACATCTTTACGAAGTTTTTCCTGAAGATGAGCTATATCGGGGAAATGACGATCGTGCTGGGTATCATCGCGGAGATCTATTGGTGTGTCAGCAAGGAATACGGGCATTACTTTCTGATGGGCTGGAGCGGAAACAGAATCGTAAACGGGCTGTTGAAGGTGACGGCCTGCGCTTACCGTCCGTGGATCCGGGACGCACGGATCCATCCCAACACCGAAGCCCTGGCGGAAGCCACGGGGTACTCCTTTCCCAGCGGGCACAGCATGAATGCCGCCTCGCTGTACGGCGGAGGGGCGATCCGGAAGGAATTGCCCAGGCTGCTGCGCATCGTGCTCGCCCTGATTGCCGTGCTGATCGGGCTCAGCCGCAACTTTCTGGGTGTTCATACACCGCAGGATGTCCTGGTGGGTCTGACCGCCGGGGTGCTTGTGATGTGGTTGACCGGCAAACTGATGAAATGGATTGAGGCTCATCCTGAGAAGGATATTCTGGTGATGTGCATCGGCATCGCTGTTTCTGTGGCCGTGGCCGTGTTTGCCGCGCTGAAATCCTATCCGGAAGACTATGACTCGGCGGGGAAGCTGCTGGTGGACGGGAAGAAAATGGCCAACGATACTTTCAAGGGCGTCGGCTGGGCCATCGGCTATCTGGCCGGCTGGGTGCTGGAAAGAAGGTTTGTCGGTTTCTCTACTGACGTTTCAATGATGACGAGAGTCACACGGTTTGTGACAGGACTGCTTGGTTTTTATGCAGTCAGCCTGATTCTGGTGCCCCTGATCAAAAACTGGATTCCCGGGGTTACAGGCATCATTTCATCCTGTTTCCTTCAGATGTTTTTTGTTTCTTTCCTTTTCCCGTGGTGTATCAAACGTTTTGAAAGAAATGAAAAATGAACGGAGCGGTTTATCTTGGAGCTATGAAAAATGGGATTGTCATCAGAAGAGCTGAAAAGGAAGACGTTCGGCAAATCGCGGAGATCCTTGTTGAAAACTGAAGGGGTAAAAACTGCAAAAGTCATAGGACTATTGAAACGACCCCCGGCCAACGGATATACGGGTCGGGGGTTTGTATCGGACTTTCTCAGGCAGGGAGGATTCCGGTTCGGGAAGTTCCTCAATATCCGACAACTTTTTGCGGATGGTACGCGTTCTGGACACGGCGGAATCGATGGATTCGCCGGCCTGATCCAGACGGTGGCGGGTTGCCTCAAGCATTTCGGCAAAGCGGGCGAAATCCGTTTTGATTTCACCGAGGAGCTGCCAGACTTCGTTGCTGCGCTTCTCGATGGCCATGGTGCGGAAACCCAGCTGCAGGGCATTCAGCATGGCGGAGAAGGTGCCGGGGCCGGCAATGACGACGCGTTCGTCCCGCTGGAGAGACTCCAGCAAATCCGGGAACTGGATGGCCTCGGCATACAACCCCTCGATGGGGAGAAACATAACGGCAAAATCCGCGGTGTAGGGCGGGGCGATATACTTGGAGGAAATCTTCTTCGCCTCGGCGCGGAACCGCTGGGCCAGGGATTTGCGGGCTGCTTCGGCGGCGGCCACATCCCCGGCCTGGGCGGCATCATTGAGGCGGATATAATCCTCCTGAGGGAACTTGCTGTCCACAGCAAGCCAGACCGTTCCGCCGGAGCGATCCGGGAGACGGATGGCAAACTCTACCCGTTCGGAAGAGCCGGGAACGACGGCGATGTTTTCCTCATACTGGCCGGGGGCCAGCGTCTGGCGGATGAGGCTGCCCAGCTGCATTTCGCCCCAGATGCCGCGGGTCTTTACATTGGTGAGGACCTTTTTCAGATCGCCGACGCCGGCGGCGAGGGAATGCATTTCACCAAGGCCTTTATAGACCGACTCCAGCCGCTCGCTGACCTGGGCAAAACTGGCGTCCAGCTTTTTATCCAGGCTTTCGGAAAGCCGCTGATCGACGGTTTTGCGCATCTCGGTGAGCTGGCGCTCGTTCTCCAGGCGGAGGGCGGTGATCATTTCCTCCTGGTTGCGGGTGGACAGCAAAACCTGACGCTGCATGCTTTCAAGCAGCGTGGACTGATTCTGGCCTACCTGGGACATGGTGGTCAGGAGATTCTGATTGGCCGCCTGCAGCGCGGCAACGGATTCATCCCGCTGGGCGTCCAGTTCGTCCAGCAGCTGATTGCCGAGGACGGAGAGATCATGCTCCTGCTTGAGGAGGGCGTTTTCCTGACGATGGGTGAGAAGGCCCTGGCGAACGAGGAGAATGATCAGGAGGATCAGGCAGGCGATCAGCAGGTAAAATTCATAGCTCATATTTCTCTTCGGCCTTCGAGGGCTTTCAGGAGGGTTACTTCGTCGGTGTATTCAAGGTCGCCTCCCACGGGCACGCCGTGGGCGATCCGCGTGCAGCGGATGTTCATGGGGTGCAGCAGGCGGGCGATGTAGGACGCGGTGGCTTCTCCCTCGACGTCCGGATTGGTGGCGAGGATGACCTCGGTGACATTCTCCGTGGACATGCGGGCTACCAGCTCCCGGATGTTGATATCATCCGGGCCGACGCCGTCCATGGGGGAGAGGGTGCCGTGGAGCACGTGATAACGGCCGCCGTATTCATGGGTGCGCTCGAGGGCGGCCACATCCCGGGGATCCCGCACGACGCAGATCTGGCCGTTGGAACGGCGCGGATCGGCGCAAACGGAACACAGGTCTCCGGATGCATAGTTTCCGCAGACCTTGCAGAAGCGGATCGCCTTGCGTCCCTCCCAGAGGGCCACCGAAAGATTGCGAACATCCTCCAGCGGCATGGAAGCGATGAAATACGCAAAGCGAAGTGCGGTTTTCGGCCCGACGCCGGGGAGCCGGTGAAGCTCCGCCGCCATGGACTCGATGGGTTCATACTGCGCGCTCATCTCAGAACAGACCGCCCATTCCGGGAGCCATGCGGCTCATGGTGGTTTCGCGGGTTTCCTCGCCTTTGCGCAGGGCCTCGTTGACAGCGGCCATGATCAGATCCTGGAGCATTTCGATATCGTCCGGATCCACGACCTGGGGATCAATGGTAATGGAGGTGAGCTCGCGCTTGCCGGAGACTTTGACGGAAACCATTCCGCCGCCGGAGGAAGCTTCGTATTCAGCAGCGTCGAGCTGCTCCTGGGCTTCCTGCATCTGCTGCTGCATTTTCTGGGCCTGGCGCATGAGCTGTTGCATATTGGCGCCGCCGCCGAAACCGCCGAAATTCTGTCTTGCCATTTTATTATCTCCTTTCGATTAAACCCCTTCAGGGGGAGTATCCTGTGGAATGATGATCGATGTTACTGCGGTGACCACATCGTCGAGGATGGCCATGATGTAGGGCATTCCTTTACCGCTGCGGTTCTGGAGGAGGATTTCGTTTTTGTTCAGCTTGGTGACCGGGGAGCGCAGCTGGGACACCAGGAGGGTGCAGTTGGCTTTTTCCGGCAGGAGGCTGACGCCGGCGATTGCGCGGCCGTTGGAGCCGTTCTTGTTGAAATAGAAGCAGCGGACGCCCTTGCCGGAACGATTCTGCGTTTCGAAATCCAGCTGAGGAATGCGCTTGGCCCAGCCGCGCTCGGAGAAGAGAACGACCTCGTCTCCTTTCGCGATCTGGCGGAAGCAGCAGATTTCATCATCCGCGTCCACGGTCATGGCACGGACGCCGGAAGCGGTGCGCCCCTGTACCGGCACGCCGGAGAGCGGGAAGCGGATGCTCATGCCGCCGCGGGTGATGAGCAGGACATCTCGGTCGCCATCATCGGGCCGTACGTCGAGGAGGGAATCGTCCTTCTTCAGGGAGAGGGCGGGATACTTGCGGGAGCGGACATCGTAATCCGCGGCTGCGGTGCGCTTGATCATGCCGCGCCGGGTGACAAAGAGGAAATCCGGAAGGGTTTTCAGCTTTGCGGAATCGGCGGTGAGCATATAGAGTGCCTGCTCGCCGTCCTCGAGTCCGGCGAGGACGCCGGCCAGCAGCTGGCCCCGGTCCCTGGGCTTGCACTCGGCCAGCTTGCCGACATTGACCGGATAGCAGTTGCCGAAGCTGGTGAAGATATAGAGCGTTTCCGCTGTGGTGGTGTTCATGAGGAAGCGGGCAGAATCTCCCGGATTCTCCTCCGGCGTGGGGAGGGGCGTGCGCTTCAGCTGAGCCGGGGAAACGCGCTTGAGATAGCCGTTCTCGGTGAAGACGACGACGGCGTCCTCGGGTTCGGGCGTATTGTCCGGCAGCTCCACGGGCACGTCTTCCGGCGATTCGAGGGTGGTGCGGCGCTCGTCCCCGTACTGGTCGATGAGGGCCTCCATCTCTTTACGGATCACGTCCCGAAGTTTCTTTTCGCTCTTCAGGATGCCTTCCAGACGGCTGATGAGCTTCAGAATGTCGGCATACTCCTTGCGGAGGGCTTCCATCTCGAGATTGGTGAGCTTCTGGAGGCGCAGATCCAGGATGGCCTGGGCCTGGACATCCGTGAGATCGAAGCGCTCCATGAGGCCGATTTTGGCTTCCTTCGGGCTCTTGCTGGCGCGGATGAGGGCGATGACTTCGTCAAGATTATCCAGGGCGATCATGAGGCCTTCGAGGATATGAGCGCGGGCCTTGGCAAGCTTTAGCTCATACTCCGTACGGCGGGTGACGACCTGCTTCTGATAATCAATATAGGCGGCGATCAGCTGCTTGAGCGTGAGCTGGACAGGCTTGCCGCCGGCGATGGCGACCATGTTGACGCCGAAGGTGACCTGAAGGTCGGAATACTTGTAGAGATAGGCGAGGATTTTGGCGGGATCGGAATCGCGCTTCAGCTCGATGACGGCGCGCATACCGGTTCGGTCGCTTTCGTCGCGGATATCGGAAATGGCACCGAGGGCAGCCTTCTTTTCCTCGCTGAGCTTGTGGATCTTTTCGAGCATGGCGGCCTTGTTCACCTGATAGGGAATCTCGGTGATGACCAGGAGCTTTTTGCCGTTGGTCCCGTCCTCCACGTGGACGCGGGCACGGAGCGTCAGCTTGCCGCGGCCGGTTTCATAACCCCGGCGGATTTCCTCGTTGTTCAGGAGGACGCCGCCGGTGGGGAAATCCGGTCCGGGAAGAATCTGCATCAGTTCATCCAGGGAGATGTCCGGATTGTCCATCTGGGCCAGGACGGCGCGGATGGACTCACCCAGGTTATGGGTCGGAATATTGGTGGCCAGGCCGACGGCGATGCCGTTGGCGCCGTTGACCAGCAGATTCGGAAAACGGGCCGGGAGCATATCCGGCTCCTTGAGGGTATCATCGAAATTGAGACGGAAGGGAACCGTGTCCTTTTCGATATCCCGGAGCATCTCCATGGCCAGGGGGGTCATGCGGGCTTCGGTATAACGCATGGCGGCGGCACCGTCGCCGTCGATGGAACCGAAGTTGCCGTGGCCGTCGACCATGGGGGCGCGCATGGAGAAATCCTGCGCCATGTGGACGAGAGCGCCGTAGACAGAAGAATCGCCGTGGGGATGATATTTACCGAGACAGTCGCCGACGATACGGGCGCACTTGCGGTGCGGCTTGTCGGGCGTGGTGCCCAGCTCCATCATGGTATAGAGGATGCGGCGCTGAACGGGCTTGAGCCCGTCTTCCACGCGGGGAAGGGCGCGCTCGAGAATGACATGCTCGGCATAGGGCATCATGCTGTTGTGCATGACATCCTCCATATTGATGTCCAGAATGCGGGAGGGATCGTCCTTCACGATGGGCTTTTCAGGCTCTTTTCTTTTTGCCATATGGAATTACGACCTCCTTTCTCTGCGTCTTCTGCTGACAGGAGTGACTGCGCTGCTTCTGTCCGCCCTGGCTGCCTGCGCGGGGACGCTGCTCTGCAATGCCGCATTCGCGGCATCGGACAGCGCATCGTCAAACGCTGCGGCGGCGCTTTCCACGCGGGCAGAGGCGCTCTGGCCGAGCTTTTCATCGAAGGTGTCTTCTTTATTAAAATCCGCGTGCTCGGTGATATAGTCCCGCCGGGGCTCGACCTTGTCGCCCATGAGGACGGTGGTGAGCCGGTCGACGAGGGCAGCGTCCTCAATGGAGACGCGCATAAGCTTGCGCTGGGATGGGTCCATGGTCGTTTCCCAGAGCTGCTCGGGGTTCATTTCACCGAGGCCTTTGTAGCGCTGGAGAGTGTAGCCCTTGCCGGCGGCGCGGGTGGCCTTGGCCAGCTCCTTGTCGTCGTAGGCGTAGATGATGTTCTGGCCCTTCTGGACCTTGTAGAGGGGCGGCATGCCGATATAGACATGGCCGTTGGTGATCAGATCCTTCATATAGCGGAAGAAGAAGGTGAGCAGGATGGCGCGGATGTGCGCGCCGTCCTGATCGGCATCGGAGAGGATGATGACCTTGCCGTATTTCAGATTGGAGAGGGAGAAACCTTCATCGATGCCGGTGCCCAGGGCCGTGATGAGGGAACGGAACTCCTCGTTGGCCAGGACCTGGTCGAGATGCTTCTTTTCGACATTCAGTGGCTTGCCCCGAAGGGGGAGGATGGCCTGGAAGCGGCGGTCGCGGCCCTGCTTGGCGCTGCCGCCTGCGGAATCGCCTTCGACGATGAACAGTTCGTTATCCTCCCACTTGCGGCCTGTGCAGGCGGAGAGCTTGCCCACGAGGGGCGCGGCCTCCAGCTGGCTGGCCTTGCGGATGTTATCACGGGTTTTGCGGGCGGCCTCGCGGGCCTGGGCGGCGCGGATGGCCTTCGTTACAATCGCGGAGGCGACTTCCTGGTTCTTCAGATTGTCGAGCCAGTCGGTGAGCTGCTGCGAGATAATTGCCTCCACCGCGGGACGGACCTCGCTGCTGCCCAGGCGGCCCTTGGTCTGGCCCTCGAACTGAGGATTCTTGACCATGGTGGTGAGGACGCAGGTGAGGCCTTCGCGGAAATCCTCGCCGGAAAGGTTGTTGTCCTTTTCCTTCAGGAGGCCGGCGCGGCGGGCATAATCGTTGAAACACTTGGTGAAGGCGGCCTTGAAACCGGTCTCATGAGTTCCGCCCTCGGGGGTGTTGATATTGTTGACATAGGAGAAAAGGCTCTCGGTGAACCCGTCGGTATACTGAATCGCGGCGCGGCAGATGACGGTATCCCGCTTTCCTTCGAGATAGATGACATCGGGCTGCAGGGCGTTCTTGCCGGCGTTCAGATAGAGTACATAGTCGGAGATGCCGCCCTCATAGCAGAAGACGCGGGTGCGGGCCTCGGGATCGGAAAGGCGCTCGTCGGTGAAGGTGATGCGGACGCCGCGGTTGAGATATGCCAGCTCCTGCAGTCGGCGGGCGACGGTCTCCGTATGGAACTTCACATCCTCAAAAATTCGATCGTCGGGCAGGAAACGGACCAGCGTTCCCTTTTTGCGGGTGTTGCCCAGGATTTCCAGCGGGCCGGTGGGCTTGCCGGCTTTGACCTTATGGGTCGCGGGATTTTCCTCGGAGGTGAAGGACATTTTATAATGCGTCCAGTTGAGATAGACGTCGACGGTGAGCCAGCGGCTGAGGGCGTTGACCACGCTGGCGCCCACGCCGTGGAGACCGCCGGAATAGGCGTAATTGTCGTTGCCGAACTTGCCGCCGGCGTGCAGCACGGTGAAGATAACCTCGACCCCGGGGATGCCCATGGTGGGGTGCGTGTCGACAGGCATGCCGCGGCCATTGTCCCACACGCTGGCCGATCCGTCTTTATGCAACGTCACATTCACTTCATCGGCGAAGCCGTTGGCCGCTTCGTCGATGGCATTGTCCACGATTTCCCACAGAAGATGATGGAGACCGCGGGACGAGGTGGTTCCGATATACATGCCGGGGCGCATACGGACGGCTTCGAGGCCCTCGAGGACCTGGATGTTCCCGGCGTTATAGGTTTGCGAGGTCATGCGTTCACTCCCTGGTTTGTGTGATCGGCAGCCGGCGGATACCGGCCGCACACCAGGCTATTCTACCATAAAATGTAGTTAAAATAAAGGGGAACACCATATTTTGCGCACGGAAACGCCGGCGGAAGCCTTGACAGGTCTCGCCAAAACGGGGATAATAAAGTGATTACGAAGGGAGTTGTGCGCATGAAGCGTTTGATATGCTGGATGCTGTGCCTGAGTCTGGTCTGGGCGGGCGTCTGCTTCGCCCTGGCCGAAGAGGAACCGGGACTCGACGAGCTGCTGGACGAGGAAAACGAGGAGATTGATCAGAGCGACAACCCGGGGCGGGTGACGGGAAAGGTGTATCCGACCAGGACGGCGGAAGATTTTGACCTGAATTCCCCGGCGATCTACACCTGCAAGCTGGGACCGGACAGGCCGATCTTCCGGATTATGGACTCCAAATACGAGGCCAAGAACGTGTTGGTGCGGGGCCAGAAAGGCGGCATGGAAGCGGAAGTGCTGTACGTCGGACTGCGGTGGCTGATCGTTCGGCGGGGCAAGGACATCGGCTACACGATGCGCGAATGGGTGGACTTCGGATCCATTCAGCCGCTTGACCCGGTGAATACGGCGCCCTTCAACGTGCAGAAGCACGCATATACCGCTGTGACGGCGACGAAATGCCACGTGCGAAAGGACATGAGCTTCAACGAAGGCGCGGAGGACGACGGCAACAACTATGTGGTCCTGAACCCAGGAACGAAAATCACCGTATGGAAGTTCTTCGACGGCTGGGCCGTGGTGAACTACATGCGGGAATACGGATACATCGATCCGAACGAACTGACGGAATTGAAGCCGGTTTCCCCCACGGACGAGGAGCTTTACGAAGACTGCCCGATCGCGGCCTATACCAGCTATTACAAGATGATCCAGACGGAGAATAACATCAGCCGGATTCACAACATCAAAGTGGGGTGCGGGCTGGTTTCCATCGTGCTGGAGCCGGGGGAACAGTTCGACGGGAACGAAGTGATGGGCCCCTACGGTCCGAAGCGGGGATACGAGCCGGCCATTGTGATGTATCAGGGGAAGGACGTTCTTGGATACGGCGGCGGAACGTGCCAGGTTTCCAGCACGCTGTACAACGCGGTGCGGCAGCTGCCGGGCCTGCGGATTGACTGGCGGCGGCCCCACGGCGCCAGCGGCGCCACCTATCTGCCGATTCACTGCGACGCGGCGGTGGGGACGGACACGCAGAACTTCAAGTTCACGAACATGTATGACTTCCCGATCCGGATCGAGGGCTGCTCCAGCGGCGACGGGGCGCTGTCCATGCGGATCTATAAGGTCCACTGATCCTCACAGATAGACGGACGCACGGCGGAAAGCCGTGCGTTTTCTGTAAAAAGCGAAATAGAAGCAGTTATTTTCCTGCTCCGGCAGTTTTCAGACGGCCGGGAATGTGGTAAAATTCAGGGCGTTGGAAATTGATGAAAGATGCCTTTGACAGGCAGGGAGGAAACCCATGATTGACTTGCAACAGGTGACCAAAACATACTCCAAAAGCGATAAGAAGGCCGTTGACAACCTGACCCTCAACGTGAAGGGCGGGGAGTTGTTCGGATTCATCGGGCCCAACGGCGCCGGCAAGACCACGACGATCAAAATGATGACGGGCGTGCTGACCCCGGACGAGGGTACCATTACCATGGCCGGGCACCGGATGGACACGGAGCGGCTGGAAGCCCAGCGGATGATCGGCTTTGTACCGGACGGCAACGACCTGTATGACCGGCTGACGGGCATGGAATATTTGAACTTCATGGCCGATATCTATCAGGTGGACCAGGCCAAACGCAAAGCGCACATCGAGAAATACCTGGACATCTTCTCTCTCTCCGACGCGATCAACAACCAGGTGCGGACCTACAGCAAGGGCATGAAGCAGAAGCTGGTGGTGATCGGGGCGCTGATTCACAACCCGCCGGTATGGATCCTGGACGAGCCGCTGGGCGGCCTGGACCCCCGCGCCGCGCACCTGCTGAAGGAAGAGATGATCCGGCACTGCAATGAGGGCAACACGGTGTTCTTCTCCACCCACGTGCTGGAGGTGGCGGAGAAGCTGTGCACCCGCATCGGCGTCATTGCCCACGGCGGCCTGAAGGCAGTGGGTACTCTGGAGGAACTGCGCAGCGGCGAAGTGGGCGCCAGCCTGGAAGAACTGTTCCTGGAGCTGACGGACGACGGAGGCGAAGAAGAAGCATGAGCACGTTTTTTGCCCTGCTCCGGCTGCAGCTGCTGACCCGCTACGCGGACCTGAAGCCGAAGAACCTGAAAGCCGCCCTGCGCGACAAACGCGGCCGGACCGTCGGGATGCTGATCGCGATCCTCTTCCTGGTGGTCTATCTGGGCGTGATTCTCTACATCCTTGAAACCAAAGCGCTGGACATACTGACGCCCTCACCGGGCGCCCAGAACGCCGTGGACCTGCGCAACCTGGTGGTGATTCTGGCAGTGGTGCTGGCGACCGGCGGCACCCTGGTGATGTCGTTCTTCTTCATCATGAGCGCGCTGTACCTGGGCCGCGACGCGACCTTCCTGGCGGCCCTGCCCATCAAAACCCGCACACTGCTCTCGGCGAAGCTGGCCCAGGTGTGGCTGAGCGAAACGCTGATCGACGCGGTGATCCTGCTGCCGGCCTGCGTGCTTTACGGCACCCGGGTGGGCGCGGAGCCGCTGTTCTATGTGCGGATGGTGATCGTGTGGCTGCTGATCGCGATCCTGCCGATCTGCGTCGCCGCGGTTCTTTCTGCCTTCCTGATCCGCCTTTCCGCCCTGTGGAAACACCGCGAACTGATCATGACCGTCGGCGGCATCGCGCTGTTCCTGGTCTATATGTTCGTGATGATGAACGTGGGTTCCATCACGGGCGACAGCGCCGAAAGCGGCGTGATCATTCAGAAATTCTTCACGGATAACGCTTCGCGGATCTCCGGCATGACGCAGTTCTTCCCGCCGGCGAAGTGGGCCGCGGAAGGCCTGCTGGAAGGCGACTGGGGAAAACTGGCGCTGTTTGCCGCGGTGAGCGCGGCCGCCGCCGCGGTGCTGATTCTGGTGCTGGGCATTTTCTACCGGAAGCTGAGCCTGCTGCAGAGTGAAGCGCCCCAGGCCTCGGGAAAGAAGGGCATCCGGAAGGGCTCCATCCGCGTGGGCAGCGCCTTCATGGCCAACGTGAAGCGCGAAGTGCTGACCATCCTGCGGGTGCCCGCCTATGCCGTGAACATTCTGCCCATCACTTTCATGCCCCTGGTGATGATCATCATGATGGGCATGATGTTCAATAAATCCGCCGGCGAAAACGGCGCCCAATCCCTGACGCAGATGATGGGGAACCTGAACCCGGCCCTGATCATGTGCATCATGGCTCTGGCGGTGGCCTACATGGCCGGCATGAACCCCGCCCTGTCCACCGCGGTGACCCGGGAAGGCAAGGGCCATGATTTCATCAGGTCGCTGCCCGTTTCCGCGAAAACCCTGATCCACGCGAAGCTGGCAGTGGGCTGCGGCCTCGAAACCTTCGGCGTGATCGCCGCGATGATCGCGATGGCGGTGTTGATCCCCGGCTTTACGCTGGAAACCGTGCTGGCGCTGATCCTGTGCCTGCTCTTTTGCTTCGGCACCGCGTGCCTGGCCCTGAGCCGGGACGTGAAGAAGCCGCGGCTGGACTG
This sequence comes from uncultured Eubacteriales bacterium, assembly GCA_902764875.1. GTDB lineage: Bacteria > Bacillota > Clostridia > Christensenellales > Aristaeellaceae > Aristaeella. Next base: position 136,650 of record CACWXP010000001.1, read on the forward strand.
GGTGACGGAGCAGGAAGCCGTAAAGCAGAATTTCGGCGTGCTGATTTCCATGCTGGTCTCCTGGGGCATCCTGGTCGCCCTGGCGGGCCTGGCGTTTGTAATGATCCACTTCCTGAACTGGGGCCTGATCCCGGTCTTCGCGGTGCTGGCGGTCCTCCTGGCCGCAGCGGCCATCGGCGCTTATAAACTGCTGATGAAGAATGTGAAGAAGTATTATTTCGCCGGGTGATCAGTCATTGCAGTCTCGATGCTTCTACCGAGTGCGAAGCGCGGAAGCGCAAAACGTCCGTATCAACCCCAGCCGACGAAATCGCAGAGCGATTCCGAAGGCGACCGCAAAAGGAGGCAACCAAGATGAAGAAAACCCTCAGCACCCTGCTGGCCCTGATCCTGCTGCTGTGCCTGGGCACTGCCACGGCGGATCAGAAGGTAACCCTGCCGGACAGCCGCTACAGCCTGACCTTACCGGACGGAATGGAATACGACGGCCCGGGGGAGGGAAGCGACGACGCGAGGTTCGCCTATGTCTCCGAAAGCCTGGGCCTGGACATCCAGTTTTTCCGCGAGTCGGACAGCAAAGGTGCCACCCTGCAGACCATGACGGACGTCCTCATCGCCAAAGGCGTGGACGCCGCCGTATACCGGATCAGCGGTGTGGACATGATTGCCTACCGGGTGACGGATCCCCAGGATCCGCCGCAGAAAGGCATGAAATGCGTTGCCTATGTCCTCCTCGACGGCGAAGCGGCCCAGATGGTCTGCTTCTGGTACGCAAACCAGAATGCCGCAAACCTCTCGGAGAAAATCATCAGCAGTATTACGCTGGAATAACACTAATTCACACGCGCGCAGCGGAGACCGCCTATGAGCTTTACCCATCTGCATCTTCATACGGAGTACAGCCTGCTGGACGGGGCCTGCCGGATCACCTCCCTGGTGAAACGCCTGCAGGCGCTCGGCATGGATTCGTGCGCCATCACGGACCACGGCGTACTCTACGGCGTCATTGATTTCTACACGGCCATGACGGAGGCAGGCCTCAAGCCCATCATCGGCTGTGAGGCTTACGTCTGCCGGGACCGGACAGACCGTTCCCCTACGGGCCGGGAAATGAGCCATCTGATCCTCCTGTGTGAAAACAACACCGGCTATCAGAACCTGATGCGGCTGATCAGCGAAGGCTTTCTGACCGGTTATTACTATAAGCCCCGTATCGATTACAACCTGATCCGCGAATATCATGAAGGCCTGATCTGCCTGAGCGCCTGCCTCAGCGGCGACCTGCCGAAAATGCTTCTGAACGGCCAGGACGAAAGCGCCCACGCCTATATCCGGGAGATGCAGGACCTTTTCGGCCCGAACAACTTCTATGTTGAAATCATGGACCACAACATCCGGGAGGAAAAAACCGTTCTGCCCCGTCTGATCGCTATTGCCCGGGAAATGAACGTTCCCCTGGTGGCTACGAATGACTGTCACTATCTCGAGAAAAAAGACGCCCCGGCCCAGGAAGTGCTGATGTGCATCCAGACCGGCAAAACCCTTGCGGACGAGCAGCGCATGCGCATGGAAACCGGCGAGCTCTACGTCAAAAGCGAGGAGGAAATGCGCGCGCTCTTCAAAAACGTGCCGGACGCCGTGGACCGCACCCGTGAGATCGCGGACCGCTGCAATGTGACGTTTGAATTCGGCGTCACCCGTCTGCCGCATTACCCCGTTCCCGAAGGCGAAACTGCCGATCAGATGCTTCGCCGCCTGTGCTATGAAGGCATGCGGAAGCTCTACCCCGATGCCGTGCCGACGGCCGGAACTGCTACGCAGGCCGGCCCCGAAGCGCCGGGTATCGGCGAGCCGTCCCCCGCGAGTCCGCAGGACGAGCCCTATACGCGTTTGGAATACGAGCTCAGCGTCATCGAAAAAATGGGCTATGTGGACTACTTCCTCATCGTCTGGGACTTCATCCACTGGGCCAAAACCCACGGCATCATGGTGGGCCCCGGCCGCGGCAGCGGCGCCGGTTCCATCGTGGCCTACTCCCTGGGCATCACCATGCTGGATCCCCTGCGCTACCAGCTCCTCTTCGAGCGCTTCCTGAACCCGGAGCGCGTTTCCATGCCGGATATCGACGTGGACTTCTGCTACGAGCGCCGCCCGGAAGTCATCGACTACGTGGCCCGGAAATACGGCGCCGACCACGTGAGTCAGATCATCACCTTCGGCACCATGGCAGCCCGCGGCGTCGTGCGCGACGTGGGCCGGGTTTTGGGCATGAGCTACCAGGAAACCGACGCCGTGGCCAAAGCCGTGCCCATGGATCTGGGCATGACCCTGGAAAAAGCCCTGAACCTTTCGCCCTCCCTGCGCCAGATGGTGGACGAACAGCCCCGCGTGAAGGAGCTGATTGACACCGCCATGACCCTGGAAGGCATGCCGCGCCACGCCTCCACCCACGCGGCGGGCGTCCTGATCACCGGCAAACCCGTCATGGAATACGTCCCCCTCCAGCGCAACGACGAGGTCATCACCACCCAGTATCCCATGGGCACCATCGAGCGTCTGGGCCTGCTGAAAATGGACTTCCTGGGCCTCCGCACCCTCACGGTGATCCGCGATACCCTGGATATGATGCGGGAAGTCGGGAAGGATATGACCCCGGAAGACATCCCCCTGGACGACCCCACCGTTTACGAAATGATCTCCCGCGGCGACACCGAGGGCGTCTTCCAGATGGAAGGCGCGGGGATGACCGGCTTCCTCATGAATATGAAGCCCACCTGCTTCGAGGACATCATTGCCGCCATCTCCCTCTATCGCCCGGGTCCCATGGACTCCATCCCACGCTATATCGCCGGAAAAATGAACCCGGCCAGCGTGAAATACAAAACGGAAAAACTCCGCCCGATCCTGGACGTAACCTACGGCTGCATGGTCTATCAGGAACAGGTCATGCAGATCGTCCGCGACCTGGCGGGCTACAGCTACGGCCGCAGCGACCTGGTGCGCCGGGCCATGGCCAAGAAAAAACATAAAGTCATGAACGAGGAGCGGGAAATCTTTGTCCACGGCCTGACCGATAAGGACGGCAGGGTGACGGTCCCCGGCTGTGTGCGCAACGGCGTGCCGGAGGACGTCGCCAATGAAATCTACGACGAAATGATTTCCTTCGCCTCCTACGCCTTCAATAAATCCCATGCCGCGGCCTACGGCGTCGTCGCTATGCAGACTGCCTGGCTGAAGCGCCATTACCCGGTCCAGTTCATGGCCGCCATGCTGAACAGTGTCTACGGCAACACCGGCAAAATCGCCGGCTACGTCCAGTACTGCCGCGGAAAGGGCATCGCTGTTCTTCCCCCGGACGTGAACCGCAGCCGCTGGAAATTCACAGTGGATACTGAAGCGGGAGCGAAGGGAACCCCTGCGATTCTTTTCGGCCTGGGCGCCGTAAAAAGCGTCGGCGAGAACGCCGTGAACGCGATTCGCCGGGAAAGGGAAGCCCGCGGCCCCTTCCGCGACATCTTTGATTTCTGCCGCCGGGTGGACCCGACGGAATGCAGCAAGCGGGTCGTTGAAAGCCTCATCAGGGCCGGCACCTTCGACCGCCTGCCGGCTCCCACCGGCGGCCGCCCGGCCAACCGCCCCCAGATGTTGGCGGTCTATGAGCAGGCCATGGAGGCCAACCAGTCCTCCCGAAAGAAAAACGTCTCCGGCCAGGTGAGCCTCTTCGACCTGGCGGATTCCGGCATGTTCGGCGAGGAAAGCCAGGCGCTCCTCAGCTCCCGGATCGCCCTGCCGGATCTTCCGGACTGCCCGCCCCGCATGAAACTGCAGATGGAAAAGGAAGCTGCCGGCGTCTATATGAGCGGCCACCCCCTGGATGAATACCGGGACGTTTTAAGCCGGATGACCCTGACCGTGGCGCAGATCGCCGGGGCCGACGATCCCGAAAACGAAGAAGCCCGGGAGGAGCTGGACGGCCGAAGCGTCGAGCTGGGCGGCATCCTGACGGAGGTCAAGGGCAAGGCCACGAAGAAAGGCGACTATATGGCCTTCGTGACCCTGGAGGACATGACCGGCCAGATCGAATGCCTCGTCTTCCCCCGGGTCTACGAAAAATACCAGACCTACCTTCAGGAGGACGCCGCCGTGGCCGTCAGCGGCAAAATCTCCGTCCGCGAGGAAGAAGCCCCGAAACTCCTGGCCGACCGGATCATCCCCCTGGAAGACTGGAAACCTGCGCAGCCCCAGCCAGCCTGCACGGCATCGCCGGCAGCCGCGTCAGCCCAATCCCGCCCCGCAGCCCCGGCGCCCGCCGGGAGCGTCCGCCCTCTGACCGACGCCCAGCTCGCCAAAGACGCAGCGCACAAGCTCTTCCTGCGCCTGAACCGTGCCGACATGGAGCGCATCACCGCCCTCCTCGCCCTGGAGGCGGGCGACATCCCGGTGTATATGCATATCCCGGCGGAAAAGATTACCCTGCTCTGCCCGCGAACGGCCTGGTGCAGCGGCAGCGAAACCTGCCTCCGTCGCCTGCAGGAAGCCCTGGGTGCTGAAAATGTGGTATTGAAATAATTGTGCGAGCGGTGCTACCAAAATCGCAGCGCCCACCGCGCGCGACATGCAATGCAGGCGTTCTTCGCCCAATCAAAGATTTGACGCTTGGAGGTGATCGCCTTGATTCAGCTGGAGGGTGTAACAAAAAAATACGGCCCCCTGACAGCGCTGCAGGGCGTCTCCTTTCATGTCGAAAAAAACGAAACCATCGGCCTCCTGGGCCGCAACGGCGCCGGCAAAACCACCCTCCTGAACCTGATCACCGGCTATCTGCCGCCCACCGCCGGAAAAATCCGGATCGGCGGAAAGGACCTGGAGGAAGATCCTGCCGCCTGCAAGCGGATGATCGGTTATCTGCCCGAAAGGCCCCCGCTCTACGACGAAATGACGGTCACCGGCTACCTGCGCTTTGTCTGCGAGCTGCGCGAAGTAAAAAAGCAGGCCATCCGCCCCCATGTGGAGGAAATCATCTCCCTCTGCGGCCTCACTGAGGTCGCCTCTCGCCTCCTGGGCCACCTTAGCCGCGGCTACCGCCAGCGGGCCGGTATCGCCCAGGCCCTGTGCGGCGCGCCGGAGCTGCTGATCCTGGATGAGCCCACCGTGGGCCTGGATCCGAAGCAGACCGTGAAAATCCGTGAGCTGATCCGCGCCCTCAGCCGGGAGCATACCGTTGTTTTCTCCAGCCATATCCTCTCCGAGGTTCAGCAGGCCTGCACCCGGGTCCTCATCCTGGACGAAGGCCGCCTGGTGACGGACTACGACGCCCGCAAGCCCCAAAGTGAAGTCATCACCCTGCGCCTGTCCGTCGCCGGGGAGGAAAAAGCTGTCCTGAACCGCCTGCGCCGCCTGGAACCCTTCACCGGCGCGGCGGCAGCCCCCGACCCGGAAGGCCGGTCCGCTGTGCCCGTCGCCGCGGAAGTCCGGGTCACTCTGCCCCGCGGCAGCGATACCGGCGCGGCCCTGGACCGGGCCTTCCGCGCCCTGGCAGAAAGCGGCCTGCCCGTCCGCATGATGCGGGAGGAGAGGGAAGACCTGGAGGCAGTGTTCCTCCGTGCCATCAGCCGGGAATGAGTGAATAGCGGATAGTGAATAGTGGATAGGAGAGAAAGGAGGAGATCACCGTGCGCGCCATCTGGAAGCGGGAGATGCAGGGCTATTTCTGCACGGCCATCGGCTATGTCTATCTCGGTGTTTTCCTTACGGTTTCCTCCGTGCTCTTCTATCTGGCCATTCTCAGCCAGCGCAGCGGAGACCTCCCGACCTTCATCGGGGAAATGAGCTATCTGTGGATGCTCCTGTGCCCGATTCTCACCATGCGCCTCCTGGCGGAAGAAAAGCAGAAAAAAACCGACCAGCTGCTCCTCACGAGCCCGGTCTCCCTGCCCAGGATCGTGCTGGGCAAATACCTGGCGGCGGTCACCGTGCTGGGCATGGCCGCATTGCTCACGCTGCTCTATGCGGTCATCGTCGCGCTCTACGGCCGGGTGTATCCCGCGGAGCTGGCTGTCAATTACCTCGGCTTCGTCCTCCAGGGCTGTGCCTTCGTGGCGCTGGACCTGTTCTGTTCCTCCCTGGCCGCCGCGCCGGTCACGGCGGCTGTCCTTGCCTTCGGGGCAAACTTCCTCCTCTGGATTCTGGACCTGCTGGAAACCGCGGTCCAGGCCCCCTGGCTGTCCGGGGCGCTCCGCTTCTGTTCCCTCTACGCCCGCAATGAACCCTTCCTCATGGGCCAGTTCTCCTTCGCCGGCCTCCTCTTCGATCTCTCCGTCATCGCCCTGTTCCTGGCGCTCACCGTCTGCCGCCTGGATCGTCACCGCCCGCGCTTTGCCGCCCTCCTGGCGGTCATTCTTTCCGCTGCCCTCGTCGCCCTGAATATCGCCACGGATCAGATGGAAAAGCGCTTCGGCTGGCGTGCGGATTTTTCTTTCAACAGCATCTCCACCCACAGCGAAATCACCCGGGATACGCTGGAACATCTGGAGCATCCCGTGCATTTCTACGCCCTCTTCCGTAAAGGGGACGAGGACGCCCCCCTCATCGAGCTCCTGAACCGTTATGCCGCCGCGTCCCCCCTTGTCACCTGGGAGCAGGCGGATCCCTCCCTGAACCCGCAGCTCCTCAGTCGTTTTACTACCGAAACCCAAAACCCGGGTGAAAATTCCCTCATTGTCTTCTGCGAAGAAACGGGAAGATGGCGCATCCTGGGGCCCGAGGACTATGTGAGTGTTGCTATGAACGCGGAAACCGGCGAATACACCTACAGCGGCTGGACCTATGAGCGCTCCATCACCAACGCGATCTCCTGGGTTACCCGCGAGCGCGTGCCACGGGTGGCGATCGTACAGGGGCACGGCGAACTGGACGGCGAAACCCTGGAACATTTCGACGGCCTCCTTACGGCCAACCGCTTCGAGGTGGTCTATATCGACCTCACCGACCCGGCCGCCGGGCTCACCTCCGGGGATCTGCTGGTGTTCTTCAGCCCCCGCCGCGATCTGAACGCCCAGGAGATGGAGAAGGTGAAGGCTTTCGCCGCAGAAGGCGGCAGCTTCCTCTTCACCTGCGACTATTCCGATCCCGTCGAAAACATGCCCTTTTATCTTTCTCTCCTGCGCAGCTACGGCTTCGTTCCCCTGGATGGCATCGTCCTGGCGGATCGGGACGACACGGCCACGTATTATAACGGCAACCGCATGGTTCTGCTCCCCGAAATGTGCTCCACGGATATCACCGTCGATCTCCTCGCCTCCGGTGCGGACAGCCTTTTGCTGCCGGGCTGCCGGGCCTTTGCCGAACCGGAGGAAACGGACCGCAATCTCATCGCTTCCACTCTCCTGCGCAGCGGCAACACCGCCTATCGCAAGCAGATCACCGGTGAAAGCACCTCCCTTGAAAAGGCCGAATCCGACCCGGAAGGCCCCTTCGCCCTGGCGCTGCAGGCTCGCCGCATCACCGAGTCCGGCTATGTCTCCCGGGCCTGCATCGCCGGCTGCTCCGGCGCCTTTGTCAACGAGCAGGTCTACACCATGACCGATATCCAGCCGTTCATCGTCCGCGTGGCGGAGTTCCTGCTGGATCTGGAGGCCTCGGATCTCGATATCCTCGCCAGGGAAGCCCTGCGCCCGGCCCTCGGAACGGAAAGCATCGGCCCCGGCGCCGTCCTGCTGACGATCCTGCCCGCTGCCGTGCTGCTGGCCGCCCTGCTGATTCTGGTGAAACGTAAAAGAACGCACTGACCCAAAAACGATTCCCCGGCGAAGCCGGGGAACCCGCCAAAGAACCTTTCCCCGGCGAAGCCGGGGAACCCGCCGGAGGCACTCCGATGCAAAAACCCGAACGCAAACAGCATAAAGACCGCCGACCCCTGCGCTGGCTGCCGCTGGCAGCGGCCCTGTTGCTGCTCGCCGGCGGCGTTACCACGGCCATCCTTCTTTTCCGCCCGCAGGAAAAGCCCGCCCAGGAGGAGAAGCACTGGGGCATGCTCACCGAGCGTCAGCCGGAGGAACTGGTTTCCGTCACCGTGCAGCGCCGGGGGGAGGATCCCTGGACACTGGTGCGCGCTGAGGACGGTTCCCTGCACCCGGAGAACGAAGAAGGCTGGACTGTCTCGGACCAGCAGGCTTCGCTCCTCCAGGAAACGGTTACCCGCCTCCGATATGAGGAAGTTCTCGTCGGCGGTGATGCCGCCTCCGATGCCGCGTACAGTTGGCAAAACACTCCGGAGGATTTCGGCCTGGCCGATCCCCGGGTTACCGTCACCGCCCGCTTCACCGACGGAACGGAGCTGACCCTGCACATCGGCAGCGATACGGGCCTGGAGGACGAATGGCACTATATGGCCGTCGAGGGGGACGACCGGCTGTTCGCCGTCGCCTCCGCGGTGGCGGCGGATCTGGATGTGGAATATGCCCTGCTCCGCCCCATACCGAAGCCGGAAATCGTCGGCGCCCTCCTGGACCGCATCACCGTCTGCGATTCCGAAAAGATCATCGCAGAATGGCAACTCGCCGGCTCCGTGGAGGATCGGGACGCGGGCTGCAACTGGGAAGTGACAGCCCCCTTCCGGGCTCCGGCGGACGAGGAATCCATCCGGAATCTGAAAAAAAGCGCCGAGGACCTTCGCCTCGGCGTATATCTGGCCCCCGCCACGGAGGAAAACTTAGGCCGCTACGGGTTCGATATTCCCCGCCGGGTGCTCCTGTTCCATATGGCGAAGGGCAGCACCGGCACCGTCTCCGAAACCGGCGTGTACGACGTCACGGACCATGAGGAAAAAACCGTGGAGCTGATCGTCGGTGACAGCCCGGACGATCTGGCGTCCTATGTGCGCTTTGGCGATAACCTCTATACCGTCTCCACCTTCACCCTCCAGACTTTTACCAGTCCGGACCCCATGGCCTCCGTCGCACGCTATCCGGTCCTTACGCCCCTGGATTCCCTCGAGAGCCTGACAGTGGAAGAAAACGGCGAAATCATGGAATACGTCCTGCAGGAAGCTACCGCTGAGCCTGCCGCCGAAGCAGCTCCCTCCCGCCGGTGTTTCCTGAACGGACAGGAGATCCCCTATGAAACCTTCACCGCCGCCTATGAGCGGCTTCTCACGGTCACCTTCAGCGGTCGCCTGCCGGACGACACAGACATGGAAGCGCTGCTGGCGAAAGAACCTTATAGAAAATATACGTTCCGCACGCTGAGCGGCGGAACGCATACGGTACTGCTCCGGTCCTGGGACGACATGCACGATGCCGTCACTGTGGACGGATCCACGCTGTTTTATCTGATTAAAGGCGGTATGACAGATCTTCCGCGCTGAAACGGTCAGGCGGTGGCTTCAATCCCGATGATGTTTCTCCCCGTGTAGCGCACGTGGTAGGAAACACCGGGTTCCAGCTCCGGCATCGGCAGCTCCGAATCCCAGTACATCATCGTCTCCCGGTCCCCGTGCTTGTCCGCGTCCCCGAGGAAAATCAGGCTGTGGCAGGCTACGCCGTCCACCGCCGTGCGGTCCGGCTCCATCCGCACAAACTCCATCACCTTCTCGTGGCTCCGGCCGCTCAGCGCCCCGCGCACCATCCGCCGGTACCGCATCAGCGGCGTGCAGAAAAGGTTCAGATAGAAAATCCCGAAGCATCCTGCCAGGCAGGCAAAAACCATCGCCGCCCACTGGATCCGGGCCACCATGGCCCAGATAAACAGGCCGATCAGCACCAGCAGAATCGCGAAGAACAGTGCCAGCCGGCGCTTCAGCTGACTGTCGATGGCGGTATAGGTTTCCTCGGTGTAAAGCAGTTTCATCATTCAACCCCTTGTCAAATGCCCTCCCCGGGAGGGGAGGGCATCCGTTTGCTTGCTTGATGTGTGTTTTTTCTCTTTGCTTCGCCGCCGGGCGAAGCTTCCTCAATCAGACCAGCTCGAGAATGACCATCTCTGCGGCGTCGCCGCGGCGCGGTCCGAGCTTGTACATGCGGGTGTAGCCGCCGCTGCAGTTCTTTTCGGCGTTGCGGGCTTTGTATTTCGGCCCGATCTCCCGGAACAGCTTCTCGACGACGGGGTGCTTGTTGTCCTTCGTCCGTTCTTTGTATTCCGCCTTGTTCTCGTCGTCCTTCTTTTCTTCCTTCAGGTCGTAAAGATAGGCCATCATGATCCGGCGGGCGTGCAGCTTGCTCGGGGCGTCGTTCACAACGTCCAGCGTCACAAGCTGACCCTTGTCATTATGGGTTTCCTTCGTGGTGGAAACCGTGTTGTCGCATTCGCGCACGGCCAGCGTGATCATCCGATCGGCAATCCGGCGTACTTCCTTCGCCTTGGAAACGGTCGTTTCAATGCGGCCGTACCAGATCAGATTGGTCACCTGGTTGCGGAGCAGCGCCTTGCGCTGATCTGCCGTGCGACCCAGCTTGCGTTGGTTAGCCATGGGAATTTCCTCCTCTTAGTCATCGTTGGGTTTCAGGTTCAGTCCGAGGCCGTTCAGCTTCTGCTCAACTTCTTCCAGACTCTTGCGCCCAAGGTTGCGAACCTTCATCATGTCCTCCTGGTTCTTCAGCACCAGTTCGGCCACGTTGTTGATCCCTGCACGCTTCAGGCAGTTGTAGGCGCGAACGGAAAGATCCAGCTCCTCAATCGTCATATCGAGGATCTTGTCCTTCTTTTCGTCTTCCTGCACCGTCTGGGCCACGGGCATCACCTGGTCGGTCAGGCTGATGAACAGGTTCAGATGCTCGGTCAGGATTTTCGCCGCGCTGGAAATCGCCTCTTCGGGCTTCAGCGTGCCGTTGGTCCAGATTTCAAGCGTCAGCTTGTCATAGTCCGTGATCTGGCCTACACGGGTGTCTTCCACCTGGTAGTTCACTTTCTTCACCGGTGTGAAGATACTGTCGATCGGAATCACGCCGATGGGCATGCTGGCGGTTTTGTTCTTGTCTGCGCTCACATAGCCGCGTCCCCGCTCCAGCGTCATCTGCATCTGCAGGTGTCCGTCTTCGTTCAGGGTGGCGATATGCAGGTCTTTGTTTACGATTTCAACTTCGTCGTCCGTCCGGATGTCTCCCGCCGTCAGCTCGCAGGGGCCTTTCACGTCGATGGTCAGCTGCTTCGGGCCTTCGCAGAACATTTTGCACGCGATGGATTTCAGGTTCAGAATCAGTTCCGTCACATCTTCCTTCACGCCCGGAATCGTGGTGAACTCATGCTGCACACCTTCGATGTGAACGCTCGAGACTGCCACTCCGGGGAGGCTGGAAAGAAGTACGCGGCGCATGGAGTTGCCCAGCGTGTGGCCGAATCCGCGTTCCAGCGGCTCGATCACAAACCGGCCGTAGCAGCCGTTCTGGCCAACTTCGACGCATTCGATACGGGCTTTTTCGATTTCGAATGTCATTTCGTTTTGCCCTCCTTGGTGGGGTCGTCCGTTCATCCTTAACGGGAGTAATATTCGACGATCATGTTTTCCTGTACCTGCAGGTCAATGTCCTCGCGGGTGGGCAGGGCGGTCACGCTGCCGGCCAGGTTCTGCGCGTCAAAGCTCAGCCACTTGGGGGTGATGGTGCCCGTGCCTTCGCGCAGGCTCTTGAACATTTCCATCTCTTCGCTGCGCTTCCGCAGGGTGATCTTGTCACCAACCTTCACCTGATAGGAAGGAATGTCCACCTTGATGTCGTTCACGCGGATGTGTCCGTGTGTCACGATCTGGCGGGCCATCCGGCGGGTCTTGGCCAGGCCCAGACGGAAGACCACGTTGTCCAGCCGCAGCTCCAGCAGGCGCATCAGGTTGTCGCCCGTGATGCCCTTCATGTTCGCGGCTTTCAGGTAATATTTATGGAACTGCTTTTCCAGCACGCCGTATACGAACTTCACCTTCTGCTTTTCCTGCAGCTGCGCGCCGTATTCGGACACCTTCCGGCGGCGGTTTCCGCCGGGATTGCGGTTGCTCTTTTTGTTGCCATAGCCCATGACGGCCGGGGAGATATCGAAGCTCCGGCACTTCTTGGCGATCGGCTGTTTATTTACTGCCATTTTTATTTATCCTCCTTCAGCCTCTTACACGCGGCGGCGCTTGGGCGGACGGCAGCCATTGTGGGGAATGGGCGTCACGTCCTTGATCATGTTCACGTCCAGGCCGGCGGCCTGCAGGGAACGGATGGCGGCTTCCCGGCCGCTGCCGGGACCCTTTACATAGACCTCAACCGTCCGCAGACCGTATTCCATCGCGGCCTTGGCGGCGGTTTCAGCGGCCATCTGCGCGGCGAAGGGAGTGGATTTCTTGCTTCCGCGGAAGCCCAGACCACCCGCGCTCGCCCAGGAAAGAGCGTTCCCCTGCGTGTCCGTGATGGTCACGATTGTGTTGTTAAATGAAGAGCGGATGTGCGCGGCGCCCCGTTCAACGACCTTGCGTTCACGGCGTTTGCGCGTTGCCTTCTTCAGCTTTTGCTTAGGTGCCATTCTTTATTTCCTCCTCGAAATTACTTGGTCGCTTTCTTCTTGCCGGCGATGGTCTTCTTGGGACCTTTGCGCGTGCGGGCGTTCTGCTTCGTGTTCTGTCCGCGAACGGGCAGGCCGTGACGGTGACGAACGCCGCGATAGCAGCCGATTTCGATGAGGCGCTTGATGTTCAGACTCACTTCCCGGCGAAGATCGCCTTCCACCTTCAGGTGATGCTCGATGTATTCGCGCAGCTTGCTGATTTCGGTTTCGGAAAGATCTTTCACCCGGGTGTCGGGATTCACGCCGACTTCCGCGAGCATTTTCTGCGATGTGGTCAGGCCGATGCCGTAAATGTAGGTCAGGCCGATCTCAACGCGCTTTTCTCTGGGCAGGTCAACACCTGCAATGCGTGCCATGTTTCGATTTACACCTCCGTATGTCTTGAAAAAATTCCGATCACTTTCGGAAAAGGGCGGTTTCGCCGCCGTCCCGGCAACCCAACCCGGACAGGGGCTTGACCGCGGCTCCACTGCGCGCCGTGGTGACGCAGGCGCACAACAACACCACCCCGCCGTTATATTGGAAGGAACGGCAGGCCGGTGCCTGACAGAGACGGGTTGGTTTCCCCCGGAACACGCGATTTTCAACCGCGTGCAGCCGCCCAGGGGCAAACCAGGGCTAACTGCTACAGTGTATCACAGCGGTTTTTAAAAGGCAATCTTTTTTTTCTGCAAATTCTTAAATTTTTATAAACTTTGTTACAAAATCAAGAAGCACTTCCTTCTCGTTGGGGACTTTGCCGTCCATGACGGCCTGCAGCAGCTGCTGCAGCGCATTGCCCAGGGCGGGACCCCGGAAGCCGAGCGGCTTGAGATCGTTGCCGTTAACGGCCAGATCCTTCAGGGTGAAGCAGGGCTGCTCCGCCAGGAGCGCGTCCAGCGCCGCCATCCGTTCCGCCATGCGGGCCTGCTCCCGCTCGGGGGAGGAATAGCCGGTGGCGGTCCGGTCGGCACAGTGGATCTCAATGAGGGCACGGAGATCGCGCTCGCCGAAGCGGTTGAGCATGCGCAGCAGGAAGGGTCGGCTGAGATTGACGTCGCCGCTTTGCGTACGCAGGGTAATGTCGTGATACCGGACAAGGCGGATAACCCGGTCCTTCATTTCGCGGTCGCAGCGGAGATCGTCGGTCACGCGGTCGGCGATTTCGGCGGAAGCGGACTGATGGTTGTAATAATGGGCTTCGCCCTTTTCATCCATCGACCGGACGGAGGGCTTTCCCATATCATGCAGGAGCATGGTCAGGCGCAGATCGCTTTCCGGCGGGATGTTCTCCACGGCCTGAACGGTATGCTCCCAGAGATCGAAATGGTGATGGTGATTCTGCTGATCGTAGCCGACCATCGGCGCAATTTCCGGAATGACGACGGCCAGGACATCCGGATAGGTCCGGAGAATCCGGCCCGCACCGGCGCCGCACAGGAGCTTCAGCAGCTCGACGCGGATCCGCTCGGCGGCGACCTTTTTCAGCGTCGGGGCGAGGAGACGGAGGGCTTTATCCGTTTCCGGATCCACGGTGAAATCGTAAACGGAGGCGAAGCGCAGGGCCCGCAGAATCCGCAGAGCATCCTCTTCGAACCGCTCCGCCGGGACGCCGACACAGCGGATGATTTTCTTTTGCAGATCCTCCCGGCCGCCGAAGAGATCCACCAGCCCTTCCCGGGGAGCATAGGCCATGGCGTTGACGGTGAAATCCCGCCGGGCGAGATCGCCCGCGACGTCGCTGACAAAGGTGACGGAATCGGGATGGCGGTGGTCGGTGTAGACGCCGTCGGTGCGGAAGGTGGTGATTTCGTAGGGAACGTGATCCAGAACCACGGTCAGCGTTCCGTGCTTCAGGCCGGTTTCCACCACATGCTCGCCCCGGAAGACTTCCAGCATTTGCTCCGGACGGGCGGAGGTGCACAGATCCCAGTCATGGGGGGCTTTTGCCAAAAGAGCATCCCGGACGCAGCCGCCGACGGCATAGGCGGAAAAGCCGGCCCCGTTCAGCCGGGCGATCAGAGATGAAACAGCGGGGGGCAGATTCATGAGAAACCCTCCTTCCGATAAGATCCTTCGCTGCGATCAGGATCACACGTTTGGGCTTGTTTTTCTTCATAAGTATATAAGGAAAGAACAGGTTTCGTCAAATGCAGGGAATGGTTTTATCATATGTGCGTTTTCTCAAACGCGACGAAAAGTTTCCAGGCCCTTAAGCCGAAAGTCTTCGCAAAATGGCAATTCTTCGCAATGCCTATTCCGGTTTATCCGGATTGCGGGAAACAGTTGATCCGGAGACGAAAAAATGGTATTTTTATTGCATCAGCGAGGAGGCGAGAACAGATGGCATCTGCGGAATACAGGATTGAACACGACTCACTGGGCGAGGTGCGGGTTCCGGCGGACCGTTACTGGGGTGCCCAGACGGAACGGAGCCGCAACAACTTTCCCATCGGAAGAGGCCGGGAAACCATGCCGGAGGAGATCATCCGGGCCTTTGGGATGCTGAAGGCGGCGGCCGCAAAGGCGAACCGGCAGTTGCGGCCGGAGCGGATGACGGAAGAAAAATGCGGGGCCATCTGCGCCGCGGCGGAAGAAGTGCGCTCGGGCAAGCTGGACGATCATTTTCCGCTGGTGGTGTGGCAGACGGGGAGCGGCACCCAGAGCAACATGAACGTGAACGAAGTGATCGCGAACCGCGGGAACGAGATCGCCGGCAGCGCGCTGCTGCATCCCAACGACGACGTGAACATGAGCCAGTCGTCGAATGACACCTTCCCGACAGCGATGCATATCGCGGCGGCTTCCATTCTGGAGGAGCGGGTGCTTCCGGCGCTGCGGGAGCTGACGGAAACGCTGCGTGAATTGGAAAAGGAAAACGAGGGGATCCTCAAATGCGGCAGGACGCATCTGCAGGACGCTGTGCCGATCCGCTTTTCCCAGGAGATTTCCGGTTGGCGCGCCAGCCTGGAGCGGGACGCTGAACTGATCCTCGCGGCTGGGGAACCTCTGCGGGAACTGGCGCTGGGCGGGACCGCGGTGGGCACCGGACTGAACGCGCCGGCGGGCTTTGACCGCCTGAGCGCGGAGATCCTGGCGGAAAGCAGCGGGATTCCTTTCCGGACGGCGGAAAACAAATTCCACGCGCTGACTTCGCTGGACGAAATGGTGGCGGCCCACGGGGCGCTGAAGGCGCTGGCCTGCGACCTGATGAAGATTGCCAACGACATCCGCTGGCTGGCGGGGGGACCGCGTCTGGGCCTGGGAGAGATTACGATTCCGGCCAACGAACCGGGATCCTCCATTATGCCGGGGAAAGTGAATCCGACCCAGTGTGAACAGGTGACGATGGTCGCCGTGCAGGTGATCGGGAACGACACGGCGGTGGGCATGGCGTCCAGTCAGGGTAATTTCGAACTGAACGTCTTCCTGCCGGTATGCGCGTATAATTTCCTTCAGAGCGCGCGGCTGCTGGCGGAAAGCATGGCCTCCTTCAACGAACGGTGCGTGCGGGGGATCCGGGCCAACCGGGAGAAAATGGCATGGAACGTACACAACTCCCTGATGCTGGTGACGGCGCTGAATCCGGTGATCGGATATGAAAAGGCGGCGAAGACCGCCCAGAAAGCTTTCCGGGACGGAATCTCCCTGAAGGAAGCCTGCGTGGCGCTGGGTTTTTTGACTGAAGAAGCATTCGACGAGGCCTTCCATCCGGAAGAGATGGCATGAACGGAGCGGAAAGATGACAGAAAGACTATATTACGACGACGCTTACCTGTGGGAATTCGACGGGACGGTGACGGCGGTGCGGCCGGGAAAGAAGCAGGGCACCTGGGAGGTGGCCTTGGATCGCAGCGCCTTCTACCCCACCTCCGGCGGACAGCCGTTTGACACGGGAAAACTGGTGTTTCCCGGCGGTGAAGCCGGGGTTTCGGACGTGGAGGCGGACCGCGGGGGCGAAGTATGGCATACGGCGGATCGGGAGATAGCGATCGGCACGAAAGTACACGGCGTGATCGACGGGAAGCGGCGGACGGATCACATGGAGCAGCACGGCGGGGAGCATATGCTGGCCGGGGCCGTCTGGGAAAAACTGCAGGGTATCACCATCGGGCTGCACCTGGGACTGGAGGATTCAACGATCGACGTTTCACTGCCCGGGGAGCGGACGCACCTGACGGAAGAGGAAATCCGGATGCTGGAGGACACGGTAAACGAGCGGATCCGCCTGGACGCGCCGATCCGGTGCTGGTTTCCGGATCCGGAGGAACTGGCGTCCCTGCCCCTGCGAAAGGCGCCGACGGTGCAGGAGCATGTGCGGATCGTTGCCATGGGGGACTTTGAAATGGTCGCCTGCGGCGGAACCCATCCGTCCTCCACGGGGCGGATCGGGATGCTGAAGGTTCTCTCCGTGATCCCGGCAAAGGGCAAGGCACGGATTTCCTTCGTCTGCGGCGGCAGGGCGGCGGCGGTATTTCAAAAATACATGCGCTGCGCCGACAAGGCCGGGGCGGCGCTGAGCTGCCCGGTGGAGAAACTGAGCCGCGCAGCGAGCGACCTGAAGAGCCGCCTGGCGGAAGCGGAGCGGAAGGCCTGCCGGTTTGAGACGAAGGACCTGCTGGAACTGTTCCGCAGGGAAGAATCCGCCGAGGACCTGAAAGGCATTGCGCTTGCCGCCGTGGTGACGGAGGAGAAGGACGCCCGGTCGGTTGCGGCGGCGGTTTCCGATTATATCGCGGAGAAGGGGAAACTGCTGCTGCTCGCCTGTGGGGAGCGGCTGACATTTGCCAGAAGCGAAGACGTAAAGATTGACATGGCGGAACTGATCCGCCGGGTCGGACGCGGGGGCGGCCGGCCGGAGCTGGCCAGCGGTGCGGGCATTCCGGAATGTGTGGGCGTGGCCAGGAAAATACTGATGACAGAAATGAAATAACAGGAAGGGGGAGCTGGCCTGAATGGAAGAAGAACTGATCCGAATCCGCTGGCATGTGGACCGTACGCAGCAGCCCGCCGTGTATATGCTGATTTGCGAGGATCCGGCACACGCGGACCTGCAGGTGAGCGTGACGGAGGAAGAGATGACGGAGCGGGTTGCGAAAGCCCGGCTGATGCAGGCCATGTATGAGCTGGGGGAATCGAAGGGCATCGGCCCATGGCAGCTGCGGTTCAAAATCAACGGAATTGAGGAATAGACACAGAGAACGAGACACGGATCACGAGGATCAGAAGCATAACGAAAAACCGTCTCCCGCAGGAGACGGTTTTTCGTTTCGGCGTTTTGATTATTTCACAACCAGAAGCAGGATCGACAGCACAACAAAGAGGGCAGCAGCAATCTTGGTGCCCAGGGCCAGCTTGGCCTCGAAGGTTTTGCCCTTCGTCTTGCTGAAATAGCTGTCGCTGCGACCGGAGAGCGCGCCGATTCCGTCATCGTCCGAAGACTGGAGCAGAACGGTGACAATCATAAACAGTGCCGTGATGATCAGCACAATGGAAATCGCAGTAGCCATAGAAACAAACCTCCTTACAAATCAGCCTATCAATAGTAACACAGCAGGTTTCAAAAAGCAAGCGCTTTTTGCGGTTACAGATCCCGATTCTGTTTCCGGGCCGAGAGGGCGGCCAGACAGCATTCCTTGCTGCGCTCGATATGCTGTTTCATCAGGGTTTCAAAGGCCTTCAGATCCTTCTTTTCGACCAGATCCACCAGGCGGTGATGCTCCTCATGCGCGGCGTTCCGGCGGTTTTCCTGGCGGATGGCCATGGAGGAGAAGCGGCGGATATACTCGTCCTGTCCTTCGATGACGCGGAGAATCCGGTTTTTGCCGGAAATGGCGGTCAGGGTCGTGTGGAACTCGCGGGCCAGGGGGGAGATGGATTCGATATCGTCCTTATCCATCAGCTTGTCCATGACGGCCAGTTTTTCACGAAGGGAAGCAATATCCTCATGGGTGGCATTCTCAATAATATAAGGAAGCGTCAGCATTTCAAGGGAATTGCGGATCGTATAGATCTGATCCACATCCTCGGTGGTAAAGGCGTGCACAATGACGCCGCGGCGCATGACATATTCAACCAGACCGTCGCGCTCCAGCTTGCGCAGGGCCTCGCGCAGAGGCGTTCTGGAGATGTGCAGACGCTCGGCATATTCAGTTTCAACAATCCGCTCTCCGGCAGGGATTTCCCCTGTGATGATGGCTTTTTTCAGGACATCGTACGCGATTTCGCGAATCGGACGGCTTTCCATCATCGGCTGGAAAGTGAAAGACATAGAATGACCTCCTCCATCGTGCAGTTTTTTTTCTGCACTTTGGATAATTAATACAACAAAAAAACAAAAATGTCAATACATCCGGACAGGAGCGGGCAGGGGGAAAGGGTTTTCAAAACCACGAATTGCGAGTATGCTTTTCTTTGAAAAACAAAGACAGCGCAGCACGGAGGGAAGTTATGCAGGACGTATTGTCGGTCGGAGAAATGCGGATGAGCGACGCGATTACCATCTCATCCTTTATACCCGGGATGGAGCTGATGCGCCGGGCGGGCGAGGGCATCTTCCGCGCGGCGGAATGGAAGCCCCCGGTGGCTGTGGTCTGCGGAACGGGGAACAACGCGGGAGACGGGTACGTGGCGGCCATGATGATGCAGGAGGCGGGCATTTCATGCGAGCTCCTGCTGCAGGAGGAAAAGTTCACGCCGGACGGAAAATTCTGGTTCGGGTGTTGCGAGGCGAAGCAAATTCCCGTGCGGATGTGGGCGGATACGGTGTCGCTGGAAGGCTTCGGATCCGTGCTGGACTGCATCTTCGGCACAGGCTTTCACGGAAAGGCCGAAGGGGAAGCTGCCCGGATGATCCGGATGATCAACGGCAGCGGGGCCTATGTAGTCAGCGCGGACATCAACAGCGGTTTGAACGGCGACAGCGGCATGGCGGAGGAAGCGGTGCGGAGCGACCTGACCGTGTGCGTCGGCAGCTGGCAGCCGGGCCACTTCCTGAACATGGCCGGAGACCTGATCGGGGACAAGGTGTGCGTCGACATCGGGATCACGCCCCGCGGACGGGGCATGAAACTGTTCGAGGCGGAGGACGTTTCGGAACTGTTTCCGCCCCGGAAGCATTTCAGCCACAAAGGGGATTTTGGGACGGCGGCTCTGATCGGCGGATCGCTGCGGTATTCCGGCGCGATCCGGCTGGCGGCGCTGGCGAACGCGGGGATGCGCGCCGGGGCCGGAATTGTGCGGCTCTGTGCACCGCGGAGCCTGTGCGAGAAGATGGTGCCGGAGATCCTGGAAGCGACGATGTTCCCGCTGGAAGAGGCAGACGGTCAGATCGTTTTCAGGGAAGAAACCTTCGGAGAAGCGCTGCGGGGGACCCGGAGCGCGGCCTTCGGCATGGGCGCGGGAAACACCGAGGAGACCGCAAAGGCGGTGGCATATCTGCTTCAGGCATACGAAGGCAGTCTGATTCTGGACGCGGACGGCCTGAACGCGCTGGCCGGGATGAATTGTGAAGGCCTGGCGGAGGCCAGGGGCAACGTGATTCTGACGCCGCACCCAGGTGAGTTCTCCAGACTGAGCGGAAAGAGCATTGAAAAGATCCGGAACAATCCGATTCCCCTTGCGGAAGAGTTTGCGCGGAATCACCGCGTGACGGTGCTGCTGAAGGGACCGGCTACCATTGTGACCGACGGAACGCAGACTTTCCTGACCGACCGCGGGGCGCCGGGCATGGCGAGCGGCGGCAGCGGGGACGTGCTGAGCGGCGTGCTGGCCGCGGTGTGCGCCGCGCATCCGGCCGAAAATGTGAAAGCGGCCGCCGCGGCGGCCTGGATCAACGGCCGGGCCGGGGAAATCGCGCAGGCGAAAAACAGGGACGTCAGCATGACGGCCGGGGATACGGCCGGGGCCGTTCCGGAGGTTTTCCGGGAACTGCGCGGGCTTTGATGTGCGGTCAGCCTTCCAGCTGTTCCGTGACTTCCTCCATCAGATCCTCAATTTCTTCGAGGTCGTCTAGCCAGGCGTCATATTCTTCGCTTTCCTCGTCATCCGGTTCCTGGGATTCCACTTCGGCGTAGAGTTCTTCCAGATCGGCATGGAGGGCGCGAAGCTTGTCGGGCGACAGGGAGGACAGGGGCGGAAGATTTGTCAGATCAAAGGTCATGCGAAATCACCTCTATATTTTTATGCGAAAATGTTGTCAGGTTGATGGCTTCTGCGAATACGAGCGCAGTTTCTGGATAACAAAGCATTCCGGCGCGCCGGGGCCAGCGTTCAGGAACGTCTGGCGGAGCACGTTGTATGCCCGGTTGGAAAGGGAGGAGAGAAGTTGGATGAGCATTTCCAGCTCCTTTTCGCCTTCGGGATGGCCCGGGTAGGCGCAGATCGTGACGATACCGCCGGGCTTCAGAAGCTCCAGAGCGGCGAGCACGGCCTGACGGGTGGAAGCAGTGCGCGTTGTGACGGTGTGATCGCCGCCGGGAAGCCAGCCCAAATTGAAAACCGCTGCCGCGATACCGGCGGGAACGGATCCGGCCAGTTCGGCATGGCTTTGGCAAAACAGGGTTACCCGATCCGCCGCGTGGTGCGCTTCCAGCAGGGCACGGGTGGATTCCAGGGCGCTTTCCTGGATATCGAAGGCGCAGACATGGCCTTCGGGGCCGACCTGTTCCGCCAGGAACAGGGTGTCATGGCCGTTTCCCATGGTGGCATCCACCACCGTGTCACCGGCGTTCACGGCCTGCAGCAGGGCGTCCCGGGCCAGATACCGGGCTGATTTCAATTCGTAGGGCATTGGGGTTCGCTCCTTCAGAAGCTTTGTATGGATCGGCTTTCGGCCAGTATACACCTTTGTTCTGAAATTTGGCAACATGGATGGGCGGCAGCGGGAACGGAAAAAAACGGAGTGTTTGCATAAATAGGAATTCCTGTTAAAATAGGAATGTCTTCAGAATCTGTAACAGAAAAAAGGCGGCGGCTATCAGCGCGCCGCGGAGCCGGAGGGTGAATCAAAATGAAAATATGGTATGTGACCAGCGAATGCGCGCCTTTCAGCAAGAGTGGCGGACTGGCGGACGTGGCTTTCAGCCTGCCGCCGGTGCTGAAACAGCTCGGGGACGATGTGGAGATCGTCACTCCTTTGTATTCCTGCGTTCAGGAACGGTTCGGGCATGATCTGACCCTGCGGGGAAGCTGGCCCATCCGTCTGCGGGATCAGGTGATGAACGTGGACGTTTACCGCGGGGAGCGCGCCGGCGTACCGGTGTGGTTCATCAGCCAGCCGGAACTTTTCCTGAGGGGCGGAAAGCAGCTTTACGGCCACGGGGATGACAACTGGCGGTTTGCGGTTTTCTCCAGAGCGGTGGTGGATCTGCTGGGGGAGATCAGCCCTATGCCGGATATTCTGCACTGCAACGACTGGGAAACGGCGCCGGTGATTCTGTATCTGAAGGATCGTCAGTGGGCGGATGAACGCTTCTCGGGCATCCGTACGGTTTTCACGATCCACAACATCGCCTATCAGGGACAGTATGCCCGCGAAAAGATGTACACGGTGTTCGATCTGGACGACGGCTGGTACGGCCGGGCGCTGGAATACGGCTTTGAGGGCCGGCAGGATATCAATCTGATGAAGGGCGCCATGATGATGGCGGACGCGGTGACCACCGTGTCGCCCACCTATGCCCGGGAACTGCATCACCACGAGTTCGGCCAGGGGCTGGAAGCCGTGATCGACTATGTGGACAACCGCCTGTACGGGATTCTGAACGGGATTGACGAAGCAGCTTACGATCCGGCTACGGACACCCGGATTCCCGCGCACTTCAGCCCGGAGGACCTTTCCGGGAAAAAGGCGTGCAAGACGAAACTGCAGGCGGATTTCGGCCTGGTGGCCGAACCGGAATGGCCGCTGGTGGCTGTGGTGGCGAGACTGGTGGAACAGAAAGGGCTGGATCTGATCCGGGACGTGCTGCCGGGGCTGATGGATCTGGGCGTGCAGGTGGTGGTTTTCGGGCAGGGCGATGCCCGGTATGAGGAATACTTTGCCTGGGCTTCCCAGCGGTGGAAGGGGCAGATGGGATTTTCGTCCGATTACACCGAAGAGATGGCCAGCGAGGTTTTTGCGGGAGCGGATTTCTATCTGATGCCCTCCCGGTTTGAGCCCTGCGGTCTGAGCCAGATGATGGCCATGCGCTACGGCACGGTGCCCATCGTGCGGGAAACCGGCGGCCTGAGGGACTCCGTGCGCCCTTACAGCAGTTTTGACGGCGTGGGAGAGGGATTCGGTTTTACGGTGTATGCGGCGAAGGATCTGTATCTGGCTGTGCTGGAGGCGGTGAAACTCTATTTCAGCGATCCGGAAACCTTTGATACGCTGCGGCGCCGCTGCATGATGAAGGATTTCAGCTGGGAGCGCAGCGCGAAGCAGTATCAGCGGATGTATCAGGAAGTGAGCATGTCCGCGCATATCGGCGGGATGAGCTATCAGGAAGCGTTTGAACAGATCCGGGCGCTTTTCGGGGAGATCGACCGGAAAAGCCGGGAGAACCATCCGGAACGCTATGTGCCCGGGTTCCGGCGGGTGATCGAGGTGGAACTGGTGGGCGAGGGCGCCGGCTGGCTGTATGTGGAGACCACGGACCAGGGATACCGGGTGGAACCCTGGAGCTATCACGACGCGGATGTGCATTTGAAGTGCAGTTTCCGCAATCTGATGAAACTGATGAACGGCGAAACCACCGCGAAGGAACTGTACATGAAGGGAAGACTGAAAATCACCGGCAACCTGGCCAAAGGTTTTGTGGATTTGCTTTGATATCCGGAATGATGCCATTGCTCCTTCGGGAGCATTTTTGGGATGCAAAACGGAAGCAGGCTTCGGAAGAAGATCGAATGATATGAAAATAAACGCAGGGAGTGGAAACAATGGTTCCTGTCGTTTCGAGTGTTAGAGTGCCAGAGTGCCAGAGTGACAGAGTGGGATTGACTTCGCGTCCCTCTCTGCTTCCGAAATGCTGAATCCCGCCGCGTTCACGGCTGAAAAACATCACAAAAAAGCCCCCCGAAGGAGCTTTTATCTTGCACATGATAAATATATCACAGTCTTTCGCAGTATACAATAGCTAACTTACTGCCAGTAAGGTGCCGGATTTTCGCAGCCGGCTTTTCACCGCACTTTTAATTCGCCCGGAAAAAGACGGATTCAGCTCTCGGCTTCTTTTTCAGAGACAGCCTCGTCGTCAGATACAGTTTGGTCATCAGAGACATCTTCGTCATCTGATACAGTTTCGTCGTCAGATACAGCTTTGTCATCTGATGCATCTTCGTCGGCAGGTACAGCTTCGTCACCAAATCCTTTTTCCAGAAGCGTAATAAACTCTTTGCGGATATATCCGTGGAGGCCGTTGTACTCCACCTCATACCAGTTGCCTGTATCCGAAACGACAATGATTTCCGTTCCGGATTTGATCGTTTCAACTTTCGCGGATTTAATGTCCATTTTTGCCCGCATATTCACCGACTGCTTGCCGTTTTTCACAAGCCCCGTACCGATTCCCTCCGCGGGCTCGCAAAGCTGTACGCTGGCTTTTTTCAGAAAACCGCGGAATGCGTTTTTCTCCTCCGGGTACTTAACCTCGATATAGTCATCACCTACGGCCACGACTGCCAGAATCGTTCCCGGCTTGCACCGGCTGAAGGCTGCCTTAAACTCCGGGCCCCAATAAACTTTTGCGGGGGTTGTGCTCACGACACAGGCCAGCGTTTCTTCCGGAGCCACGTCTGTCGCGAACGAAAGATCCGACGTGTTCACGATCATGGGGCTGCTTCCTATAAAGATATAGGAGCGGCACACGCCAAGAATCTGAACCTTCACATCCGTGCCCTGATAGCTTCCGCGAATAGCGGAATCATTGGGCTTTTTGAGCAGCCTGACGCCCGTGCCCAGGCCGGCATTGATATTCTCCGTCTTGATTTCTGCAACCGCAGAGCAGGCCAGCGAAACCGCCAGCAGAATCAGAACGGCGGAAAAGATCTCCCGGATTACGGAACGTTTCCCTGTGTGGGCCTGATGAATCCTGTTTACCATGTTCGATACACCTCCCGCTTGTTTCATTCCAGGGCAATTTCTTCTCCGGCCGGAACAATCAATCTTCCCGGGACATCGAAAAGTTCTGCCCGGCTTTGATCAAACAGTTTCCCGGGTGTCATGTGGTACGGAATGCTGTGCTGTGCGTTTACGAGCTTAGCACAGGCGATTGCTTCGTCCATGTCCATGTTGTAAATTCCGTCGCAGCAGAAGAATGCATAGTTGATATTGCGTCCGGTCAGCTCTGCCATCTGATCTGTGGTGGAGGTGTCCCCGGTGGCATAGACCGTGATGCCGTCGGAAAGGGTGATCACCCAGCCGACACACTCTTTGATGTTATGGTTTTTGTTGTTTCCGGCCTGAACCGCTTCGACTGTGGCATATCCAAGGTCATAGGTCCTGTATTCTCCGTTTACAAGCGCTTCCTTGTAAGTAATGATCCGGCAACCATCGTTACGGTTTTTGATCAGATTTACGGCAGTGTGATCCCGATGTCCGTGTGTGACAAGAATCAGATCAGCAGGCAGGTCATAACCCTCTCCCGCATATGGATCAATATAGATGACTTTTCCTTCGCCTGTGACAATCCGGAGACTGCCATGTCCCTGATACAGAAGCCTGTGCCCGGAAGAAGCACCTTCAGCCATAGCGGAGCCACAGCCCAACAGAACCATGGAGAGAGACAGAATCCCACACAGAGCTTTTTTCATAGCGCGTCCACCTCTTCTTTTTACTGGCTCCATTGTACAGCGGGAAGGACAGAACGGCAATAACGAAATTTCGGGTGACTACCGTTTGACTACCGTTCCATTCGTTTTTAAAGGTTTTGAAACGCTTTTCGGGCTCTGCACCATTTCCGGTTTCAGGCAAAGAAAAACCCCGGAACGCCTTATTTTTCAACGTTCCGGGGCAGTGAGCCCGGCGGGATTCGAACCCACGACCTTTTGATTCGTAGTCAAACACTCTATCCAGCTGAGCTACGAGCCCACACGCTGCCGTGACAGCTCAACTATAATAGCACAACCGTTGGGCGGTGTCAAATCTTTTTTTTCATTTTCGCAGGTATTTTTTCCCCGGCTTTTCCCCGTGCCGCTTTTTTGAGGTGCGGACAGCTTGTGCGCCGACGCGTGCGCTGATATAATTGTTTCAGATATTAAATCATCAGATGATGATCGGTTTCTGCGGCGAAGGGAGGAACTCCGCGATGCCAAACGTGCGGCGGGAAGATCTGGAAATGAAGATTCCCGCTTTGATGCACCTTTCGCGGCTGGGATACGGCTATCTTTGCCGGGAGCAGGTTCGCCGGCGGGACCGGGAAACCAATATTTTTCCGGAGGCGCTGAGGGCGGCGATGGAGAGAATCAACGGCAGGCGGATTTCCGACGGAGAATTTGGACAGCTGACAGAAACGCTGCGGATGCAGCTGGATGCGGAGGACCTTGGGAAGGCGTTTTACGGGACGATCCGCAACGGATGGAACGGGATCCGGCTGATTGATTTTGACCGGCCGGAAAACAACTTGTTTCAGAGCGCGGCGGAGCTTCCCTGCGGCAACGGAGAAGGCAGCTTTCGGCCGGACATCACGCTGTTTGTGAACGGGCTGCCGCTGGCGATGATCGAGGTGAAAACCGGGGACCGGAACGGGGGCCTGCAGGCGGAATACGACCGGATGCTGAAGCGGAGCCAGGGAAAGGAAGCGCGAAGATATCTCCAGGCCGCGCAGGTCTGGGCCTTTTCGGATGATCGGGCGGAGGAGCAGGACGCGTTGCTACCGATGGAGGGCGCTTTCTATGCAACGGTGGCGGCGGGAGGCTTTCCGGTTTACGGCGTGCCCGGACTGCTGACCCCGGACGGCATCCGGCTGCGGGCGAGAAACGCGGAGGAAGAGCGGCGGATCCTGGAAGACAACGGCATTACGGAAAGGCCGAAAAGCGAAGCCTTGCGAAAGAGCATGGCCCCGAACAAATACACCCACAGGATGCTGACGGTTCTGTTTTTCCCGGAACGGTTTCTGTTCCTGCTTCGATACGGGATTCAATACGTTCGTGAGACGGAGACGGCGGGAAAGGAATACCTGACGCGGAGAATTCTGACGCTGCGGCAAATGAGTGTTTTGCGGTCGCTGAGAGGGAAAGCCGCGAGGGGTTTCCTGAACTGGTCGGCGGCGCCCTGCGGCGCGGCGGGGGAACAGGCGATGAACGCTTCGCTGGTCGCGCTGCTGCGAGACCTGGCGCCGATGGCTTTGCTGCACTGGGTTTCGACGGACGAAACGGAACAGCGGCGGGACAGAAAGATGCTGGAAGCCTGCGGGGTTGCATGCGTTTCGCGGGACGAGGCACCGGATGGGCGGCTGATCCTGACGCCTGCGGACGAGGCGTCGGACGGGCGGCTGATCCTGCTGCGGGCGGACGAGGAGTCGGACAAACGGCAGCCGGAATGCGGAGCACGCGGCGGGGCGGGCCGGAAGGTTTTTATTCTGCCGTCACCGGTTTTCCGATACGGGGCGCGGCGTTCCTTCCATGCGAAGCTGCGCAGGGCGGAACCCGACGCGATCCTGGTTACGCGGATTACGGAGCGGGAAACGGAAAGAGGATTTTCCGCGGTTGTGATGCGAATGGAAGTTAAACCGGAAAAAGAAAAACAGTACGAGTAAACAAACCACAAAGGAGGAGACTATGCTGCACGATGTGATTGGAAACAAGATCAGTCTGTTCAGCGACGGGGTACAGACCGTTTTGCGCGGACAGGAGAACAGGAACCGGCGGGTTGTGCTGCTGAAAGGGAACCTGGTTCAGAATTTCCGGAGCGAAGCACGGGGGATCAACGCCCGGGTGAACGACCACGGCACGTTCGGATTTGCTTCCATCGCCGAATATACTCCGGAAGCCGCCGAAAAGGTGATCCGGGCGGCCACGGAGAACGCCGGGGCGCTGCGGAGACACTCGGGGAGGAACGTTCCGCTGCCGCCCTCGAAGGGGACGGGGACCATTCCCCTGAACGCGGCGATTACGGACGCGCCGCAGAAGGAGCTGATCGCGCTTTGCCGGACGATCGACGGCTATATTGAGACAACCTATCCGGACCTGACCAGCAGAACGGTCGTTTACTCCGAGGATTCACAGGACCGGATCGTCTGTGCCTCGGACGCTTTCTGCGGGCACCTGGTGACGCCGAGATGCTACGTTTACGTGATGATGAGCGCGGAGACGAAGGACGGGGTTCCGGTGGAACTGTTCAAAGCCTTCGGCGGATTCGGCAGCTTTTACGACCATTTTCAGGAGCCGGAGAAGCTGTATCCCGGGATCGACCTGCTGCACAAACAGCTGATGGACAAGAAGGAAGGCGTTTACGCCGAGGCCGGATACAGGACGGTGGTGCTGGGCGGGCTGATGGGCGGCATGCTGGCCCACGAAGCCGTCGGGCACACGGTGGAGGCGGATCTGGTCCGGGGCGGGAGCGTCGCCGGGCCGAACCTGCACAGGCGGGTCGGATCGGAACTGGTGAACATGGTGGACTTTGCGCACAGCTATGCGGGCGGAGCGGCACCGCTGCCGGTGTTCCTGGACGACGAGGGGACAAAGGCAGAGGACGCGGTGCTGATCTCGGGCGGGATCCTGACGGGATACATGAACGACCGGGAAAGCGCGGAGGAATACGGCATGACGCCGGCGGGCAACGCACGGGGATGGACCTTTTCGGACGAACCCATCATCCGGATGCGCAACACGTGTATCCTGCCGGGGAAAAACACGGTTGAGGAACTGATTGCCTCCGTTGACGACGGGTACTACCTGATCAACAGCGGAAACGGAGAGGCGGACCTGACGGGGGAATTCATGTTCGGCGTGACATGCGGATATGAAATCAAAAACGGCAAGCTGGGCCGGGCGCTGCTGGACACGACGGTGACGGGCGTTGCCTTCGAAATGCTGAAGACGGTGGACATGGTGAGCGACACGGTTGAATGGAGCTCGAGCGGATTCTGCGGAAAGAAGCAGCCGATGGCTGTGGGCATGGGCGGGCCGCACATGAGATGCAAGATTATGATTGGAGGCAGATAAGAGATGATGCTGAAAGCAACGGCGGAGATGATGGACCGTATTCTGCGGGAAGAGACGCCCGGAAAATACAGCTACACGGTTTCGGAAAGCGAAAAGCAGGAACTGAACATTGAAAACGGGGAATTCAAGCTGCTGCGCACGGTGTTCGGCAGCGGAGCTTCGGCGCGGGTTTTCCTGGGGACAAAGACGGGCTCGGCCAGCGGAAACGACATCACGGAGGAAGGCCTGCGCAAACTGGTGGGAGAAGCCACGGCGGCGGCCGAATCCGCCGGCGAGGATCCCTGCCACGACATTGCGCCGAACCAGGGGAAGGACGTTTTCATCCAGGGGGTTACGGAACCGGATATGGACCGGTTTATCGAAAGAATACGGGAATTCCTGGATACGGCGGCGAAGGAATATCCGAAGGTTCGGATCATGTACGCGATGGGGTCCTTCGACCGGTGGAACCGGATCACCCGTAACACCAACGGAACGGAATTTGAATTCCACGGCGGGCGGTACAGCTTTTCCGTGGAGATCTGCGCGAGCGACGGGGAGAAAACCACCGGTCTGGACTACACGGGGGTTATAACCGCGAAGCTGGACACCCCCTTCATGGAGACGGGGGATCTGCGCCGGCACCTGGAGGACATTACGAACAGCATTGATGCGAAACCGATTGAAGGCAAATTTGAGGGAACGGTGATCCTGACGCCCGGAAGCGCGGCAAACTTCATCGAAATGCTGGTGGACAACTATATCAGCGACGGGGTGATCATCAACGGGATGAGCCAGTGGCTGGACAAGGTTGGGGAGCAGGTGGCCAGCGAGGCACTGACGGTTTCGCTGAACCCTTACGACGAGCGCATCGTGATCGGCGAGCGGGCGACGGGCAGCGGATTCCGGACGGAGGATGTAACGCTGATCGACAAAGGCGTACTGAAAACCCACCGGCTGAGCCTTTACGGCAGCAACAAGACGGGGCGCCCGGTGGTGAAAAACACGGGATTTGACCTGGTTGTGGCAAACGGGGAGAAAACGCTGGCAGAGCTGATTGCCTCGGTTGACCGGGGACTGATCCTGGGCGGATTCTCCGGCGGGCAGCCCGGCGCGAACGGCGAGTTCAGCGGCGTGGCGAAGAACAGTTTCCTGATCGAAAAGGGAAAGATTACGGGAGCTGTGACCGAGACGATGGTGAACGGCAACCTGGGAGAGGCTTTCCGACGGATCAAGGGCGTTTCGAAGGAAGTGCTCTGCGACGGGGGAAGCGTTGTGCCCTGGATCGCGGTGGACGGCATCGTGATCAGCGGAAAATAACAGATCTGGACAGAAAAAACCCGGAAGCGGCTGCATTCGCTTCCGGGTTTTGATTGCGGCTGCCTTAATCCAGCATTTCGGGAGAAGTGGCCTTGTCGAAGAGGGCTTCCACCTCGGCAGAGGGCTTTTTGTCGACCATGGTGACGGCGACGGCGGCGAGGAGGCTGGCGATGAAACCGGGGATGATTTCATAGACACCGGTGGAGCCCAGGAAGGCGAGCCACAGGATATCCGCGATGGCACCGACGACGATGCCGGCGACGGCACCCTTGAAGGTGAAGCGCTTCCAGAAGAGGCTGAGGAGGATGGCCGGGCCGAAGGCGGCACCGAAGACGCCCCAGGCGTTGGACACCAGATCCATGATGGAGCCGGCATTCGGATTGGAGGCGATGATGAGGGCCAGGAGGGCGATGACCAGAACGACCACGCGGCCGGTCCAGAGCATTTCCTTATCCGTGGTTTTACCCTTGCGGATGAGAGGCTTATACACATCGCTGGAGAAGGCGGAAGCCGCGGAGAGCAGCTGGCTGTCGGCCGTCGACATGGCGGCAGCCAGAATAGCGGACAGCAGGATGCCGGAGATGATCGACGGGAAGAGCTGGCGGACCATGCTGATGAAAACGAGGGAGTTATTGGCAATGTTTTCATCATAGGACAGGTACATCCGGCCGATGACGCCGACGAGGACGGAGAAGATGAGGATCAGGGTTGTCCAGGTAATACCGATCTTCGCAGAGCGCCGGAGGGATTTCTGGCTTTCGACGGACATGAAGCGGATGATGATATGCGGCATGCCGAAATAGCCGAGGCCCCAGCCGAGACCGGAGACGATATCCTGCCAGGAGGCGAAGGGAGAGAAGAAGTTCGGCACCTGCTCGGTGATCTGGGCCGTGGAGCCGCCGGAAAGGCGGGTGGCGGCGAAGATCGGGGCCAGGAGCAGGGCACCCAGCATCAGCAGGCCCTGGAAGAAGTCAGTCCAGCAGACGGCGGAGAAACCGCCGAGGAAGGTGTAGCCGATGATGATCGCGGCGGCGATATACATGGCGACATTGGCATCCAGGCCGAGGACGGTGTGGAACAGGGTGCCGGCGGCCTTGATGCTGGAGGCCGCATAAATCGTGTAAGCCACGAGGAAGATGACGGCGCAGACCACCTGGAGGGAATGGGACTTGGACTTGAAGCGGTTGGTCAGATACTGGGGAATGGTGATGGAGTCATCCGCCGCGATGGAGAAGGCCCGCAGGCGCGGCGCCTCGAAGATCCAGCTGAGGGCATAGCCGACGGCCAGGCCGATTGCGATCCAGACCTGACCCAGACCCAGGGCATAGACGGAAGCCGGAAGGCCCATAAGCACCCAGGCGCTCATATCGGAAGCGCCGGCGGACAGCGCGGAGACCCAAGGCCCCATTTTGCGCCCGCCGAGGAAGTATTCCTTTTCACCGCCGTTCTTCGAACGGAGGAAGAAGAAGACACCGATGCCGATCATGAAGAGGAAATAGATAATAAAGACGACCAGTTCTGCTGTGTTGTTCATTGCGTAACCACCACTTTCCCATGCATTTCCTACATGAATACTGTATACAGGTAGATATTATATGCGGGAAAGGGCGGCTTCGCAAGAATTCTTTCGTACATTTTTTGTTTATCGTTTTAAAGCGAGGGGAATGTGACCGGCAGGCCAGCCAATGAACCGGACAGAAAAGCGGAACCGGGTGAAAAACCGGTTCCGCTTCGGAGATGCTGTCGAATTGTGGTAGGTTTATTTGCCCGAGGTGTTCTTTTCGCCCAGGGTTTTCATGACCTTCTTCTCATCGTAGGCGGAGAGGATGACCGCGCCGAGGACGCAGAAGCAGACGGCTACGACGGCCACGATGCGCAGGCCGGTCGGCGAGGCAGTGAGGTCATTGGAGCCCTCAACCTGGGGCTGGCCGAGGACGGCCAGAGAGGTGAAGACCAGCATGGCCAGGGACTGGCCGAACTTCATGGCGAAGGTGCGGGCGGCGAAGAACATGCCCTCGCGGTTTTCGCCGGTGACGATGGCGTCCTGCTCCGCCACGTCGGCCACGATGGCCTGGGGGATGATGCCGAGGAGGGCCATGGGGAAGGCGGCGATAAGGACGATGAGGATGCCGGGAAGCATACCGGTCAGGAAGGGCAGAACGCCGATGAGGGCGGTGATGGCATAGGCCAGGGCCAGGCCGATGAAGCCGCAGATGACCAGCTTTTTCTTTCCGTGCTTCGCGACGAGCTTCGAAACAACGGGATAGAAGCAGGCGGACAGGACCGTCATGCCGCCCATGAAGAGCATGGTGTTGGATTCATCGAGGGCCATGGACACCTTCACGAAGAAGGGAAGGCCGGTCTGGAAGAGGGTGAGGCCGATCCAGTACGCGATATCGGAGAGGGAGAACTTGAGGAATTCCTTATTCTTGAAGGTGTTGATGAGGCTCTTCATGGCGTTGGACTCGCTGGGCTTTGCATCCACGAAATCCTTCTCGTTGAGCTTGAAAACGGGGATGAGCATACAGACCAGAGCGATGATGGCCAGGGCGATGAACCAGATGCGATAGGACCAGGCGTAGGGCACGAGGCTCTGCAGCGGGCCGGCCAGGGCGAAAGGCAGATAGGCCAGGAGGGTGCCGAAGAAGAAGGTGAGCGAAATGGCGGTGGAGATGAACATCCGGTCTTCCTGGGTTTTGCCGAACTCGGATATGAGGGCGTTATAGGGCGTGCAGTACATAGTCATGAAAAGATAGAAGAGAATGAGGGTCACGAGGATCCAGATGATATTGACGGTACTCTTTTCCTCCACGGGGGCGAAGAAAACCAGGACAGTCACGATCGCAAAGGGAACGGCGGCCCGCTTCATAAAGGGAATACGGCGGCCCTTCGGGTTTTTGCTGCGATCGGAAAGGGAGGCGATCCACGGGTCGGTAACCGCGTCGAAGATGCGGCAGATGAAGGTGATGAGCCCCAGAATCGTGAGCACACCGAAGATGATCAGGCCGGTGGGCACATAAAACTTTGCGCCGGCGGCGAGAGAACTTTCGGTCGGGAGATAAAAGGTGACCAGCCATGTGGTCACAATACCGGAGAGGATGGACCAGCCGAGCTGGCCGATGGCAAAGATCCACATTTCTTTTTTGGTCAGACGTCTTGTTTTCATGAATGGTTTCCGCCTTCCTGAATTTTCCGTCATTTTATTAATGAAACAACCGCGTTCAATTGTTTCCTGCAAGGGTATTATCCATGGTGCGGACGGATTTGTCAACAACTGGAAAAGAGTGAATTGCAATCCGGAAGGGTACATGATATAATTTTTGCGTTATTGATGGGATTTGGACGGGCATGGGCGTTCGGGGAACGCCGGAGAGGAAACATGCCGACGGAGGAAGTATGAACTTTACGGATGTAATCAAGCTGCTGGGCGGGGTGGCGATGTTCCTTTACGGAATGTCGCTGATGGGCGACAGCCTGAAACGCGTCGCGGGCAACAAACTCGAATTGATTCTTTACCGGCTTTCCGGAACGCCGCTGCGGGGCATCCTGCTGGGCGCCGGGGTGACGGCGGTGATCCAGAGTTCATCCGCCACGAGCGTGATGGTGGTCGGCTTTGTGAACTCCATGATGATGAAGCTGCGGCAGGCGGTGGCGGTGATCATGGGCGCGGTGATCGGCACGAGCATTACCGGCTGGCTGATCGCGCTGGGCGCCGTGGGCAGCAGCGGATCCTTGCCTGTTTTCCAGCTGCTGAGCACGGAGGGCATCAGTGCGATGGCGGCGATCGCCGGCATCCTGATGCGGATGATCTGCAAAAAGAAAACACTGATTCACGTCGGGGACATCCTGATGGGCTTTGCCGTGCTGATGTTCGGGATGAAGACCATGAGCAGCGCGGTGAGCGGGCTGCACGATGATCCCGGATTCATTTCCTTCCTGACCAATTTCAACAACCCGCTGCTGGGGATCCTGATCGGGATGGTGTTCACCGCGATTCTGCAAAGCGCCAGCGCTTCCGTCGGTATCCTGCAGGCTCTGAGCAGCACTGGGCTCCTGACCATGGAACAGACGATTCCGATGATTCTGGGTATCGCCATCGGCGCATCGGTGCCGGTGATCCTGAGCGGGATCGGTTCCTCGGTGGAAGGGCGGCGGACAGCCTTTGCCTATCCGGTGATCGAGATTCTGCGGGTGATCCTTTTCGCGGCGGTTTTCTACGGGCTGAACGCGTTTCTCCATTTCTCCTTCATGGGGGAGACGGTGAACATGATCAGCATCGCGCTGATCAACACGCTGTTCCGGGTGAGCACGGTGGTTGTGCTGGCTTGGTTTATCCCGCTGATTGAAAAGCTGATAATCCGCCTCGTGCCGTCGAACCCCGAGGAGGAAGCGGAGACCGAGGACATGAAGCGCCTGGAGGAGCGGTTCCTGAAATATCCCACGCTGGCGGTTGAACAAACGCGCCTGACGATGAACAAAATGGCCGAGCTGGCGGAGCGGAGCATGATTGCCGCCATTGCGCTGCTGGACACATTTGATCCGAAGGGCTACGCGGAGGTGGCGTCCCTGGAGGGGATTGTGGACCGATACGAGGACAAGATCGGCAGCTATCTGATGCGCCTGACGGGGCAGGAAATGACGGAAACCCAGAACAAGGCGGTAAGCCAGTATCTGCGCGCGATTACGGACCTGGAGCGCATCAGCGACCACGCGCTGAACATTGCCCAGCGGGCGGAGGAGATCCGGGACAAGAAGATCAAGTTCAGCGACAAGGGCGAGAAGGAGATGCAGAACCTGAAGACCGCCATTCGGGAGATTCTGCACCTGGCGATCGAAAGCTTCGTGACGGGGGACGCGGAGACGGCCTATCGGGTCGAGCCGCTGGAACAGGTGATCGACGGGATCTGCCGGAGGATGCGGGAGAAACATACGGCGCGCCTTCAGAAGGGGAAGTGCACCATTGGCAACGGATATGTTTTCAACGACCTGATTTCGGACTTTGAGCGGGTTTCCGATCACTGCTCGAACATCGCGATTGTTCAGGTTGAACTGGAGGACAACGCGCTGGACGTGCACGAGCTGAGCGAGGTCCTCAAGGAACAGAACACCCACCAGTTCGACATGTATTACGAAGAATACGCGGAGCGTTATCTGAAAAAGAAGGACAGGGACAAAGACGACAAAGACGAATGACGAAGCGGGGCCGCGGAAAACAGAGAACGGAACCGGGAGAAAAACGGGAACAGGGACCGGGGAAAGCTGATCACGGGAACCTGGGAGAGACGGAAAGCAGAGAGCCGGGGGAAAATTGAAAACAAAATTAAAACAAGTGTTGACAAAAATGAAAAAATAAATT
The DNA here is from genome assembly GCA_902764875.1 of uncultured Eubacteriales bacterium. Classification (GTDB taxonomy): domain Bacteria; phylum Bacillota; class Clostridia; order Christensenellales; family Aristaeellaceae; genus Aristaeella. The sequence goes on from CACWXP010000001.1 coordinate 171,961, forward strand.
AATATATTTGTAACAATTAAACGTTGGATGACAGAATTCAGAAAAAGGGGATTGATCGGATTGTTCAGGCACATCGGACAGAAGGTAAAAGGGCTGGCCGCGGCCATTTGCGTGATCGGGATTCTGGGCGCCATCAGCACGGGGGTTTCCCTGTATCTGACGGGTGTTCTGGAGCTGATTCCGTGCATTGCGATCGGCCTGGGCGGCGTGGTGACGAGCTGGCTGAGCGCCTGGGTGCTGTACTGCATCGGCGATACGCACGTGAAAGTTGAACGGTTGGAGAGCAAGCTGATTCCGAAGCCCGCGTATGCCGAATACCTGGCGGGGAACGCGCCGGAGCGCGGAGCGTGCGAAATCTGCGGACGGACGACGGATCTGATTCCCGCGAAGATTGAGGACCAGATGGGCGTTCGGTACCGGAAGGTTTGCCGGGAATGCTTCGCGGCCAACAACGCCACGGAAGCGAACTGACCCAGGTGCGGGCTGCTGCCGGCCGGGGCGCCGGGACACGACCAAAAAAGCGTTCGGAAACGGACGCTTTTTGGCTTGACTTTGTTTTTGCCGAAAGGGTATAATGAGCGGGTGGTCCGGAACCGGAATCGGCCGGGGAGGACAGCGAACGAAAAGAATAAGGAGGGAATGTCATGGACGCTGGGAGTAGCAGCGGCATACCGGTTGGGCGAAGTATGCGGAATCTGAGCGCCATGGCGTTCTCAGAATAATCTTCGTCCGCCGGTGGCACCGTGTGCTTACTGCTGGCTTCATCATCCTGTAAGAAGGAGGGAGCAAGCATGGCGGATCATTCTGTCACAATGGAAAATACCCTGTCCTCTCTGCTGGCAGATAAAAAATATTCGACGATCCGGGACGTCCTGGTAACGATGAACCCGGCGGATATTGCCGCGGTTTTTTCCGGGGTGGAACCGGAAAAACTGCCGCTGCTTTTCCGTCTGCTGCCGAAGGAACTGGCGGCGGAAAGCTTCGTTGAAATGGAAAGCGACCAGCAGGAGGCGCTGATCCGGGGGATCAGCGACAGCGAGCTGCGCCAGGTGATGGACGAGCTGTACGTGGACGACGCGGTGGACATCGTGGAGGAGATGCCGGCCAACGTTGTGCAGCGGATCCTGGCCCAGTCAGACCCGCAGATGCGGAAGGAAATCAACGAAATTCTGCAATACCCGGAGAATTCCGCCGGATCGGTGATGACGACGGAATACGTGAAACTTACCCCGGGGATGACGGTGGGCGACGCGATCCTGCGCATCCGCCGGACGGGCGTGGACAAGGAAACCATATACACCTGCTATGTGCTGGAGAACCGGATTCTGGTGGGGACGGTTTCTGTGAAAAGCCTGCTGCTGGCCCCCAGCGACCTGCAGACGATCGACAGCATCATGGAGTCGAACCTGATCACGGTGACGACGCACACGGACCAGGAAGAAGTGGCCCGGACGATGAGCAAATACAACCTGCTGGCGATTCCCGTCGTGGACGGGGACAACCGGATGGTGGGTATCGTGACCTTCGACGACGCCATGGACGTCATGGAAGACGAGGCTACGGAGGACATGGAAATCATGGCCGGTATGACGCCGAGCGATAAGACGTATCTGCGCTCCACGCCGATTGAACTGTTCCGGCACAGAATTCCCTGGCTTTCGCTGCTGCTGATTTCGGCCACGTTCACGGGGCTGATCCTGACCCATTTTGAAGACAAACTGAAAGTGATGGTATGCCTGACGGCGTTCATTCCGATGCTGATGGACACGGGCGGCAACTCGGGATCCCAGTCCTCGGTGACGGTGATCCGTGCGCTGAGTCTGAACGAACTGGAATTCAGCGATATTTTCAAAGTGATCTGGAAGGAAATCCGGACTGCGCTGCTGTGCGGTACGGCGCTGGCGGCGCTGTGCTTCGGGAAGATCATGCTGGTGGATAACCTGCTGCTGAAAACTGAGGGCGTGACGGTGATGGTGGCGATCACGGTGAGCCTGACGCTGATGGTAACGGTGCTCTGCGCGAAGCTGGTGGGCTGCACGCTGCCGATGTTTGCCAAGAAGCTGGGGTTTGACCCGGCGGTAATGGCCAGCCCGTTCATTACCACGATCGTGGACGCACTTTCACTGCTGGTGTTTTTCGGCGCGGCGACGGCGCTGCTGCACCTGTAAGAGACTTTCCCCCTGAATAAAACGGAGGCAGGAACATGAGCACGAAAAAGAACGCGGCCTACAATGTGGCCTACCGCATGTTCTCCGTGTTCCTGCCCCTGGTGACAGCCCCATACCTGTCCCGCACGGTCGGGACGGACGGTGTGGGGCTTTATTCGCTGGCGTGGAGCGTTTCGTACGTCTTCTGCCTGATCGGCATGCTGGGGCTGAACGACTACGGTGTGCGGACCATCGCACAGGTGCGGGACAACCGGGAGGAACTGGACCGGACGTTTTCCGCAATCTGGCAGATGCAGCTGCTGGTGGCCGGGGCGACGCTGGTTGCCTGGCTGGGGTATGTGTTCCTGGTGGCCGGGGAGGAGAAAGTCATCGCCCTTCATCTGACGATGATGAGCGTCAGCTGCCTGGTCAGCCTGGACTGGTGCCTGATGGGGCTGGACATCTTCAAGCCCATCGCGTTGCGGAATACCTTTGTCAAACTGGCCGCGGCGGCATGCGTTTTTCTGTTTGTAAAGAAAAAAGAGGATCTTTGGATCTATGGGTTTGTGTGGAGCCTGGCCACGCTGATCGGCAACCTGATGAGCGCCGCCTCGCTGCGGGGGAAGGTGACCTACCGGCCGGTGCCGATCCGGGAGAGCCTGAAGCATCTCAAGCCCTGCGCGGTGCTGTTCATCTCAGTGCTGGCGGTGAACGTTTACCGGACGATGGACAAGGTGATGGTGAGCGCCATCGCCGGGGTGCACGAGAACGGCCTTTACGAAAACGCGGAGAAGATCATCTACTGCCTGAGCGGGTTTATTTCCGCCATCGGAACAGTGATGATGCCGAAGGTGGCGCACATGCAGAAAGAGGGCGCCACGGAGAAGATTTCGCGGCACATCGACCGGAGCATGGAACTGATCCTCTGCATGACGAGCGCGATGGCCTTCGGGGTGGCAGCGGTGGCGGACGTGTTTGCGCCGTTGTTCTACGGTGAGGATTTCCGGTACTCCGGGACGCTGATGGCGCCGCTGGCGTTTACGCTGATCATGATCGGATTCGCGAACGTGATCCGGACCCAGGTGGTGCTTCCCCAAAAGCGGGATCACATCTTTGTGAAGAGCGTGTGCTGCGGGGCGGCGGTGAACCTGATCGCCAACGCCTGCCTGATTCCTTCGATGAAGAGCATGGGCGCGGTGGTGGGCACGCTGATGGCGGAGATGACAGTGCCGGTGGTGCAGTACATCATTCTGCGGAAGGAGCTGCCCTACGGGCAGTTCCTGAAATACGTCGGAATCTACGCGGTGTTCGGGGGCATCATGCTGGGGTGCGTGCGGCTGGTGAAAACGCTGGTACCGGCGGAGACATGGCTCTCCCTCGGGATCATGACGGCGGCCGGCATCGCGGTTTATGCGGGGCTGTGCATCGGCTACTGGAAGATGACGAAGAAGAACTTCCGGGAGCTGAACCAGTAACAGAAAACAGGACTTTCGCCTGGGAATCATGACGGCGGCATCGCGGAATAAAAAAGCCGGAAGGGCAACGAAAAAAGGACTGCGCGGGGCAGTCCCTTTATCATGCGCGGAGATCAGTTCGCCGGGTAGTAGGCGCCGTAGATGAACTCGTGCAGCGACTCGGTGGTGGCTTGCTTATTGTTCAGCTTCACGACGGAGGAACCGGTGCTGTCCTCGCCGTAGCTGTAGGTGCCGTCCTCCGGTATCCGGAACTCCTCGATCAGGGAATCGGAAAGATCCATGGTTTTGACGATATCGCTGCGCATGACGGCGTTGACCAGCTCCATCATGGTCTGCATATTCATGTTGGTTTTGAAATACTGGCCGCATTCGGGAAGCAGCTTGTCGATTTTCAGCTCACCGTTCTTGATTTTGTCCACGGTGGGGGTGAGGAGGCTGGAAAGGAGCTTGCGGGTGCGGCTGGTGCGGTTGAAGTCGTTGTCGATGGAACGGAGACGGCCGTACATCAGCGCCTGGATACCGTCGAGATGCTGGACGCCGTCCTTCTTCTCGAGTTTTTCGCGGTTGCCCTTCTTGTCGTCGTAGGTGCGGGCGATTTCTTTTCCGTGGGAGAGGAGCTTGCCGTTTTTGTCCCGGATGGTGCCCATGGACAGATAGGTGTTGATGGCGGAGGCTTCCTGCTTCGTAAGCTCGACATCGGCGCCGCCGAGGTATTCGATGATGGACGCCACGCCGTAGAAATTGATGGCCACGTAATACTGAATGTTCATTTCGAAATTGCGGTTGACGGTGTGCATACAGTTGTCCGGGGTATCGACCCAGGAGGAGTATTTTCCGTTTTTATAGATCGCATGGCCGTAGCTGTTGGCAATGCTGGTGTCGTTCACCCGGTCCGGAATGTCGACGCAGGTGTTGCGGGCGATGGAAGTGAGCTTGATGGAACCGTCAAAGGTGTTGACGGAAAGAATCATCTGGACATCGGCACGCTTGGCGTACTGGTCCTGATCCTTGAGAAGCTTCTTTTCGCTGGTGCCGCGGACATCCAGGCCCAGGAGGAGAATGTTGATGACGTCATCCGGCAGGTTCTGATTCAGCTCCAGCTCGGACGGATCGACGCTTTCGTCGATTTCAAAGGCGTCGGCCATGGCGGCCAGGCCTTCCTCGGTGAGTTCGTATTCCACCTGGTTGTTTCCGTTGTCGACAATATTGCCGTCCTCATCCAGCTCCACATCTTCCTCGATGAGTTCGTTGAAGTCGATGTCCTCCTCGTCATCTTCGGCCAGGGCGAAGACGGGAAGCAGCAGGGAGAGGCACAGCAGCAGCGCCAGTAAACGTTTCATTCGGCAAATCCTCCTGAGATTATTCATTCGTGGGGTGGTTCAGCTCGTCCAGGGTCATTTCGAAGGCAGGCAGGAAATCGCGCAGGAAATCGTGCACTTCCGGTATGCCGATTTCATCGAGGCTGCGCCGCACGTTTTCCGCGGCATAATCGAACTCCCGGTTGCCGGCGCGCTTTTCCTCGAGACACTTGATATAGGCGGAAATCCGGTCCGCTGCCTTGACGACGCTGCGGTCGTAGCCCGGGTCCTGCTTCAGGCAGGGGGTGAAGGCGGGACGCAGATCCGGTGGCAGCAGGGTGAGAAGCCGGTCGGCCGAAACATCCTCCAGCCGGTGGTAGGCGCTTCGGAGTTCATCGTTGTGATACTTGACCGGGGTGGGCAGGTCGCCGGTCATGACCTCGGTGGCATCGTGATAAACGGCCAGGGCCAGGACATGCTCCGGATCGGTATCCCGGCCATAGCGGTCGCGCCCGATGACGGCGATCGCGTGGGCGATCATAGCAACCTGGAGAGAATGCTCGGCGTCGTTCTCCGGCTGGGTGTTGCGCATAAGACTCCAGCGGCGGATCAGCTTCAGCCGGGAAAGATAAGCAAAAAAAGCGTAGGACATAGCGTCTCCTTTCGAGAGCCATTATACCCGGGCGGGCGGGAAGTTTCAAGACAATTTCAACACAAAAAAGCATCCGGACGGTACCGTCCGGACGCGGAAAAACGGAAAAGGGCATTACAGCTGGCGCAGCTCCGTCAGGCAGCGCGTGCAAATCATTTTGTCCTTATAGGGCGTGAGATCACGGCTTCCGCCGCAGAAGAGACAGTCCGGCTCGTATTTGCGGAGAATGACGGAACTGCCCTCCACGAAGATTTCGATCATGTCCTTGGGACTGATTCCGATCGTTCGCCGAAGCTCTATCGGCAGAACAATCCGGCCAAGTGTATCAAGCTGACGGATGATACCCGTTGTTTTCATGGAAAAAACCTCCTCCGGAGTCGCGGGAAATGTTGGTTCAATTGAGTATAAGACATGCAAAAAAACATGTCAAGGGAAAAGAGACGATAATTGCAAATATCTATTGAAAAGTGGGAATGTCCGCGCCCGGGCGGACAAAAAGCCCGCAACAATTGAATCGGAGGGGCGGATTGTGTATAATAACGGGGCAATATGCAGGAATTCGGAGGAAATGATCATGAGAATGAATATTGCCATAGACGGGCCGGTGGGCGCGGGAAAATCATCCGTTTCAGATGCGGTGGCAAAGAAAATGGGCATTCTGCACCTGGATACCGGCGCGATGTACCGGGCGCTTGGGCTGACCGCCCTGCGGAAGGGAATCGACACCGGGGACGAGGAAAAAATCGTCGGCCTGTGCCGGGCACTGAAGATCGGCGTGCGCCATGAAGCGGACGGACAGCATACCTTTGTGGAAGGTGAGGACGTGACCGGCATGATCCGGACGCCGGAGGTGAGCATGGCTGCCTCCACGGTGAGCCGGTATGCGGAGGTTCGGAAGGAAATGGTCCGGATTCAGCAGCAGCTGGCTGCGGAGACGGACATGCTGGTGGACGGGCGGGACATCTGCACCACGGTGCTGCCCAATGCCACGGCCAAGATTTTCCTGACGGCGGCGCCGGAAGAACGGGCCCGGAGACGCTGGCTGGAGATGAAGGAAAAGGGCATGGAAGAACCCTTTGAAAAGGTGCTGGAAGAGCTGAAGGCGCGGGACGAACAGGACATGAACCGGCCTGTTGAGCCGCTGCGCCAGGCACCGGACGCTGTGCTGGTGGATTCTACATCGCTGACCTTCGACGAAACCGTTGACGCCATCGTTCGGATTGCGGAGGCAAAGCGCCATGGGTGAAAAAAAAGCGCCGGAAGCCGTGACTGAGAAGAACAGCGCTCTGTACGAGGTGGCCCGGTATCTGGCCATTGCGCTGTTTCACACGCTGATGCCGGTGAAATGCTACAACCGGGAAAGACTGGACGCGGAGGCGCCCTATGTGCTGATTGCCAACCATCAGCATGCGCTGGACCCGGTGGCCATGGCCATGTATATTCCCGGACGGCAGATCGTTTTCCTGGGCAAAAAGGAACTGGGCAAAGGAAAACTGGCGGAGCGGCTGCTGGCACGGGTGCACTGTATCCTGGTGGACCGGCACAACACGGACATGACGGCGATGCGGGAATGCATGAAGGCCATTAAAATGAAGAAAATTCTGCTGATCTTCCCGGAGGGAACACGACACCACGAGGGGCAGATGGAGCAGATTGAAAACGGGGCCTCGCTGATCGCCATGCGCACCCGGGCGCCGATCATCCCCATCTATATCGACCGGAAACTGAGCTTTTTCAGACTGACCCGGATGTACGTCGGTGAATCGATTCCCTACGACGACCTGTTGGCGCGGGGCATCAACAAGGAAACCTGCGAAGAGATGAACGAACGCTTCCGGGAGACCTTCCGCGGAATGATCGCGGAGGCGGAAAAACAGCACCCGAAAAAATAATTAAAAAAATTTTTTAGGCGAGCAGGATTTTTTGCAATGGAAGCGAAAATAGTTATAGATGTAGCGATTTAATCGAAAGGATACCGGTTATGCCTCTTGAGGTTGCGGATCATGCCGGCTTTTGCATGGGCGTACAGCGCGCCGTGGAAATGGCCGAAAAGGCGGCGCAGGACGGGGTTCCCTCCTGCACGCTGGGCGAGCTGATTCACAATCCCGCGGTGGTCGCAAGGCTGGAGGCAGAGGGGCTGAATCCCGTCCGCAGCGCGGAGGAGGCGAAAGGCCGCCGGGTGCTGATCCGAAGCCACGGCGTTTCCAGGCAGACCATGGAGGAGCTTGAAAAAGCCGGATGTGAAATATTGGATCTGACGTGTCCTTTCGTGAGCCGGATGCACCGGATCGTGGAGGAAAGCTCCCGAGACGGGACGCCGGTGATCCTGGTGGGGGAGAGCGAACATCCGGAGGTTCAGGGAACGGCCGGATGGGTCCACGGCGAAGTGCTGACGGCGGCCACGCCGGAAGACGCTCTGTGCCTGCCGGAGATGGAAAAGGCCGTTGCCGTTTCCCAGACAACGTATCCGCCCGAAAAATGGGAAGCAGTGCTGACAGCGCTGCGCAGAAAGGTACGGCATCTGGACGCGCACTGCACCATCTGCAACGCCACGGAGATCCGCCAGAAGGAAGCGGCGGAAATGGCCGGGCGGATGGACGCGATGATCGTGGTGGGCGGACGGAACAGCGCGAACACGAAAAAACTTTTCGACATCTGCCGGAAAAGATGCGAAAAGGTGATCCTGGTGGAGAGTGCGGCGGAGATTCCGCCCGCCTTTGCAAATATTGATTCCGAAAAGATTGGAATCACCGCCGGTGCATCCACGCCGACGGATTCACTTAAGGAGGTTGTCACACGCATGAGCGACATGGAGAACAAGGACCTGACCCAAGCCCCGGAGGAGGAAAACCACAATGACTTCATGGCGGAAGTCGAATCTACTCTGGTGAGGATCCGGCCCGGACAGACGTTGACCGGAAAAGTAGTGCAGATCACCGATGATGAAGTCTGCGTGAGCATCGGCTACAAGGCAGACGGACTGATCAAGCGCGCGGATCTGGTTGACCAGGATGTCAAACTGGACGATGAGATTGAAGTCGAAGTCGTCAAAGTAAACGACGGAGAGGGCAATGTGCTGCTGAGCCAGCGCAACATCGTCAACCGCAAGGCGTGGGACGCCCTGATGGAGAAGTATGAAGCGGGCGAGTATGTGGATGCCGTCGGCAAGGAAGCCGTCAAGGGCGGGCTGATCGCCGATATCGGCGGCGTGCGCGCTTTCGTGCCGGCCAGCCAGCTGAGCCAGCGGTACGTCGAAAAGATCGACAATTTTGTCGGCCAGGAAATGAAGCTGAAGATCATCGAAGTCGACAAGCAGAAAAAGCGCGTCGTTGCGAGCCGCAAGGCTGTTGTGGCGGAGGAAACCGCCGCGCGGAAGAAGGAAGCCTGGGAGAAGCTGGAAGAGGGCATCGTGATTCACGGTATCGTCCGCCGGCTGACCGACTTCGGCGCTTTTGTTGACCTGGGCGGCGTGGACGGCCTGGTTCACATCACCGACCTGTCCTGGGGCCGGATCAAGCATCCGAGCGAAGTCGTCAAGCCCAACATGGAAATTGACGTGAAGGTGCTGAGCCTGGACCGCGAAAAGGAACGCATCCAGCTGGGTTATAAACAGCTGCAGCCCCATCCGTGGGACACTGCGGTGGAGAAGTATCCCGAAGGCGCGATCGTGGACGGCAAGGTTGTCCGGATCACCGATTTCGGCGCGTTTGTTGAGCTGGAGCCCGGCCTGGACGGTCTGGTTCACATCAGCCAGTGCGCAACGACCCGCGTGGCCAAGGTGGAAGACGCCGTGAAGGTCGGCGACGAAGTTAAGGTCAAGGTACTGAGCGTGGATCCCGAGAAGAAGCGCATCAGCCTGAGCATCCGCCAGGCCATCGAGCCCGAAGTCCCCGCTTTTGAAGAAGTGGCTGCGCCTGCTGCCGACGAATATGAAGTCGTGGCGACGGATGACCACGTGGCCGAGCAGTTCATCGAAGCCGTTGAAGGCGTTGAAAAAGTAGCCGAGAAGCAGGCTGAAGCCGCCGCGGAAGCTGTTGTGGCCGCCGAAGTTGTTGAAGCCGTTGAGGAACTGACGGAAGAATAATCGGCAAAGACTGAATCACAGACAAAAAACACCCGCCGGATTGTGACCGGCGGGTGCTCTTTTTCAAGTCATTTATTCCGGCTTTTTCAGGTTGCCGGCGGCAATCTGTTCATCCACCCAGAGCTGCAGGTTGGATACGCTGAGGGCAATTTTATCCAAGGTGGCCTTGATTTCCGCAAAGTCGGCATACTCGTCGGCCTGGACCTCGCCGTCCTCCACGATTTCCAGCAGGCGGTCGCGGCTCTTTGAAAGCTTATTCAGGGCATTCAGCGTTTCCACGGCAATCTGGCCCAGCGCCTTGGATTCGGTGCGCAGGGCGTGCATCTGGCCGATGGGACACTCGTTCATGCAGTAATGATACCGCAGGGAAGGAGCCTTGTAATACTCGGCCAGGAGCATGACGTCCTCCGGCTGAATCTGGGTTCGGCCGTTTTCGATTTTTTCAATTCGCTCCGGGGAGAAACCGGGGATCAGATCTCCCGCTTTTTCCCGGGTCAGCCCGAGGTTTTCCCGGGTGATCTGCCACACAGATTTATTCTCCTTCGTTGATTTCCTGCCCATTTTCTTCTTCTCCTTCTGAAGTGTTCTCCTGATCCGGAATGATGTATTTTTCACGCACCCAGCCGCGCTGGCCGTTGCCCTCGAGGAGCCAATAGCCGTTTTGCTTTTCCACGACGGCGACGGGGGTGCCGGTTTCCCACTGAACCACGCCGGTTTTCCCGTCCGGATTCAGATAAGCGGTGATTTTCTGCGCGCCGGAGGTGTTCCCGTTCTTCGCGATGACGCCGGTTTCAAAGTCTCCCTCGGCTGCGGGAAGAATTTCGACGTCGGCTTTGGTCACATAGCCGAAGCCGTTGTCCCACCAGGCGTAGAGGAGATCTTCCGTTCCGCCGCCCAGCAGCAGTACCATCATATTGCGCTTGATCTTTGCCTTCTTCGGAATCTGCTTTCCGCTGATATCCTTCAGCATGGTGCCTTTTTTATTTGTGACGATGGCAACCTGGATTTCTTCCGGAGCGATGCCGGTGATTTGCAGATCGCGGGTGGGGATGCGCCAGGATTCCTTTTCCTTCGTGACCTTGGTAAGGAGGGCGCCGACGGTTTCCGGAACGACGCTGCGGGCGCCGCCGCCGTCGCCGGGATCTGCCTTCAGCCAGGGGAAGCGAACCAGCCGCATGCCGCGGTTTGCGCAGTATTCAAGATCCATCCAGTATTCCAGACCGCCGTATTCCGCGGTTTCAAAGAACCAGCGGATGCCGGGATGATCCTCCGGCGAGGCGGCTTCGGTGAAGGAGCCGTCGGCATTCTGAATGAAGATTTTCCCGGGGAAGCGGATCCGCTCGTAGGTGGCGCCGGGGGCGCTGTCCACAATGTGGACCTTGGTTCCGTCCTCGCTGATGGCGTCGGCCAGGGCGATATGCCGGTCCACGATGCTGAAGGAGAAGCGGTCGCCGCGGCGGAAGCAGGCGGCGATTTCCTCTGGTGAATAGAAGAGTTCCTTCTGCGTGGTGAAATCGTAATCCACTGCGGAATAGCGGATCAGACCCTCGTTCCAGGTTCCGGAATCTTCCTTATAATACACATAGGTCTTTGCCAGGACCGAGGGGGTAACGTCTTCTCCCGTGAAGCCGGCCCGCTGGAGCAGGTGGCTGAGGGTGAAGATGGCGCAGCCGGAGGTTTGCAGCTCGGAAGAGGAATACTTTACTTTTTTCCACCAGCCGTCCTTCTGGCTGTAAATTACGTCCGTACCCTCCTGATCCGGGGCGAAACCGGAAACGGGCAGGACCACCTCCGCGGTTTCCTTGTCTTTGTTATCATAGACAACGGTGATCCGCAGGGTATAGTCGCCCTCCTTGCGGGGACGGCACCAGACATCGTAATGCTGAACCGGCTTGCCGGCGAACACCTTTTCCAGATTGTCCCCGTAGAAGAGTGCGTAGGAAACGCTTTCGGGGTTTTCACGGTCCGGCGTGACAATGACATTCACATAGTCACCGACCCGGGGATTTTCCGGATTGACGGAGACGGAAACCTCGCCGAGGGCGGAGGAAACCGCCAGAAGAAGCAGCAGAAAACCCAGTACTGCGATCCATCGTTTCATTCGGTCAAAACTCCTTTATCTGAGCAGGAAAACGGCGGCGTCATGCGGCGGCAGAACGGCGCGCAGCGTTCCGGATTTCCGGACCTGCCGCCTGGTCCAAAGCTCCGTGCCCCGGAAGAAGGTCAGGTCCGCCTCTTCGGCGGAAAGGGAAACGGAACGCCGGCGGTCGGAAAGATTGAACAGGGCGATCCAGACCCCGTCGCCGCTTTGGCGGGGAGAGATCCAGATGCTTTCATCATCGGTGGTCCGCAGGGGATGGGCGCACCAGCCTTCCTTCAGGATCTCCAGCACGCTGCTGTTCGTCAGCAGCGAGAGGGTAAACGCGTCGTTCTTCGTCAGCTCTCCGCCGATCATCAGGGGAGAACGCATCATGCACCAGAGCGTCATCATGGTGCGTTGCTCGGCGGGGGTAAACCGCGTCCGGTCATTGGGATTTTCGCACTGGCGCAGGGCGCCGACGGGCAGCATGTCCGCATCCGGCCAGTGGCCGGGGGCGGCATGGACGCACCACTTCTCGGCGCGCTCGAACATGCCTTTCAGCAGTGCCCAGTCGTCCCAGAAATCATCGGTGATGCGCCACATGTTGGCGTTGGCTTTCAGATGCTCCGCCTGCTCCAGGGGCGCGGGACCGGGGGAGAGACTGAGCACCATATCCCTGCCGCAGTTTTTCACGGCATCGGAAATCAGCTCGATTTCCCGCCGGCAATGGGGATATTCCCGGGCAATATCGTCGCACTTGACAAAATCCACACCCCAGGAGGCGTAGAGACGGAAAATGCTGTCGTAATAGGCTTTGGCGTCCGCCGTGTCGCACTTCAGGCCGTACATGTCCGGATTCCAGGCGCAGATCGAATGCGGATCGGCCGCGAGATGGCAGAAGCCATCGCTGTCCGCGATGGGGAGATGATGGTGCGCCGCCAGGCGGGGAAGCCCGCGCATGATATGGATGCCGAACTTCAGGCCAAGGGAATGCACGTAATCCGCCAGGGGGCGGAAACCTGCGCCGTCCTTCGCGGAGGGGAAACGGTTCAGGGCGGGCGTCAGCCGGCCGAATTCATCCATCGTGAGATCGGCAAACGGCTCATACGCGTGGTCCTTCGCGTTGGCACGGGACCACTGGATATCCACCACCACATATTCCCAGCCGTACGGCTTCAGGAAGGACGCCATATATTCCGCGTTGGCGCGGACGGTCTCCTCCGTGACGGCGGCGCCGTAGCAATCCCAGCTGTTCCACCCCATGGGCGGCGTCTGTGCGATCATGAAACCCCTCCTTCAAATTCATTAACTTCGTAATTATATCAAACGAACGGATTCAAAACAAGACGGCAAAGAATGGCTTGTCACGGCGGGAGCTGTTTGATATACTTTTCATGCAGAGTGGTACAACATGATCTCCAAAAAGAAAGGATGCGGCATATGAACACGGAAGATATCATCGGTATTCTGAAAACCGGTGGGCTGGATCTCCTGAAGGGCATTGTGGCGCTGGTGATCGGCTTTTTCCTGGTGCACTGGATCGGGAAACTGCTGAAACGCAACAAAAAGATACAGGCTATCGAGCCGACCCTGAGAGGGTTCCTGCTGAACCTGGTGAAGATCGTTCTTTCCGTGATTGTCGTGCTGACCGCGGCGAATATCATGGGCATTCCCATGACTTCCATCCTGACCCTGATGGCTTCCGGAAGCGTGGCCATCGGCCTTGCGCTGCAGGGCGCCGTCGGCAACCTGATCGGCGGACTGATCCTGCTGATTCTGCGGCCGATCAAGGCGGGGGAATATGTGAAAATCGGGGACAACGAGGGCGTTGTGAAGACAGTAGGGGCTTACTATACCGAGCTGATCACGCCGGATAACAAACAGCTGAGCCTTCCCAACGGAACACTGACCAACGCACCCATTAATAACTTTTCACGGCAGGGCACCCGGCGGCTGGACCTTACCTTCTCCGTGGATTACGGCAGCGATCTGGATACGGTTTACCGGGTGCTGAACGAACTGGCGGCCGGGCAGGAGGGCATCCTGCCGGAGCCCGCGTCGCAGGTCGTGCTGCTCAAGTGCGCGGACAGCAGCCTGGACTTCGCCGTACGGGTGTGGGTGAAGACGGAAGATTACTGGAACGTGAACTTCAGCCTGCTGGACAAAGGAAAGCGGGCGCTGGACGCTGCGGGCATCTCTATCCCGTTCCCGCAGATGGATGTGCATGTTAAATCCTGAGAATCCAGCTATCTGACGCACAGGAGGAACGATGAAGAAAGTACGCATCACCGTGAAGAAGATCGCACGGTATGACGATCTGATAGAGCAATACGAAAACCCGATTGCACATGCCTGCCCGATGGAACTGGGGCAGCGCTTCATCTGCAACGGCTGGGAACGGCCGGAAGGCTTCTGCTCTAGCGCATGGGACACGGTGTCGCCGTTTGTGATGACGCTGGCGCACGGCGGCGAAAACTTCTATGACGGCTGGATGAAGAATCCGAGATCGGCGATGATCTCCTGCAACGACGGGTTCAGACCGGTCAGCTTTCTGCTGGAAACCATGGATGAAGAGGCGGAGTAACGCAATATTATAACCAACGGCTTAATGATTCATAACTTTCTTTCAGACAATCGAAGGGGGAGGCGCCGTAGCAGTCGTCCTGTTCCACCAGGGCGTATTCCGTGAGGCCGTTTTTGCCCAGGATATCCAGGATCTTCGGAAAATCAAGGCTTCCGGCGCCGACGGGCGCCATCCGGATGTCGAAGCCGGACACGGTGTAATCCTTCAGATGGACGCAGTGAAGCCTTTCCGCGTGCTGCTGCAGCCAGGCGCAGATGTCCATGCCGCCGTACTGAAGCCAGTAGGTGTCCGCCGTGACGCCAAGGAGATCTGCCGGCATGGCGGACAGCAGATGATCCATCATGAACCGGCCGTCCGGCATACGGGCGAACTCAAAAGCATGGTTGTGATACATCATCTTCATGCCGGCCGCGCGGAGCTTTTCCGCCGACGGCATGAAGTCTTCCGCAAACTTTTCCGGCCCGCCCGGCACGTGATAGCGGTCCGGCAGATAGCCCAGGCCGACATAGGTGCAGCCGTAGAGCTGATGCCGGCGGATCAGATCTTCCGTTTTTTCCAGGAAATCGGTTTCCGGATTGTGCGTGAGCACGATGCGCAGGCCGTTTGCGTCGCACAGATGTTTCACCCGCTCCGGCGGGATTGGGCCGATGGCGGAGAGCTGGATATTCCGGTAACCGATCGCGGCGATCTTCTCCAGCGATTCGCCCAGATCCTTTTCAGTTTGACAGTATTGCCGTACGGTATAGCTTTGTGCACCAATCTGCATGTTCAGGCAGCTCCTTTTCGATGAATGTTGTTTACTGTTCTGTTATTTCTCCCCGGGCATCTGAAAACAGATCATCCACGATAGCCTTTGCCGCCTCGAGATGCTCGAAGGGCACATAGAACCGGCTGTATTCCAGCATGGGCCCGACCCTGATGGCCATTCCCGCACCCATGACGTCTTTCTTCAGGGCGGGAATGCGTTGCCTCCGTTTTCAGTGCTGTAGCCGATTTCCGCCGCGGAAGATTTGACGGAAGCGGTTGCCAAATATTTGCTCGTATGGTATAATTCGCCCGTTGCAATGGAGCGGTATCGAAGTGGTCATAACGGCCCTGACTCGAAATCAGGTGTACGGCAACGTACCGTGGGTTCGAATCCCACCCGCTCCGCATTGAAAACTCTCACTTTTTGAAAGTTGGGAGTTTTCTTTTTACCCTTCTTGGTAGGTAGTAGGTCGGTAGTAGAAATTCACTCGATGGTATCGGTAACTGCTTTTAAGTCTTCAAGCTGACTGCTCTGATACTGACTTCTGGTGAAATTATAGTCAGTATGTCCAATTAAAGCAACCTTAACCCTATCATCTCCTTTTGCATGTTTTATCAGCTCCTTTCATTCTGATTATATCGCTGTGGCGATATAGCGTCAAGCAGAAATGAAGAATTCTCCGGTATCTTTTATGATACCAGGTATCCTGAAAAATCGTACTTGTGCATTTCCATAAACGGTCATATAATAAAACCGGTTCAAGAAAATGACCAAGGAGGAAGATCATCATGAGTAACGCTGCAAAGGTGCATGAATTCCTGAACAAAGCGCAGGTGTTCTATTTCCTGACGACGGATGGCGACCAGCCCAAGGGGCGGCCCTTCGGCTTCCAGATGCTGGTGAACGATACCCTGTATTTTGGCTGCGGCACCTTCAAGAACGTGTTCAAGCAGCTGACAAAGAACCCCAAGGTGGAAGTGCTGGCCGTGAACGGCAATGATTTCCTGCGCTACGACGGGCAGGCCAAGGTCGTGAAGGACGACGCGCTGCTGGAGAAGGTGCGCGAGGCCATGCCGCAGATCATGGCCCTGTACGATCAGAACGGCTGGGAAATGGGGCTGTTTTACCTGGAAAACGGCCACGCGGAGATCCGGGGCATGCTGGATCTGAAGGAAGAATTTGACGTGTGATGGAAAAGCAAACGACCCTGGAGGAGCGCTTCGGCAAGTGCCCCTTTGCCACGGCCCAGAGCCTGATCTCCGGCAAATGGGCGGTGCTGATCCTGCTCTACCTGGAGGACGGGCCCATCCGCTTCAATGAATTGCTGCGGAAGATGCCGAAGATGACCCACGCCACGCTGTCCGTCCAGCTGAAAGCGCTGGAGGAAAACGGCCTGGTCAAGCGGGTGCAGTACGAAGCCATCCCGCCCAGGGTGGAATATTCCCTGACGGAGATTGGCCGCAAGTTTCAACCCGTCATTGCCGCCATGCAAACCTGGGGAAACGAATACATTGCGCAGATGCAGGGAGAAACCAACGCATGAATTTGACGGGAATCGTTTACAGACCGCCTTATGAGGCCGATTCGCTGCTCCTGCAGGTGACGCAGGGATGCAGCCACAACAAATGCACTTTCTGTTATATGTATCCGGACGTGCAATTTTCCGTCTGCCCCATGGAGCAGGTGGAAGCGGATATCGACGAATACGCCCGTTACCGCCCGAGCGCCAGGCGGGTATTCCTGGAGCATGGAGACGCCTTTGTGCTCTCTGCTGATCGGCTGCTGAAGATTGCTGACGCCATCCATCGCAAGCTGCCCAAGGTGGAAACCATTGCCATGTACGCCTCCATCCAGAACATCAAAGGCAAGACGGATGAGGAGCTGCGGCAGCTCCGGGCTGCGGGCATCCACGGGCTTGACATCGGCGTGGAAAGCGGCCTGGACGCGGCGCTGGCCTACATGAACAAGGGCCACACAGCGGAGGAAGCGCGGGAACAGTTGCTGCGCCTGACCGCGGCCAGCATGGATTACAGCTTCAACGCCATTCTGGGCTGCGGCGGGGCAGAACTGTGGAAGGAAAACGCCGACGCCACCGCCCGGCTCGTCAACGCGGTGCAGCCGCACCTGCTGTTCATCGGCAGCTTGCATGCCGAACCCGGCTGCAGGCTGTATCAGGATATGAAAACCGGCGCTTTTAAGGAATGCACCATCGGCCAGCTGCTGGACGAACAGGAACGGCTGCTCTGTCAGCTGGACTTGAAGGACACCTACTATTTCGGCTCCCATCCGTCCAACATCGTGCCCATGCAGGGCTATCTGCCGGATCAGAAGCAGGAGATGCTTGCGGTGATCCGGGAAACAAGGGAACAGCTCCACCCGCATCTGAACGAATTCCCCAAGCGCGGCGGAGAAGGATCTATATTGAACCGATAAACAAAGGAGGAAAAAACCATGGCCGAAACCCTGACCACCCTGAAAACGCGCCGCAGCTGCCGTGCCTACAAGCCTGAACACATCGAGGAAGAAAAGCTCAACGCCATCCTGGAAGCGGGCACCTACGCCGCCACCGGCATGGGCAAGCAGTCGCCCATCATCCTGGTGATCAAAGACCCCGAAGTCCGGGCCAAGCTGACCAAGCTCAATGCCGCGGCGATGGGCATGGACATCGATCCCTTCTACGGCGCGCCGGAGCTGGTGGTGGTACTGGCCAACAAGGCAATGCCCACCTACATCTACGACGGCAGCCTGGTGCTGGGCAACATGATGAACGCCGCTGCCGATCTGGGCGTGGCCAGCTGCTGGATCCACCGCGCCAAGGAAGAATTCGAGAGCGAGGAAGGCCAGGCCATTCTCAAGCAGCTCGGCATCGAGGGCGATTACGAGGGTATCGGCAACCTGATCCTGGGCTATGCCGCCAAGCCCGCCAATCCCGCCGCGCCGCGCAAAGCGAATTATATCTATACCATTTGACCCAAATAACAAGGAACCGGCTGTCTGACAAAGGCAGTCGGTTTTTGCATTCACGCAGCTTTGTTGAAACATGACTATAGATTTCGCTTGAATTTCGCGAAATGCTTGCTTCGTTTCGCGAAATGGTGTATATTAATTTCGCGAAATCCTGCGTGAGGTGAACATGATGAAGTATTTAACCATATCGGAAGCCGCTGCCCGCTGGGGAATCTCCGGCAGGCGAATCCAGCAATTATGCAAAAGCGGAGCCATTGATGGAGCGAAGAAGGGAGGCCGCTTCTGGCTGGTGCCGGAGAACACACAAATAGCGTTTCATCCAAAGGCGGAAAAGCGTCCGCAGCTCCTTCCGCTGCCGGTGGGCATTTCCGGCTATGTGGAAGCGGTCACCAAGTATTATTATATCGACAAAACGCTGCTGATCCGCGATTTTATCGATGCGCTGCCCAAGGTATCGCTGTTTACCCGGCCCCGGCGCTTCGGCAAAACCCTGAACATGGATATGCTGCGGGTTTTCTTTGAGCGCACTGCGGCGGATACCTCCGTTTATTTCAAGGATAAAGCCATCTGGGCCTGCGGCGAATACTACCGCAGCTTCCAGGAAAAGTATCCCGTGATCTATCTCTCCTTCAAGGACGTGAAATACCCATCCTGGGATAACGCGCTGAAGGACATTGCCGCCAACATCCGCGGCGAATATGCCCGCCATGAAGAGCTGGCGGACAGCGGCGCCTGCAATGCCGTGGAAAAGCAGCTCTACGCCGACATTATCGCCGGCACCGCGGACGAGGTCACCCTCTCCCGCTCCCTGGCTGTGCTGGCCGCCATGCTGCACAAGCATTACGGCATGGAGGCCGTGATCATCATTGACGAATACGATACCCCAATTCAGCAGGGCTATGCCAACAGCTATTACGATCAGGTGATCGGCTTCATCCGCAATCTGTTTTCCGGCGCGTTCAAGGATAACCCCGATCTGGCCTACGGCTTCATGACCGGCATTCTCCGCGTGGCCAATGAGAGCATTTTCAGCGGCATGAACAACCTGAAGGTCAACACCATCCTGGACGACCGGTACAGCAGCTATTTCGGCTTTTCCAAGGACGAAGTGGCGCAGATGCTGGATTACTACGGTCAGAAAGACAAGCTGGCCGAGGTTTGCGACTGGTATGACGGTTACCAGTTCGGCCAGACGGAGATCTTCAATCCCTGGTCGGTCATCAACTACGTGGATGAAAAGTGCGTGCCAAAGGCCTTCTGGCTATCCACCGGCAGCAACGACATCATCGGGGAGATCATTGCCTCCGCCACGCCGGAGATCACTGAAAACCTGCGCCGTCTGATGCAGGGCGAAACCCTTTCCACCTATGTGGACAGCGGCGTGATCTATCCGGAGGTCAAAAAGAACCCGTCCAGTATTTACAGCTTTTTGCTGGTCGCTGGCTATCTGCGCTGCACGAAGATCCTGCCCCAGGACGACGGCAATTTCATGTGCCAGGTTTCCATTCCCAACAAAGAAATTGCCTTTGTGTACGCGAAAGAGATCATTTCCCGGCTGAACCTTGCCGGCGGAGAATCCACCGCCGCCGCCATCCAGCAGGCAGTCTTTGAGCGGGATGCGGACGCCCTGCAAAAGAGCATCGTAAAATACCTGCTGGAAACCATCAGCGTGTACGATACTGGCTCTGAAGCCTTTTATCAGGGCTTGATGATCGGCCTGTGTGCCATCCTCAACAACCGCTACGCCGTCCGATCCAATCGTGAATGCGGGCTTGGGCGCTTCGATATCCAGCTGCAGCCCATGGATCAGCAGCTGCCGGGTTTTCTCTTCGAACTGAAAGCCTCCCGGGATCAGAAAGACGATCTGGAGCAGCTGGCCCAGACCGCGCTTAATCAAATCCGGGATATGCAGTACGAAACGGAAATGCGCAGCGCGGGTGTGAAGGCCATGATCCGGATGGGCATTGCGTTCAGAGGGAAAAAAGTCGTTGTGAAACACGCGGAGATGCAAGGTTAAATCACATGATCACGTGAATGCTGCATGTATTTCAATAATAGTACGTGAGAGAAGAAACAGGAGGTCTGATCGGTCATGAAATTAAAAATTCTTTCTGCGATAACCGCAATCGTTTTGCTGTTCAGTCTGATGCCCCTTTCGGCTGCAGCGGAAACGAAACATCAGATTGAGGAAAAGGCTTTGACACTTTATGTTGGGGCGATAGATTCCTCTACGGAATTTCCGTTCTATTTTATGGACGGTGTGGAGGATCTTCCCTGGGTTGAACTCAACGCCTGGTGTGATCTGCTCAATCTGATGTATCACGCTTATTTGGGGGATGAAAACTATGCCCTGACCTATGAACAGAAGGGAAACGAGATCATCCTGAAGCGGGAAAACGGGTACAGCATGACCGTGGATTTTGCGGAGGGGACGATTGCCTTTGACGACTACAACATGTTTTTGCATGCTTCTTCGGATACCTCGCTGCAGGATATTCTGACCTTCAGCGGATTCAATGAGGCAGGCGAGTCGGAGCTTTTCCAGCGGAATACCAAAGGATCTTTTGACCGTCAGGGGGATGAACTGCTCCTTGAGCTGACGAAGGATTATGAGATAGAAATTATTCTTCAGGACGGAAAAGGATATGTACCGTTCCAGACGATGGGGGATCTGATCACTTCGCCCCATTTTCTGCTGAATCCGTTCTATAACGGGAAGGCGGCCTTTTTGGGTTCGGGTTCTTACTTTGGGGATGCCGCTTCAGGTCTTACGCCTGTGGGAGAACTATACTATTCCGCTGAGCCGACGGAGCGCAGTAAAGCCCTGGCGGATTACGGCTATCGGGAACTGTGCCTGGCGCTGGATGTACTGTATGGCCTGAAAGACGTCCATGAGATCACGAGCTTTGATACGCTTTTCTGGCAGATCGGATATGATGAATCCCTGCGCGATACCGATCCCTGGGAGGCGGACGCGGCGCTCTATGATTTCATCGATTATTATCTGGACGATCTGCATTCCGCATTTCTGGGCTATTCCTGGATGAGCGGACGGGAAGAACTGGACGGTTTTTACGGGACAGCCAGCACACGGTACAATACGGATTATGAACGGTATCACACCGAGCGGGCCAAATGGCTCGGGGACAGCCCGTACAAGTATCAGGAAGTCGAGAATACCGCTTATGTTTTGTTTGACGAGTTTACCGCCAGTATCGGAACTCCCTATTATGAAGTTCTGAACGGGGGGGGAATTTCCGGATGATACAATTGGACTGATTATTTATGCTCATTCCATGATTTACCGGAAGGACAGTCCGATTCAGAATGTGGTGATCGACCTGAGCTGTAACGGCGGCGGCGCGGTGGACGCCGCGCTCTTTGTGATGAGCTGGGTCCTCGGCGAGGCGCCTTTCTGCGTCAAGAATACGTCCACCGGCGCGTTTTCCACGGTGCTGTACCGGGGAGATACAAATCTGGACAGGCAATTTGACAGCATGGACGAAGTGGATGATAAAAACATCTTTTGCCTGATTTCTCCCCTGAGCTTCTCATGCGGCAATCTGGTGCCCGCTGTTTTCAAAAATTCCCAGAAGGTGACTTTGCTGGGCCGGACCTCCGGCGGCGGAAGCTGTACAGTGCAGCCCATGTCCACGGCGTGGGGAAGCATGTTCCAGATTTCCGGACCGAGCCGGATGTCGTTCTTCAAAAACGGATCGTTCTATGACATTGATCAGGGCGTCGAACCGGATATCTATCTGTCCCATCTTTCCAGCTTCTATGACCGGGAGACCCTGACGAAGTTTATCAACGGACTGATCTGATCTCAGGAGACGCCCCATGTTGTAAGAGACTGAAGGACCGTTGGTGACGATTCTATGCCCTGAAGTTCACTCTAAGTCAACAGTTCTGCAAAGTAATCGGAGAAAAACTTCAGCTATTGACAGAAAGTAAAGTTCAGATTTTAATATACAGGACACGGGAAGACGAATGCACGGCAGTTCGCTCCCGCTTTGTCGATATCAGAAAGGAATGAAACTTAAAAGATGCCAACGGAAGAAACGAATAATATCGCGGTGCTGATCGACGCGGAAAATGTGGATCCGGCTTATGCCGGACATATCATGTCCTATGCCTATTCCCTGGGCAATGTCTGCATCCGGGAAATCTACGGTTCCGGAATCTCCCTGAATGAATGGGCCGACCCGATCCTGATGTATTCCATTCACACGAATTTCACCCTGCGCCCAAACCGGTACAAGAACAGTTCGGATATCTGCCTGGTCATCGGGGCGATGGAGATTCTTGCAGCCACCCGGGAGGGAGGAAAAGGCGCGGTTGCAGCTGTCGTGATTGCTTCGTCGGACTCCGATTTTTCCGCCCTGGCGGTTCACCTCCGGTCGGCGGGGGTCGACGTGATCGGCATGGGCGAAGCGGGACGCGTCAATCCCATGTGGCCGCGGGCCTGCACGGATTTTATCCCGCTGGAGGCCAAAACGCCTCTGACGCGGAAGAGAGAAGAGACACCCACGCCTGCTGTCGCTCCGGCACAGGAAAAGAAAACAGAACAGAGTCCGGCCAAAGCGACTGAGAAGCAACCGGCGCAGGCAGCTGAGCAGCTTTCCGATCCATCGGGAAGCACAGGAAACCAGACGGCCGAAACCGGAAAGAAGCAGCAAAAGGCGGAGACGGATAAAAGCAGGAAGAAGAAGGAAACCGTCAAGATTGCGCCGACACATAAGGCCCGCATGGAAATTATCCGCGGACTGATTACGGAAGAGATCGTATCCCACGACGGGCAGATTAAGTCCGGCGATCTGTTCCGGGTGATCTCCGCCAATCCCGAATACAAGTATGATCAGCAGCGGTCCAGAAGAGCTCCCATGGATTACCTGAAAACGCAATACGGAATCTGGTTCAATTTTGAACCGCAGGAAAACGGTATGTCCCTGATCACGCTGAAGGAGATTGCTCAGCCGGAACAGGCGGCGGAATCTGCTGCGACCTCAGCTGCCGGCGAGGCGAGCGAACCGAACGGGGAGCAGGCCGGCAAAACAACCGAACCGAAGAAAAAGCAAAGCGGCAAACAGGCCAAAGGAAAGAAGGAAGTAAAGGCCGAAGAGACGCTTTCGCCCATGGCGCGGCAGCTGAAGGAAGCCGGAATTCCGCAGCAGGATGCCGCGCGGGTGGAGGAAACACTGGCCGGATGCAGGAATCTTCGGGATTCCTACAATCACCTGCGGCAGGCTTTCGGAAACGAGACCGGGAAGCAGTATCAGCAGATGATCAAAGACGCCGGAATTCAGTTCGGAAACTGAGACATCAAAAAACTCGCCGACAAAAATCGGCGGTTTTTTTATGCTTCGGGATTTTCGGACAGAGACGTTTCCAGCAAGACACCTCCGGGGGCGTAGATCAGCTTCATGGAGAAGAACGGGGAGCCGCTTTGGAGCAGGGGCAGGAAGACCCGGTCGCCTTCCCAGAGGGGGAGATCCATGACCCGGTCCATGGGAACCCATTGCAGGACGCCTTCGGCGCATTCGGGAAGGGGAAGGTCCTCGGCTTTGGCCGTGTAGAGAAAAGTCAGCTCGTTGCCCCAGTCCGGGAGGATGAAGGTGAGGATGCCCCGGAGGCGCAGATCCCGCAGCTCGAGACCGGCTTCTTCACGGACTTCCCGGCGGACGCATTCCTCCGGGGTTTCATCCTCCAGCAGATGGCCGCCGAGACCGATCCATTTGCCGGCGTTTTCATCCGCGTCCTTTTTGACGCGGTGCATCATGAGCCAGCGGCCCGCGTTTTCGGCATAGCACAGGGTTGTCAGCCGCATGGGAAACCTCCGTTCTGCAAATGTCGGATGAGGGCGAGATCCGCCGGCAGCCAGTCCACCGAATCCAGCTCCTCCGCGGGAAGCCAGCGGGCGGATTCATGTTCCAGGAGGGTGAGAGAACCGGACTGAATCCGGCAGGCGAAGCAGCCCATGGACAGATGAAAATCGGGATAATCGTATTCCACCTGGGCCAGTTTTTTTCCGACAAGAATCTTTGTATCCAGTTCTTCCATGATTTCCCGGGCGAGGGCTTCTTCCGCCGTTTCGCCGGGTTCGATTTTTCCGCCGGGGAATTCCCAGAAATCCTTCCAGGGCCCGTAGCCCCGGCGGGCGGCGAAAATCCGGCCCTCATGGGAGAGAACGGCGGCGACCACCCGGACGGTTTTCTGCGGAGGAGGGGAGATTCGGCTTTCCCGGGGCGGGAAAAGATACAGGTTTTTCTCCGTGACGGCGAAATCCATCGGGAAATCGTCCGGGGAGGCGGGCAGAGAGGGAACATGCTGGACCTCAAAGGCGGCTATGGCGATCGCTGCATTTTGGCACAGGGGAAGAAAACGGTCGTAATACCCGGCGCCCATACCCAGACGGGCGCCGCGATTGTCAAAGGCCGCACCGGGACAGACGACGAGGTCGATTTTACCGGGCGGGACGATTTCGGAAGATGCCGGCGCGGGCTCCGGGATGCCGAAGGCGCCCTTTTCCCAGCCTCCGGGCAGCAGGGCGGCCATTTCGCTGCCGGCGGCAGGCGTGCTGACGCAGCGGGGATAGACAAAACGCTTTCCGGAAGACGCCGGAAGGGCGGGAAGATCATCCAGGGACAGCTCGCTCCGGACGGCGCGGTACAGCATGACGGTGCGCGCGGCACGGAACTCCGGCAGAGCGGCGATCTTCCGGGCCACGCAGAAGGAAGATTGCTCCCGCTCCGTGGGCGAGAGCCCGGCACGGATTTCCAGGGCTTTTCGGCGAATCGATTCTTTTTCTGACAGACCGCTCATGGCGGCAAACCTCCTGTGAAACATCAGGTTTTGAATACAGGAAGAACGATACAGGAAGGCGGGGCAACTGTCAACTTGATTTTTCATGCCGTAAAGGGTAGAATGGAGCGTAACACCGATACGGGCGTTTCAGGATTCGGGATACAGGTTCAGGTTGCCGGGAGAGGGTTCAGGTCTTTGGATACAGGAGACAGAGGTTATGTTTGAACGGTTTGAGGTACTGCAGAATGCCGATATGCGGCAATACACGACATTGAAGCTGGGCGGGACGGCGGATTGGCTGGCCTTTCCGCGCAGCGCGGCGGAAATCGCGGAACTGTTTGCGGAAGCCGGGGCGGCGGGATTGCCCGTGTCGGTGATCGGGCACGGGAGCAACCTGCTGGTGTTGGACGGCGGAATCCGGGGACTGGTGATCCGGATTGACAAAAACATGAAGAACATCCGCCGGGAAGGGAACCGCCTGACGGCTGCGGCCGGGGCCATGCTGGGAGCTGTTGCAGGATTCGCGGCGGAAAACGGCCTGACCGGACTGGAATTCGCTTCCGGGATTCCGGGAACCGTGGGCGGCGCGGTGACCATGAATGCCGGCGCCTACGGCGGGGAGATGAAGGACGTCGTGGTACGGGTGGACGGCATCCTGCCGGACGGGACGGAGATGTCCCTGAGCGGAGAGGAGATGCGGTTCGGATACCGGCGGAGCGCCGTGAAGGACCTGAACCTGATCGTGACGGAAGTGACGATGGAGCTGGCGGAAGGCGACCCGGCGGCGATCCGGGCGAAGATGAGTGAACTGAACCGGCAGCGGGCGGAGAAACAGCCGCTGGACGTTCCCAGCGCGGGCAGCACCTTCAAGCGGCCGGAGGGATTCTATGCGGCGGCGTTGATCGACCAGTGCGGCCTGAAGGGATACAGCGTCGGCGGGGCCCAGGTGAGCATGAAACACGCGGGGTTCCTGGTGAACAGCGGCGACAGCAGCCGGGACTATCTGGAGCTTGTGCGGACGGTGCAGCGTATCGTGCGGGAAAGGGCTGGCGTTGAACTGGAACCGGAGATCCGGATCATTGGGGAGGAAGTATGAAGTATTTAATTGTGACGGGGCTGAGCGGCGCGGGAAAAACGGCCTGCGTGCGGTATCTGGAGGATAAGGGCAGCTTTTGCATGGACAACATTCCGCCGGTGATGCTGCCGAAACTGCTGGAAGCCTTTGAGACCACCCACACCCGGTGGCAGACGGTGACCATCGGGGTGGACGCCCGGAGCGGCGAATTCTTCGACGCCCACGCGGTGGCCCAGATGATCCGGGAACTGAGCCGGCTGGGCCATTCCATGGAAACGATTTTCATGGAGGCCAGCGACGAAACGCTGCTGGCCCGATACAAGGAGACGCGGCGGGATCACCCCCTCTGCCAGGAGGGGCTGACGCTGGTGGAGGCGATCGCGGAGGAACGGCTGCGGCTGCAGCCCCTGCGGGAGACGGCCGACTACGTCATCGACACCACCGGGATTTCCTCCCGGGCGATGAAGAAAAAGCTGGACGAAAACCTTGGGAAAATGGGGGACGAGGAACCGCCGATCCGGGCCGAGGTGATGAGCTTCGGATTCAAGCGGGGGCTTCCGCGGCAGGCGGATCTGGTGATCGACGTCCGGTTCCTGCCCAACCCTTTCTATATCGAAAGCATGTGCCGGCACACGGGGCTGGATCCGGACGTGAAGGAATTCGTGACCGATCATCCGGCGACACAGGAATTCATGAAAAAATGGAAGGATCTGCTGGCATTCCTGATCCCCTGCTATCGGGAAGAGGGAAAGCACCGGCTGGTGATCGCAGTGGGCTGCACGGGCGGCGTGCACCGGAGCGTCACCATTGCCGAGGCCATCGGCGCTTTCCTGCAGGAAATGGGCCTGCCGACAGAGATCAATCACAGGGACCTGCTGCTGGAGCAGGCGAGATGGAATACACCGGTTGAGGATGGGGAATAAATGCGAACGGGCGAAGGACAGAGCTTTGCGGCCGGGGTTCGGGATGAACTGATCCGTTATCCGGTGGGGAAAGCCTGCTGTATGCTGAGCGAGATTTCCGCGCTGACACAGACCTCGGGGCATCTGGCCTTCCGGGGCGGCGGATGGATCAGCGTGAGCTGGCGGCTGGAGGACGCGGGGGTGGCCCGGCGGCTTTTCCAGCTGCTGAAAAAACGGCTGGGCGTGAACCCGACGCTGCATTTCACCCAGACGTCGCGGCTGGGCGGCAGGCGGGTGTGCGTGCTGACGCTCAGCGGTGCGGACGCGAAGGTGCTGCTGGACGCGCTGCACATGACGGAAACGGATGAGAACGGACAGATGCACCTGAAGCGGACGGTGCCGCGGCACCCGATGACTCGGCAGTGCTGCCGGCGGGCCTTCCTGCGGGGAGCTTTTCTGGGAGCCGGCACGGTGACCAACCCGGAAAAGGGATATCACTTCGAATGGAAGGCGGAGGACGAGCACCTGACGCAGGTGCTGGGGAAACTGCTGGAGAAGAGCGACCTGCCCTTTCATACCTACACGCGGAACGGCCAGCAGGTGGTTTACCTGAAAGGCGCCCAGCAGATCGCCGACACGCTGGCGCTGATGGGCGCGGGACAGAGCGTGCTGCAGATGGAAAACATCCGGATTCAGAAGCAGCTGCGGGCTGCGGCGGTCCGGGCGGCCAACTGCGACGAGCATAACGGGGAACGGATGCTGGACGCCGCGCAGAAACAGGCGGAGGCAATCCGGCGGCTTTCCCTGAAACAGGGACTGTTTACGCTGCCGCCGGCGCTGCGGGAGATTGCGAGGCTGCGGCTGGAAAATCCGGACCTGAGCCTGAAGGAACTGGGGGAAATGCTGGATCCCCCGGTCGGAAAAAGCGGTATCAACCACCGGATGCGGCGGCTGATGGAAATTGCCGGGGAAGGAGAGGGCACATGATCGCTTCCGTATCGTATCTGCTGCTTTATCTTTGCCTGGGGATGCTGAGCATCCGGTTTCTGCTGCCGCGGCACAAGCCGCTGAACCGGATCTGGCTGGGGCTGAGCTTCGGCGTGCTGGAAATGATGTGGCTGCCGGCGCTTTGCGCGTTTTTCCTCGGATTCACGGCGGCGGGGCACGCGCTGGCGGCGGGGCTGCTGGTGCTGATCACGGTCGGGTGCTGGTTTGCACGGGACCGGCGGGACGCCGCCCCCTTTGACTGCGAGGAAAAGGCGCAGCTGAAGAGAATGCTGCCGGTGCTGATCCCGCTGACCATTCTGGGCATTTATCTGCAGATCACCCACACGATGCGCCCGGACGCGGCCGGAAACTGGCACACGGGACAAAGCACCTACGGCGACCTGCCGATGCACATGAGCTTTATTACGGGCGTGGCGGGGAAAACCTTCCCGGCGGACTATCCCTTCTATCCGGGTGCCCGGCTGAGCTATCCCTTCCTGGCGGACTCTCTGAGCACCACGTTCTACCTGCTGGGCTGCAGCCTGCAGGCTTCCATCATCCTGCCGGGATCGCTGATGATGGCACTGTGCTATATGGGCGTGCTGGTGCTGGGGCGGGAAATGACCGCCGGCAAGAAGGCGATGATCCTGGCGGCGCTGCTGTTCTTCCTGAACGGGGGCCTTGGATTCCTGTACGACTTTGACCTGGCGGGCGGAACCTGGGACGGGACGCTCGGCGGGTATTTCCGCACCGTCGGCGACCGGATCGGGAACATTCTGACCGGGTACTACAAAACACCGACGAACCAGCCGGATCCGAACAACCTGCGCTGGTCCAACGTGATCTGCGACCTGATGGTGCCCCAGCGGACGATCCTGGGCGGGTGGTGCATGGCGATTCCGTGCTTCTACCTGATGGACGCTGTTTTCCGGCCGACAAAGAGGGACACGGAGAACGGACTTCGGGGGCTGCTGGTGCTGGGCGTGTGGGCCGGGGCGCTGCCGCTGATTCACACTCACAGCTTTCTGGCCCTGGGGCTGGCTTCCCTCGGGTGCATGATCTATGACCTGATCCACGGGGATCCGGACGCGATGATGATCCGGCGGACGAGGGGACAGATCCTGCTGCCGTACCTGATTTATGCCGCCGTGGCGGCGGTGCTGGCCGTGCCGCAGCTGCTGGCCTTCACCTTCCGGCAGACGTTCCAGGAAAACACACGGCAGGGGTTCATTCAGTTCCAGTTCAACTGGGTCAACAATCCCGGCGGCTCCGGGATGCGGGATCTTTACATCTGGTTC
The DNA here is from genome assembly GCA_902764875.1 of uncultured Eubacteriales bacterium. Taxonomy (GTDB): domain Bacteria; phylum Bacillota; class Clostridia; order Christensenellales; family Aristaeellaceae; genus Aristaeella. The sequence goes on from CACWXP010000001.1 coordinate 201,062, forward strand.
TATGTGAAAAACATCGGGCTGCCTTTCCTGGCGCTGATTGCGGCGGCCTTCGACCGGACGCCCCGGCACAGGCGGATTTTCGCCATGGCGCTGCCCATCATTCTGGCGGCGGAATTCATCCGGTTCCAGCCCAATGAATATGACAACAATAAACTGCTGTACCTGGCCTGGCTGCTTTGCGGGATGATCGTGGCGGACTGGTGCATCATGATCTGGAACCGGCTGAAGGGACTGCGCAGCCGGACGGTGCTGGCGGTGGTCGCCGCTTTTGTGACCTTCGTGAGCGCGGGGCTGACGATCTGGCGGGAATGCGTTTCGGACTATGTGGCCTTCGGAAAGGAATCCGTGGAGGCCGGCGAGTTTGTGCGGGACCGGACGGAGGCGGACGCCGTTTTCCTGACGGGAACGCAGCACCTGAACCCGGTGTGTGCCATCGGCGGAAAGACTGTGGTCTGCGGACCGAATCTGTGGCTGTACTGGCACGGGTTCAACACGCAGGAACGGCAGGAGGACCTGAAGCTGTTCTTTGAGGATCCGGAGGGGAATCCGGACATTCCGCAGAAATACGACGTGGACTATATTTACGTGTCGAGCTATGAGCGGTCCCTGTACGACGTGGACCGGGAGGCGCTGGACCGGAACTACCGGAAGGTTTTCGAAAACGGGGAGGCCGCAATCTGGAAAGTCCCGGAGGGGTGAGGCCGCGCTGCGGCGCGGCAGTGGTTAGTGGATAGTGGTTAGTGGATAGTGGGTAGTGGATAGCGACGCGGAGGATTGACGGACGGGTTTTGATTGATTTTTCTGCTGTTTTGGGATACAATAAAGTGATAATGTATGCGATTGGAGGGGCGGCATGAGCGGAAGCGGATGGGTGATTCCCGTGATGGTGATCCAGATCCTGCTGCCCGTGGCGGCAGCGATGACGGGGGCCGTATGTTCTCCGATCGTGCCGGGGATCCTTTGCGCCGCGGCCGCGATCGCGGGAGGCGTGGCTTTCCCGCCGGAAGCGCTGCCGGTGGTGCTGGTGTGGTGCGCGGGATGGGCGCTGACAACCCTGCTGCCGATGAAGAAGCGGCTGCTTCGCCCGGCGCTTCGGGCAGGCGTGTGCCTGGCGGCATGGGGAATCGGACTCTTCATTCTGCTGCGGCTGACCGGCGGCCAGATTGTGGCGGGACTGGCGGGGGCCGCCTGCGACTGGGTGGACAAGAGTTCCAACAGCACGGAGATCCTGCTGCGGGCCTACAGCGCGGGATACGCGCGGCTGCAGGGGGCGCAGGCGCTGATGCCGGCGGTGCAGATGCTGGGCAGCGTGCTGATTCCCGACGGCATCCGGACGCAGATGCTTCTGAGCCTGCGGGCTTCCATGGAAGAGATCCTGCCGAAACTGCTGTGCAGTGCGGTGGTGTATCATACGGCGCTGACGGTGCTGCTGAGCACGGTGCTGCCGGACTGGCTTCGGCGGAAACGGGGCGAAAAAGGCGACTTTGCTCCGATGGAACAGTGGTACATGCCCCGGCGGCTGGGCGCGGCGGTGTTTGCGCTTTGCATCGGATGGGTGATGGCCCTGATGGCGCAGGACGGCGTCGGCGCTTACCTCGGATGGCTCTGCGCGGATGTTTTCCGGGTGGCGTTCATCCTCCAGGGCATCTGCTGGATGCAGTGGATGGGCAAACGGATGGGGATCCGGAGCACTGTGCGCAACATCTGGTCGGTGATTCTGGGCATCGTGCTGCCGCTGATCCCGATGATTATGGGAATGATAGATCAACGCAGGGACGCGCGTCATCTGCGTCCGAAAGAGGAGGCTGATCAGGAATGAAGGTTGTATTGCTGAAAGACGTTCGGAACATGGGCAAGCGGGACGATATCCTGACGGTGAGCGACGGGTATGCCCGGAACTTTCTGTTCCCCCAGAAGCTGGCCGTGGAAGCGACGCCAGGAACCCTGAAGGAGATCGAGCGCAAGCGTGCGGCCCAGGACGCCCGGGAGGCGGAGCTGCGGGCGGAGGCCCAGGCCAAGGCCGAACTGCTGAAGAACAAGGTGATCGTGCTGGAAGTGAAGTGCGGCGACAAGGGACGGCTGTACGGCAGCGTGACGGCGGCGGAAGTCGCGGAGGCGCTGGAAAAGCAGCACGGCATCAAGGCCGACAAGCGGAAGATCGACATTGGGGATCCCATCCGGGAAGTCGGTATGCGGGAAATTTCCGTATGGCTGTATTCCGGCATCACGACGAAGATGAAGCTGGACGTGCGGCCCCTGGCGAAGTAAGGGTTCAGGGGTAAACAAAGTTTAAAGGTCAGACAATCCTGACAGCAGTTCGCGGGGAGACGAGATGGAAAATCCGGAGAGCTTAAGCGGAGTTGTTCCGCCTCACAGCAACGAGGCGGAGGTCAGCGTCCTGGGCGCCATGCTGCAGGACGGCACCGCTGTGCTCCGGGCCATGGAACTGCTGACGGCGGATGATTTCTATTCGGCGGAACATCAGGAACTTTTTAAAGTCATGACGGAACTGAACCAGGCCCATTCCCCGATCGACCTGGTGACGATGCACGCGGAGCTGGCACGGCGGGGGACGCTGGAAGGCGTCGGCGGCCTGGAAGCCCTGATGCGGATTCTGAACGCCGTGCCGGCGACGGCCAACGCGAAGGCCTACATCGATATCGTCCGGGAGAAGAGCACTCTCCGGAAGCTGATCGGCGCCTGCCAGAAGATTTCGGCGGAATGCTACCGGCAGCAAAACCCGGTGCCGGACACCTTGGCCGCGGCCGAAAAGGCGATTTTCGACATCGTGATGAACCGGGCGGACGGGGAAGCCCTGCAGCCTTTAGGTGAAGTCATGCTGCGGACCTTTGACCAGATCGAGGAACTGGCCAAGCTGAAGGGCGCCATTGCGGGCGTGCCGACGGGGTTCATTGACCTGGATAACCTGCTGACGGGCCTTCACGGCGGCGAACTGATTGTGGTGGGCGCCCGGCCTTCCATGGGTAAAACCTCCTTCGCCATGAACATTGCCTCCCACGCGAGCCTGAACCAGGGCAAGAAGGTGGCGGTGTTCACGCTGGAAATGCCGCGGGAGCAGATCGCTATGCGCATGCTCTGCTCGGACGCCCGGGTGGACATGCAGAAGGTTCGGAAGGGAACGCTTTCCAACGACGACTGGATCCGGCTGGCCAAATCCATGACGCCCATGTCGGCGGCGCCGATGTATATCGACGACACGGCGGGGATCACTCCCAGCCAGCTGCGGTCGCGGTGCCGGCGGCTGATGATGGACAAGGGGCTGGACCTGATCGTGCTGGACTATCTGGGTCTGATGCGGGCGGACGGCCGGGTGGAAAATCGTCAGCTGGAAGTGAGCGAGATCAGCCGCCAGCTGAAAGCCATCGCGCTGGATCTGAAGATTCCTGTGGTGGCCTGCGCGCAGCTGAGCCGGGCCAACAAGGACCGGCAGGACAAGCGGCCGGTGCTGAGCGATCTGCGGGATTCCGGATCCATCGAACAGGACGCGGACGTGGTGATGTTCCTGCACCGGGAGGAATATTACAACAAGGACACGGAAGACAAGAACATCGGCGAAGTGATTATTGCCAAACAGCGCAGCGGCCCTCTGGGGACGGTGAAGCTGGCGTGGCTGAGCGAATACACGACCTTCGCAAACCTTGCGAGGGACAACGGGCCTTCAGGGGATGCGCCTTTTTGAGGATGCAGGATATAGGATTCAGGTTTAGGAAGAGGAGCTTGGGTTTCGATGGAGAGTTACACGGTTTGCCAGCTGCAGAAGGACATGCGGTTTGAGGGGTTCCTGCTGGTGCGGTCCGCCGAAAAGCGGAAGGACGTCAAGGGCAACGATTATGTGGACATGAACCTGACGGACCGGACGGGGGAAATCAACTGCAAAATCTGGAACTGGGAAAGCAGTGCGGAAATGCCGGAAAACGGCAGCGTTGTGAAGATCCGCGGAACGGTTCAGGAATACAACGGACGGCTGCAGCTGCGGGTTGAAAGATGGCGGAAGGCCGCGGCGGAGGATCCGGTGGACATGAACCGGCTGGTTCCCTGCGCGCCGCGAAAAGCCGAAGACATGACGGCGGAAATCCGGGAAACGGTGGAAAGTTTCCGGAGCGAAAAACTTCGGAAACTGACGATGGGCATGCTGGAGAACGCCGGGGGAGACCTGAGCTGGTTCCCGGCGGCGCAGCGGATGCACCACGCGGAGCGCAGCGGGCTGCTGCACCACACGACGGACATGCTTCGGATGGCGAAGGCGATGCTGGAGGTTTATCCCTGGCTGAACCGGGACCTGCTGCTCGCCGGGGTGATCATCCACGATCTCGGCAAGATGGACGAGCTGAAGAGCGACAGGGCCGGGAACGTTTCGGACTACACACGGGACGGACAGCTGCTGGGACACCTGGTCCGGGGCATCACGAACCTGAACCGGGTGGCGGACCGGCTCGGCATTCACGGGGAGACGGTGACGCTGCTGGAACACATGCTGCTGAGCCACCACGGGGAAAGCGAATACGGAAGCCCGAAAGCCCCGATGTTCCCGGAAGCGGAGGCGCTTCACTGGCTGGACATGATGGACGCCCGGATGAACACCATGAAGAGCGCCGAGGACAAGACGCCGGAAGGCGCTTTCAGCGAGAAAATATTCAGCCTGGACAGGCGGATTTATCACCCGGTTTACACAGACGACGCGGAATAAAAAACGGAGGGGATGTACCATGTTGAAGAAAAAGACTATTTGCCTGGCACTGGTTCTTTGCTGCGCGCTGGTTCTGACGGCCTGCGCACAACAGGCGACCTATCCGAATCAGCCCAAGCAGGATTCGGCCTCGCACAGCAGCACCGAGCAGCAGCCGGTGACCGGGCAGGCGGACATGTCCGCGGCCTCGGAAGCGGCTCCGGCCCAGCAGATCAACTTTAACGACGGCAGCTATGATCCCGCCTCGGAAGAGGGCGGGCAGAGCGAGCAGATCGGGAATACGGCCCAGAACGCCCCCGCGGTGACGAACGCGCCGATGATGCAGAGCGAATTCGCCGGCGCGACGCCCGTGAAGATTGATCCGGTGGATAAGCCCACCCCCACGCCGCTGCCGAAGATCACCTTCTCCTACACGACGTACAACGCGCCGAACCTGCACCTGACCTTTGAAGGCCCGGCGGGCTGGATCGCGGACGACCTGGCGGCGGACACCTATATACTGACCAACCCGGATCCTTCCATGGACTATGAGGCGAAGGCGGAGATCCGGACGATCGCGGCGGGCAAGGACTACACCCAGAAGGAACTGGTGAAGGAAGTGAAGGCCCAGGCGGAAGCACTGCAGGGCACCGGCAGCTTCCAGAGCTTCAGCACCTCCGACACCGCGACCCGGACGTTCATCAACGGGAACGGCGTTTACATCGCTTACAAGGGCACGTTGAACGACGGCCAGGAAACCGGCGTTGCCGGACGCATCATCGTGAACACGGTGAACAAGGTGCTGTATGTGCTGCACGTCAGCTATCCCAGAGGCCTGGCGGACACTTTCGCCGACGGCGTTTACAACAAGATCCGCCACTCCATGAAACTGACCAACTGATCCGACGCGCATGAAGGAATCCGGATTCCGGATTCCTTCACAATTACATGACTCTGTACTGACTGATTTGCCGAAGGGCAGGTCAGTCAGTGCATCATCGGAGGCTTTGCGTTCTATGAAAAGGGCACTGCGTTTTCTGACCCTGGCTCTGTGCATTCTGCTGGCATACGGCCTGACCGCGGCATACGCGGACATGGTGACGATGGGGATCACCCTGACCGGCGTGATTCCCGCGTCGGACGGATCCGTGCGGACCGTCGTGCCGGAAGGCGAATTCCGGGTCTGGCAGAACGGAGAAGAAGTCGGCGTAATCAAGGCAGGGCGGGGAACCCTGACGCTGAACAGCCGGGAAAGGATCCGCATTGAGCCGGTTCCGCAGAGCTTTGCGCCCGAATGGGACCTGAGCACGGCATATGTGACGCCGGAGCTTTCCACCGACAGCGCCCAGATCATCGAGATTACGATTACATCCCGGGAGGCGACGATCATCACCCCGGCGCCGACCCCCGTGCCCACGGAGACGCCGGCGCCTGAGATCCCGGAGGAAGTGATTCCGGAGGAAACGCCGGCGGAGCTTCCGGCGGAGAATACCGCCACGCCGGAGCCCGAACAGCAGGCCGGGGCGGACATCGCTCCTGTGACGCCCGCACCGGCGGGAAATGGGGAAGCCCCTTCGCTTTCCGAGTATCAGGCTGTTTCAGCAACGCAGGAGCCGGAACTGCCCGGATTTGACAGCCGGGAAGGGACAGGATCCCTGCGGGTGCAGATTTTCTTTGACAAGAACGGCAACGGCAACCAGGGCGACTATGAATACGGCATTTCCGACCTGACGGTTTACCTGCTGGACGAAGACGAGCGGCCGCTGACCGCCGAAGTGACCGACGCGGACGGGTTCGCGACCTTCATGAATGTGCCGGCGGGACGCTACCGGACCCGGATCAACCTGCCGGAACAATGGTACTTCACCCCCTTCGGCGGGGAAAACAGCCTTATCCTGAACGCGTACAACCTGACGCCGGCGGGCTCCCAGAGCAGCGGCGTGTTTGAAATCGCGGACGGAAGGGAAACAGAACAGGGCGTCGGCATCCATAACAACGCCACCGGCGCCAGCGGCTTCTGCTGGCTGGAGGACGAGGTGGACGGCCTTTACACCGAAGGCGAAGCCAAAATTTCAGGCATCAAAATTCAGCTGAAGAGCAAGGACGGGGACATCGTCTGCGAAACGGAAACGGACGCGGAGGGCAACTGGTCCATCACCAACCTGCGGCCCGGATTCTACATCCTGAGCTGCACGGGACGGGACGGCCTGATGCTGACCCGTTATACCCAGAGCCGCGGACGGCGGTCCTATCTGACCTCGGACAATCCGCGGCGCCAGATGGAACTGAAGGCGGAGGAGATCACCCCGATGAACCTGGGGTTCAACTTTGCCTCGCAGATCTTCGGTATCTGCTATCTGGACGCGAACTATAACGGCCTGTACGACGAGGGTGAAGCGCCCCTGGCCGGCGTGAAACTCGGCGTGAAATTCATCTACGACGGTGCGGACGCCTCCTCCGCGGTTTCCGGGGAGGACGGCCGGTATGTGCTGGACGGCCTGCGGGGCAACCAGTACTCGATGCAGGTGATGCTGCCTGCGGACGGCAGCCAGTACACAAAGACGGCGCCGGACGAACCCCTGGGCAACCGGTTCCCGCAGCGCGGCGAACGCCGGGAGAACGAGATCCAGAAATTCACGCTGGGCGACACGGAACAGCTGGAGATCAACATCGGCGCGATCTATCCGGGCTCCGTTTCGGGCACGGTGTATTACGATGACAACTTCTCCGCGGCGCCGGACGGCGGCGAGAAGATGGTTTCCGGATTCACGGTGAACCTGCTGTACGCGGACGGAACCCTGGCCGCCACGGCCCGCACCGGAGCGGACGGTACCTATAAACTTGAAAACCTGACCCCCGGGGAATACTCCCTGGAGGTGACGGCGGCGGCCGGCTATGCCTTTACCAAACAGGGCGAAGGCAACGTGATTCTGAACCGGACCGGCGGACAGGGCTATTCCGAGCCCTTCCGGGTGGAACTGGGTGAAGACCTGAGCGGACAGGATATCGGCATGATCCTGCCCGGAACCGTGCAGGGCGCGGTGTTTGCGGATCTGAACGACAACGGCGTCCGGGACGAGGACGAAGGCGGCATGACGGGCACGCTGGTGCGCCTGATCCATGAAGAAGAAGGCGAGGCCTTCCGGGCCGAGATCGGCGAGGACGGCAACTTCCTCTTCGACGCGGTGATGCCGGGACGGTACTACATTGAATACACCCTGCCGGCGGGCGCGGTGTTCGCGCGGGTGACCAACGGCGGAAACGAAATTACGGAAACAGAAATTCTGGAGACGGGAAGCATCGGCCGAAGTGATTCGTTTGATTTTGCGACGGGGCAGAAGGTCGACGCACCGGTTTGCGGCGCGCTGACGCTGGGCCGGATCGAAGGTGTCGCTTATCAGGACCACGACGGCAACGGCCGGATGGAAGGCGAGGAAACCTATGCCGGCATGACCGTGCGGCTGATTCCCTCCCGGAGAGAACTGGAAGAGATCAGCGCGGAAACAGGCGAGGACGGCGCCTTCGTGCTGGCGGACCTGCGGCCGGACAGCTATACGCTGGAAGTAATCCTTTCCGATGGCTGCGTCGTGAGCCGGACGGATTCCCTGAAGCTGCCGCTGACCGCCGGCAAAGCGGAACAGCGCGTGACGCTGAACGTGGAGATGGGCCGCGAATGGCTGAACCAGCAGATCGGCGCGGTGCGCCCGGCGACGCTGAGCGGCCAGGTGTGGCTGGATGAGAACAACAACGGCTATTTCGACGAAGGCGAACGTACGCCGGAAGGCATCCGGCTGAACGTGACGGACGAAAGCACGGGCAGCGTATTTGACACGCCTGTGACGGACGGGGAGGGACGCTTCTCCGCGGCCGGCATGATTCCCGGAACCTTCAGCGTTTCCATGGAGACGGACGCGAAGACCGTGGCCCCGAAGGACGGCGACTCCATGTTCCGCGACGCGGGCGACGAGCTGGTGCTTTCCGGCCTTGCGCTGGAGGAGGGCGAGACGAAGGAAGGCCTGCTGCTGGGCTTCGTGCGCTACACCTCCGTGACCGGACACGCCTGGATTGACCGGGGAGACGAAACCGAAAGCCTCAGCGATGTGGAAATCGTGATGAAGAACGCCGACGGCGACACCATCAGGGAAACCACGACGGATTCCAACGGGAACTATCGCATCGACAAGCTGATGCCCGGCACCTTCACGCTGGAAGTGAAGGCACCGGAAGGCTGCGTGATCATCGAACCGGAAGATCCGCGGCTGAACGACACGCTGCGCAGCGTGGTGACGCACCCGAACAACCGCCTGGGTACCACGGACGAAACGGAACTGAAGATGGACCAGGATCTGACGCAGATGGACGTGGGATGCGTGCTGCCGGGACGGCTCGGCGATTACTGCTGGGTGGACCTGAACGGGGACGGCCTGCAGGCAGGGGACGAGCCCGGCCTGGCGAACGTGCGGATCGAACTGATCCGGAACGGGAACGTGGTGACCGAAACCACGACGAACCAGTACGGCTTCTGGCGGTTTGTGGATCTGTATCCCGCGACTTACACGCTGCGGGTGTACGCGCCGAAGGAAGTGAAACCCACCCGGCACCGGACGGATCTGCCCATCATTGCTTCGGTGATGGATGAAACGGATCAGTCTCCGGCGATTTCACTGGAACTGACGGTGGAGAGCAACAAGAACCAGTACGACGCGGATCTGGGCTTTGTGTGCCGCGAGGAAGGCGTGCTGCCGACCGGCGCAGGCATCGGGGAGACGCAGGACTGGACGCCGAAGTATTGATTTGAAGTTTGCATTTTGAGGTATTGAGTTTTATGAAAAAATGGATCAGCCTGATGCTGGCTGTACTGCTTGTTTTTGCTGCGGCTTCGGCTGCTTTTACGGAAGCGGGAGACGACGCGGACGGCGCTGTTCAGATGTCGGAGGATGCTTCCGGGATGGAAGACGACGGGGACGACTCCTTGCAGATTCCGGTGGATATGCCCGGGGATGAAGACGAAGAAGCAGAGAAAGACGGAGACGAAGCGCAGGGCGGGGAGAAAACCTCGATGGAGCTTCGGCCGCTGGACGTCGGGGACGAAGGCGAGGACGTGCTGTTCCTGCAGATGCGGCTGAAGAGCCTGCAGTACTTCAGCGGGAACGAGGACGGAAAGTACGGCAAGGACACACAGGCCGCCGTGCGCAAGTTCCAGGAGGACAACGCCAATCAGGGGCTGGAAGCCACGGGTATTGCGGATACCGCAACCCAGCTGCTGCTGGCTTCCGCCCGGTATCGGGGACTGAAGTACGGCTCGGAAGGCGAGGACGTGAAGGAACTCCAGACCCGGCTGACCATGCTCGGATACTACACGGGCAAGATCAGCGGGAACTTCCTGGAAGGCACCCAGAACGGCATCAAGCAGTTCCAGAAGAACAACGGCCTGGAGATCACGGGGGTCGCGGATCCGCTGACCCAGGAAGCCGTGTTTTCGGACGGCGCCGTCGGCCGCCACGACGTGGAGGAAACGAGCCCGACCCCGACGCCTTACAACGACATGAGCTGGTACCTGGTGGATGAGAACGACACCGGCATTCCTATGCCGGAAGCGCCGGTGGCCTATCAGGGCGAACTGAAAAAGGGCAGCAAGAACGACGCCGTGAAAGCGCTTCAGGAGCGGATGCAGCAGCTGGGCTACTTTGACGGGCCTATTTCAGGGAACTATCAGGACAAGACCGCCAAAGCCGTGAAGAAGATTCAGGAACAGAACGGCATGACGGTGACCGGCAAGGTGGACGACACGACGTGGAACCTGATCTTCAACAATCCGGGGATTGTGATGCCGGACGCAACGCCGAAGCCTTCGCCCACGCCGGAACCGGTGCCCTTCGCCATCACCGTGGACGTGAAGAACCAGATCGTTTCCGTCTACACCCGGGACGAGGACGGCAACTATACCATTCCCGTGCGCCAGATGCTGTGCTCCTCCGGCAAGGTGGGCACGCCCAGCCCGGTGGGCGACTGGGTGCTGAACGGGCGGAAGGCAAAATGGTGCTATTTCCCGAAATGGGGCGACTATGCCCGCTACTGGACGCGGATTAATTCCAAGGTTGCGTTCCATTCGCCGATTTACTCCGAGGTCAGCCTGAAAGCCATGAAGATCCAGAGCTATAAGATGCTCGGCAGCAGGGCCAGCCACGGCTGCGTGCGGCTGTCCGTTGCGGACGCCAAATGGATCTACGACAACGTGGGCGCGGGTACGGTGGTTTCCATCCGGGAAGACCTGCCGGCGGACGAGGAACTGAAGGAAGCCCTGAAGCACGACAAGCCCGTGAATCCCAACGATGACCCGCCGGTGAACACTCCCGAACCGGAATACAACCGGGACGCCGTGCCGGAAATCCGGGGCTGGCTGACCTATGATACCCGGAACGAAGCGGTGTACTGGATGCAGTGCCGGCTGAAGGAACTCGGATACTACACAACGAAATGCACCGGCCACATGCTGAGCCGGACGGTCACCGCGGTGAAGGCCTTCCAGAAGGATCACGGTTTTTCCCAGAACGGCAACGCGGACCAGAACCTGCTGAACGCCATGGCGGCGGCGGAAAAGATCACGCCGGAACCGGAGGAGATTCCGCCGGAAGCCACGCCGGCGCCTTAACAAATTTCCGCAGAAAACACACCGGGAACCGCGCGGTTCCCGGTGTTGCTATGTAGGGGAGCACGGGCCGTTCAGTTACCGCAGGCTTTCGTAGGCCTCGAGGGCGTCGGTGCGGCCGGCGAGGGCGGCAAGCTCGAACCAGCGGGCGGCCTGATCGTAATCAGAATCCATGCCCTGGCCGGTCAGGCTGGCGTGGCCCAGGGCCATCATGCTGCGGGCATTTCCGAGCTCCGCGGCTTTTTTGTAGTATTCGACGGCCTTTTCTTCGTCCTTCTCCACTCCTTCGCCGGTCATGTAGAGATATCCCAGATAATCGCAGGCGTCGGCGCTTCCGCATTCCGCGGCTTTCTCGTAATAGGAGAGGGCTTCGTAAGGATCCTGTTCCGTGCCTTTTCCCTCGGCATAGCAGACGGCGACGCTCATCCAGCTGTCCGCATCCCCGGCTTCCCCGGCCTGAACATACAGTTCCAGCGCTTTTTCATCGTCCGGCTCGTAAACCACGCCCTCCGCGTGGTAGACGCCCAGATACCAGATGGCTTCCGCGATGCCGAGATCCGCGGCCTGCTGGAAATACTCCGCCGCGGTGAACTTGTCCTGTTCGACAAGTTCGCCTTCGTCATAGAGCTTTCCAAGGAACAGGTAGGCCCGGTCGTATCCGGCTTTGGAGGCACGGCGGTAGCACCGGACCACGGCATCCGCATCCTGCGGAACGAAGAGGCCGGTTTTATAATACTCGGCCAGCAGGCACAGCGCTTCGCCGTCCCCGGCTTCCGCCAGCAGCCGAACCGCGGGCCAGGCCCGGAGAGGATCGCCGCAGAAGGCCTGATCCAGCAGGGAATCGTTCCGGTTCTTTTCGCACACGCGGCAATAGGCCGACAGATTGTCGGCCCCGCAGTTGAAGCAGGTCCAGACGCCGCGGACCCTTCCGCAGAAGGGGCAGGCGTCTCCGTCCATCTTGCTGCCGCAGGCCATACAGATGGACGCGGAGGACACGGCTTCCTCTTCGGCCGGGGCGGACAGGGGCAGGATGCACAGTATCGCCGCCAGCAGAAACATCAGGATATTTTTACGGTTCATGAAGTCAACTCCCATCGGAAAGGATCTGCCCAAAAGAATCAGGAACGGGGCGCAAAGCCGATCTTTTTCTGCACCTTACGCAGGGTTCTGGAGGCCAGATACGCGGCCTTCTCGGAACTTCCGTTCAGGACGCTGAAGAGATATTCCTTATCGGCGATCAGCCGTTTGAACTCCGCCTGGAGCGGCTCGAGGGCGGCGATGACGCAGTCGCTGGCCCGGGTTTTGAGGGCGCCGTATCCCTGACCGCTGAGCTCGGCACAGATGCTGTCTGTGCTTTCGCCGGTGAGGGCGCTGATGATGTTCAGCAGGTTGCTGACGCCGGGCTTGTTTTCCGGGTCAAAGCGGATTTCGCTTTCCGAATCCGTGACGGCGCGCTTGATTTTGCGCCGGATGGTGTCCGGATCGTCGAGCAGGGAAACGAAGGTGTCCTCCGGATCACTCTTGCTCATTTTCCGCTCCGGATCCTGAAGGCTCATGATCCGGGCGCCGCTCTTGGTGATCAGGGGCTCCGGTACGGTGAACACATCGCCGTAGACGCCGTTGAAGCGCTGGGCGATGTCACGGGTCAGCTCCAGGTGCTGTTTCTGATCGGCGCCGACGGGAACGAAGGCCGTCTGGTACAGCAGAATATCGGCGGCCATCAGCACCGGATAGGTGAAGAGGCCGGCGTTGATATTGTCCGCGTGTTTGGCGGACTTGTCCTTGAACTGGGTCATGCGGCTGAGCTCGCCCATATAGGTGTAGCAGTTCAGAATCCAGGCCAGCTCGGCATGGGCGCTGACATGGCTCTGGCAGTAGATCAGACTCTTTTCGGGATCAATGCCGCTGGCCAGATAGAGGGCGGCCAGCTCAAGGCAGCGGCGCCGGAGATCGGCCGGATTCTGGCGGACGGTGATCGCGTGCTCGTCGACGATGCAGTAGATGCAGTCGTATTCGTCCTGGAGCTCGGCAAAACGGCGGAGGGCCCCGATGTAATTGCCCAGGGTGAGAACGCCGCTGGGCTGAATGCCGGAGAAAATGACCGGCTTGCGAACCTGCTCTTCCATAACAAAGGTACTCCTTCACAATATTTAATAATCTATTATAGAACGGGACCGGGTAAAAGACAAGGAAAAAAGAACGGTCACGGGGCATGGTAACTGTGCACGAGCATTGACAGGGAAAAGCTGTGCCTGCGCGGGAGGGCCCGATTGACACGGGATGGCGCCCTTTGTATAATCATCGGCGGACAGGAGGCGATCGGATATGAACCGGAAAGCACTGAGAGGGAGCCTGCTCCTGCTGCTGGGAGCCGTGATCTGGGGCGCGGCCTTTGCGGCCCAGCGGGCCGGCATGGATCATGTGGGTCCCTTCACGTTTTCCGGCGTGCGGATGCTGCTGGCCGGGATTGTGATGATTCCCGCCTCGATGCTGTCGAGAAGAAAAGCGGGACCCGTGACAGCGGAAGTGCAGAAAAAGCAGCGCCGCGGCGGGCTGATCTGCGGGCTGCTGCTGTTTTTTGCGACCTCGCTGCAGCAGATCGGCCTGGTTTACACCTCGGCGGGAAAGGCCGGGTTCATTACGGCGCTGTATGTGGTGCTGGTGCCGGTGGCCGGATGGGTTTTCCTTCGGAAGCAGCCCGGAAAGATGATCTGGGCCGGCGTCGGGCTGGCGGTGATCGCGCTGTACCTGCTGTGCGTCCCGGCGGAGGGCTTTCAGATCGAAAAGGGCGACGCGCTGCTGCTGGGCTGTGCCGTGTGCTTCACGGGCCAGATCCTGTGCGTGGATCATTACGCCCCGCAGGTGGATGGGCTGACCCTGGCCCGGGATGAATTCCTGATCACCGGGGCGCTCTCCATGATCATTGCGGTGTTCACGGAGGAGATCCGCATGGACGGCATCCTCGAAGCGGCGTTTCCGATCATCTACAGCGGAATTCTCTCCGGCGCGGTCGGGTATTCGCTGCAGATCATCGGCCAGCGGGACGTGAACCCCACCGTCGCGTCGCTGGTCATGTGCCTGGAAGCGGTGTTCGCCGTGCTGACCGGGGCGATCATGCTGGGCGAACGTATGACCGGGAGGGAAATCGCCGGGTGCGTGCTGATGTTCTGCGCCGTGATCCTGGCGCAGCTTTCTGCCGCGTTCAAAGGGAACCGTACTCAAAAAGAAAGGAAACCGACCTGATGAAAATCCTGATTGCATCCGATATCCACGGATCGGCGCTGTACTGCCGGCAACTGCTGGACGCCTGGGACCGGGAAAAGCCGGAGGAGGTCGTGCTGCTGGGAGATATCCTGTATCACGGCCCGCGGAACGACCTTCCGGAAGCATACGACCCCAAATCCGTGCTGGCCCTGCTGAACGAACGGCGGGACCGGATTCTCTGCGTGCGGGGGAACTGTGACACCGAAGTGGACCAGATGGTGCTGACGTTCCCGATCCTTTCGGAGTATGCCTGGATGCTGCTACCCGGGAACCGCCGGATTTTCGCCACCCACGGACACATCTGGCATCCGGATCACCTGCCGCCGCTGGCGGCGGGGGACATCCTGCTGTACGGGCATACGCATGTCCCCGCATGGGAAATGCGCGGAGGCGTCCGGTGCTTCAATCCGGGATCCGTTTCCATTCCCAAGGGGGACAGTGCGCGGGGCTATATGATGTTCGAAAACGATGTCTTTCAGTGGAAAACGCTGGATGGAGAAATGCTTCACTCCGAAACGGCGGATTGAGGAACGGTATAGGCATACATTCCGTCCGGACCCACCAGCAGGCCGCGGTACAGTTCCACGGTCATGATGTGCTTCCCTTCAGGCGTTTCAAAAGAATACAGCCAGGTGCCGCCGGTGACCATTTCATCGGACTGCCGCCCGGTGACCACTCCGTACATCGCCAGCGTGCGGAGTTCTTCCTGTTCCTCTTCGGGGACTTCGGTGGGAATCGGGCCGGCTTCGCAGTCCAGGGTGCTTCCCATGATCACCGCCGTTTCCAGCAGATCCGGATCCCCGTGGAAGAACTTCCAGACCGTCAGATCGATCTTTGACGGATCGGTTTCCAGGGGACGGATTTCCGCCGCGCAGGCGCAGACGCCGGCCAGGCCGATCAGCAAGAGCGCCGCCAGGACGGCAACCATCAGACGGGGATGTTTCATCGTGATTCCCTCCGTTTCATTCGTTTCGGGTTCCTTCAATCTGTAGGACGAAGGCGCGGCAAAAAAGTTTCCTGCCGGGGGAAAGAAACAAAAAACCGGCTCCGAAGAGCCGGCCTGAGAGAACCATGGGAAACTCAGTTCCAGGGAGAATAGGTGTAGAGGAACTCGGAGAGTTTTCCGTTCTCGTCAAAGGTCACCTTGGTGTTGTAGGGGGAGAAGTTCGTGTCCTCCAGCAGGAGATCGAGCAGCTCCGCATAGCCCTTCTTCACCGGCGCTTCCAGATTTTCCGGATCGCTCCAGTCCAGGAAGCTGATGTCCTTGGACAGCGGGATCGTGACGGTGAAGAGCTCGGTGTAGAACATGTTGTCGGTTTCCGTGCGGGCTACATAGGTTCCGTCTTCCATCTTGATGAAGAGGTATTTGTCGGAAGTGGCGGCGTCCTTGATTTCGAATCCGGTTTCATCGGCCGTCTTTTCACCGATCATGATGGAGGTTCCGGGCTTGAAAGTGATGATATCGCCTTCCTTCAGGCTCTCGATGTCATTCGCGGCATAGCGGGTTTCCTCAGCTGCGGTGATCGTGACAGTGTAGAACGCGTCTTCATCCTCGCCGAAGCACTCCTTCCGGGTGACTCCCGCTTCGAAGGTTTTTCCGCCCACCAGCGTCTTGAACGTTTCGGACATGACCGGCTTGCAGAGGGCGGAAGAGGGGACGGTTTCCGCGCAGGCTGAGGCCGCGAGGCAGGCGATCAGCAGCGCACACAGAATGGCGGACAGAATCGTGGATCCTTTTTTCATTTTGGTTTCCTCCTGTTTTGTTTATTTTATTCCAGGTGTTTCCTGTGGTGTCCCGGCGGCGGTTTCCGTTCCGCCGGTCACTATTATATACGCTTCTCAGGAATTGTGTGGCAGTAAAATTGAAATAACTCTTGTGTCTTGACATCATTTCATTATTGCACTACAATCGTATTGCAAGGAGGTGGCTGAAATGGCAAAGCAAGCTGTGTATCAAGTACGGATGGATGAAGAAATAAAGGACCAGGTTGAAGCACTGTACAGGAGTTTGGGAACGACTTTTGCGGAAGCAGTGCGGATATTCGCTGTTCAGAGCATCCGCGAACAGGGAATGCCTTTTACACCGTCGGAAGTACGCGGGAAAGCTTTCGGCGCTCTTTCTGCATACGCGAACCCTGCGCTGATGTCTGAAGAGGCGGCGGCTTTTGAGAAAGCGATGGTGGAGGAGCATGCCAATCATTGACGCGGATGTCATCTGCAAACCCTGTTTCTGACAAAACTGCGTGGAAAGTACATGGTGCTCAAAAAAGTGCTTGCAAAAAGCTTTCTAATGTGGTATTATCCCAATGTTGCAGCGATGCACGGGATTATAGCTCAGTTGGTTAGAGCACCACGTTGACATCGTGGGGGTCATAGGTTCGAGTCCTACTAATCCCACTCCCCGGAGCTTTGAAAATCAAGGCTCCGGGGTTTTCTTTTATTTGTGGACACGGCGACCGTGGGGGCTTTTGGACGCAAAAGTGGCCGCAGACGAAAACCCGCTGCATTTTCGCAGCGGGTCTTTTTTTCGTGGTTCAACGGCGGGCGGAGCACGCAAACACGGAGGTGCGGATCAGGCTCTTGCTGGAACTGGTAGACGAGATGGTCAAGAACAGCCTGCCGGAGTGGATGGCGAGAGAAGCCCAGCCGGAAGAGGAACAGACCGGAGCCTGCCGTGACTATGATGACTTCTTCAACCGCACGAAGTACACGGTGCCGGAGGGCGTGCTGGACGAGAACGGGCGGATGGAGAGCTTCAACAACGACCTTGTTATCCGCTACCTGGACAAGATGATTGTGAAGGATGACGGCTATGAGGTGGTTTTCAAGGCGGGGGTGAAAGTGCAGGTAGAGGTATGAGGGAGAAACGGCGGGCGGCTGTTCTGCGTGTGATCGTGGAATGGCTGCCCGCTTTTTTGCGTTTGTGCCTGCCCTGGCTTCATGACCACACGCGCTAAATCTGTTCTTGCGCTCATATCTACGCCTGTACTAAACTACCGTCAGGCGAGGAAATGCTTCTCGCCTATTTGTTGTTCGGTAAGCGCTTCATCCAGACACGGTATCCATACTTTTGTAAAGTAAAACGCTTGCACACTACAAACTGTGCAGGCGTTTTTGAGTGGTTTTGTCATATGCAGTAGACTCTGGCTTCATCATTCCAGGGAGTCAGCTTCTCCAGTTCCTCATCCGTCATGCCGGCATGCGGTCGCTTCTCAAGGAGGAAGGTCAGATATTTTTCTACGTTCATGTGTAAATGCATACACATTCATAAGTGCATAATAATTTGTTGTAACGTTGACAACGTCACGGTATACCGTTATACTATTAACGGGAGGTATCGATTATGGTTGTGAATGAACTAATGGAACGTGCTGGTATAACAAAATACCGTTTGGCTCAAATTGCACATATTCCATATATGACAATAAACGATATCTGCAATGGAAAAACTAGTTTGGGCAGATGTAATGCGGAAACAGTTTACCAGATAGCAAAGGCGTTCAATGTTACCGTAGAGGAATTGCTTGAAGCGGCCAAAGAACAACGTTGCTCTTTTTCTATATTTAAAAGTAATGTATGCCATCGACTTAAGGAATTAGGAGATATAGATTTCCTTTTGCAAACACTTTCGAATGATGATATCCGACGGTACTATGAAAAAGCATGGTATCCAGAATGCCTATATCTGTTGGCGATGGTTGACTATATCAGTCGCCTGAATCAGATTTCTTTATGCAGTGATTATGATGATTTACGTAGCATGAAGCTGTCTGAAAAAGTTTTTCCTTCTGGTGTTTTGGCATTGGCTTTAGCGGAGAAGAATGATGCTCCAAAGGAAGCAGCGTGGAAGGAAGCTATTCCAGAGTTTAAACGGTTTAACATCGTAGAAAATGAGGTGCGCAATGTTATCTGATGACAGCAAAGCATTCACCAAAGATAATATCAATTTGTTCTTCCGGGATCTTTCTAAGGAGTATAAAAGGCTTGGTGGGAAAAACACTCCTGTGGAAATCATATTAATTGGAGGAGCTGCGATTATTGAAAGTTATGACTTCAGAGAAATGACTACTGATATTGATGCCGTCCTTCCGGATGTATCAATTATGAAAGAAGCAATAAATCGTGTTGGTGATATGCATGATCTTCCCAATGGCTGGTTAAATGCTGATTTTATGAAGACTGCTTCCTGGTCACCTAAACTGAGACAGTATTCAGTTGCATACAGAACATTCAATCAAGTGCTGAATGTTCGTATGATAACAGGAGAATACTTGATTGCAATGAAGCTTCGGTCTGGGAGACAGTATAAAAATGATCTTTCTGACATTATTGGAATCTTAGCAGAACAAAAGCGGATGGGAAATCCGATATCAATGGAGCAGATTGAACTTGCTGTTACCAATTTGTATGGTGGATGGGATGATTTTTCCGAAGAAGCAAAACAATATATCCAGCAGATTCTATCAATTGCTGATTATCAAAAGGCTTATGAAACAGTAAGAAACAGTGAGATTCAAACAAGTATCAGTTTGGTACAGTTTCAGGAAGCGTATCCTGGGATTTTGTCTCAGGACAATCTTCATTCTGTGATCGAAAATGTAGTTCAACGTAGAGAGAAAAGATCCTCAGTGCTTCAGCAACTACAAGAATTGAAAGCATCTGAAGAAAAAAGCAAAAAGAAAAACACTAAAGCACAGGATGAAACATCATTATGATGCCAATTGATGGCATAATAAATGGCACTATCAGAAACAGATAACTACGACGGCGCGATCCGCCAAGGGAGCAGAGCAACGGAGGTTTCATGACGCAACAATTGGCGCACCACTGCTGTAAATTTGGCACCCCGTTAGCTGTTGTATACTGTCGAAACCTGTGATATCATTATCCTGTCCGTGCGAGCTCCTGATCCAGGGGCTTTTTCTTATTTGTGCCAGCTGCCTGCCGGAGGGCGTCACTGTATGAACGACTCAAGTCGGGCAAGTGATTTTATACGAAATGAAACTTACGATCCACGACGACCCGGAGCTGCTCGGTGAGCGGATCCGGGCCCTGAAAAAGCTGAAATCGGCAACAGTGAAAGTCGGCCTTCCGTCCTCCGCGGGAGGCCGGCTTCATTTTATCCTCGCCGTGCAGGAGCACGGCTCGCCGATCATGCACATCCCTTCACGGCCGGTGATCCACCCGGCCCTGGCGAAGAACGAAACCCGCGACGAAATGGCCAAAGCCATGAAGGCCACTATTGCATCCGCTTGGGAAGGGAAGAACCCCCGGCCGGATCTGGAAGCAGCCGGTCAGGCCGGGGCCGACGGCATCCGTGCCTACATCGACGCGCATATTCCGACGCCCAACAGCCCTGCCACCGTGAACGGCGGCTGGATCTGGAACCGGGCGGCGAAGAAAGCCGTCTACGTGAAAGGCAAAGGCTTCAACAAGCCTCTGTTCGATACCGGCAATCTCTACAGCGCCTTTGGCTATGAAATCGAGGAGTAATACCATTGAACGTTTCCGACGCGATTTTTGATCCGGAGCTGGGTTATACCGGCTTCACTGTGCAGCGCACAACTTACAGTCGGCAGAACGGAACTTCCGTCCCGTCGAATGAGACGATGAGCGCCGCCGGTACGATCCATCCGGGAACGCCTGAAATGATCCAATTGCTCCCGGAGGAAGAGCGCCACGAGGAGTTCATCTCGATCTACGCTGACTTTCCCCTGAGCCTGGGCGAAAACGACGGGGGAGAGACCTACACGACCCCGGACCGAATCACCTGGAATGATAAAACCTGGCGGGTTGTGAAGGTTCGCGATTGGTCGGCTTTCAACTATTATCAATGTCTGGCAGTGAGGGTGGCGGAATGATATAAAATCTGTTTGTTCCCCTTGTTCCGTAAGGGCTTCAGGCTTATAATGGTATTGCCCTAATGGGCCGGGAGTGAACACACAAGCGCAGGCGGTTGCTCCATCCCTCCGAAAGGAGGTGGTGCGTATGCGTATTACGTTCCATATCGGACGGTTTACCGTGACGATTATGCTGAAACGGACACATACAAAGAACAGCCGCCACTCTGCCAAGTGACGGCTGATTTCGTGGCTTTCGCCACAATCCGCTAATAACTCGAGGAGCTAACCGCGTGCGTGGTTCACTCTTCGTTATTATAGTAAGACGATCGAGCCTGCTTGTCAAGCAGGTTTTTGCTTTGTCAGGAGTGATTTATAGTCATGATCACCACCATCTATCAGGCCCTGTGTGCCTGCTTCGGGCTGTCGCCCTCATCGGCTGATGCTTCCTTGTTGATTCGGGAAGCTTATCAGGAGCCGGAGAACGCGCCGCGGCCCCCACGGAATGCGGACGTGATCTATTTTTCCATCGAGCCTGATAGTGTTTCAACTGAAGCTCCTGCGGCGTATTCGGCAGAAAACGCAGCTGAAGCTTCTTTTTCAATGGCTGTTTCTTCTTTCGCCGCCTGGAAGCTTCAGGTCATATGCTACGGGCCGCATGCCCTGACCAATGCCCGCCAGATCCGGGCTTTCCTTTACGTCGACGGCACGAACATGCCCCGCTGCATCCTGCGCAAGGTCGGCATCCGCCCGATCCCGGATCCTCCGGAACCCCTCCTGCTCCATGAGCCGGAAGGTTCCCTCTGGCGGCTTCGCTGCGATCTCATGATCCAGCTCCGCAGCGAGGAAAAACAAACGCACCCCGTCAGACAGGGTGCGGTGTCCATCGCTCCGGCAGTTGTGGTCCGGACGGGGTGACAGTCCGCAAAAGGTGCATTTTTTCCATAAAGGGGAGATGATGACATTTGGCTGATCAGGAATTCCTTGCGTCCTTCGGCGTCGAGATCGACGAAACGGGCGTCCTTCGCCTGCAGAAGGCGCTGACGAAGAACCGAGCTCTGGCGGATGACCTGGCTGCGGCTTTTAACCGCGCCCAGGAAGCGATGACCTCGTTTTTCGATTCCATGACTGAAATCACCATGCCGACGCTGGATTTCGGCTCAGGCGGGATCGCCGGGGAGGCAGCCTCCGGCCTGAGTATTCCGTTCTCCCTGGACATGACGAAAGCCAACCGGGAGCTGAACGCCTTCTTTAAGGAAGCCGGAAAGAATCTGAAGCTGACGGCGGACGCCAGCGGCATTGTGTCGGCCGGGCAGGGGGCCTTGAACCGTTTGCGGTCGCTGTTCAGTTCCACAACCCTGAGCGTTAGGGCCAATGTACAAACTTCCACGTCTGCCGGCGGCATCAATCTCAACACCATGTTGAAGGCCGCCACCGGCGGGCGATTTACGCGGCCTCAGCAGGTGGAGATTGCCGAAGACGGCGATCCGGAATACGTGATCCCGGTGAAGAAGGAGGGCATCGCCGTGCCGCTGCTGCGGCAGCTGATCGGGGAGCTTTCCGCTTCTGCCCGGGAAAGCCTGCAGAGCGGATCCTTGAACGAGCTTTCGGGAATGTTGGCCTCAGCCAGCGGCGCAAATGCCCCGACCGTGAACCAGACCAACAACAACTCTGTACAGGCTCCGGTGAGCATCAATGTTACAGCCTCCGGAAGCGACCCGGAGGCTGTCGGACGATCGGTTTATGACGTTGCGGAGCAGTATCTACTGCGGACAATCAGGGGAACGATCAGTGGTTAATTCATTCAAAAGTGGGGCGAAAAGAACCGTCCCCTTAGGACCACGGTCGCATTAAGGAGATTTGTATGACCTCTTCTGTTTCGATTTACCTTCCGGATTATGGCTACACGTACCGCTTTTCCGGTGTGCTTTCCGTGAAGCATGAGATGTCCCTGAACATCCAGAAGGACGGAGAATCCCTGTACCACACAGACTATGTGAACGGCGCGAGGAACGAGCCGAACAGGGTGAGCCTGGAAGTGTTGGAAAGCGACATTGGCCACGCGGCCGGATGGGCCACCCGCATGATGCAGGCGATGGAAAGCATCAAGCGGAACCGCTGTGTCTGCGTTGTGACAACTCCGGCGTTCGTTTATTCCGGTATGCTGCTGTCGGACTTCTCAGCAACTGTGGACGAGACCAGCCAGAGCGGCTGGCAGGGAACACTGATCTTTACACAGTATGCGCCGGCGGTCGGCGTGAAGATGAACGATAACAGCTCCAGCACAACCCATGTCGGAAGCGTCGGCTCCAGTATGTACCTGAGCGGGGAAGCACTGCTGGACGAACTGCGAAGGGCGGGGGTTTTGTGAGTGGATAGTGATGAATGGATAGTGGATAGTGGAACGAGAGACGCACGAGGGTTTAGGGGCGATGAACAATGACCGAATACATTCTGCCGCTGACAAACGATCCGCGCCAGGTGATGACCTTGGATCTTTCCATCGACGGAGAAGGCTTTCACGCCCGGATCGAAGTCCGCTGGCTTCCGGCTCCGGGCATCTGGGTGATTTCCGTCTGGGATGATTCTACCGGGGAACTGCTGATCAACCAGATCCCGCTGATCTGCTCTTATGGCTTCGTCAACGACCTGACCGCTCCTTTTCGGCATTTGCGGGACGGGAAGGGGATCGGATCACTTTTCGTGATCCGGGCGGTGGATGAGCCTTCCACTGCTGATCCGGGGGAAGGGAATCTGACGGAGTTTAAGGTACTATTCGGAGACTCGTATGAGTGATTTGCTGAGGGATTTTCATGTACTGCTCGACGGTGAATCCTTCACCCAGGGCACAGGCTTCCGCCTGAACGGCCGGGTGGATCTGAACCTGTATCCGGATCTCTTTATACTGCAGTGCAGGAATCTTCCGAAGGAAGGAATTTACCAGCTGCAGAACGCCCGGCAGATTTCGGTCGTGTCTAATGGATCGCACTTGGCATCTGGCCAGACTTCGGGCCTGCCCAATGGCTCCTGTCTGGCCTCCGGGACTATCTCTGACGTTTATACACAAACGGTTCCGGAAGGCACTGTCACCGTTGCAGCTTTCTCTCTGGGGCTGAACCTGTGGAATGCGGAGGTTTCTGTTTCCTGTCCGGCCGGAACTTCCATTTCAGATGATGTCCGTACCATCCTGGAAGCCTCCGGTACCGGGATTCAGTTGCTGTCCTTTCCCGGTGAGGATCCGCTGCCGCTGCGCGGCCGGGCTTACGTCGGTAAAGCCGCCGAAGCTATCTCGCAGGCTCTGTCTCATTGCAACGGCATCGGCACCGACGATGTTCCAACCATTCACACAAGCCGCACTGCGGCTTGTGCCCGTGGCTTCCTGACCCCGGCAGGTTTACAGGTGATCCCCAAAGATCCGCTGCCCGCCAGTCTCCACTTGACCGAAGCCGATCTGACCGACCGCCCCGTCTTCGCCGATTCCGGCCGGAAGATGATCCTCTCCACAAACGTCGTAGGCTTCCAGCCGGGCGACGAGATGACGCTGTCCTTTGAGGGAACCACTACAAAAGGCCTGATCGTCTCCCGACTTGTGGACGCAGACTCCTATGCCGGCCCGTGGAGGACGCAGCTCCTGGTGGAGCTGCGATAGTGGATAGTGAATAGTGGATAGTAACGAGGAGGTGCGCCCCAGATGAACAATACGCTTTCGCATGAAGAGCGCGAAGCGCAGAAGCAGGAAATCTTTCATTCCCTGCATTGCGCACTGCCTGGCAATGTGGTCAGCTTTGATCCGGACACCCAGACCGCCAGCATTCAGCCGGCGGTGAAACTCGGCTCCCTGCCGTATCCTGTCCTGACCGATGTTCCGGTTTTCATGCCGGTTCCCTTTGAGATCAACCCCGGCGACGCCTGTCTGGTGATCTTCTCCGACGTGGACATCGATAACTGGTTCGAAACAGGAGAAGCCTCCGCGCCGAATTCGCCGCGGAGGCATTCACTGTCAGACGGTTTTGCGTTTGTGGGGTTCAAGGTTCCCGAAAATCCAGAGAGCAGGGGATAATTTCCAATAAATGAATGTTTACTATAAATGTGAGGGTGTAAAGCGAAGCAACTTCAGATACGCCATCAGTTTCTCCACCGCTTTTGCACGGTGAGAATACTTTTCCTTGAATGAAATGGGCAGACTGGCTGTCGTCCTGCCGTTTCCGTCTTCGGAAATGAAAATCGGATCGTAACCAAAACCGTTCGAACCTTCTTCCTTTTCAGCAATGACGCCATTCCATTCACCAGTAAAAAGATGCTCCTGGCCTGATTCATCGATAAAGCAGATACATGTGACAAAACGGGCTTTGCGGTTATCGGAACCTTTTAACCCTTCCAGCACAGCCAGTCTTCTCTCATGTTCAGTCGGCAATCCTTTATAACGGGCAGAATAAAGGCCCGGTTCACCGCCCAGTGCCTCAACTTCCAATCCGCTGTCATCGGAAATAACACAGCAATGAGTGTTTTCATAGATGGCCCGGGCTTTCAGAAGCGCGTTTTCCTCAAACGTGGTACCGGTTTCTTCCACTTCAAGGCAGATCGCCTCCTGTTTCTGTGAAACCACCTGAAATCCAAATGGTTCAAGGATATCTCTGTACTCTTCAATTTTTCCAGGGTTGTTGCTTGCAATGATCAGTTTCATTCATGTCACCCAAATTCTGATAG
Source organism: uncultured Eubacteriales bacterium (assembly GCA_902764875.1). Classification (GTDB taxonomy): domain Bacteria; phylum Bacillota; class Clostridia; order Christensenellales; family Aristaeellaceae; genus Aristaeella. The sequence goes on from CACWXP010000001.1 coordinate 226,209, forward strand.
AAGTTTCTTCATGTTGCGTTTTATGTAGAAGATTCGACGAACTTCCATGACCGAATCAATGACAACATAAAAGATGATGTAATTGTTCACTTTTATCCAATAATACGGAAACTCTCTTTCTGCAATACCATGATACGGCTCGAAGGATTCTGCCATTGGAAGTCTTTCATAAATGGCTTTTTCCACTGCATCGATCAAATGATCAGCAGCGTCCGGATTCCGAAGACGATAGGCAATATAGTCTGTTATTGCGTTGAGATCATGCTCAAATAACGGCAGGATTTTCAATTCATATTGCTTTTTTTCCATGAAGCCGCTCCCTCACGCGTGAAAAAACTTCCTCAGCGGTATAGCGTTCATCGCTGATGCCAGCCGCAATATCCGCTTCGTCCAGTTTCAGCTCGATCTCATCCGTCATCTCAGCATACTGTTCCAGACTCATAACAACCATAGAACCATAACCGTTTTTAGTCAGGATTACCGGTTCACCTTCCTTAAGAACCGTATCTTCAATTTCGGTATACTTATTTCGAAGATCAGAAACAGGGCGAATGTTATACACACGAACACCTCCTCGAATATCATAATATTATCATAATTTTGCTCTTGGTGCAAGCTCCTGGTTTGAAAAAGCTTAGGCCGAAACGGCAGACTGATTTGCCGTACGTCCGTATAGTCGGCTGCTGGCAAGGAGTGAATGAGCGAGGGGAGGGTTTTTAGTCGTGATTTCATCCCTTCCGGATCAGACATTCTTTGCCTTTGAAGGCCAGGCCGTATTTCAGGATACGTTCCGCCGGGATCCCGCGGGCCAGCAATTCCGTGTCGTATTTTTTCTCCTCAATCTGCTTCAGGGCGTTGGCGGCGGTGTCCTCCAGGGCGGTTTCATCATCCAGCGTATCAAACAACTTGAATTCCATGATCACGGCGGTTCCTCCGGAATCCTTCGGTTCCATGACCACGTCATACCGGCCGTATCCGCTTTCCCGGTTGGATTTGACCACATAGTCCTGGGTGTTTTCGGCCAGCAGTCCCAGCACCAGCCCGTGATAAAACTTTTCGGGTTCCTCCATGCCCGGTTTCTTTCCACCGTCAAAGTAGCTGAAGGTTTCGCAAAGAATTTTGTTCAGATAGCGGGTCATGTCTTTTGTATTACCCTGCAGCATGGCTGCGGTAAATCCGGACAGGCCTCTGGCTTTTGCGAACCACAGCCTGACCATTTCATGGAACATCAACCAGACTTCATGGTTTGTCAGCTCCAACGTGTAAATCTGCTCCGTGAGATATTCATTTCCCTCCCTGAAAGACGTCGTGTGCACAACCTTCAGGTATCCGGAGGCCAACAGCAGGCTCCAGATGGCAGCCGGGTTTGTATCCAGCTGGTTGAAGATGATCTGTTCATCCACAGGAACCTTGATCGCTTCGCATTTCAACAAATCCTCAAAGAGGTTTTTGATATCCGGATCCGCGGTGCGCAGCAGTTTTCCGACCAGCCCGTTGCTGCTGGTGTTTGCCCAGTATACCTTCAGTTTCTTCTCGTTCAGGAAATTTGTAATCGACCAGGGATTATAAATGTCTGTTACAGGGCCGAAAGTGAATCCGTCATACCATCTTTTCACATCCTGCTTGTCTTTTTCCGTAAATCCCTGATCCTCCAACGCCTGGAACACTTCTTCCTCCGTAAAGCCGAAGCAGTCGGCATACAGATTTGACGTTGTCGTTACAACAACCAGATTGTTCAGGTCGGAAAAGATGGATTCCTTGCTGACCCGGGTAATCCCGGTCATGATGCCCCGCTCGAGGGACGGATTGGTCTTGAAGGCGTTGTTGAACATCGTCCTTGTAAAAGCGACCAGGTCATCCCAGTAGCCGTTAATATAGGCCTCCTGCAACGGGGTGTCATATTCATCCAGGAAGATCAGCACCTTTTTACCGTAAACCTTTCGCAGAAGGCCGGACAGAAGCTTTATGGAAAACGCAGCGTCTGTATCAGACATATCCTCGCAAATTTTGTTCAATGATTGCCGCTCAATGCGCTCAAATCCCGTATACTGATATAATTCCGGAAAGCCAAGGAAAAGTTCCGTCAGTGCTTTCTTCATCTGAACCATCGTGTCTTCATAGGTTCTCCCTTTGATTCCGGCAAAACTCAGGAAGATGACCGGCCATTTTCCCTGCTGCGCCCGCAGATCCGCGTCCTCCCAGACTTTCAGGCCTTCAAAAAGGTCTCCCCAGTTTTCAAATTTGTTGGAGAAGAAGCAGTTGAGCGTGGACATATTCAGGGTTTTACCGAAGCGGCGCGGACGGGTGATCAGCGTTACATCGTCTCCGCCGTTCCACCATCTGGCGATGAAATCTGTTTTGTCTATATAGAAGCGCTGATTAACTCGCAGCTTTTCAAAGTCCTGGACTCCAGTGGCAATGACTTTCTCCATTCTGATCATGCTCCTCTGTCCAATTCGTATTGATTATATCAGTTTCAGGGGTGAATCACAAGCAATGGCGGTTTACAGCCCAAAGATCCCGGCAGAGGGCATGGCTGACGGCAAGGTCAGTGTGGCCTACAGCAACTTCCTCGGCTACGACAAGGGCGAGAATGGGAATCTGGTGGTGAACCGGGAACCCCTTTAACGATTGTGAATCGGGTTCAAAGGTTTCACATTTACTTGAAGGTCGATTCATCGTTGAAATGTGCTTGTGAGCACAAGAAAAAGCGCCTCCGAAGAGACGCGCGATGGGTTTGCTGCGCAGGATGGCGACGCAAAGCTTTAATTCAATATGAAACAGCGCAGCTCATTTCAGGCTGTGCTGCATTTGGTGGTGCCGGGCATGAAATCAGTACAGTTTTATTCCTGCGCATCAAAGTCCGGTGCCCAGGCCTTGTAGCCTGCGATCTGCTCCGGTGTACCGTTGTAGTAGCGCTTATTCTTATCCAAAGTGGCGATCTTCGCCATGTCCTCCGCGGTCAGGGCAAAGTCGAAAACATCGAAGTTATCCCGGATATGAGCCGGATTGCGAGAACCAGGAATCACCACATTGCCGCTCTGAATGTGCCAACGCAGGACGATCTGGGCGGGCGTTTTGCCATACTTTTTCCCCAGCTCCGTGAAAACGGGCTCTTCGATCAGGCTCTTATCGCCGTGTCCAAGCGGATACCAGGCCATCAGGCCGATTCCGTAAGGAGCCAACAGCTTCTTCAATTCTGTTTGCGGATAATAGGGATGCGCTTCCACCTGTACGGTTTGAGGCTTGATATCCGCAAAATCGATGGCCTGCTGCGTCAGACCCAGGGTGTCGAAATTGGAAATGCCAATGGAACGCACCTTGCCTGCCTTCACAGCCTTCTCAATATTCCGATAGCCCGCCTGCCAATTGTCCGTGGGCTGATGAAGGAAAAGCAGATCAATGTAGTCAGTATCCAGGCGGCGCAGCGTATCGTCCACGGCAGTTTCGCTCTCGTAGACAGACGGCCACAGCTTGGTGACAAGATAGATGTCCTCGCGTTTCACGCCGCTGGCTTTCATGGCCCGGCCCGTTGCTTTTTCATTCTGGTAGGCGTTGGCGGTATCGATCAGCCGAATGCCATCCCGGAGCGCGCTTTCAATGGCAGCCTGCGCTTCAGCGGGTGTAAAGGTAAACACGCCGATCCCGGCCATGGGCATCTGGGTTCCGTTGTTCAGCTTGAAAAATTCCATGTTGACCCTCCTCATCCAATTTGTTTTCTTGTTACCAATTCTTCTTTTCCTTGCTGGAATCATGCTGATGCTTACGTTCTTCTACCATCTTAGCGAACCATTCCACCATATTGGGATCATAGTGGGAGAAGAAGCTCGACTGCTTTTTGTCCAGGGTGGCGATGGCTGACATGTCCTCATCCGTCAAAGTAAAATCGAACACATTGAAATTTTCCACCATCCGCTCGTAATGGGTGGACTTGGGGATCACAACCACGCCCCGCTGGATGTGCCAGCGCAGCATCACCTGGGCTGTGGATTTGCCGTACTTCGCGCCGATGGCGGCAAGCACTTCATTCTGGAACAGGCCGCCCCGGCCTTCGCCGAAGGGAGCCCATGCTTCGATCTGCACGCCGTACTTGTCCATCCATTGCTTCGCTTCGATCTGCTGGTTCAGGGGATGGGTTTCCACCTGGTTCACCATGGGCTTGATGCGGGCGAAAGAGCAGATGTCCACCAACCGATCCGGGTAGAAATTGCTGACGCCGATGGCCCGGAGTTTGCCTTCCTCATAGAGGTCTTCCAAGGCATGCCAGGCTCCGTAATAATCGGAGAAGGGCTGATGCAGCAGCATGAGATCAATATAATCGGTTTTCAGCTTCCGCATGGATTCCAGCACCGATGCGCGGCAGGCGTCATAGCCGTAATGCTCCACCCACACCTTGGTGGTGAGGAACAACTCTTCCCGGGGGATGCCGCTCTTCTGAATCGCGTTGCCCACTTCTTCCTCGTTGAAATAGCTTTGGGCCGTGTCGATGTGCCGATAGCCTGCCCGGAGGGCGTCGCTGACGCAGCGCTCACACTCGTCCTTGGTGACCTGATACACGCCGTAGCCAAGGATGGGCATCTGAACGCCGTTGCTGAGTGTTTTGTATTCCATGACAGTATCCTCCTCTTTACTCTTCATCCGGCCACACTTCCGCGATCATGGGGAAGGTGCTCCACGCTTTGGGCCAGCCGCAGTAGAAGGCCAGCTGGGTTACGATCTCGACAGCTTCTTCTCTGGTGATGCCGTGTTCCTTGCCCAGGATCAGGTGGGATTTCAGCTGCGGATACAATCCTGCGGAAAACAGTGCTGCAATGGTGATCATGCTGCGGTCCCGCGCAGAGAGCTGTTCCTCCCGTGCCCACACTTCGCCGAAGAGCACATCGTCGTTCAGCGCCGCGAATTGCGGTGCAAGCTTGCCCAGGCGGTCTCGTCCTGCTGTTTGTTTCTTTGCCATGTGCCATTTCTCCTTCTCTATTTTGTTTGGTATCGAAGCCAAATGCAATCTCCATCAAGACGCTGAACATCGATCAGTGACAGCGGTTTAGGGCCGTGATTTGCAGCAAACGCTGAGTCGTCAAAGGCGGACGCAAGCCCGGTTCCGCCATCAATGACGGGCGGAATGATCAGGCTGATTTCGTCGATCAATCTGCAGAATGTGGCAAATGATCTTTGGTCTGTCCATGCTTGCCTCTCAATGCACCAGCGCCGTGAAGGTGAACTGGATCATCATCCATTCATCATTTTGCAGCTGGAATACTTCGGTGGTCGTAAAGTGATGGGTCGTGGGCTGACCGCCCAGCAGCAAGCCGTAATCCACATCGCTGATTACAATGGCCACGTCACCAAAGGCACGAGCTTCCTGGCTGTGCAGGACGATTTCCGTTGGCTGGAAAACCTTTTTCTCAAAAGCGTCCATTTCCCGATCCAGATCACAGTTGCCGCCGATGTGCACAAAGAAACACTTGTCGTCGCACACAGAGCGCATGGTAGCCGTATCGGCCTTTTCAAGCCCCTTCCAGAAAACCTGAGACTGCTTCAAAACCTGTTCCTGCATGTTCGGATCCCTCCGTTTATTTCATATTCTTTTCCCAGAAAGCAACCGCGTTGTTGATCCATCCATCCGCCACGGTGCCGGTTCCCAACCCGAAGCCGTGAGGCAGACCAGGGAAAACCTCAATCATAGCGTCTGTGCCGTTTGCCTGAATCGCCGCGATCCGGCGTTCCATAGTGCGGTAGCTGGCGATGCCGTCACTGGTGCCCACACAGTTATAGGTGGGAGGCTCGTTGCCGTATACTTCGCTGAGGCCCGTATACTGCATGATCACCGCGCCGGGGCGGGGATAATCTTTTTCGCCAAAGGCTGCTGTGCCATAGCTGCCCAACCAGGCCGCCATCCTCGCGCCTGCGCTCCCGCCCCACAGGGAATAATCGGCTGTGTCCACTTCCAGTTCGTCCGCGTGTTCATAGATAAAGGCGATGGCTCGGGCCAGGTCCTCACAGGCTGTCTGGGATCCGGGACGATAGATCAGAGCGAAGGCGTTATAGCCCATCTTGCTCAGTTCCAGCGCATGGGGAAAGCTGTCGTGCATGGCCCCCACGTAGGCGAATCCGCCGCCCGCGTTGCAGATGGCGACCTTTGCGCCGGGATGACCCTTGAAAAAGAATAATCCGGTATCTGCTTTCCAGGGATCAGCGGCAATTTCCTCGTCGGTGTAGATGCGGTAAAAGACCTGCTCTCCCGCATCTGCCTTTTCTCTCATGTAGTTGACGATCTCCACCGTCTTGGCGGACTGGATATTGCTGTACCAGGTCAGGCGCAGACTGCCCAGGGTGCCGCCGGAATAATAGCCCGTATCCACCGGGAAGATCATCCGGCCCCAATCCCCGAAGGCGGGATAAGAAGTCACTTCATCGATCCTTGTGCTCTCGTTCCAGGTCACTTGTTCCGCCTCCGCAGGTATCAGTCCCAGTAGGACAATGACTGCCCATACAGCAGAAAGAATACTTTTCATGCGTCCCGGCTCCTTTTACTGCCGGAAGAACAGCGGCAGTGCGTTGTACATATATTCCTGTACAGCGTCAAAGTCATGATAGCCACCGTCCTTCTGGTAGAAAACATAATGATCCGGGGTGAACGTATCAGATCGGGAGAGCATCTCATCTGCCATCATCAGGGATTGGCTCTTGACCGCGTCTCGTGTACCCACAGTGTGATAGATAAAGTAGCCGCGCTCATCCAGATTGTTTTCCCGGACAAGCTGCTCGATGAAGTCCACGTTCCGTTCAATCTGAAAATCACCATAGGTGCCATAGTACCAGCTGGAGCCGCTCATGGGCAGGAAATAGCGGATGTAATCCGTGTCATGGCAGAACTGCAGCCAGGTGGTCACGCTGCCCAGGGAGAAGCCGCCGAAAGCTCGGTGATCCCGGGAAGCCATCAGGTCTTCTGGAGAAACGGATTTAGCGTAGGTGTGGTATTTCCCCTCCACCGCAGGCATCAGCGCGTTTTCAAAATCCAGATGGAACTGGCGGAATTGATCGATAGAAGCGCTGAAATCCCGGCTGCTGCCCTCGGTGTAGAAGGTGGCGGAAACCGCGATCAAAGGCTTGATGTCGCCTCGTTCGATCATCTGATCCAGCATGGTTTTGATGGCCCCGTTGTTCATGTAGAAATATTCGCCTGCCGCGCCGCCCCAGCCGTGCATCAGGTAAATGATGTCGTAGCAGGTTTCGGTGTCGTTTGCGTCATAACCATAAGGCAGGTACATATACGCCACTTTCTGAATGTCCGAACCATCCCCGGCGTAGTCCTTCGTATCATATACGATCTGTTCCACTGTGCCAGGATGAGCTGATGCAACAGTATATTCGACTGGCACGGCTGTCGTCCATCCTGTTTGGGGAATGCTGTTGTCAGCGGAAGCGGAAGACAGCAACGTGAATAATGAAATCATCAGGAATAATAAGCCTCTCTTCATATATGCGAGCAGTAAGTTAAAAACAGCTTTCATGTCGCTCACCACGCAATCAGATCGAGGAACGCGGCAAACTGGCTGCGGGTTTCTTCATTGGATGTCTGGCATTCCACGGTAAAGCGATCCACGATCACGGCATCCGGCTGATAGGACAGGATTTCTTCGGGAATGCCTGCAAAACCACTTCCGCGATGAATGCCGAAGAAAACGATCTTTTTGCCTGAAAAATCAGCCTGCTGCAGCACGGTCAGAATGGACTGCGGCGCTCCGTACCACCAGACTGGGGTGCCCAGGTAGATGACATCATACCGGGAAAAATCGGGCAGTTCTTCCTGAAACGCCAGCATCTCGTTATTTTCCTTCTGCTCCCGGGCTGGGCCCATCATATCTCCAAAGTCAGGCGCGTACAGATCAGCCACACGCAGCGAATAGATATCCGCGTTCGTGCGTTCCTTCAGCACGTCCACCATCACCAGCAGGTTGCTGGTGTCCCGGGTACGGGTTCCTGCCATGCTGGCTTGGCTTATGGCGTCCACATCCAGGCCGGTGGTATCAATGTTTTCACTGTAATCAAAATAGAGAACCAGGGCTTTGCTTTCCTGTTCCGCTATGGCCGGAACGCAGGCAATCGTGGTCAGTAATGAGAGCAACAGACAAATCAGCTTTTTCATCAGGTTTCTCCTCCTCAGAATCCATTCTCTTTCACCCATGTGCAGAGTTTTTCGATCTCTTTGTTGTAAAGGCCCGGCTTTACATCCGCGCCTTTCGCGTATACTGCAGCATCACGGATGGCGTTCACAAACTGGCTGGAAATATCACTGTAGGAATTGGCAAAGACGAATAGCTTTTTTCCTTGCCAGTCGGAACAGCTTTCCAGAAAGGTCATCACAGGTGCGGGCATGGTGTACCACCAGATGGGAAAGGCAACGATTACAGCATCGTATTCGCTCAGATCCGGAAGCGGCCCGAGGATGGCCGGCTTCAAATGCTTGTCCGCTTCTTCTTTGGCTTCAGTGTAAGCGCATGTGTTGTAATCGGTACTGTAAGGGATTTCTCTTTCAATCCGGAACAGTTTTCCATGCGTCTTTCGTGCAATCCGCTCGGCAATCTCCTTGGTGTTGCCGCTCCAGGTAAAATAGGCGACCAGTGTTCTCATCGGAATCTCCTTCCATCCCATACAGACTTGGCTCTGCTACGTATAGAATTTTAGCGGACTTTTGCAGGAATGTACAATACTTTTGTCGTATTAAACCATACGTGAAACGTATAGTGGAGGATGAAAACATGATCGACACATACTTGCTGGAGCAGTTATGCGCAGTTTTGGACTGCGGCACCCTGTCCGCAGCGTCTGAAAAGCTGCACCTGACGCAGCCATCCCTGACCCGCTCTATGCAGAAGCTGGAGGATTTGCTGGGCGTCGAGCTGTTTGACCGCGCAAAAAATCGCGTCCATCTGAATGAGAATGGACGCTTGGCGGCGGAATGCGCAAAGCATATTCTGATGGAAGAGCAGGACATGATCAGCCGTGTCCGGGCTTTGGACCGTTCTTCCCGCACCCTGGCGGTGGGCATGATTTCTCCAGGCCCCATGATGGAATTAAGCCCGCTGCTTTCCTCCCTGTATCCGGACAGGACGATCGCCACTGAGCTGCGAACAGAAGAAGAACTTGTCCAGGGGCTGCGGCAGGGCATGTATCAAATGATCCTGCTGAATCATCGCTTAGAGGACGAGGCTTTTGCTTGCCATTCCTGCGGAACGGAACAGCTGTATTTTGTCGTTCCCCACGATCATCGCTTAGCTGACCAGGCGCAGTGCACCTTCTCCGATATGAACGGCGAAAGTCTGTTGATGGCAGATCAGGTTGGATACTGGGACCGAATCGTGCGGGAGGCAATGCCGCAGTCTCATTTCCTCTTGCAAAACGGCATTGGCGCATTAGCGGAAATTATCCGCGCGTCTTCTTTGCCTTACTTCGCTACTGATCTGACTATTCGGCTGCATGGGCGCAATCCGGAAAGAGCCTACGTCGCCATCTCCGATGACGCCGCAACCGAGCATTTTTACTGTTTCTGCAAACGCGAGGATGAAAAGAAGTACCTTGCCTGGTTCCAGGCGCTGGAGAGAAGGTTTTGAAGAAAGCGACCTGTGTTTTAACCATTGATGCCTTTAGGACAGCCGACACCATATAAGCATTCGGGGTTTGCCGCTATACAGCCCCGCCACTCATCTCTACGGGTTCTGTAGTATGCTGAGGCCTACAGAAAGAGTATAGCAAATTACTATCTGATGCGAAACGGCACCCCGGTTTCATAACCGCATCGGTGCCTTTCGCAGAAAGGCGGAACATAAGCATGAGTAAAGGGGCTGTCTCACTAAGCAATGATATGCTCCCTTTTGAGGATACAGAAAAAGAAAAAACTGTACCTCAGAAGGGAGCATATCAATCTTTTCAGATCATTTTGAGACAGCTCCTTTTCATTTTTCCGCCGGACCCGGACCATTCTGCCGAACGTCAGAAACCATCCCGCAGTTCCCAATCCGCGGAACGGGCAGGGCCGTCTCTTGTTCGCTCCCAAATATACAAATTGGCAGAATTTTTTCCGAAATGACTACCATCCCTGTACGGTGCTGCGTATATAAAGATGACGGATGCAAACAGCGCCTGCGAAAAAAAAGGCACACAGTGCAGGAGGATAAGAAAATGAAAACGAATGAAACGGAACTGAACCTGAACCAGATGGGAGAAATCACAGGCGGGACGAACAACAAAAATCCGAACCCCGGCAAGATGGATCCCGGCATCGACGGAATCATCAACGGAAAGAACTACGATGCGATTGCGCAGTGGATCGCCAACTGGCTCAACGGGGACAACAAAAGATCCCGCAAAGTCAACAATAATGTCGATATTTACGACACCGAGATCTGAGCACAGATGCTGAAAGGAGGAAAAAGAGAATGAACACATTCACGATTCTTACCCTGGATGAAATGGCAGAAATTGCCGGAGGCCATCCCTTTGAAGAGAAGTTCGCGGATTACGCCCTGTACCGCGCCGGAATCACCTGTGAGGAACACTTCTTCAGTGACGACGAATTCCGGATCGGATCCACGGGGATCTCCAAGTCCCTTGCGAAGTCCCTGCGGTCGCGCAGTGCGAAGCTGTGGGCGAATTATTCCGCCAGCGGCGACTATGTCGCCTATGCGCGCGTCTGGAAAGGCATTCTGGCGAATGAATACGGAATTGCCTGGAACGGTGAAATGGGACGCCTGATCGGCTACTGTGACTGATGACCTGAAAAAGAGTGAAAGGAGGGAAAAACATGACTGCTTATGCAACTACAAATCAGATGCCGTTCAGCGCAGCAGAGCTGACGCTGGATGAACTGAATCTGGTGACCGGCGGAACCTTCACCAGCAACAAATACTCAAAGAGCTTCTATCATGCCTGCGGAATCAGCACATGCTACAATTTCTTCGACAATGACGAGTTTATGTTCATGGGCCAGAAAATCAGTTATCAGAAGGCAAATGAAATCGCCGATATTGCAAACCGGGTTTACAATGTACTGAATGAGGGAAACCACGGCGCCAATATCATCGGATACGGCGAGGCTGCCTTTATCCGGGCATTCAACAGCCAGTTGAGGCTGAAATACGGCATCCAGTGGAACGGTGCCCCGGGATGTGACTTTTAACCTGCGAATATACACAGTTGGAGGAACCCGGTTCCGGGGGCCCGGAGCCTGTGCCAAAAGCAGCCTTTGCCGGCTGCTTTTTTTAAGCACCAGAAACCGTAAAGGAATCGGGTGCCTGCAGTTTCCGTTTCAGCAGTCCTTACCAGTTAATTTCGAGCGAAGTGTCTCTGGACGACTTGCCGCAGTACTCACAGACATAAAATATGGAGGTCTGCTTCAGGATCAGTAAAATGGGGTCGTGAGATTATATCCCGCTTTTTCCAATCCATAAACTGCCTCAGATATCATCAGAACCAGTTTGTGCCCAAAGTCAAGATGCTATCTAGACAGACAAGCCTTTTTTGCCCAAAGAAAAAAGCCAGTTCATCCGAACCAGCTTTTAAATCACCCTACAGTACGAGAGGGGCTATCTCACTGAGAATGAAGTGAGGCAGTCCTTTTTTATAATAAAAAAACATACCAAAAACACCCGAAACCTTAAAGGAATCGGGCATTTGCGGTATAATGTAGGTGATGAATCAAACACTAAACCTGCAGGCCAATTATAGCGCAAATGAGAACGGATATCAACTATGGATTCCGCTGGACTGCAGCATCCAGATTCCCAAGGATGATCCGGTGAGATTACTCAATGCCGTGGCGGAAAGGATGGATTACAGAGCGATAGAAGCGGCATACTCCAGATATGGGAGAATCGAGTACTCAGCGAAAATCCTCACCAAGATCCTGGTCTATGGATATATGAGAGTGATCATATCAACCCGAAAAATCGAACAGGCCTGTAAAGAGAACATCTGTTTCATGTATCTTTTGGAAGGACGAAAAGCACCGGATCACAATACAATCAGTCGGTTCAGGACAAATATACTGAGCAAAGGTGCCGGGCAGGAGCTGCTGAAACAGTTGATCCAGATGCTGATCGAAGCGGGATTGATAGATCTGAAAGCGGTATTCATTGACGGAACGAAAATCGAAGCCAACGCAAACAAATACAGCTTCGTATGGAAGAAAGCCCAGGTCAAAAAGCTGACGAAGCTGAATGAGCGAATCAAGACAGAATTGCCTGATATGTTGGAGAAAGCAGGAATTCATTTTCATGTTCGGGAAACGATGCAGCTCTGTCATTTGAAAAAGCTCATGAAGCAGTTGAAGGCAAAGGTCAAGGAGACAGAAGCCAAATTCGTATACGGGAAAGGAAAACACAAAAGCGTCCTGCAAAGGCTGGTTGAGAAGGTTGAGGACTGGATCAGCAAATACAAACAATACATTGCGGATATCTAAGAGACAAATATTCCGTCAATCCTTTTATTCCAAAAGCTTGGATTTCAAACTTCAGAGAAAGAGCAAGAACTTAAAAGTATTGTAAGTTGTTATAATGACAAATCCCGGGATGAACCTTGGAACATAAAATTGGAATACTGGCCTTACATCATCCGCTATAAGGTCTTTGAATGCACCAAGTGCGGCGTAAAGCAGCATCAGACAGATGATCATGTTATCATCGGCACATACAACCCGGAATGGTAAACGTTCAGGTACCGCCGCAATCACGATACGGGAAAAGGAAGGCTGAAGGCCAACCGGTAAAAACAGAGAAAAACACCTCAATTCCGTTCGCTTTCAACGGATAGAGGTGTTTTTCTTTATACCTGACCGGTACGTACCATACGGTGCAACGGGAGAGGCGAGGGATTGCCTGTTAGCAGGATATGATGCTGCCTCTGCTTCAAGCAGAACGGACGATTTACGATCATGGACCTCAACGGGGGTCCCCACGGCTCGGACAATCCATGTCTGTGCATTCTGTAATAACATGATCGTCACAATCACAGCCGCCCCCGGCTGCTGCATCCAGTTTATCGTCGGACATTTCACGTTTTGCGGTCAGCCTCTGCATTTCCTCTTCGGCCAGGGAAATGCCGTACTTTTTCAGAACGGACAAGCCTTCCTCAAGCTTGGTAATGCCTTTGAGGTCTTCAACAAACGCTTCCTTTTTGTCTTCCGGTACCTTGGTCAGCAGGTAATCAATACGTTCTTTGTCGTTCATTTCTTTCTCATCCTTTATGATGCTGCCTCTGCTACAAACAGAGCAGATGTTTCATGATCATCGATTAACTAATAACAGAAGGGCAAAATTCTTCTTCGTATGCATCGCAGTATGCATTGCACACATGGTCATTGCACACATGGTCACTGCAGCAGCCCCCGGCAGCTGCGTCCAGTTCATCGTCGGACATTTCACGTTTTGCGGTCAGTTTCTTCATTTCCTCTTCGGTCAGGGAAATGCTGTACTTTTTCAGAACGGCTAAGCCTTCCTCAAGCTTGGAAATGCCTTTTAGGTCTTCAACAAACGCTTCCTTTTTGTCTTCCGGTACTTTGGTCAGCAGGTAGTCAATACGTTCTTTGTCGTTCATTTTTTTGCCTCCCCATATTTTGTTTCCCGGGATGTCCTGCACATCCGATCGTTTATACGAATAAGATAACAGTTTTTGTAACCCAAGTCAACATTTATCAGGGGAGGGCGTTGCTTTGCCCCTTCCACCCCTCGCCGAACAAAAACGCATCGTAGCCAAATTGGAAGAACTCCTGCCGCTGTGTGAAAAGCTGAAATCATGAAGCCCTATGGACATTGGGATGAACCCGGCGTGGATTTCGGTGTTTAGCCAATAATTGCATCGGTTTCTTTTCAGTTATGCCTTTACAGAAATATAACATTTGTGTTATAATCCACTTGTAGGAGGTAATGAGTGTTGAAGCATGAGATCATCATCTATGAGGATGCAAGGGGCAGGGCACCATTGCGCGAATACCTGAAGAAATTGAAGAGCCAGAAAGACGATGATTCGCGGATACGTATTGGCAAAATTCAGGACTATATCTCCCTCCTGCAGGAAAAGGGTACCATGTTGCCAAAACCTGTTTGCAAGCACTTTTCGGACAAGAAGCATTCGTGGCTGTGGGAACTTCGGCCGGGTGGCGACCGTGTATTATTCTTCGCATGGACTGGTGGCGCGTTCGTTCTGTTGCATGCATTCAAAAAGAAAAGCCAGAAAACGCCCGACGCAGAACTTCGCAGAGCGGAACGCGAATACAAAGACTGGATAGAAAGGAATGGAGAAATATGAGCAATAAGCATCTGACATGGGATGAACTTGAAGCGGAAATCTTTACTCCGGAGGAAATTGCTGAGAGCCGTGCGCGTGTGGAGATTATTTCCTCCATCATAGATGCCCGTCAGGCCAAAGGCCTCTCCCAGAAGGAACTGGCTGAGATTACAGGGATTAAACAGCCTGCGATTGCCAGATTGGAGAATGGACATATCAGTCCGAGCGTGGATACAATCAACAGACTTTTGGCCCCTTTGGGAAAACGTCTTGCGGTTGTTGACGCCTGATTCATCGAATGCCTGTCAATATCAGGGCAGCCCCTCCAAAACGGAGCGGCTGCCCGTATTTCATTTCTTGTAAAATTCGGCCGCAAACCCATCCGCCCGTAGCTCAATCCCCGGCAGCCAGTCCGGAGTCCGGCCCATAATTTCGCAGGCTTCCTGCAGCTCCGTTTCCCGGGAAACCTCCAGGATCACTTCATCATGCACATGCGCCACAATCCGGTATCTGTCGTCAAGCCGTATCATTGCGTCGGCCAGCAGATCCCGACAAATCGCCTGGGTGATGTTCTCCACGAACTTCGGGCCGTAACTTTCCACCCGGGTCCAGTGCTTCTGGGCATCCAGGCCCATGTAGGTCACGCTTTCGCCGCCGAACTGGTTTTCCTCAATCCGGGGCTGGATGTAGGCCATTCTCCGGCCGGAGGGCAGGGTGATGAACAGCACGTTTCTGCGAAAATCAAACTGCAATTTTCCGACCTTCTGCGGCAGGCGCAGCAGGATGGCATCTTTCACGGCCTTATCCACGGCCCACCAGTACTGTACGATATTCGGATTCGCTTCCCGCCACATGTCGACCAGGGGCTTCAATTCTTCTTCCGGCACGCCCATACGCACCGCGTCCATCGCCTTCAAAGCACCGACGCTGCCACCGTAACCCAGGGCAAGTTCGGCCACCTTGCCGCGCTGGCGGAGGTGACCGTTTTCGCCACCTTTGACGACCGGGACGCGGAACATTCTTGATGCGGATTCGCAGTAGATATCCCGGCCGTTGTGAAAGACGTCGATGCGCCATTTCTCGTCAGCAAGGTAGGAGAGAGCCCGGGCTTCCACAGCGGAATAGTCTGCAACGATGAACTTCTGTCCGTCCTCCGGAATGAACGCTGTCCGGATCAATTCAGAAAGCACCTGGGGCACGGAAGGGTAGAGCAGCTTCAGCATTTCATAGTCACCAGCCTTCACCAGCTCCCGGGCCTGTTCCAGATCCGGAAGATGATTCTGCGGCAGGTTCTGCAACTGGATGAGCCTTCCGGCCCAGCGGCCGGTGCGGCTGGCACCATAGAATTGAAACAGCCCATGACAGCGGCAGTCGGCGCAAACTGTGTTCTCCATAGCCAGGTATTTTTTGACGCTGCTTTTCGCAACCTGCAGGCGGAGGGTCAGCACCCGGGCCACATCCTCCGGCACGTTGGGAATCAGATCCGCCGCTTCCTTTTTGCCCAGGCTTTCGACGTGGATCCCGTGATCCGCCAGATACTGCTTCAGCTGTGCCACAGAGTTCGGATTCTCGAGCCCGGTCAGCTTTATCAGTTCGGCGGTGAGGTCGTTTCGGGAAATTTCGTCCATGCGCAGCGCCTGTCGTACCAGCTCCCGATCGATCCGGATGCCGCGGTCGTTGATCCGCTGGTCCAGCCGGTATTCCGCCCAAACTTTTTCCGGCACCGGGTATTTGCTCAGCCGATCCTGAATGGCCAGTTCGACTTCCACGTCCCGCCTGTTGTATTCCTTGAAGAGTTTCCATTTCTCCGGCGCATCCTGCGGCCGGTTCCATTTCCGGTCTTTTGTCTGGCTGGGACAGCAGAAGTACCGGATCAGGGCTTTGCCTTCCTTCAGCTTCTGTTCCGAGAATTTCAGCGCGGCGCCGATCTTCTCCAGCCCGATGGGCAGGCCGTTGTAGGCGCCCCAGACCAGGGTGCATTTCCAGCCGGCGGGATCCAGGTATTCGCCGCTGAAGATTTCCGGATGATGACGCCGCAGCCAGCGGGAAAGGCAGACCCGCTCGAAGCCGGCGTTATAGGCGCTTTTTTCGACGGCAGGGTTCACCAGTGCCTGCAGAATCTCCATAGGTACTGTTTCACCGCCGGCCAGATCGTATACACGAACCGGTCCATGATTCAAGGAAACGCCGAACAGCAGGATGTCGAAATCTTCCGATTCGGCGTACCGGTATACCCCGGATTTGCTGATGTCCGCGCTGCTGCGGGTCTCCAGGTCGATGCTCAGATGTTGTATCATATTAATCACCTCCGAGTAATGAACTTGCTTTTACCGGCGCCTGCGCTTGCTCTGGAAAGGTTCCGGGAACTTGTAGCAGCCCTCGTCGAAATACAGCCTCCGATACTCCTGGGCGATCCGCAGGGATTCCGTCGTGATGGTACAGATCATGTCCTGCGGTTTTTCGAGCAGTTCGCTGATCTCCAGGCTTGTATATCCCTGTGTATGAAGGAGATATACCTGGGGATACAGGCGGCTTTTCGGATGAAACTGCCGGATGAAATCCGCAATCAGCCCGGGCAGGTCGCTGTAATCCGCAAGAGTATACCCGTCCTCATTCCGACGCATGCCGGGAAAGAAATCCCAGACATTATCGACGTCTTCGTTCGTGCCATACTTTTTCAGCAGGGTATACTTCTTGTCGTACCGTTGTGCCTGTCTGTGCAGTGCGTCCATCCGCCGCTTCTGCATCATCGCGACTTCCCGATCTTCCGTGTCGAAAAAGTGTACCCGGATTCGCCTTTCATCTGGATACCGAAGGGTCGTGAAGGTACGATCCGCTTCGTCTTCCACCGGGGTTTCAACGGTTTCGTCCTCCGGCCGCTCCATGGGCGCCGAATAGATGACTTTGCCGTTTTCGTCCTGTCGACTCCGGAACCGATAGGTTGGGTCGGCGTGATTGAGTTTCTGATTGTCCTTGTTTGCCATAAGATTGACCGTCCTCTCTTTTGTTTGAGAGGCAGAGCCAATCTTTCCGGCGAGCCAGTTTCAACATATTGGTCACCTGCAGCGGATTTCTCCGCCTCCCGTTTTCGGTAAGGTGACCAGCGAGGCACAACTGCTGGCTTCCTGAGTGATATGTGGCCTGAAACTCTGTGTGCTGTGCTGCTTAAGGCATTTGCAACTGCCTTTTCAGCCTTGCCCCAGGCGGGCTTAACGCCATACCCCGGCGTTTGTGAAGGATTCCGCCTTCACGCGGCGGCAGTTTACCGTCCTGCCGGGGACCTGTATCCAAAAGCCTTTCGGCCGGATAACCCAAAACAAAAAGCCGGCGCAATCCGACAGCAGGAAGCATATGCTTCCGACTGTCTGACTGCTCCGGCTTGTCTCGTGTGATCAGGGACCTGACGGCCCCATCGGACAGCTCATGAAACAGGATTCCTCTTCCCGAGGTGAGGTTTCCCCGCGTTGCCCGCTCTCGT
This sequence comes from uncultured Eubacteriales bacterium, assembly GCA_902764875.1. Lineage (GTDB taxonomy): Bacteria > Bacillota > Clostridia > Christensenellales > Aristaeellaceae > Aristaeella. The sequence goes on from CACWXP010000001.1 coordinate 243,967, forward strand.
TCACAGCCACCGTTTTCAGTGGGAGGCGGGGTTTACGTTTCCAGGGGACCTTGCGGATGACTCTTCTGTCATCCGGAATGACCGGCTGCCGTTCTCAGCCACCGTTTTCAGTGGGGCGCCCGGCTCATTCCCTGCTGTTTTTTTCAGCGCTTCATGCATTTTTCGGAGGGACAATAACGCACTGAACTCCCGGACCATACAACTGTTCCGCGAACTCATTCAGGGTCAGCGTATCCTTGTTATTACTCGGACCCACAAGCGCCGCGGGTTCGTTGCCTTTCAGAACTTTTTCGCCGAATTTGACCTGCTTTTCCTTCGTCAGCAGCGCGTTTGAGTTTTTCTTTCTGCTCATTGTTACGTCCTCCCTGATCTGGTCTGATTGTCTGCCGGATTTCGTTGATTGAGTGGAAACTCTTCCTGCCGTTCCGGCGGCCGGGGAGAAGAGTGAAGCAGCGGGTGAGGGAAGGCAATGATACCGCAGAACGACTCCGATTTCCATGTACAATCTGGTATCCACAGGCGCCTGTGGATAACTCCCGCAGCCCTGTATTTACAAGGCCTCAACGGAAGAACAAGGGGGTCTGTGGAAAACTCCGCAACCCCTTGCGGTACCTGCCTTCGGGATGATGTACAATCTGGCAAGCTGTTTCGATAATTTTCGTTTTATCCACAGCTTTTTCCACCATCGGGCGGGATCGGACCGGTTTTCCACCGGGTGGAGAAAACTATCCACAGGGGGATGTGGATAACTCGGCGGGAAACTGTGGTGAAAGGATAGCACAATAAATTTGATATGTCAAGATCAAGAAGAACAAAAATTATGATCCTTGCATTTGACGTGTCCCAGAGCATGTGTTACAAACATATCAGGTAAGTAAGGAAAGTAAGACTAACTATTAAAAGTCAAGTCCCTGAGAGGAGGAAATCGAAGAAAATTTAGAAACCCCCCGCCGCTTTTGACAAACAGCATTCAAGTGCTGGAATTGGTCGAGCGAGGGCGATGGAGGGTACAGCAAACAAAACTACAACCGCCCTCGCATAAAGGGAGTGTAGCACTTGAATGCTTCGGTTTGTCAAAAGTTCGCTTCGCCGGCTGCTTGAGCGTCAGCGAACAAAGAGCTCAGGCTCCGAAGAGTACAGCATCAGGTTGTTGGGCAAAAGCGCTAATGTTGAAACTATTTCTTATGCGTTGCAATAATGACAAATAATATAGACAAAATGCAACCGCCGTGGTTTAATGTCATTGCAGACGGAAAGAGCGTTAAAGACCGACCAGAACCTTGGCAAGTGAACAGCCCAGACGCGAGTGATACTTCCAAAGAGGAGGGCAAAAAAATGGATATCAATGTGAGGATGAACGAGATCATGAACGATCTGCACACCCGTGTGCAAAAGCAATGCACACCCGTGTGCAGAGGGGTGCAATATTGACACCTTACGGACGTGTCAGGACGAACTGTTCCAAATGTCCAACTGGACTGGTAGGCCGAAAGTACGAAAGCATGGTGGCATGGCTCAGTCGGTAGAACATACTGGTCGAGTTAGCAACAAGGTTACATTCACATGTATAAACTTGAAAAAACTGGCCAGGATAATGGGAGGGAATCCCTCTCTTTCCGGCACTTTTAGACGGTTTTTGCAGCTCTTATTGGATTTTCTGGTAAGGCAAAACAAAATAACTCCAGCGTTTGTACGCTGAAACCATTTTGTCTACGATCTGTGGCTACGCGATTTTCGCGTAGCTCTATTGGCAGTCATACCGTCATTTTCGGTTTTCGTAGATGTAAACGGAATGACGGATACCGACAAAAATCCCGCGAGGAGTTTTCTGCTGCTCCCCGTGGGCTATTTTATTTCTACTTCAGGCTACCACGCCGATGTACTGCTTCATGCTGATTCGGAGCCGGATCAAGGTCAAGCACTACGCAGTCATCAACATCAACAAGGGATTCCTCATGTTCATATCACTCCTTGCAATTTCTCATTGACAGAAAAACTCCTATATGGTACAATTTCAAAGTACTACTATGTAGGA
>CACWXP010000002.1 GCA_902764875.1 uncultured Eubacteriales bacterium
ATTTCCGGTGGCAATGACGAAGGGGTCACACCTGTTCCCATACCGAACACAGAAGTTAAGCCCTTCAGTGCCGATGGTACTTGACTGGTAACGGTCCGGAAGAGTAGGTCGCCGCCGGATTCCATATAAGTCCGCTGCAAGTCAGCGGACTTTTTGTCATGATTGTTATGCGGCGGCAGTCTGCGAACAATCAATATCGTCGTGACTGCCCACTGCGGAGATCGGTTACTGCTACATCTGAAGGCAGCCGATTCCGAAGAGAAGGACGGAAGCGTAGTAGGTAATCATAACAGCCCAGTCAAGGGATGCTGAGGACGCGAATAAAATCCTGCGAAGAAGAATGCAGTCGCTGATATAGAAGAGGGCTCCTCCGAAGGCAAACAGAATACCCGTAGCCGTGTAGGAGGAGAAGCAGCCGATGGCTGCACCGCACATGGCTACAAGAAAGATTCCGTAAACGATGAAAGCCGGCATCTGCTTACCGATTTGTTTACGCCAGGACCAGAAAATAAAGCTGCCGGTTGCCAGCAGAAGAATCATGGCAACGATATGCAGAACAGAGAAAGGAACGATTGAAAAGAAGAAAGCAACGGACAGGATGTGTCCGGCCAGAAAGAAACCGGCACCAAGCATAAACTGGAATTCAAGCAGATAATCCGCTGCTGCATACAACAGGATGGCGCCGGCGCAGATGTAGCATCTCGGATCAAGACGGATGGCCGCAATCAGCGCCATCGTAAAGGCACAGAGTGTGCCAAGGGATTTATAGGCACAGCCCAGGGCCAACTTCCGGGTTTTTTTGTAATGCAGATACTGCGGCAGACACACGCCGTAAACGACAACGCATAAGCCGATGATCCAGAACATTGATTATTCTCCTCCCTGCCAGGTCATCAGGAAACAGGTGACATACCAGTCGGAACCGTCGGAATCCGATACCCGGAGCTGAAAGGTTCGGGAGTCGGTATCTTCCCCGTCACGTTCCTCTTCCGGAACGACGGAAAGATTGCTGTGTTTCGGTTTACGGTTCTGCTCATAGTATACATCTACAGGCTCATAATCGGCAATATACATTCTGACGGTGCTTTTCATGTTGCCTTCGACAGTTGTGAGTCGGTATCTTCCGTCTTTAAGACATTTCACATCCGTAACCAGACCGATATGCACGGTGTAGTTATACCGATCTCCATACACAACAAAGAATCCTTTTCGGGGAATCATCGTGGTTCGGTGCATATGCTGAAAAGCCCGGAGCAGCTTTCCGGGACTGACCGCAGAACAGGAAAAAACAGGTTCTGATATACCTTCCGGCTTTTCAAGAATCTGAGCCAGGCTTTCCCGGGGAACACCGGCCTGCATGGCGCACCAGGAAGTGAAGCCGGCACACCAGCCCCATTCGGCGTCATTCACCCACTTTGTATACTTATTGCTGAGGGGGAGAGCTTTGCCGTCAATGGCTTTCCATTCTTCCAGGGCAATTTCAATCATCTTTTGTATTTCGGCCGGGGGCTCAGAAAGACGGCCGGAAATCTGAACAGGTTCCGGCGTTGCGGTCGGCTCTGGATCAGCGGACGCGGCAGAGAGTATACCCGTCAGCAGGAGCAGCGCAATAAACAGCAAGGGCAGCCGGAAGCGGAACACGATGGCAGGAACTCCTTTCACAGGAAAATAAAAGCCTGATTAAAGACCGAAGGTATCAAAGAGCGCTTCCGGGGGCTGATTTTCCACGGCGGAAGGCGTTGCCGTTTCAGCGGAAAGCGGTGTTTCTTCGGCAGAAGGGGACGAAGAAGGGAAAGGGGTCGGCTCGGCCCATGGATCCGGGAGGACAGGCGAAAGAGATTCCGCTGAAGGAATCGGAGAAGTTTCGGGAGCAGGAAACCAGACGGACTTTCCGGTCCACAGGATAACGGCCAACAGCCCGCAGACGAGGGCGAGGGTGAGAACCCGGATCCGATATCGCATGGTTTTCATCGTGCATTTCCTCCTCTGTCATCGTGCCAGCATGGCCAGACGTGCGTCTTCTTCCAGATCTGCCTCATTCCGGGCGGAAACGCCGGAGAGAAGGCCGAGAAGGAAGAAGTGAGCGAAAAGATCCGGCATGGAGGAAGTCATAAAGGGAAAAGCCGGCGCGGAAAGCGGCAGGAGATCTGCCGAGCAGGCCAGGAATGCAAAGGCCCGGAGGCCCAAAAGCAGGACGGCGACCAAAGACAGGGAAGCATGGAAGGATTTCCGTGTATGCAATGCCAGGGAAGCACCGCGGATCAGCAGCAGCATCAAAAGCAGAACCGCACACAGGAGAATGATGATGCCGTATTGTTCTCCCAGCAGGAAGAAAAGATCCGGGGGAATGACACCGGAAGCCTCCGGAACGGTTTCGGGTGGAAGCAGCGGCATAGAAGAAAGCCGGGAAAGGACGGAAGGGATTTCAGGCTCCTTCGGCACGAACCAACCCGGCAACATCAGGAATACAGCAAACAATCCGCCGGCGGCAGCGAGAGAGAATCCGGACCAGAGAATGCTGTCGGAAGCGGCCCAGAACACGGCCGCGTAAGAAACGGCCAGGATCGCGGCTGAACCGGATTCTTTCTGAAACAGAAGAAGGAGGATTCCGCCCAGGCCGATCAGAAGGGCGGGAAGCCGGAGTCGCAGCGCCAGGAAGGCCGAAACGGCAAGCAGCAGAAGCGCCATGCCTCCGTCGGAAAGGGAGAATGAAAGATCCGATATAAAAAGAGAAAGAGACAGCAGACCGAGGCCGAACAGCCCTGCCAGACCGGCGGTCGGAACAGAAGGCCGGAAGGACCGGACAAGAATAGCCCCAAGAGCGAGGAAGAAAAGCCCGGCCGCGCAGCGGATTCCCTGGGAAACCGTTTCATCCACGGAAAGATACACCGTTGCCATCATGCTGAAACCGCAGAGAACCAGCGCGACAGCAAGGGAAGGACGATCCGGCGCAAACAATCCGGAAGGGAGAAGGAGCAGGAGCAGCATGGATCCGGGAACAGCAGCGGAAAGCATATACAGAACAGGATCTCCGCCGCGGCAGGCAGGCAGCAGAAAAACACAGGCATAGAAAACCAGCAGCAGGGCACAGACCCGGAACCGGAAAGAAGAATGCTTTCTCATTCGCCGAGATCCTCCTTCCAGCGGTTCGAACGCCGGCGGCGTACCGTTGCGGGAGATGCCTCAGGGGAAGCGGCAGAATCCTGCGAAAGCGGCGGTGCGGCGTTCTGATCGGAGACAGAGGATTCGGGTGCGATGGCAGACGGATCGAGGAGAGGTTCAGACTGTGTGCATTCCGAAACGGTCGGAACATGATCATACGGAACGGAAGGCGTCATGAATTCCGAAACAACGGGAGCCTGATCATAAGGCACAGGCGGAACAGCATACTGAGACTGAGCAGAATCGGGCACAAAGGCCGCGGAAGGTCCGGGGAAGGACGGGCGTTCCTCCGGAAGCGGGCGGAAAGAGGACACCGTACTGTCCAGGGCAGCAAAAAGATGCAGCCGGAGCAGGGCGGAGCCGACCTGCAGCACGGCACCGTGGGTCAGCGGAACGTCTGCCGCATGGGTTCGACAGGTGACGGGCACGCCGTTGATCTGTACTTCACAGCCCGTGCGCGGACGAATCAGGAGGCCGGTCCCGTCCTCCCAGGAAAAATCCAGGTGCTTCGTATGTACGCCCGGGCAGGGAATCACCAGATCACAGGATCGGACAGAGCCGAGCACCCCTTCGCGGGGAACAGGAAACCAGGTGTTTGCATCCAGTTCACGGCTTCCGGAAAGGACGATCAGTTCGCCGACCGTTCCGCTTCCGGGCAGGTTATGAACTTTTTCCCGGCGGATGCGGGATTCGGAAAGAATGAAGAAAAGCACCAGAAATACCAGAGAAACGGCCAGAACGGGGAAAAGGTAGCGGGAAACCGTATAAAGGACTTTCCAGACGTCCGCAGACGCAACGGGCATACTCCGCACCTCCCCAGGGCTCAGTCAGAGCCTAAAGCTTCGATCAGGGTGTTCATATTCTGCAGCATGACGGTTTCATAATAATCCAGGGGGACATCCTGCTCCGGACCCGTTACGATCGGATCCAGGGACCAGACGGAGGAACCGGTTTCACGGGAAAGCGTCTGAGCGGAGAGATCCGTATACTGCGGTTCGACAAACAGCGGCGGGTTTCCAAGACTTTTGATCTCACGGACCAGCTCTGCCAGCTGGGTCGGCGTCAGGACTTCCCCGGGCTCCTTGTTGACCACCGCGACCACATTCAGATCATAAGCCGCGGCAAAATAGGGAAAGGCTTCATGAAAGGTGATGATGTCGCGGCGGGCGAGGTTTTTCAGCCCGTCGCGAAGCTGTTGATCCAGAACGGTCAGCCGGGAACGGTAATCCTCCAGGTTGGCGGTGATGGCCGCTTCGTCCGACGGCAGGAGACGAACCAGGCCGGCGGCAAGATTCTCCGCCATCCTGACCGCACGGGAAGGATCCAGCCAGAGATGGGCGTTCACTTCTTCCTTTTCTTCGGGTTCAAGGATCTCAACGGCGTCTCCCTGCTTCAGCAGATCGATGCCTTCAGAAGCTTCCACCACGGGCAGATCGGGAAGAGCACGGGTGATCTCCGGAAGGAAGGCCTCCATTCCGGCACCGTTCACAAGGAAAAGATCCGCGCCCGACAAAGCCTTCATATCAGCGGTCTGAAGCTGATAATCGTGAAGGCAGCCAGCGGAAGGAGCAGCCATATTGCGAACGGAGATGTGATCTTCCAGCCCCTTTGTCAGGTTCAGGGTCATGACCCAGATCGGATAAAAACTGGTCACAACGGTTTCGGAAAAAGCAAGACAGGGAAAAACCAGCAGAGCCAGCACAAGGGCGAATAATTTTTTCACAGCGCACCTCCGGAAACATCAGAACTGCCGGGAAGCCATTCTTCCCAGTCACAGGCGGGGCGGGCTTCCCGGATGATACGGGCAAGAACCCGCCGCTCCTCCGCAGACATCAAAGCAGCATAGCGGGTATAGAGCGTCCGCATGGCGGAAAAGGAACCGGATTCCAGCACATAAGCCTGCAGGGCTTCGTAATTGACGGAATAGACCTTCAGCTGATCGAAAAAGACGCCCATGACATCGTCTGCGGCATCCCTGAGTTCAGCGGTCCGGATCCGGCGAAAGGAACCGTCATTCATCCGAACGGACATGGAGGAACCCAGACGGTCGTACAGGATGTTGAACAGGGTATCCTCCACTTTCGCGGCAAGGGAGGAGAATGTGTCCTTATAAGACACATAGGAGGACAGGACGGCGGCAAGCGGATCGGCAAAACCGGGCTCATCCACCAGCGACGATCCCAGTCGGCTGCGAAGGGCTTCGCGGACATGCCAGGACTCAATCATTTGCATTCCTCCGATGTGTACTGATGAACTGATTATACCATATTTTGTGCTGATAATGAAGAGATTTTCGCAGATTTTGATATGAAGGGAAAGATGTGAATTTAGTATTAATTCTTTTGACGAAAAGTTAAAAATCAGGCAGGAACAGAAAAAGAACGAAACCGGAAGCGGATCAGAATCATAAGTCTTGTATCGGGGCCGGCCGATCACCACAAAACCTTGAATCGAAGAAGACGGATTTCTTACAATTCTGTCAAATTATCCACAGGGGCGAAAGGTTGAAATTCGTTGATTTATCTGATATTATAGCTATGCCGGCTCGGGACGGAAAAGTTTTCCACAGCCCGGTTTTCCACAGCTCACGAAGTATCGTGTGCTTTTTTACGCCCGGCGGCAAACCAGCAGACAGGAGGAATGGGAATGGATCTAGAGTCACTCTGGACTTCCGCCTGCTCCCTGCTGGAGAATCGCATGAATTACCTTGCCTACACCACATGGGTCAAGGATAATATGTTTCCCGTCAACATGGAAGGCGATACCGTGATCATCAGCGCCAAAATGGAGCCGATGATCCCGATGATTCAGAAAAAATACCTTTCCGTGATTGAAAACTGTCTGACCGAAGCGGACGGGAAACCCCACAGAGCGCTGATTCTCGGCAAGGACGAAGCAGACGCCCGGAGAAGAAAAGTCGACCCCGGGGCAACTGATGACAATGACCCGCATCTCAATCCCAAATACACTTTCGACACCTTTATTCCCGGAGACAGCAACCGGTTCGCCCGGGCCGCGGCATTCGCTGCGGCGGAAACGCCCGGAGAAGCCTACAATCCGCTGTTTATCTACGGCGGCGTGGGGCTGGGGAAAACGCACCTGATGCAGGCCATCGGCAATTATGTGCACCAGGAAGACCCGACGAAGCGGATCCTCTATATGACCAGCGAAAGCTTTATGAACGAGATGATCCAGGCGATTCAGCAGAAGAAAACCTATGAGCTTCGCGCGAAGCTGCGGATGGTGGATCTGCTGATGATTGATGACATCCAGTTCATTGCGGGCCGGGAAGCCACGCAGCAGGAGTTTTTCAACACTTTCAACGAACTGTACAATGAAAACAAACAGATTGTTCTGACCAGCGACAAACCACCCAAGGATATTCAACGGCTGGAAGAGAGGCTCTGCTCCCGGTTTGAATGGGGACTGGTGGCCGACATTCAGACGCCGGACCGGGAGACCCGGGAAGCCATCCTTCGCGATAAGGTTCGGCAGGAAGGCATTGGGATTCCGGAAGAAGTGATCAAACTGATTGCCGAAAAGGTTGAGAGCAACGTTCGCGAGCTTGAAGGATGCCTGACGCGGCTGACGGCCTATTCGAACATGACGGGCAAGCCCATCACGACGGAACTGTGCGAAGTCGCCCTGAAGGAGACCTTCAAACAGAAGAAAAAAAAGAAAATCATTACGGCAGAAATGATTCTTCAGACCGTGAGCGACTATTACAGTGTTACGCTGGGCGAACTGGTCGGCCCCACGCGGAAACGGGAAATCACGATTCCGAGACAGGTGGCGATTTACCTGACCCGGGAAATGACGGGAATGAGCCTGCCGCAGATCGGTGAAGTTTTCGGCGGAAGAGACCACACCACCATCATGCACAGCTGCAAGGTGATGGAAAACACCATGAGCCGGGACTCTGCCATGAAAAACCTCGTGAACACGGTCAAAAACAGGGTGCAGAACGCAAAATAAAACTTTGTTTCAGGCCTGAGACGGGAATCCTATGATCCGGGAATTTAAAGAACGCTTTTGCGTTCTTTTTTCTTTTGCATTCGATCGGGGAGCGTGGTATAATCGGTTTCGAACTTTTCAGGCAGGAGTGAACGACCATGGAGCAGAGGATCAACGCGCTTCGCGAACAGATGAAGCGGCAGATCAGCCAGATCAATTCCAAAGAAAATCTTTCCGCCTTCTGGCAGGATTTTCTGGGCAAAAAGGGAAACATCGCAGAACTGATGAAAAGCCTCGGTACGGTTGCGAAGGAAGAGCGGCCGGCGATGGGCAAAGTGATTAACGAATTCAAGGTTCAGGTGGAAGAAGAGTATAAGGCGCTGAGCGAAAAAATGGAGCAGATGGAGCTGCAGGCCCGGAATGCGCGGGAAGCGGTGGACATCACGCTGCCGGCAAAGAAACAGCCCATGGGACATCTTCATCCCCTGACGCTGGTGAAAAACGAGATGATCAACGTTTTTGCCGGCATGGGATTCGAAGTCTTCGAAGGCCCTGAAATTGAGGACGACGACCATAATTTTACGCGGCTGAACGTTCCGAAGGATCATCCGTCCCGCGACATGCAGGATACCTTCTATCTGGAGGACGATCTGCTGCTGCGGACCCAGACCAGCGGCGGCCAGATCCGCGTGATGGACAGCCAGAAGCCCCCGATCAAGGTGCTGGTGCCCGGGCGCGTGTTCCGCTCCGACAGCGACGCGACCCATTCCCCCATGTTCCACCAGATGGAAGGCCTTGTGGTGGACAAGGGGATTACACTGTGCGACCTGCAGGGGATGCTGGACAAGTTTGTGCAGCAGCTTTTTGACGCCAATGTGCGCACGCGGCTTCGGCCCAGCTATTTCCCGTTCACAGAGCCCAGCGTTGAAGTCGACGTCAGCTGCTTTGAATGCGCTGGAAAAGGATGCTCCCTGTGCAAGCATACGGGGTGGATCGAAGTGCTCGGCGGCGGCGTGGTTCATCCGAAAGTGCTGGAGAACTGCGGCATCGACCCTTCGGTGTATTCCGGCATCGCTTTCGGAATCGGCATTGAACGAATTGCCATGCTGAAATACGGCATCAACAATATCGGCCTGCTGTTTGAAAACGATCTTCGTTTCCTGAAGCAGTTCTGATCGAAAGGAGACAGAAGAGATGAAAGTACCGTACAGCTGGCTGAAAGAATATGTTGACATTGACGTTTCCGCGGAAGAACTGCAGGAAAAGCTGTTCAGCTGCGGATTTGAAGTGGAAGAGCTGATCGACCTGGGCGCGGAGATCAGCAGGGTTGTCGTCGGGGAAATCAAAAGCTGCGAAAAGGTGGAAGGAACCCACCTTGTGATCTGCAGGGTGAACTGCGGCGAATACGGCGACGACATTCAGATTGTGACCGGGGCGCCGAATGTTTATGAGGGCATGCATACACCGGCGGCCCTGGACGGCGCCACGCTGCCCGGCGGGGTTCGGATCAACGCCAAACCGCTGAAGGGGATTCCCTCCAACGGCATGATGTGCTCCGGGGAAGAACTGGGCCTGAACGAGGATCTGTATCCCGGTGCGGAAGTCTACGGTCTGATGGACCTGCCGAAGGATACGGCGCCGGGTACGGATATCCGGGAAATCGTCGGTCTGAATGACTATATCTTTGATATTTCCGTGACTGCCAACAGGCCGGACTGCCAGAGCATCCTCGGCATCGCCCGGGAAGTTGCGGCGGTGCTGGGAAAAGAACTGAAAATGCCAGCGACGGACTATACCACAACCAATACCGTCGTTCCGGGACTTGAAATCCGGGTGGATGCGCCGGACCTCTGTCCGCGGTATCTGGGGCATGCTGTTCGGAACATCACCGTTGGAGAAAGCCCCCGGTGGATGCGGCGGAACCTGGCTCTGTGCGGACTGCGGTCCATCAGCAATGTTGTGGATATCACCAACTATGTGCTGCTGGAGATCGGCCAGCCCATGCACGCCTTTGACATGGAACAGCTTCAGGAAATGAAGATCATCGTCCGCCGGGCGCAGGACGGTGAAAAGATCCAGACACTGGATGAAAAGGAATTTACGCTGACCCATGAAAACCTGGTGATCTGCGACGGGAACCGGCCTGTGGCCCTGGCGGGCATCATGGGCGGGCTGAACAGTGAAATTACCGACAAAACCACGCAGCTTCTGTTTGAAGCGGCAAAATTTGCCCGGGACAATGTGCGCAGGACTTCCAGAGCCCTGGGCCAGAGCAGCGACTCTTCCGCCCGCTTTGAAAAGGGCATCAGCGAGTATATTACGGAACTGGGAATGGCCCGGGCGCTGCATCTGATTCAGGAACTCGGGTGCGGGGAGATTACCGCCAGCGCTTTTGACTGCAGCGCGGGTGCTCCGCGGGAAGGCAGACACTTTACCGTGAGCCTGAAGCGAATCAACGGGATCCTCGGCATTAAGGTCCCCGCCGCGGAAGTGCTGAAGATCCTGAAGCGGCTGAACTTTGAAGTGAAACGGAACGGCGACACGCTTGAAGTGACGGCGCCCAGGTATCGCGAAGATATCGAAGTGGGCGAACCGGATCTGGCGGAAGAAGTGATCCGCGAATACGGATACGATCATGTGATTCCGACCTTCCTGAAGACCGCAACGGTGACCAGCGGCGGAAAGAATCCCGCGCAGCAGCGCAGAGACCGGGCCGGTACCGTTATGTGCAGCCAGGGATACAACGAATGCTACACGCTTTCGTTCTATGCGGACAGCGATCTGGACGCCCTGAAGATTCCCGCAGATGCTCCGGAACGCAATGTCATCCGGATTCAGAATCCTATTTCGGAAAAGCTTTCCGTGATGCGGCCCCTGCTGGCGCCCAGCCTGCTGAACATCGTTGTTGAAAACCTGAAGAAGGGCAACAACGAAGGCAGAATCTTCGAGATCAGCAATGTGTATGTTCCGGCAGAAAAGGGACAGCATCCGGACGAACGTCCGCATCTCGGCTTTGCGGCGTTCGGCGACAGCGAAGACTTCTTTACGGTCAAGGGCAGCGTTGAGGCGCTGGGCGAAGCCTTCCGGATGAAGTTTGACGTGGAACGGGCGGAGGATGTGAGTTATCTGCATCCGGGCATTGCGGCCTATATTCTCTGCGAAGGCGAACGGATCGGCGTGTTCGGCAAACTGGCTAACGAAGTGACCGGCGAACTGAAGCTGCATAAGGACAGCAAGGCCAACCACAAAATCTTCCTGGGCGAAATCGACTATGAGAAGATGATGAGCCACGCGGCGCTGAGCATCCGCTATCAGCCGGTATCCGTTTTTCCGACGGTGATCCGGGATCTGGCGCTGACGGTGGATGAAGGGATGACCTGCGGCAGCCTGATGACCGAGATCGCCCGCGCATGCCCGTACGTAACGGGTGTGGAGCTGTTTGATATCTACCGCGGGGAACAGATCGGCGCAGGCAAAAAGAGTATGGCCTTCAAGATTACGTTCACTCCCGCCGATAAGGCCCTGACGCCGGAAGATGTGGACCGTTTTATCAAAAAGATCCTCGGAAATCTGAAATTTAAACTGGGAGCGGAAATCCGCTGAATGCAAGCCGGACGGGTACGTCCGGCTTTTCTGCGGAAGAAACGGAGAATTTGATGAAGCAGAGACTGAAAATCGTGATTTCACTGGCCGCCGGGTGTGCCATGATGCTTTCATGCGTCTGCGCCGGGGCTGAAAACGGCGCAAATCAGGAGCAGAACAGGGGGTCGGAATCCGTGAACGTATATAAAACGATCGATCAGCACAATCCGGTGATGGTTCAGCGCTTCGGCGCGGATCCGTGGGCAATGGTTTACAACGGCAGGGTCTACCTGTATATGACCGGGGACGAACCGGTGACAAAGAACGGCAGCAAGCCGAAAACGAACGATTACGCCAATATTGTCACCATCCGTGTGCTTTCCTCAGACGACCTGGTGAACTGGACGGATCACGGTTCCGTCTGCGCCGCGGGCGGGAGAGGCACTGCAAGATGGGCCATGAATTCATGGGCTCCCTGCACTGCGTGGAAGACGATCGACGGGCAGGACAAATTCTTCCTTTATTTTGCCAATTCGGGCGGCGGAATCGGCGTACTGACGGCAGACAGCCCTGTCGGGCCTTTCACGGATCCGATCGGAAAAGCACTGGTCAGCCGGAAAACGCCCACCTGTGACAGTGTTACCTGGCTTTTTGACCCTGCGGTGCTGGTGGATGAAGACGGAAGCGCCTACCTTTATTTCGGCGGCGGTGTTCCGGAAGGGAAGCAGGCGGATCCTGGGACGGCCCGGGTGGCCAAACTGGGGGAGGATATGATCAGCCTGGAAGGGGATCCGGTGGCATTCAATCCGCCATGGCTTTTTGAAGACTCCGGAATCAACCGGTTCGGAGATACATATGTCTATTCCTACTGTTCTAATTTCAACGTGCCTCCTGAGGGCAGCCCCCAGGGATTTGACAGCGGCGAAATCGTATACATGACGTCGGACAGTCCCATGGGACCGTTTACCTATGCAGGACAGATCCTGAAGAATCCCGGCTTTTTCTTCGGCGTCGGCGGAAACAACCATCACTGCATGTTCCGGTTCGGGGAACAGTGGTATATTGCCTATCATGCCGCGACCGTTGACAAAACGATGGGATGGAACGCCGGATACCGCAGTACCTTTGTGGATAAACTGGCGCTGAACGAAGCAGGACTTCCGGCACCTTCCAAAGGGACTTACGAAGGCGTTGAACAGGTGAAACCGCTGAATCCTTATGAGACTGTCAATGGCGCGACGGCAGCATCCATGGCCGGCGTGACCACAAAACTGGCAAATGAAGAGGATCGGAAGGCCGGGACAGGTCCCATGGTCGCTGTAAGCGAGGAACCGCAGGGATGGGTTGCCGTCAGCGGTGCGGACTTCGGCGAAAAGGGAGCGGCTTCCGTCCGGGTGAAAGTCCGGTCCGAAAAGGTGGCGAGGATTGAAATCATTCCAGACAGCATCGGAAATGAACCCATTGCTACGCTGGAGATTCCGGCGAGTGAAACCGATACGGAAGTTACGGTGGTGCCGGATCAGCCGTTGACAGGGATTCACGATATCTATTTCCGCTTTTCGGAAACGGGAACAACGCTGATCGAATGGCAGTTTGAATGAAGTGAAGATACAGAGCAATAATTGAGAAGCACAGGACAAAACAAGGGCATCCGGAAATCGTTTTCCGGATGCTTTTCAGAATGCAAAAAACAAAGGAAATACAACGCTTTGACGGCTTTTTCAGCGGGCTTTTTCTGTTGACAAAAACTTATATCCCCTGTATAATCATTTTTGGTCTTTAATTATACTTACCAACGGGCTGAGAACAGAATATCCAACCGAAACGACAGGATTCTGCCGTTCAGTTGGTCTAACAGGAGATGAACTCATGTCAAGAAAATGGCGGAATGTTCTCATCGGAGTCCTGGCGGTTGCTGCCGTGATCGTCTTGGTGGTCCTGCTGAACCAGGGCACCAGCGGCTACAGCAGCAAATATGCAGGAGTTGACCTTTCAACGGATGTTTCAGGGATCGGCCGCAGCAATACCTATGAGACTTATGTGGCTTCCCATGCTTCCGATCCGGAGGTGAAGGCGGAAGTTGCTGTTGACGTACTCACTTTTGAAGGTAAGGCAGCGCCGCAGACGGATGGACTGCTGACGGACGACGGATCCGAAGTGACCTGGAAGGTGGAAGTGCCCCAGGCCGGCCTTTACAATATCCGGCTGGACTACCTGACCACGGAGAGCCGCGGCGTCGATATTGAACGGGAACTTCTGATCAACGGTGAGCTGCCTTTTGCAGGTGCCGGTACACTTACGTTCAGCCGCCTTTGGACGGATGCCGGAGAGGTCCGGAAAGACAACCAGGGGAACGACATCCGTCCCAGCCAGAAGGAAGTATTCGATTCACAGTCCGTGTTTCTCCGGGATGATATGGGATACCAGACGGAGCCTTATGCCTTCTATTTCAAAGAAGGGGAGAATACCCTCACGCTGAAGGCCGTGAACGAACCCATGGTGATTCAGGGAATTACACTGACGCCTCCCGCAAAGTATCCTGATTATAATGAGTATATTGCCGGTCAGCCGGAAGTCACGATGACGGATCTGGGAAAGAACTATTCCCTGAAGGTTCAGGGAGAATCCTCTCCCCTGCGGAATGCGCCCAGCCTTTATGCCCGCTATGACCGGGCCAGCGCCAAGACGGATCCGTATTCCGTTTCCAATACAATTCTGAACTATATCGGCGGAGATCCGTGGACACACGCCGGTGAATGGATCCAGTGGAATATTGATGTACCGGAAGACGGATATTATCACATCTCCGTGAAAGCACGGCAGATGTATCAGCGCGGCGCGCTGTCCGCACGTACCGTGTACATCGACGATGAGGTGCCGTTTAAGGAAATGGAAGCGGTGACCTTCTCCTACAATACGAGCTGGGAAATGCGCACGCTGTCGGATCAGGACGGAAGTCCTTACCGGTTTTATCTGACCAAAGGAAGTCATACCATCCGCATGGAAGTAACGCTCGGCGAGATGGGTCCCGTGTTAAAACGCGTGGAGGACAGCATCTTCCGCCTGAACCAGATTTACCGGAAACTGCTGGTTCTGACCGGTGCGAATCCGGACCGATTCCGGGACTACAATCTGGTACAGGTTTATCCGGAAGCAATTGAAGCCATGGATCTGGAAAGCAAACGCCTGTATAAGATTGTTGACGATATTGTTGCCACAACCGGGGAACAGAGTGACCGCGCTGCCTCTGCCCTGACGCTTGCAGTTCAGTTGGAACAGTTTGTTGAAAACAACGACAGAATTACGGAAAGTTTTTCCAACTTCAAGGACAATATTACTTCCCTGGGCACCGCAATGCAGAACATGTCCGAAAGCAAACTGGACGTGGATCTGATCATGATAACGGGTGAAAAAGCGGAGATTCCATCCGTACACGAAAACTTCTTTGAAAGTGTCGCCCATGAGGTTCGCAGCTGCGTGAGCTCCTTCTTCGTGGATTACAACTCTCTGGGCAACAAATACGATGCCAGCGATGATGTGCTGGACATCTGGATTACCACAGGCCGCGATCAGAGCACCGTTTTGAAGACGATGGTGGACGACACGTTTACCGTCGAGAGCGGCATCAAGGTGAACATCAAACTGGTTCAGGCAGATGCAATCCTGACAGCGGTTGTGGCCGGAAACGGACCCGATATCGTACTGAGTGTCAGCGGCTGGTTTGCCGTGAACTATGCGATGCGCAATGCGGTGGAGGATCTGACGCAGTTTGCGGATTATGAAGATGTAGTGAAACCTTTCTACCAGAGCATCCTTGACCCGCTGACATACAACAACGGAACGAAAGTCGGCGTATACGGCCTGCCGGAGACACAGGACTTCCCGCTGCTGTTCTACCGGACAGATGTTATGGAAGAAATGGACCTGAAGGTTCCTGATACCTGGGAGGAACTGATCGCTGAACTTCCCACCATTCAGGGAGACAGCCTGACGGTTGCGATTCCGTTCCCGGACATTGCCATTGCGGATACGTCCGTTCTGAATACCATGATTTACCAGAATGGCGGAGAAATTTACGATCAGGAAGCGAAGAGAACGCTGATTGACAGCGAAGCCGGGGTAGCCGCCTTCAAACAGTATGTAAGCCTGTACAACGACTACGGCCTGCCGACAATCTTCGATTTCGTCAGCCGCTTCCGCAGCGGTGAAATGCCGATGGGCGTGGCATCCTATGCGACCTATAATACGCTGATGATTTCCGCTCCTGAAATCCGCGGACTGTGGGACTTCACCCTGGTTCCGGGAACTGTTCAGGAAGACGGCAGTATTGACCGGACTGCTCATACAGCCGGCTTGTGCTGCATGATGATTAAGACGGACGATGAGAAAGTCCGGAACAACGCCTGGGAGTTCATGAAGTGGTGGGTGAGCGCTGATGCGCAGGTCCGCTTCGGACGGGAAATGGAGAGTGTTCTGGGCGCCAGCGCACGCTATCAGACAGCCAACCGGGATGCACTCCGGAGGCTGGCCTGGAGCAATGAACAGTTGGCTGTTCTGGAAGAGCAGATGTCCCACACTCACGGCTTCCCGGAAATCGCGGGCGGCTATTCCACGACGCGTCACATGACCAATGCCATTCGCCGTGTGATTACCACCAAGGAGGACCCGAGGGAAACGCTGCTGACCTACGCACGGACCATCAACGAAGAGATCAGAATCAAACGGCAGGAATTCAACCTGCCGGTGGATTAAGAAGGAAGGAGGATCGTAAAGCATGCAATCTCAGTCTTTCGCTTCACGCTATCTGACGATGAGACGTGAAAAAATGCAGCACGGCTGGCAGCTTGCAAAACGGAACAAAGTCTGCTATCTGTTCCTGGCACCGTACGCCATTCTGTTCTTCACGTTCTTCATTTTGCCGATCGCAACATCCATTTATTACAGCTTTACGTACTACAATATTCTGGAGCCTGCCCGTTTTATCGGATTCCAGAACTATATCAACCTGGTCCTGCAGGATGAGGTGTTCCTGACAGCTATTAAAAACACTTTTGTAATTGCTGTGATTACAGGCCCGGTCGGATATATCCTCTCCTTCCTGTTTGCCTGGTTTATCAATGAACTTCCGAAATGGCTCCGGGCCATCGCGGTTGTGGTGTTTTACGCACCTTCCATCGCCGCAAACGCATACACTGTTTTCTCCATCATTTTCCGCGGGGATGCTTACGGATGGTTCAACGCGATTCTGATGGAGTTCGGCCTGATTGAAGCGCCCAAGCTTTGGCTGCTGGATCCGAATTACATGATGACCATTCTGATCATCGTTATTCTGTGGATGAGTATGGGCACCGGATTCCTGAGCTTTGTGGCCGGTTTCCAGGGCATTGACCGGAGCATGTTCGAAGCCGGCTATGTGGATGGTGTTCGCAATCGCTGGCAGGAACTGTACCACATTACACTTCCCAGCATGAAACCCATGCTGCTGTTTGGCGCGGTCATGAGCATTACTTCCGCGTTTAACGTCAGCGACGTTCCGAGAGCTCTGTGCGGATATCCTTCCACAGATTATGCGGCACGCACGGTGGTCACCCACCTGTTTGATTATGGTTTCAGCCGGTTTGAGATGGGCTATGCCAGCGCCATTGCAACCATCCTGTTCCTGGTCATGATTCTTTGCAAGAAAGCAATAGCCGGATTGCTTGGAAGGGTGGGAACCTGAGATGAGCGAAGTGAATACCGTCAAATCTGCGGGCACGATGAAAAATATCGCCGGAAAGAAATTCAGAGGACATCTGGTGGCCGGAGAAACCGACGCAGCATTCTATGAAAAAGGGAATGATACGCCGCTGGTTCAGTGGAACTATACGCGGCTGCACCGGATGGACAATATCCGACGGGGCGGCACCAGCAGCCAGGTAACGGTGATTCTTAAAGACGACAGCCGGTACATCTTTGAACTGGACCACGGCCTGAAAGTTTACAACTACATGGATCAGCACTGGACTGACAAACCCGTGACGCCCAGGACCCGGGGCGATGAACTTCACCGGCTGGCAGAACTGCGGGGCGAGAAAATCCAGGTTCCGAAAAAGCATATGATTACCCGCCGGCATCCGAACCGTTCCATTGCAGGAGATATCGGCATCTATCTGCTGCTGATCATCATCGGCGCGGCGATGGCTTTCCCGCTGGTGTTCCAGGTCGGCGCATCGCTGAAACCGCTGGATGAATTCTTCCGGTTCCCGCCGCCTGTATGGCCTCAGCATCCGACAACAGACAACTTCTCCGATCTGTTTGTGACCATGGGCCAGAGCTGGGTGCCCTTCAGCAGATACCTGGTGAATACCGTGTTCATTACCGTTGCCGGTACCTTCGGACATCTTGTCATTGCCAGTATGGCCGCATTCGTATTGGCTAAGTATCAGTTTCCGGGCGGCAAGACTTTTTTCGCAGTGGTCACAACCTGTCTGATGTTCTCCGGTTATGTCACAGGCATTCCGAACTATCTGATCATGAGCAAACTGGGAATGATCGACACCTATTGGGCGCTGATTCTTCCGGCCTTTGCGGCTCCCATCGGACTGTTCCTGATGAAGCAGTTCATGGAGGGCCTGCCTACAGCGCTGATCGAGGCGGCAACGATCGACGGCGCCAGCACCTTCGGCGTATTCTGGCATATTGTGATGCCGAACGTGAAGCCGGCCTGGCTGACAATGATTATCTTCAGCGTACAGTCGCTTTGGAATACGAGCGCTGCTACCGTCATCTATTCTGAAGCAAAGAAAACACTGGTGTACGCACTTGGACAGATTCAGGCCGGCGGTATTGCCCGTACCGGTCAGGTGGCTGCAGCACAGGTGATTATTACGGCCGTTCCCATTATTATCTTTATCCTGAGCCAAAGCCGGATTCTCGAGACAATGGCTTCTTCCGGCATCAAGGATTAAGGGAGAGGAGGAATGATGATGAAGAGAACAGTTTCATTTCTGTTTGCTCTGATGCTGCTGTTTGTTTCGGCGGCCTATGCAGATGACGGATTCAGCACCTCCTATACCTACGGATACGACTACTGGGAGGATGTTCAGGAATCGCCGGATGCATACCGGGTGAAGACCGTGCTTGACAGTACGAACCTCGGGATGGATAAACTGGACAATCAGGTTCTCAGAAAACCACAAAGTCTGTTTGTGAAGGATCAGGAACTGTATATCTGCGACACCGGCAACAACCGGATTATTCAGGTACATGTCAGCGGGGATCGTTACGATGTCGTCCGTGTGATCAATGCAGTGAAAGGTTCTGCGGAAGATTATGAACTCGCCGAAAGCTTCAACCTGAAATCACAGGAATATGAGAAAGCGATTACCGAACGTGTTAAGGCGGAAGAAAAGCTGGCAGAAATGACAGGCACTTCACAGGAAGAGGAAAACAGTGAAGCTGCCGCAGTGATGGAAGAAGTACAGGAAAGCGTAAATGAAGTGCTCGGAACGGAAAGCACAACCGAGGCACCGGAGGAAGTATCCGCCAGCGACGCAGAGATCGAAGCAGCCACCCTTGCGCTTGAACAGGCCCGGGAAAGGGAAGAGCAGATTCATCAGGAAACGGTTGAAGCGGAAGAAAAGGCGAAAGCGCAGGGATGCAGTATCTGGCAATATGATGCATGGCAGAAAGACGGGGAAGGAAACATTGTCTCTGTGCTGAACACGCCCAATGATATTGCGGTCGACGATACGGGAAATATTTACATTGCCGACACAAACAATTATCGTGTGATCAAAATGGACCGGGACTGCAATCTGATCTGGGAGTTTACAAAACCGCTCGACGCAACATTTGACCAGAGTCAGAACTTCCTGCCGAAGAAAATCGTTGTGGATGTTGCCGGGCGGGTATACGCCCTTTGCCAGAATATTAACAAGGGACTTGTGAAATTTGAAGAAGACGGTGTCTTTTCCGGTTTCATCGGGGCCAACGCGGTTTCGGTTTCCATGGTGGACTACATCTGGAAACGGTATTTCCAGACAAAGGAACAGCGGGCACAAACCGCCAATTTTGTTCCGACGGAATATGAAAATATCTGTATTGATGCAGACGGCTTCATTTATGCTACCACAACTGTTTTCAGCGAAGGCGATCTGAGATGGGATAATGCCAAACCGATCCGCCGGCTGAACAGCCTTGGAAATGATATTCTGATCAAGAGCGACAAAATTCCGCCAATCGGCGATATTGAATGGATCTCCGGAGGCGGTGAAGCCACCGGGCCGAGCAAACTGGTCGATATCACGGTACTGAACAATGATATGTATGTCGCCCTGGACAGAGTCAGGGGACGTCTCTTCGGCTACGACAGCCAGGGAGTTATGCTGTGGGCCTTCGGAACAAAAGGAAATGTTGACGGTGCTTTTAACGGAGCCATCAGTATTGAACACATCGGCCATAACCTGCTGGTGCTGGATCAGCTGAAAAACAGCATCACCGTTTTTGAACCGACAGAATACGGGAAAACGATTTACAGCGCCATCGATACGTATCTGAGCGGCGAATATGATGAGAGTGCAGCGCTCTGGCAGGAAGTTCTGAAGCTGAATGCCAATTATCCGTTGGCGTTCCGGGGAATCGGCCGTGCAGTGCTGCGACAGAATAAATATAAGGAAGCCATGGAATGGTTTGAGCTGGCGCATGACCGGGAGAACTACGGTCGAGCATTTAAACTGTACCGAAAGGAATGGGTTGAAAGCAATATCTGGTGGATTGTACTGGTTGTTGCATTACTGCTGATTGTTCCCCTGGCCATCGGGATGATCAAGAAACTGAAGTGGGAGGTGATCATGCATGAGCATAGCAAAGTCCGCAAGTAAGGGCGTAAAGCCGCTCCGGAGCACTTCCGAAAAAACAGAGAGCCGGAAAGCCTGGTGGAAGCGCTATCTGGCTTCCATGAAGTATGGGCTGCATGTGATTACTCATCCATTTGACGGATTCTGGGATCTGATTCATGAAAAACGCGGCACCATTGCTGCGGCCAACACATTTCTGATCCTGTTTCTGATCACCAGGGTATTGAAACTGCTTCTGACCAGCTTCCAGTTCATTTCAGCACCGATTCAGTATATCAATGTGTTCCAGGAAATGGGATCCCTGGCGCTGCCGTTTATCATCCTCTGTCTGGCCAACTGGGCGATGACCACCCTGTTCGACGGAAAAGGGCGGTTCAAGGATATATATATGGCCATGTGCTATGCACTGATTCCGTATATTCTGATCCAGATTCCGATGATTGTCGTCAGCAATATGCTGACTTATGAAGAAGGAAGTTTCTACACGGTTCTGCTCTCTTTCAGTGTCATTTGGTGTGTCTTTCTTGTCTTTGTCGGGCTGATGGAAGTTCATGATTACGGTCCGGGCAAAACCTTTATTTTCCTGATTGTCACCATTTTCGGCGCTGCGGTGATCATCTTCCTGCTGCTGGTTTTCTTCAGCCTGCTGGGAGACGCACTGAGTTACTTTATCAGCATGTATCGGGAAATTGTTTTCCGGTTGAATTAAGGAGGGAAGAGGCTTATGTACAGACAGAAATCCCTCATTCGGCGCCTGATTCCCTGGCTGATAGCGGCCGCTGTGCTGGCTTGTCTGATTATCTTCGTATTTGTGCCGATTTACAGCCAAAAGGAGGAAGCCAATGAAGAACAGCCGGTGATCGCCTATTATGAAGGAGACGAGAAGGCGCTGACCATGGAAAACAAGGATCTTGTGTTTACCATGGATCCGATGACGACGCGCTTTCAGGTTGTGGAAAAAGCCACCGGGCGCACTTGGGATTCCACACCCAAGGACGCGGATAAGGATCCGATCGCATTGACGGCAAACAAGGAGGCCCTCGGCGCCACGCTTCTGATTGGATACACGACGAGCAGCGGCGAAATCACGCTGAATAACAACGCTTATTCAATGGCCAACCAGACTTATCAGCTGAATAAACAGGATGACGGTTCCATCCGGGTGGACTATGCGATCGGCCAGATCGAACGCGTTTTCATGCTTCCGAGCGCCATTACGAAAGAAAGATTTACCGCTTTCACGGATGCAATGTCGAAGAAGAACAAGAAGCAGACCACCTCCAACTATTCCCTGTACGAACCTGAAAAGCTGGATAAGAAGGACAATAAAGACGAAATCATCGCCATGTATCCTTCCGTCCAGGAACAGGCTCTGTATATCCTTAAATCTGACGTTTCATCGACCAACAAACAGAAACTGGAAGGGTATTTTGCTGAAGCCGGCTATACGCAGGAGGATTTTGAAATCGATCAGCAGTTGGTTGCAGGGAAAAGCGAGACAAGCGGTCCTGTGTTCAATGTCAGCGTGATCTATCGGCTGGAAGGAAAGGATCTGGTTGTTGAAATTCCGTACAGTGAAATCAAATACAAGAGTGACTATCCCATCACATCCGTTACGCCGCTGCCTATGTTCGGTGCGGCGGGAACGGATCAGGAAGGGTTCCTGTTTGTGCCGGAAGGCGGCGGAGCACTGATCAGATTCAATAACGGTAAACTGTATCAGAGCGCTTATTATGCGAACCTATACGGATGGGATTACGGCGTTCAGCGCAAGGAAGCCGTCAGTGAGACGGAAAATGCCTTCCCGGTTTTCGGCGCCACCCATGACGGCGGATCATTCCTCTGTATGATTGAGGGAGCCAGCGCTTACGCCGGTATTAATGCGGATATTTCAGGACGTAACAACAGTTATAATACGATCAATGCCAAGTATTCCGTGCTGCATGCGGAACAGTATAACGTTTCGGCAAAAACCACACAGCTGGTTTATGTGTACGAGAAGGAAATCCCGCAGGATACCGTCATCCAGCGGTATCGGTTCGTGGACAGCGATGATTATTCCGATATGGCAAAAGTTTACGGGGATTACCTGCGGGAAAGACACCCGGAACTTGCCGCAGCCACAGCCAGTGAAGAAACGCCCGTGCATGTGGAACTGGTCGGCGCCATCAACAAAAATGTCATCAAATTCGGCGTGCCTGTGGACAGCGTTGTACCGACCACAACATTTGAACAGGCCCAAAGCATTCTTGACGAATTGACGGACAGCGGCGTGCATAACCTGAATATCCGGATGACCGGATGGATGAACGGCGGCGTACGGCAGAAAGTGCTGACCGGCGTTCATGTGCTGGGAGAACTGGGCGGCCAGAAAGCAATGGATTCGCTGATTGCGGAGGCACAACAGAAAAATGTACAGCTTTCCTTTGACGGAATTACTGCCTTTGCCTACAACAGCGGATTGTTTGACGGATTCCTTCCGTTCCGCGACGCAGCGCGGTTTGCAACCAGAGAGCAGGTGCATCTCTATCCGTACAGCATTGTGACTTATCAGCAGGCGGACTGGCTGTACGACTACTATCTGACCCGACCCGGATATGCACAAAAAAACACTACGAACCTGATCAACTATCTCCAGGAAAGGAAAGCTGCCGGAATCGCATTCCGGGATAACGGCAATCTGCTGAGCGCAGACTATTATCCGAAAGATCTGGTGACCCGCGAAAAAGTCAAGCAGATGAATCTGGAAAGCCTTGCCGAAGCAAAAGAAAAGGGACTGAAGGTTACGATCAAGGAAGGTAATGAATACGCTGTTCCTTATGCGGACCTGATCACAGATATGAACCTGACCGGACAGGCATATGCTATTATTGACGAGCAGATTCCGTTCTATCAGATGGCGCTTCACGGGATGAAGGATTTCACCGGAGAGGCGATCAACCTTGCGGGAGACTGTGTATCATCTCTTCTGGAGTGTGCCGAATACGGAACGGGACTGAACTTTACCTTCATCGCGGAAAATACGAAGATTCTTCTGGAATCCTATTACAGCTGCTATACTTCCGCAGGCTATGAATACTGGAAGGATCAGGCGCTGTCCATGATCCTGAGATATCAGGAAGAAATGCGGGGTCTGAACAGCCAGCGCATAGCACACCACGAACGCATTGCAGATGAAGTGACCATGACAACGTATGAAGACGGAACGGAAGTTTATGTTAACTATGGCAGCAATGATTTCCGAAAAGGGACCGTTCAGGTACCGGCCCGGGATTATCTGGTGAAAAGGGGGAATGAAAAGTGAGCCGGGACAGAAAACTGATCACGATGCAACAGCGGCGTGCAAGAACGGGCTACAAGTTAATTCTGCCTTTCATTATCGGTTTTGTTCTGTTCATGATCAAACCGATGATCCAGTCACTGATGATGTCCTTCAATAATGTTAAGATTATTCCGGGGCAGGGATTCCAGCTGACCTGGATGGGGCTGGATAACTATCATAATGCGATTGCCGTTGACCCCTATTTCAATCAGTACATGGTGGATGAGATCAGCCGTATGGCTATCAATACCATTGCTACGCTCGTGCTGAGCTTTGTCATCGCCGTTATTCTGAACCAGGATTTCAAGGGGAGAACACTGGCCCGGGCGATCTTCTTTCTTCCGGTGATTCTGTCCAGCGGTGTGCTCCCGGGCATTGAAAAACAGAACGAGTTCTATAACATGATGGCGGGTGTTGCGGAATCCGTGGAAGGCGCATCGGGCATCAACATTTCAGCGCAACTTCAGAACATGTTGTCCGCATCCGGTGCGGCAAGCGGATTCTTCGATGTGATTTTTCAGATGATCGACGCAATATATGACATTGTCATGGCAAGTGGTATTCAGATCATCGTTTTCCTGACCGGTCTGCAGTCCATTTCACCTTCATTGTATGAAGCAGCGGATGTTGAAGGCTGCACGGCATGGGAATCCTTTTGGAAGATCACTTTCCCAATGGTCAGTCCTTTGCTTCTGGTAAACTGCATCTATACCATTGTGGACTTCTTCATGAAGAATGACAACAGAGTGATGGAACGCATCAGTACGGTGATGTACAGCGATTTTAACTTCGGCGTATCCTCGGCGATGAGCTGGATTTACTTCGGAGTGGCGCTGGTGTTTATCGCCATCAGTTCCTTCATCATCTCAAGGGCGGTGAAATCAGCACAATGAGCAAGAACAATACCGTTTACATCGGCAAGAACAAGAATTTCTGGGATCGGAATCGCAGAAGTGGCGGATATCTTCTGCGGAAAAGAGCCGGACAGATCGCTGTTTCAGTCACGCGTGCCCTGTTGCTGTTCGGGCTTTGCTTCATGATTATTCAGCCGATGCTGACGCGCTTTTCCATGAGCCTGATGGAAGAAAAGGATCTGTATGATTCCACCGTTATTCTGCTTCCGCGTCATGTGACGCTGGAAAACTATGTACATGTTGCAAACCTGAACGACCTGCCAAGATCCATGCTGAACACCCTGTGGGTTTCCCTTGTGATTTCGCTTTCGCAGATTGTTTCCTGCACACTGGTTGCCTATGGGTTCGCACGCTATGAATTTCCGCTGAAGAAATTCTGGTTTGCATGTGTTCTGGCTGTGATCATCATCCCGCCCCAGACCATTCAATCCGCCCTGTACATGAACTTCGCAAACTTTGATATTCTACGAATTTTCACGCTGTTCGGTGCGAATGCGGAAGGGCTTACCTTCGGCCAGCGAATTCAAAGCGTTTTCGACGGTACCGGAACGGGACTGATTGCCCTGCTTACCGGAAAAACCATCAATCTGCGTGCCAGTGTTGCGGCTTATATCCTGATGGCACTGACCTGCATGGGACTGAAGAACGGCCTGTACATTTATATGATGCGTCAATACTTTAAAAATATACCTACCAGCCTGGAAGAAGCGGCTTATGTGGACGGGTGCGGTACGATGCACACGTTCATCAAGATTATGCTTCCGGACGCGCTGCCGACTATTGCGAGCTGCTTCCTGTTCGGGTTTGTATGGCAATGGACGGATATTTTCTATACCCGCCTGTTCCTGCCAAGCAGTTCCATTTCCATATACTCAAACCAGATGGCCGGTATGGTTTCCAGAATGGGCCGTTATTTCTCCTCGGACGCATCCAAACCGGTGATTGTTCCGAATGCACGTCAGCAGCAGCTGATCTTCATTGCGGTACTGATCTGCGCCGTTCCGCTGATTGTGCTTTACATCTTCACGCAGCGGACGTTTGTGGAAAGCCTGGCTATGTCTGGTTCCAAGGAATAATCAATGATTACTCTCAAAGCGGGAAAAGTACAGGTCAGGCTCTTGAATGTTTCCTGAATTTGGGATATAATTTTATTGCAATCGAGAGATCGCAACCACAAGGACCTAACGGATCTCGGCGAGAGACCGTAGGAAATATAAAAGGAGGTTTTCTTGGTATGAAGAAAATCATGGCTCTGGTATTGGCCGCGATGATGCTGCTGGTTTGCTGCAGCGCCCTGGCCGAAGCTCCCGAAGGTTATCCGGAAATCAAGGAAGGCATGGATCTCGGAGGCAAGGACATCTACATTTACAACTACTGGGATTCCGCTGACTGGACTGAAAGACTGTCCGGTGACCTGAGTGACGAACAGCAGGCACAGGTTGACTACCGTCACTGGATTGAGCAGACCTATAACTGCACGATTCATGAAATCATGCGGGGCGACTGGGGCACCTGCGCTGAAGAAATGACCAACTTCGTGGCTACTCCCGAAAATGATAAGCTGGCGATTTTCATCATCGAGCCCGGCAAGGTCGGCTCCCTGGTTGCCAATGGTATGGCCGCTCCTATTGATTACGACACCTCCGCTGAAAAGTGGAACCAGGCTGACATTGCGTTGTGGAGCAAGGGCGGCCAGAAATACGGCCTGTACACTGGTGCTTCTGAGCCCCGTCAGTGCCTGTTCTTCAATAAGCGGATTCTTGAAGAAGCCAACATTGACTGGAACACCATCTATGATGCCCAGAAAGACGGAAAGTGGACCTGGGCCATGTTCGAAGATCTGCTGAAGCAGGTTACTGTTGATAAGGACAACGATGGCACTTATGACGTCTACGGCCTGATCGGTTCCCGCGATGACATGGAAGTTTGCGCTGTGTTCACCAACGGCGGTGCGTTCTTCGATCTGGATGCTGACAACAAACTGTATCCCGCGATGGATTCTGATGCCACGAAGGAAGCCCTGACCTGGGCGACCGATACCTGGACAAAGTATGCGGCTCCGACTCCCGAAGGCGCCAACTGGGACTGGTACAAAGAGGGCTGGAAGCAGGGCTACTGCGCGTTCTATATGTATCAGACTTACGGCGGATTCAACGACAATTCCGAAATGGCTGATATGGCTGACGAATGGGGCTGTGTTGCGTTCCCGGTTCCGAAGGAAGGCGGCACCTACTACACCATCAACAGCGACAACATCACCCTGATCCCCAGCTGCTATGACGCTGAAACGGTTGCGAAGCTTGCCTTCATCTACGATATGTGGACGAATCCGACTCCCGGATACGAAGAAGACAACTGGATCGGCAACAAGTACAACTTCACTGATGAGCGCGCTGTGGATGAAACCTACGCGATGCTGCGTGAGCCGGAACATGTTGCCGTGAACCGCGTTGTGGTTCTGGGCACCCAGAATGACATCCTGGGCAACCAGCTGCTGTGGGCTCTTGGCGGAGATAACACCGCTGCTGCCCTGATCGAAGCGAGCATGCCCGATTGGCAGTCCCGCTGCGACACCTACAACAACGCAGAGAAGTAATTCTTCGTTGTGCTTATCAGGACCGCTCGATCGAGCGGTCCTTTTCTAATGTCTCAAAGGTTATTTGACGGACAGGGTAAGAAGAAACAAATCCAGAGAATTCGATTGAATGAAGCGTATACCTATGGTAGAATGTGATAGCAAACAAAAGGCTTGGGAAAGGTTGTGTCATATGATCCGTAAGTCCGGCATTCTTCTGACGATCATTGTACTGGCATTTACCTTATGCACAGGAATGACCGGAACTGTCATGGCAGAAGCGGCTGCCGTTCCTGAAACAGACTACGGTCTGGTTCAATCGGAAGGTATTAGTATTCCTGTCTTTACGGAGGAAAACATGAGGGTGTTTGATATTCCGGATAACGATGCACTGCGTTTCAGCAAAGAACTGAAGGTCGGGTGGAATCTTGGCAACACTTTTGACGCGCAGGATTCAGGGAAAGGTGATCCGAAGCGGGATTATGAAACCTACTGGTGCGGCGCAAAGACATCCAGGGAACTGATTCATGCCCTGAAAGAAGCGGGTTTCAAACTGATCCGGATGCCTGTCAGCTGGCATAACCACCTGACGGATGACGATTATACAATTGACGAAACATGGATGAATCGGGTCAGAGAGGTAGCCGGGTGGATTGTGGATGAAGGGATGTATGTGATTATCAACATTCATCACGACAATTCGGAATTGTTCCTTTATCCGGATTCGGAACATTACGAACAGTCCGAAAAATATGTAACGTCCATCTGGAAACATGTGTCCGAAGCTTTTGCAGATTTCGATGAACACTGCATTTATGAATCCATGAACGAACCGCGGCTGGTAGGCCGGCAGTATGAATGGTGGCTGGATGAATCCGCGCCGGAATGCATAGAGGCTGTTGAGTGCATCAATCAGCTGAACCAGAAGTTTGTGGATACGGTACGGGCCGCCGGCGGAAACAATGCTGACCGTTACCTGCTGGTACCCGGATATTGTGCCAGCCCGGACGGAGCGCTGACCGACATGTTCAGGATTCCGATGGACTCCGCGGAAAACCGTATTATGATCGAAGTGCATGCCTATACACCGTACAACTATGCCCTGAACATGGGCGATCCGGACAGCAGCTTTGACCTGGACAAAGACAAAACGAAGCTGCATGAAATCACGGACTTTATGAACAAACTGTACGAAAAATATATCCAAAACGGGATCCCGGTGATTATTGACGAATTCGGTGCACTGCAAAAGAATCAGGACGATTTACAGGGAAGAGTCAATTTCGCTGCGTTCTATATTGCTTCCGCCAGCGCCAGAGGGATCACCTGCGTCTGGTGGGACAACCATGCATTCAACGGAAACGGGGAGAAGTTCGGACTGATCAACCGTAAGACCGTGACATGGAAGTATCCGGATATCGCCCTGGCAATCCTTGAGAACTGTTCGTACAACAGGACAGAATAATCCGGTTCCGGGTAAGCTGGAAAACGGAGTAGATCCAATGTAAACAGAATTTGGAGGAGATCGGAAATGAAAAAAATCATCAGTCTGCTGTTAACCTTCTGCTTTATGGGCTCTATGGTGTTTGCATCCGCAGCCGGTGAAACTGAAACGGCTTTTCAGGAACTCGCCGGGAAAACGTCCGATGAATATGAGCCGCTGTATACCTTTGCGGAGCCCTACGGTTTCCGGCTGGGCGGGTGTTTCGGATTTTTTGATATGAGTAACAAAACCTATATGGATTTTCTGGACGATCACTTTAACTCCCTGACGTGCACAAATGAAACGAAGGCCTATTCGCTGCTGGATCAGAATGCCTGCAAACGCAGTGAAGACGGGATGCCCCGGATGAACTATACGAATGCGGACAAGATGCTTGCCTGGTGCCAGGAGCACGGGAAGGCTGTCCGCGGCCATGTGCTGGTCTGGGATGCCGTGATGCAATATCCCTGGTTCTTCCATGAAGATTACGATGAAAAGAAACCTTTTGCCGATCCGGAAGTGAACCGGGAACGGCTGGCCAGCTATATTGACCAGGTGATCAGCCACTTTGAGGAAAAGTTTCCCGGAGTGATCTACTGCTGGGATGTCGTGAACGAGGCAATCGGCGACAGCGCTTCTGACTGGCGGAACGACGATCCGCGGCATATCCGGATCGTGCGGGACGGGGGACCGAATTTCTTCCAGGCCTACGTGGGAGACGACTATGTTGAATACGCTTTCCTGTGCGCCAGAAATACAGTTGATCGGCTTGGGGCGGATATTCACCTTTTCTATAATGATTACAACATGTTCATGGATGAAAAACGCACGGCTGCGCTGGCGCTGCTGAAGAGTGTCAATACCTATGCGACAGACGAAAACGGTGAACCCCGGAGGCTGGCGGACGGAATCGGGATGCAGGGATATCTGGGAGGTTACGGCGTGCAGGAAGGCTGCCTGGAGGAAAGCCTGATTACCGGCCTGAAGAAATCCATTGCCATGTATCATGACGCGGGACTGGAAGTCCAGATTACGGAAATGGCGGTGCGGAATTTTGACAAGACCAAGGCCGAACTTCACGCGGATTTCTACGGCCGTCTTTTCTCCGAAGTCTTCATGCGGGCTAACGAAACAGATCAGGATACCCTGAGTGTGGTCTGCATATGGGGTCTGGTGGACGCGCCGGAAGGCAAGAAGGATTATGTGTATAAAATGAACAGCCCGTACGGCTGCTTCCTGAACACGAAATACGAAATCAAGACCTGCTTTGACAGGGTCTACCATGTTTTGAAGGGCGAATAAGAGGAATTTGCGGGGTTAATGGATATGAAGAAAAAGATCAGCGCAGTGACATTTCACTACATGATCATTACAGGCGGCTTCTGGATGGCATTTTGCGTTGTGACTGCCTATGCCGCGGTGTTTCTGCACGGCGCGGGATATGACGACCAGGAGGTCGGTATAATCCTGGCCCTCGGCAATGTGGGCGGAGCCGTACTGAGTCCGGTGCTGGGCGCATGGATTTACCGGAACCGTAAGATCCGTCACGCACAGCTGGTTTATGCACTGCTGGGACTACAGGTTGTTCTGCTGATCATGCTCCGTTTGAATCCGCAGAAAAGTCTCCTGTGCTCGGCATGCTATGTGCTGTATCTGGCATTTATGATGCCGGTGAACGCGCTGAATCTGGATCTTTGTGTGCGACTGGAACGGGCGAAAGCACCGTTGAATTTCGGCGTTGCCAGATCCATGGGAAGCTTTTCGTTTGTGATTCTTTCCACCCTGCTGGGAATCCTGACGGAACAGTTTGGATATCGGATGCTACCGCTGGCGGGACTGGCAGTCATTGTGCTGCAGGGCATTGGAAACCGGCTGATCGATACGGATCTGAGAAATGCGGAGAGCAGTATCCCGGTCAGCGAAGCGGCTGCGACGGAACGGTCATCCTCTCTGGCGGCCTTTGTCCGGGAAAACAAGGCTTTCTGCCTGATGCTGTTCGGTACCATACTGATCTATATTGCACACAACACGGACGGAAACTTCCTGATCAATCTGGTTGAAAATGTCGGCGGCGGACCTGCCATTATGGGATATCTGGCGGCTTTCACCGCAATTGTGGAAGTGCCCGTGATGATGTTTTCCGACCGGTTGCCGAAAAAATGGAGCCGCGTGCAGTATATCCGGCTGGCTTTTGTTTTCTTCGTGCTGAAGACGCTGGCCTACGCATTGGCACCGAACATTCCGCTGCTGTTCGCAAGCCGGATGCTGCAGGCGCCCAGCTATGCCCTGTATACGGTGCTGATCGTCGGATATGCGGACGAGGTTGTGGCAAGAAAAGACAGCGCAAAGGCACAGAGTCTGGCTTTCAGCATGACCACCATCGGATCGGTGCTGGCCAGCCTGATCGGCGGCAGTATGTTCAAGACGGTCGGCGTGCGGCCGACGATGCTGACCGCGACGGCCTTTGCGGCGGCGGGCGCCGTGATTGCGATCTGGGCCACGTATTGGAAAAGCAGTAAGAAGTGACGGGAAGTTCGTTCGGAGGAGAGGACCGGTGACCGAACAAAAACAGGCTTGCAGTGTTTTGCTGCAAGCCTGCTTTGGTAAACTGCATTATTTCAGAATTTCTTCGGCCAGGGCGTCGATCTGGGCTATGTTTTCTTCCGTCACGCCAGAGAGAATTTTGACCTGGGATTCGGTAAACACAGTATCTTTGCAATTCTCCAGGAGTCCTTTCATCACCTTTGCGGCGGTGGGCGCCCAGGATCCGTTCTCCATCAGACCGACCTTGCGGCCGCGCCAGCCGTGTTCGGAAAGGGTCTGAATGAAAGTGCGCATGAAGGGGAAGATATCTGCATTGTAAGTTGTGGTTGCCAAGATCACCTTTCCGTAGCGGAAAGCGTCTTCAACGCATTCCGCCAGATCATCCCGGGCCAGATCGCTGACGGCGACCTTGGGGCAGCCCTTTTCCTTCAGCTTCTCTTCCAGAATCTTCACGGCTTTTTCGGTGTTGCCGTAGACAGAGGTGTAGAAGACGGCGACACCTTCGGTTTCCACGCCGTAGGTGGTCCAGATATTGTAGAGATTCAGATAATAGGGAAGATCTTCCTTCAGAACCGGGCCGTGCAGAGGACAAATCGTCTGAATGTCCAGAGCTGCGGCCTTTTTCAGGACCGCCTGCGCCTGGGCACCGTATTTTCCGACAATGCCGAAATAATACCTCCGGGCTTCGCAGGCCCAGCCTTCGGGATCTTCCCGGTCGAGGGCACCGAACTTGCCGAAGGCATCGGCGGAGAAGAAGACTTTGTCCGTGCTGTCATAGGTCATGAGCACTTCAGGCCAGTGCACCATCGGGGCGGCAATGAAACGCAGTGCATGGGCACCGAGGGAAAGCTCTGTCCCTTCAGCGGCGACGATCCGACGGTCTTCATACTCGATTCCGTAGAAATTCTTCATCATGGTGAAAGCCTTGGCGGAGGCAACGATCCTTGCGGCCGGGAACTTTTCCATAAAGAGGCTGATATTGGCGGAATGGTCCGGTTCCATATGCTGGACAATGAGATAATCGGGAACACGGCCTTCGAGAGCCTCCTGAAGATTGGCAAGCCATTCTTCACCAAAATGCTGATCCACCGTGTCCATGACGGCGATTTTTTCGTCCAGGATGACATAGGAATTATACGCCATGCCCAGGGGGACAATATACTGGCCCTCAAAGAGATCGAGATCGTAGTCGTTGACGCCGATATAACAGATATCCTTTGTTACGTGATTCATGCTCGTTTTGCTCCTGCTTTGTTTTTTTCTGGAAAACCTTCATTATTCTACCATAGAAGTACATCCGGCGCAAGGATCACCCCTTGTTTCGGGATGGCAAAAGTGGTACAATGGCCGCCGGTATAATGAATGAAGGAAAGGAAGCCCGACCTGATTTATGCAAGTACTCCTGCTCATCGCAGTGGCCCTGTTCTCGGGGCTGCTGATGACCCGCCTCTTTGTGAAGTTTCATCTGCCGGACGTAACGGCGTATCTGGTGGCCGGTGTGCTGATCGGCCCCTGCGTACTCGGACGCTTCGGCTTTGGTTTTCAAACCTTTGAACAGGTTGACTCCCTGTCGCTGATCAGTGACGTTGCCCTTGGCTTCATTGCTTTTGCCATCGGGCACGAATTCCGGCTTTCCGCCCTGAAACAGACAGGAAGACAGGCAACAATCATCGGCATCCTGCAGGCGGTTGTTGCCACAGCAGTCGTGGATATCGCACTGATTATCTTCCATTTTCTGCGGCCGGATCTGCTGAGCCTGCCCGTAGCCATTACCCTTGGCGCCATTGCCGCAGCAACGGCGCCGGCTGCCACGCTGATGGTTGTACGGCAATATAAGGCGAAGGGGCCTGTGACAGATGTACTGCTGCCGGTGGTTGCACTGGACGACGCGGTGGGCCTTGTGATCTTCGCGGTTTCCTTCGGCGTTGCACAGGCGATGAAAAACGGGAATACGAACATTGCCGCGCTGATTATCGAGCCGTTGGCGGAAGTTGTTCTATCCATCGGATTCGGTGCGCTCAGCGGCGTGATTCTGACCTGTCTGGAACGGTATTTCCACTCCCGTCGAAACCGGAATTCGCTGATTGTCGGCAGCGTGATTCTCACGGTTGCGGTGAGCCAGCTGAAGATTCCGGTGGGGCAGTTTACATTTGGCTTTTCCAGCCTGCTGGTCTGCATGATGCTCGGCACGGTGTTCTGCAATTTCTGTCCGCTGAGCGAAGAACTGATGGATCGTGCGGACCGCTGGTCCGGACCCGCGATTACGCTGTTTTTTGTACTGAGCGGCTCCGCACTGCAGTTTGATGTATTCGGCGAACCCGCGGTGATTCTGATCGGCGTCATCTACATTCTGGCACGATCCATCGGGAAAATGTTCGGCGCCCGCTGGTCCGCGACGCTGGCAAAAAGCCCGGCAACCGTACGAAAGTATCTGGGAATTACCCTGCTGCCCCAGGCAGGTGTGGCTCTTGGCATGTGTGCGACGGCATACCGCGTCCTGGGCGGAGCGGAGGGCACACTGATCCGGAACATTGTGCTGTTCGGCGTGCTGATTTATGAGCTTTTCGGTCCGAGCCTGACAAAGATGGCATTGACAAAAGCCGGAGATATTCAGGCGATACCTTCCGAAGTGAAAGGACGGCGGGAAAAGGAACTGGAGCAGGTGACAAAACCCGTACCGCCGCAATTTGACAAATGACGCAGGTTTGAGATTATTGGATAAAGAAGGAGATTCACGAACATGATTATTGCGCTGAAAAGAAACGTACGAGCAGAGGAACAGGAACACCTGATTGAATGGCTGGAGGATCAGGGAGTCCGGACACATATTTCCGAAGGTGAATTTCAGACCATCATCGGTCTGGTTGGCGATACGACCCGGATTGATACGGACCTGATCAGCGGACTGGCGTTTGTGGAAGGCGTGACCCGGATTTCGGAACCTTTCAAAAAGGCAAACCGCAAATTCCATCCGGAGGACACGGTTATCCGGGTGCCGGGAAGCACGGCCGCTTTCGGCGGAGGTGCGTTTCAGCTGATTGCCGGGCCATGCTCCGTGGAATCGGAAGCTCAGGTGGAAACCATTGCAAGGGCCGTGAAGAAAAGCGGCGCCGGTGTTCTGCGGGGCGGTGCGTTCAAACCCCGCACTTCACCCTACGATTTCCAGGGACTTCATGAGGAAGGCATCCGGATTCTTTCTGAAGTCAAGAAACTGACCGGACTGCCTATCATCACGGAAATCATGGACATTGCCCATCTTCCGCTGTTTGAAGACGTGGATATTATCCAGGTCGGTGCACGGAACATGCAAAATTTCGAACTGCTGAAAGAACTGGGGAAAACCGACAAACCGATCCTGCTCAAACGCGGACTGGCCAACAACATGAAAGAACTGCTGATGAGTGCCGAATACATTATGGCCGGCGGAAATGAACAGGTCATCCTTTGCGAACGGGGGGTTCGGACCTTTGAAACCTATACACGGAACACGCTGGACCTTTCCGCTGTAGCGGTACTGCATGAACTGAGCCATCTGCCGGTGGTTGTGGATCCGAGCCATGCAACCGGCGCCGCCAGGTATGTGAAGCCCATGGCGCTGGCGGCGGCAGCATGCGGAGCAGACGGCCTGATGATTGAGGTGCACAATGATCCGCCGCATGCCCTCTGCGACGGACCGCAGTCACTGACCCCTGAGCAGTTTGACGATGTGGCAAAGGCAGTCGCGAAAGTGCGGAAAGCCATCATGGAATAACAGCGAAAAAAAAGCACTGCCGGTTATCGAGAGGCAGTGCTTTTTTGCGGGAAAAAATCAGCGGCGCATCCTGTTAATATCAACCAGTTCCGTATTCTCAAGAGAGAACCGGGAACCGAGGATATCTGCCAGCGCATTCGCTGTATCCAGAGAGGTCATGCACGGGATTCCCAGGAACATGGCCCGGCGGTGGAGCACACGGTAATCTCCGACGGTATCGTCCTTGACGGCACCGGTATAGATGATGTAATTCAATTCTCCGTTTTCCATCAGTGTAATCATTTCATCACTGATTTTCGGATCGGCGACAGTCTGGACGTGAATCCCCACGGAAGAAATCGCGCGGGCCGTATCCTTGGTGGCATAGACGTGGATGCCCAAATCGTAACAGCGTTTGGCCATGGCAATGGCATCTGGGAAGTCTTCATCCTCAACGGAAAGCAGCACGCCCATGCGGGAACGGTCCCGGGCGGTGGGCAGGGAGAAGCCGGCGGCGGAAAGACCCTTGAAAAGCGCTTCGGCCTTGGTGATTCCGATGCCCAGCACTTCTCCGGTGGATTTCATTTCCGGACCGAGAATTGAGTCCGCGTCGTTCAGCTTTTCAAAGGAGAAGACCGGAACCTTGATGGCACAATAGGGAGGAGCGGGATAGAGTCCGGTGCCGAATCCCAGACCTTTCAGGGATTCACCAAGCATGACCCGGGAAGCCAGATCCACCATCGGAACGCCGGTGACCTTGGAAATATAGGGAATGGTTCGGGACGCCCGGGGATTCACCTCGATGACATAAAGCTCGTTGTCAAAGATCAGATACTGGATATTGACCAGGCCTTGCGTTCCCAGGGCAAGGGCCAGCTTGGTGGAGATATCGCAGATTTTTTCCTGAAATCTTTCCGTCAGATTGAAAGGCGGGTAGACGGCAATGGAGTCTCCGCTGTGAACGCCTGCGCGCTCGATGTGCTCCATGATCCCGGGGATCAGGACATCCTTTCCGTCGGAGATGACGTCCACTTCCAGTTCAATGCCGGGCAGGTACTGGTCCACGAGCACCGGGTTTTCAATTCCGCCGGACAGAATCCGTTTCATGTAGTCCACGGTCTGTTCCCGGGAACGGGAGATGGTCATGTTCTGGCCGCCGATGACATAGGAAGGGCGCAGCAGAACCGGATATCCCAGTTCATCCGCCGCAGCAACGGCTTCCTCCATCGTACGAACCCCCATGCCGCGGGGGCGGCGGATACCGAACTGTTCGAGCAGTTCGTCGAACCGTTCCCGATCTTCAGCGATATCAATGGATTCGGCACTGGTGCCCAGGATACGGATTCCCTGACTGTCGAGGAACTTTGTCAGCTTGATGGCAGTCTGACCGCCGAAAGCGACCACGACGCCCACAGGCTTTTCAACCTCAATGACATTCATCACATCTTCAGGCGTCAGAGGTTCGAAATAGAGGCGGTCCGCAGTATCATAGTCGGTGGAGACGGTTTCCGGGTTGTTGTTGATAATGACCACATCATAACCGATCCGGCGGAGGGTCCATACGCAGTGGACGGAAGAATAGTCGAACTCAATGCCCTGACCGATCCGGATCGGTCCAGAACCGAGAACGATAACAACCGGCCGGCCTGAACGCTTCAGACTCCGCGATTCGCAGGCCTTGTCCGTGCAGGAATAGAAGTACGGCGTTTCCGCTGCGAATTCCGCACCGCAGGTATCAACCATTTTGTAGCTCATTTTCCATCCGGGGACTTCCTTTGCTCCGGAAATGCGCCTGATGGCGGCATCCGGGTAACCCATCTTCTTGAAGATGGCATAGTCTCCGGGCTGCAGACCGTTTTTCTCCGCTTTGATTTCCGCTTCGGCCATAGCGCGGAGACGGAACAGGAAGAAACGGTCAATTTTTGTGATCTCAAAGATTTCGTCCACGGTCAGTCCCTGTTTCAGGGCTTCAAAGACCGTGAAAAGGCGGCGGTCGTCCTGACGGGCAAGGCGGCTGCGGATCGGTTCGTCTGAAAGAGGCAGCGCATTCAGCGTGTCCAGAGAGATTTCTGCGCCGCGGACAGCCTTCATCAGTGCTTCTTCGAAACACTGGCCGATGGCCATGACCTCGCCGGTGGCTTTCATCTGCGTGCCCAGACGGCGGGAGGAACCGTAGAACTTATCGAAGGGCCATTTCGGGAATTTTACAACGACATAGTCCACTGTCGGTTCGAAACAGGCGCAGGTTTTTCCGGTGATATCGTTGGCAATTTCATCCAACGCATAACCCAAAGCCAGACGGGTTGTGATCTTTGCGATCGGATAACCGGTGGCTTTACTGGCCAAAGCGGAGGAACGGCTTACCCGCGGATTGACTTCGATCACAGCGTATTCAAAAGAATCCGGATTCAGGGCGAACTGGCAATTGCAGCCGCCCACGATGCCTATGGCGCTGATGATATCCAGCGACGCGGAACGGAGCATCTGATATTCCTTGTCCGAGAGTGTCAGGGCGGGTGCGACAACCACGCTGTCTCCGGTATGAATGCCGACCGGGTCCACGTTTTCCATGGAGCATACGGCGATTACATTTCCCTGGGCGTCGCGCATGGTTTCGAATTCGATTTCCTTCCATCCGGCAATGCACTTTTCCACCAGAATCTGGGTGATAGGGGAGGCATCCAGCCCCGCCCGGGCAATCTGGCGCATTTCTTCCTCGTCTGAGGCAATGCCGCCGCCGCTGCCGCCGAGCGTGTAGGCCGGGCGGACGATGACGGGATATCCGATATCCGTTGCTGCCTTCAGGGCATCTTCCAGATTTTCGGCAATTTCCGAGGGAACGCATGGCTGACCGATTTCCAGCATGGTTTCACGGAATTTCTCGCGGTCTTCGGCTTTTTCGATCGCACTGATCGGGGAACCCAGCAGGCGAACGCCGAACTCATCCAGCGTGCCGTCACGGCTCAATTGCATGGCAAGGGTCAGACCGGTCTGTCCGCCGAGACCGGAAATCAATCCGTCCGGACGTTCTTTTTCGATGACCCGGCGAATGGTCGCGGCGTTCAGCGGCTCCAGATAGATTTCGTCTGCCAGATGCTGATCTGTCATGATGGTTGCCGGATTGGAGTTTACCAGAACCACGTTGATACCTTCCTGCTTCAGAACGCGGCAGGCCTGGGCGCCGGCATAGTCAAACTCAGCCGCCTGACCGATGACGATCGGGCCGGATCCGATCACCAGCACTTTCCGGATGGTTTGATCTTTAGGCATTTTTCATTTCCTCCATCTTCTGAACAAAGCGGTCGAACAGGATTGCGGTATCCCGGGGACCGGATGCCGCTTCGGGATGGAACTGAACCGTGAAGCAGTGTTTGTCGGGATATTCCATCCCTTCACAGCTGCCGTCGTTCGCGTTGCGGAAGGATTCCACACCGACTCCTTTCAGCGAACCGGCAACGACGGCGTAACCGTGGTTCTGCGAGGTGATATAGGTCCGGCCGGCGGCAAGATCCCGAACGGGCTGATTTCCGCCCCGGTGGCCGTATTTCAGCTTGACGGTGTCTCCGCCAAGGGCCAAAGCTGCCAGCTGATGTCCGAGACAGATGCCGAAGACCGGCTTTCGGCCGATCAGTTTTCGAAGCTCCGCGATGCAGGAAGTGTTTTCTTTCGGATCTCCGGGACCGTTGGACAGCATGATACCGTCGGCACCGGAGGAGAGAATCTCCTCTGCCTTTGTGAACGCAGGCCAGACGGTTACGGAGCAGCCGCGCTTTTGCAGACTGCGGATGATGTTGTGCTTTGCACCGTAGTCAATCAGCGCTACCTTACAGCGTGCTTCGCCCTCGGCAGGCCAGAAACTTTTTTCGTTTCCGGAGACGGAAGCCACGGCGTTTTCAACCCGGAAAGCACGGATAGCACTGAGATCCGAAGGAATTTCGTCGCAAATCATGGCGTTCATCACGCCTTCTTCCCGGGTGATGCGAACGATCTCCCTTGTATCCACACCGCGCAGACCGGGAATACCTTTTGCAACCAGGTAATCATTCAGCGCATAGGCGCTGCGAAAATTGGAGGGCGTATCGCACAGATTTCGTACTATATATCCGAACAGTGTGCTTGAA
This sequence comes from uncultured Eubacteriales bacterium, assembly GCA_902764875.1. GTDB lineage: Bacteria > Bacillota > Clostridia > Christensenellales > Aristaeellaceae > Aristaeella. The sequence goes on from CACWXP010000002.1 coordinate 38,225, forward strand.
CCCTCAAAATCCTCTTCAATCACACCGTAATTACCGATCATCGGGAAGGTCTGGGTAACAATCTGACCGAAATAGCTCGGATCGGTCAGCGTTTCCAGATATCCTTCCATGCCGGTGGTGAAGACCAGTTCGCCGATCCGGTCGACAGGGGCACCGATCCGGGTGCCTTCAAAGGTGACGCCGTTGCTCAGAACCAAGTAAGACATGGCTATTCCTCCGGAATTGAAGTGGATCGTTCTCAGGGATGAATCAAAGATGTTCAGGGAATCCGCCCTTTACGGACGGCAGGCTTCCTTTATGATTTCCGCGGCTTTTTGCAGGAGATCGTCAGGGATGTTGAGCGCGGGAAGCAGACGAACTTTGTCTTTGGCGGTGAGGCAGAGAACACCTTTCTCCATGCAGGCCTTCACGACTTCCGAGGCTGTTTTTTCTGTTTTCAGGCCCAGCATGAGGCCGAGACCGGAAACGGACTGAATACCGGGTGCGCCTTCCAACAGACGGCGCAGATGTTTGCCCTTTTCAACCACTTTTTCCAGGAAAGGATCCGTCAGACGGTTCAGCACCGAAAGCGCCGCGGCGCAAGCCACGGGGTTTCCGCCGAAGGTGGAACCGTGATCCCCGTAAGACAGGACATCCTTCACTTTTTCACTCAGCAGGCAGGCGCCAAGGGGAAGACCGCCGGCGAGTCCCTTGGCTGTGGTCACCACATCCGGGCGAAGACCGTAGTTCATATAGGCATACAGTTTCCCTGTGCGGCCGTTGCCGGCCTGGACTTCATCAATCATCAGAAGGATATCCTGCTCTTTCAGGAAAGCCTGCAGCTCAGTGGCGAATCGAAGTTCCAGGGGAATGACGCCGCCTTCGCCCTGTACGCATTCAATGAGAACCGCCGCAACTGTTCCGCCTGCACACAGGGATTTCAGCGCGTTCAGATCTCCTGCGGGAATATGGGCGAAACCGGGCGTCAGCGGCTGGTAGAGCTCATGGTAATGATCCTGACCCGTGGCGGCCAGGGTTGTCAGCGTACGGCCGTGAAAACTGTTTTCCAGCGTTACAATTGTGGAGCAGGCGGGACCTTTCTTTTTGGCGGCCCATTTACGGGCGACTTTGATGGCGCATTCGTTGGCTTCGGCGCCGGAGTTGCCGAAAAATACCCTGGACATTCCGGTCCGGACGCAGAGCGCTTCGGCCAGCTTCGCACAGGGCGCAGTGTAATACAGGTTGGACATATGCTGAATGCTGTGAATCTGTTCTTCCACTGCGGCAATCCAGGCATCATCCGCCACGCCAAAGGAGGTGACAGCGATTCCGGAGCCCATGTCGATATATTCCTTTCCGGAAGCATCCTTTACAAGTGACCCTTTTCCGGAGACGATTTCAACGGGAAAGCGCTTATAAGTATGAGCGATGTAGGATTCGTCGAGTTCAAAAGTATTCATGATAACCTCCTCATTTCCGCCATCTCAATCTGCGCAAGCTCCACACTGTGGATCTCGCTTGTTTCGATTAAGAATAAATCTGACGAAATCTCCGCCACCGGTGGCCGTCAGATTTATTCCCAGCCAGACTGACGGTCTTCGAATCTGAGTTCCGGGGCGGAGAACCGGGTGCCGGCTCCTTCGTCTGTCAGCAGTTCCATGAGAATGGAATGGGGGACGCGGCCGTCCATGATGACCACATTTTTTACACCGCGGGCGATGGCAGTCGCACAGCATTCCACTTTGGGGATCATACCGCCGGAGATAATGCCGTTTTCCCGCAGAGAGGGCAGCTCGTCCAGCGAAATCTCGGAAATCAGCGTGGAAGGATCGTGCATGTCCTTCAGTACGCCGGCGATATCCGTCATCATAATGAGCGTTTTCGCCTGCAGCGCACCTGCAATATATGCCGCTGCGGTATCCCCGTTGATGTTGTAGGCATTGCCGGATTTGTCGCAGCCGACGGTGGAAACCACGGGAATATAACCGTTGCCAAGCAGATCCGTTACGGGATTGATATGCACTTTCTGGATTTCACCGACAAAGCCCAGCCGCTCGTCCTTCGTGCTGCACTGGAGAAGACGCCCGTCCATTCCGGAGAGCCCGACTGCTTTTCCACCCTTCATTTCCAGAAGGTTGACCAGCGTTTTGTTGATTTTGCCGGCAAGAACCATCTGAACGATATCCATGGTTTCCTTATCCGTGACACGCAGGCCGCCGACGAACTCGGGCTTTTTCCCGAGACGGTCCATCAGATCGTTGATTTCGGGACCGCCTCCATGCACGAGCACCACCTTAACACCGATCAGCCAGAGCAGCACGATATCTTCCATAACCTGCTGTTTCAGCTGCTCGTTGATCATGGCGTTACCGCCGTATTTTACAACGACGATTTGCCCCGTGTATTTCCGGATATAGGGAAGGGCGGCGGTCAGAACTTCGGCCCGCTCCATGTTGGTGAAATCATTCATATAATCAACTCCTGTAGTCCCCATTGATTTTGACATAGTCATAGGTCAGATCACAGCCCCAGGCCGTGGCCTCTTCTTTGCCCATTTTCATATCGCAGGAGAAGCGGACTGCCTCTTCTCCGAGAATGGCGGCGGCCTTTTCTTCGTCAAAGGTCTGCACACAGCCATCCCGATAGAAGCAAAGGGTTTCTTTTTCTCCGTGGAGATACAGTTCAATGACTGCCGGGTCAAAATCAGGACCGGCATATCCAAGTGCACAGAGAATCCGGCCGCAGTTGGCGTCCTTTCCAAAGATCATTGCCTTGACCAGGCTGGAAGCGACCACGGAACGGGCAAGCGTCCGGGCGTTTTCCTTTGTATCCGCATTGTACACATGCATTTCAACCAGGTGGGTCGCACCTTCGCCGTCTCCGGCCATTTTGACGGCCAGCGTACGGCAGACCGTGAACAGGGCTTCACAGAAAAGTTCATAGTCCTGATTTTTCTCGCTGATACAGCGGTTGCCGGAGAGACCGCCGGCCATGACGAGCAGCGTATCGTTGGTGCTTGTATCGCCGTCTACAGTGATCATATTGAACGTATCCTGTACAACGGCGGAAAGCGCCTCCTGCAGCAGATCCCTGCGGATTGCGCAGTCGGTGGTGAGATAGGCGAGCATGGTACACATGTTCGGATGAATCATTCCGGATCCTTTGCACATGCCGCCGAGACGAACCGTTACCATTCCTTCTCCGCTTTCCGCGGGCAGATCAAATTCCACAGCGATTTCCTTGTTTACGGTGTCGGTGGTCATGATGGCTTTGCTGGCCGCAGTACCGGCTTCCGGCGTATTTGAAAGCTTTTCGGACATGGCGGACACACCGGCCGTAATTCTGTCAAGGGGAATGTTCGGTCCGATGACACCGGTGGAACCGAGAAGCACGGAATCGGCGGGAATGCCGAGAAGTTTTCCGGTGTGCTCAGCAGTTTCCCTGCAAAGCTTCAGACCGGTTCCCCCGGTGGCCGCATTGGCAATTCCGGCATTGACAACAACCGCCTGCACAGGATGCCCGGAAGCGACAATACCCCGGTCCCAGAGAACTGGCGCAGCTTTTACCTTGTTGGAGGTGAACACACCGGCAACAGTGCAGGGAACGCTGCTGTACAGCATGGCCATATCCGTCCGGTCGCGGTATTTGATTCCGGCCGCGCAGCAGGCGGCACTGAATCCTTTTGCGGCTGTAACACCGCCGGAAATCTTACTGATCATCGGCATCGTCTCCTATAAACTGGGTAATGTTTTCCTGGTTCAGGACAAACTCATAGTAATTGACATCTGTTTTACGGGTCCAGCCGATCTGTTTCCAGAAGGCATTGCCCGCGTCATTGGCCGTGAAGGCGATGAGAGACACCTTGTTGATTCCCATCAGTTTCAGCTGCTGCATACAGTACCCGACCATTTTAGTGCCGATTCCGCGGCGGCGGAACTCTTTAGCAACACAAACATGATACAGCGCACCCTGACGGCCGTCGGATCCGCAGAGAATGGAGCCGACGATTCTGGTTCCGATCCGGGCAACCACACTGGTGGTCGGATTCCGGAGGATAAAACGCCGGATGTCAGCAGGAGAATCATCCAGGGTGCGGATGCCGAAACCGCGGATGGTCATCCACAGGGCACGGACATCGTCATAATCCTCAACCGTCATCGGCTGAATGCGTACTTCTTCCATCTTTTCCATCCAATATTACTGTGTGACCAGGCCGAGGGATTCCTTTTCGCCCAGCACCAGATTCATATTCTGAATGGCTGCACCGGAGGCACCCTTGCCGAGATTGTCAAACCGGGCGACGAGCAGAATCCGTTCCGGTGTGCCATGGACGGAAATCTCCAGATCGTCCCGTCCGGAGAGCGCGCCGGCCGACAGGAAACCGTCTTCCTCCGGAGCTTCCGCAAAGCGTACCAGACCTGAAGTGTAATATGCCCGGTAGGTTTCTTTGATTTCTTCGGGAGAAGCGGAGGTTTCGGAAGGTGTCAGGGGAACGGTGACTTCCATGCCGGCATAGTATGGAGCGACAACAGGACAGAAGACGGGCGCATGATCCAGGCCGCAGACGGCTGCCATCTCCGGCAGGTGCTTGTGGGTCTGGGAGAGGCCGTATTGCCGCGGAGCATCCAGCAGAGAAGGTCGGTTCTCCTCTTCGTAGGCCGCTATCATCTTTTTACCGCCGCCTGAATATCCCGTGAGTGAAAAGCAGGAAAGCCGGGCGCCCGATGAGAGCAGTCCGGCCTGAACCAGCGGCGCAACCAGCGACACAAAGCCGCTGGCATGGCAGCCGGGGTTGGCAATACGGCGGGAGAAGACGATCTTCTCCCGCTGTCCTTTCAGTTCGGGAAAACCGTAGGTCCAGCCAACGGCCGTGCGGTGGGCCGTGCTGGTGTCGATGATGACGGCATCGGGAGAGGTTACCAGGGAAACGGCTTCCCGCGCGGCATCATCCGGCAGACAAAGGAAAGATACCTTTGCCGTGTTCAGGGCATCCGCCCGGGCGGCAGGATCCTTACGGAGCTCTTCCGGAAGCGTGATCAGTTCCAGATCCTGCCGGGAGGCGAGCCGCTCCCGGATCCGAAGGCCTGTGGTTCCGGCACTGCCGTCAATAAATACCTTTGTTTTCATTATCATTCCTTATTTGCGGCGTCCACCAGTGCCTGCACCTTGGTCGGGAGACCGAAGAGCGTGATGAATCCGGCGGAGTCCTTCTGATTATAATCACTGGCACCGAAAGTAGCGATATCTTCGGAATAAAGGGAATACTTGCTCCAGACGCCGGCCTTGATGATGTTGCCCTTATAAAGCTTCAGCTTCACAGTGCCGGTGACCTTTTCCTGCGTTTTGTCCACGAAGGCGGAAAGCGCTTCCCGCAGAGGGGAGAACCACAGGCCGTTGTAGACCAGCTCGGCAAAGGTGATGGACAGCTTCTGCTTTTCGTGCATGGTCAGCTTGTCGAGGCAGATGGATTCCAATGCCTCGTGAGCCTTGTAGAGGATGGTTCCGCCGGGTGTTTCATAAACGCCGCGGCACTTCATTCCGACCAGCCGGTTTTCCACGATGTCGATCAGACCGATGCCGTTCTTCCCGCCAAACTCATTCAGTTTCAGAATGATATTCTTGGCGGACATTTCTTCACCGTTCAGCGCTACGGGCTTGCCCTGATCGAAGTCCAGCGTGATGTAGGTGGGTTCGTCGGGCGCATCAATGGGAGAAACACCCATTTCCAGGAATCCGGGCTTCTCATATTGCGGCTCGTTGCCGGTGTCTTCCAGATCCAGACCTTCATGGCTCAGATGCCAGAGGTTCTTATCTTTGGAGTAGTTGGTTTCCCGGGTGATCTTCAGGGGAATGTTATGCGCCTCGGCGTAGTCGATCTCTTCATCCCGGGACTGAATATCCCACTCACGCCAGGGGGCAATGATGGGCATATCGGGAGCAAAATGCTTCACCGCCAGTTCGAAGCGGACCTGATCGTTGCCTTTGCCGGTGCATCCGTGGCAGATGGCATCGGCGCCTTCCTTCTTTGCGATTTCGACCAGGCCCTTGGCGATGCAGGGCCGGGCGTGACTTGTGCCGAGAAGGTAATCCTCGTATACGGCGCCGGCTTTCATGGTCGGGATGATATAGTCGTCGACATATTCATCGGTCAGATCCAGAACATACAGCTTGGATGCGCCGGTCTTCAGGGCTTTTTCCTCCAGACCGTCCAGCTCCGTTCCCTGCCCGACATCGCCGGAAACGGCGATAATTTCGGGATTGTTGTAATTCTCCTTCAGCCAGGGGATGATGATGGACGTATCCAGACCGCCGGAATAGGCGAGGACGACCTTTTTGATATCACTTTTATTCATGGGAACTCCTCCTTCGTGCATGATTATGCATGGACTATACACCCGGGAGAAGGTCTTGTCAAGTACAGATATAAAGAATATTCACAAAAATACAATTCGGGAACAGAACGAATATCAAAGTGTATAATATGCAATCATAATGCATAAATGAATATTATCGGTCTGTAAATGACGGAAAGAAAAGGAACCGCAGAGAATCGATATGCATGACAGGGTGGCTGTAACAGAAGGAACAGAGATTGCAAGAAGCGGGAAAGTAGAGTATGATATCATTGATCATCTGTGGATTTTCAGAGGAGGGAAGAAAAGTGCTGGAGCTGTGCACACTGGGTACCGGCGGTACGCTGCCGCTGGCGGATCGGGCACTTTCTTCCTTATATGTGCGTGAAAACGGACGGGCGATGATTATCGACTGCGGAGAAGGAACGCAGGTTGGCATCCGGAAACTGGGATGGGGATTCCGGTGCATAGAGGACGTGCTGCTGACCCATTATCATGGTGATCACTGTACGGGACTGGCCGGACTGCTTCTGAGTCTTGAAAAGGCCGGAAAAACAGAAACGCTGAATATCTGGGGGCCGAAGGGGCTGAAGCGCGTGGTGGAAGGTTTATGCGTGATTGTTCCGCCACTGAGCTATCCCGTGCTGCTTCACGAGCTTCCGCCGGAGGGCGGCGAACTGGAAGCTGTCGGACTGAAGATCCGGGCTTTTCCGGTGGATCATGGGGGGATTCCGTGCTATGGCTACCGGATGACGCTTGAACGGAAAAATACCTTTTCGCCGGAGAAGGCGAAAGCGCTGGGCGTCCCCGTGACGGAATGGAAAAAGCTTCAGGAAGGCGAAACCGTCCGCGCCGGCGGACGGAAAATTCGGTCGGAGGAGGTTTTCGGCGCCGCCAGGAAGGGTATCACAGCGGTGTTTTCAACGGATACAAGGCCCTGTGAAACCCTGAGGAAATACACGAAAGACGCGGATTTGCTGATTCTTGAAGGCATGTATGCAGACGAGGAAAAGCGGCCACAGGCGCTGAAAAATCACCACATGATGTTCAGCGAAGCGGCACAGATTGCCCGGGAAGCTGCGCCGGCAGCGCTGCTGCTGACTCATTTCAGCACAAGCCTGGAGGATCCGGAAAGCGGTTTGGACGCCGCTCGGGAGATTTTTCAGAATACCTGGACAGCAAAGGACGGGGAAACCGTTACCCTGCGATATCCGGCGGGAGAGGAGAAGGCATGGATCAGTTTGTGCTGAAAGCGCCTTACAGCGCATCCGGCGATCAGCCGCAGGCGATTGAAGCACTGGCGGACGGCGTGAAAGCGGGGCTGAAGGATCAGATTCTGCTGGGCGTGACCGGCAGCGGAAAGACTTTTACGATGGCGAGCGTGATTGAGAAGGTGCAGAAACCGACCCTGGTCATCGCACACAACAAGACGCTGGCGGCGCAGCTCTGCAGCGAACTGCGGGCTTTCTTTCCGGACAGCCGGGTTGAATATTTTGTTTCCTACTATGATTATTATCAGCCGGAAGCGTATATCGCTTCCTCCGATACCTACATTGAGAAAGATGCTTCCGTCAACGATGAAATTGACCGGCTGCGCCATTCCGCCACTGCGGCCCTGCGGGAGAGGAAAGACGTGATCATCGTTGCTTCAGTGAGCTGTATTTACTCCATGGGCGACCCGAGTGAATACGAAGGGCAGATGCTCAGCCTTCGCCCGGGGATGGAGTATCCGCGGCAGAAACTGCTCCGGGATCTGATCGACATCCAGTATGAACGCAACGATACGGACTTCGAACGGGGATCCTTCCGGGTTCGGGGGGATGTGATCGAAATCATTCCGGCGGGCGAGAAGGAGCACGCGATCCGGGTGGAGATGTTCGGGGACGAGATTGACCGGATTTCCCAGATTGACGCGGTGAGCGGGCATGTGCTGGCCACACTCGAACACGCCGCGCTTTTCCCGGCAACACATTACGCGACGGATCCGGAACATCTTGAGGAACACATCGGGGAAATTGAACAGGATCTTCAGAAAAGAATTGAGGAATTCGAATCGGAGGGACTGCTGCTGGAAGCCCAGCGGATTGCCCAGCGGACCCGGTATGACATCGAAATGATGCGGGAAATCGGATATTGCCAGGGGATTGAAAACTATTCACGCTACTTTGACGGCCGGAAACCCGGGGATGCGCCGTACACGCTGCTGGATTATTTCCCCGGTGAATTCCTGGTGATGATTGACGAAAGCCACGTAACCGTTCCGCAGATTCGGGCCATGTACAACGGAGACAGGGCGAGAAAGGACACGCTGGTGAAATACGGATTCCGCCTGCCATCCGCATATGACAACCGGCCTCTGCTGTTTAATGAATTTGAGCAGCGGATCGGGCAGACGATTTACGTTTCCGCGACACCTGGTCCCTATGAAAGAGAACGGGCACAGCAGACGGTTGAACAGATTATCCGGCCGACGGGGCTCCTGGATCCCCAGGTGATTCTGCGAAAAGCGACCGGGCAGGTGGATGATCTGGTCAGCGAGATCCGGAATGTGACGGAAAAGGGCGAACGGGTGCTGGTGACCACGCTGACAAAACGTATGGCAGAAAGCCTGACGGACTATCTGAAGGAACTGGATATCCGGGTTCGGTACCTGCACAGTGATATTCAGACAATGGAACGGATGGAACTGCTGCGGGATCTGCGCCTTGGCGAATACGATGTGCTGGTCGGGATTAACCTGCTGCGGGAAGGACTTGACCTTCCGGAGGTTGCGCTGGTCGCCATTCTGGACGCGGACAAGGAAGGATTCCTGCGCAGTGAGACCTCTCTGGTTCAGACGATCGGCCGGGCGGCCCGAAACGTTGACGGGAGAGTGATTCTTTACGGAGATACGCTGACAGAGAGCATGGCAAAAGCCGTGTCGGAAACTAACCGGCGGCGGGCACTGCAGGAAGCATATAACCGGGAACACGGAATTACACCGGAAACCGTTCGCAATGCGATTCGCTCTGTGCTGGAAGTGACACGGAAGGTGGAAGAGACCGCACCGGAGACGCTGACAGAAGAGGAACGCGATGCCCTGATGCGGCGGATCGAAGAGGAAATGATCGGCGCGGCTAAAGAACTGGAGTTTGAACGGGCTGCTGCATTGCGGGATCAGCTGCTGCAACTTCGGGGAGAGGCTCCGATGAAGGACGACATGCAGCAGAAAAGGCACAGAAGAAGGGAGAGGACAAGGAAAAGTGAGCACTGAGAACAAAAAAAGAAGCGGAATCAGCCTTTGGCTCCTTCCGATTGCAACAGCAGCGCCGATTCTTGCGGCAGCGGCTTTCGGGGTGATCCGTTTCGGACCGAAAATTCATAAGCTTCTGAATATCCTGATTAAACTGGTGGTGAAAGCATGAACAGGATTACAACGGGAGGAACCACGAAAACCGAGCGCGTATGCGCCTGGATCGCTGCTTTTCTGCTGGCGGTCTTTCTGAGCGTTACCATTCTGGGGACAGTAGCCGTACAGATGATCACATCGGCCGGTTTGCATCTGAACGTTGCGGCAGATGCGGGAATGATCGAAAAACAATACCGGGAGATTTGTGAAAACATCGATGTGATGGCGGGAGAATACGGATTTTCAGCGGAAAATGTGAAAGTTACGGTGACCCGCGAAGAGCTGAAGGAGATGAACCGGAAGTCAGCTGAATTCTGGACAGGACTGCTGACGAAAGGCGAAGCCGGTACAATTCCACGGTGGAATATCGTCGCGATTCAGAATATTATCTATACGGCTGCAGAGGAAAAGACGCTGACGGAGGATGCGCAGACCGTCATCGGCGATGTTCGGGAAATGATCGAAAACACGGTTTTCCCGCTGCGGGAGACCACCATCACCTTCGGATCGAAGATGGCCAAGGATATGGCGGATATTCGGGGAATCATCCAGTCTGTCCGGCAGCTGCCGCTGCTGGGAGCCCTGGTCTGCCTGGCCTGTGCGGGAGTGATTGCTTTATTACTTGCCAAGGAGATTTTCCAGAGTCTGAAATACTACGGAACGGCACTGGCGGCCGGAGGAATTGTGACGCTGGCGGGATGCATCGGACTTCTCGTACTGCGATCCGACGGGATGCTTCAGGAAGCGAACGCGGGACTGGCCGGAGAATTCCATGCACTGTTCGGAAAGCTTGCGCTGGGATGCGGCATTGTCGGAACCCTGCTGGTGATTGCGGGATATTTACTGCTGTATTTCTTCAGTCGGAAAAAGAATTCCGAAACGGCGGAATCTGAAACATGAAAAGAGTAGTTACGGAACATACCATCCGGTCGGAGAAAATTCCGGAGCAGCTTACGCTCGCCGTTGCGTCGGATCTTCACAGCGCACCCTTTGAGGATCTGCTGGAACAGTTTGCGGTATGCGATGCGCTTCTGATGCCCGGGGATCTGGTTGACAGGCACCGTAAGGACAACACGAATGCCGAGCGTTTTTTGCGGGAGGTTCCGCGCATCGTACCGGTGTTCTTTTCACCGGGGAATCACGAAATAAAATACCGGGACGCAGACGGGTTTCTGGCCCGGGCGGCGGAGAACGGGATCACCCTTTTACAGGACAAAAGCTGTCTGTTCCGGGGCATCCGCATCGGGGGCCTGAGCAGCAAAAAAAAAGGACCTCCGGATACCGGCTTTCTGGACCGGCTTGAAAAGGAAAAGGAATTCCGGGTGCTGCTTTGCCATCACCCTGAGATTTACCGGGACTATGTGCGGGGACGGGAGATTGATTTCACTCTGTGCGGTCACGCCCACGGCGGACAGATCCAGCTGTTCGGCCGGGGGCTTTACGCGCCGGGACAGGGGCTTTTTCCCAAACTGACGCACGGGATCCACGACAACGGACGGGTCATGATCTCCAGGGGAATGACCAACGGCGCAAAACCGCGGATTCCCAGGATCAACAATCCGTGTGAACTGATACTTCTGAAACTTGAACCACAGGAAGGAGGCAAGAAAAATGAGTGATGAAGACCTGAAACTGCTGATGGACTGGTTTGAACAGAACAAGGACCACAAGCTGAACTTCGTTGAAAAGGAAGCCATCAAACTGGCGGTCAGGAAGGCGAACACCGTCGGAGATCTGCTGCAGACCGCGCTGGGACTGCTGAAGGGCGGAAAGTAAAAACGACAGCCTGCCGGATGAACCGGCAGGCTGTTACTCATCAGAGACCACCCAACTTGCGGGATCGGCTTCATATTTTGCCTGACAGGCAGCGTCCAGCTGCTGCTGGGTGGACAGGGTAGCCCAGCCGAGAGGACGGAGATTGCGCTCCTGCTGAAAAGCCTGGAGGGCTTTGTTGGTCGCGTTTCCGAAAGTTCCGTTGACGTACTCGGGATCCAGCAGCCCGAGATAAACCAGCTTTTCCTGGAGCTGACGGACCTTTTCACCGCGGTTTCCGAAGTGCATGGTGATATCCGCCACGTCGTGAACGGTTCCGTATCCGAGAATTCTTCCGTCCAGGAGACTGTAAGTATTCCGGGCAACGGCGACGGGTGCGTTTCCTTCAATGACGTGGATCCGGACAGCGCCGGACTCCGGATCCCGGGAACAGTATTCCACCATGGCGACATGATCGGTGTCAACGCCGCCGGTGAAGGTCAGAAAAACCCAGTCACCCGGCTGCGGGATATAATCACCGGGGGAGATATAGGAATCCGCGCCTTTCAGCCATTCGTTTCCCCAGTCTTCAACAATTCCTTTTCGAACCACAAAGCGTCCGGCGGTGATAAACCAGGCACGGCCTTCGTTTGAACCGGTATAGAGCGGGAAGATTTGGTTGAGGAGGGAAGTTCCGTATTGCTGATCCACCTGGTCCACACACCAGCCGAGGAACTCGGCGCACCACTGGCAATAGGGATCGCCGATCCATTCGCCGTATTTGGTCCAACCATGATCTTCGGTGTATCCGACTTCAGCGGATGCGACTTCCAGAAGGTATGTGACATAGTCCGGCACATCCCACTGCGGAGGGATGACATCCTCCTCGGCATGGCAGAAACCGACCGTGAGCAAGAGAGACAGCAGCAAAAGCAGACAGGCCGTCCGACGCATTCGGCTCCTCCTTCCTTCATGAACTGAGAAGATGAAACAGGCGGGTGATTTGCACCACCCGCCTGCTATTATACCACAAAAAAGAATTATTTGATTTCGACAGTCGCACCGACGGCCTTGAACTGCTCGGCGATCTTTTCGGCTTCTTCCTTGGAGACGGCTTCCTTGATGGTCTTGGGAGCGGACTCGACGATGTCCTTGGCTTCCTTCAGGCCCAGGCCGGAAACGACTTCACGGACAACCTTGATAACCTTGATCTTTTCGGTGCCGGCATCCTTCAGCACGACATCGAACTCGGTCTTTTCTTCTTCAGCAGCGGCAGCAGCGCCACCGGCAGCGGGGCCGCCGGCCACGGCGATCGCGCCGGTCACGCCGAACTTTTCTTTCATGGCATCCACCAGTTCTTTAACCTGCAGCAGGGTCATACCTTCTACTGCTTCGAGAATCTCCTGAATATTCATTATGATTTCCTCCAAATTCATTTGTGTTTGTCAGGCGGCGGTCAGGCCGCAGGGGATATCAGGCGGCTTCCTTCTTCTCGGCGATCTGCTCGAGAACGGAGACCAGCGCAGAAACGGGGGAAACGAGACAACCAACCATGGTGGCCAGCAGTTCTTCCCGGCTCGGGGTAGCGGCGAGTTCCTTGATGGCGGCAACGTCCATGACTTCCGTGCCCATCAGGCCGCCCTTGATCTCAAGAGAGGTCAGCTTGTTCTTTTCGATAAAGGAGGAAATAATCTTCGGCGCAGCCGTGACGTCCTTTTCACCGAAAACGAAAGCATTGGGGCCTTCCAGAAGAGCGTCCAGTCCTTCGATGTTCAGCTCTTTCAGCGCGCGGAGAACCAGACGGTTCTTCAGAACGCAGTAGTGTACATCGTTTTCACGGCACTGTTTGCGCAGAGCGGTGACCTGTTCCACCGTCAGTCCGCTATAGGAGCAGATGACCATGGACTCGCAATTTTTGAACTTCTCAACGATTTCAGCTACTACCTGTTTTTTCAGTTCGAGATTGCTGCTCATTGTGCGTGTTGCACCTCCTGTCCGGTTCAGAATAAAGAAACCCTTGCGTGCAGGCGCAAGGGAATAAAAACAAGATCCTCTTACACCTCGGCAGGCGGGAAACCCCTTTAAACCGCGAAGCGGTACCGGCTGTCTTCGGCACTGGTTCCTTAAAACCTGAAGCATTTTATCACAGGACAGTTCAATTGTCAAGGAGTGACGGAGAACATTTCCCGGGGCAGTATTTCCCGGGTAACAGCCGGGAAAAGAACTCTTTAAGACAAAATTGTTACGAATGAGTAATAAATCAAAAGTAAATGTTAAATTCATTATTGACATCGTAATAAATTCGTAATAAAATATGACCGATTATCGAGGAAAAGGAGGTCTTTGCATGAAAAAGTTGATGTACTTTTTTGCTTTGGCCGTCATCCTTTGCCTGATTCCCCTGTTTTCAGCACTGGCACAGACAGGAACTGTGACAGCGGACGCCCTGAACATCCGGGCAAGTGCATCAACGGACGGCAATGTGGTCGGCGTTGTTCATTCCGGAGACAAGGTTACCATTAAAGATACTTCCGGGAGCTGGTACCGGATTTCCTGCAACGGCAAATCAGGCTATGTATATAAGAAATATGTCAGTGTTTCCTCCGGCGGATCTTCCGGTGGTTCGTCTTCCGGCAGCTCATCCTCCGGCAGCGGTTCTTCGGACGGAACCTGCCAGATCGGCGACAGCGGCAGCGCGGTAAAGAAAGTGCAGAAGCGCCTGATTGCACTTGGATATCTGAGCGGCAGCGCGGACGGCAGCTTCGGAAACATGACCAAAGACGCCGTGAAGGCCTTCCAGCAGAACAACGGGCTGAAAGTAACCGGAAAAGTCAACTCCACAACGCTGAATAAACTGAACAGCAGCAGTGCCGTGAAGGCGGGCAAGTCCTCCTCCTCATCTTCTTCGTCCTCGTCTTCATCCTCTTCGGACGGAACCTGCTCACCGGGAGATACCGGCGCCGCGGTACGGAAAGTGCAGAAGCGGCTGATTGCGCTTGGGTATCTTGAAGGCAGTGCGGACGGCGATTACGGGAATATGACGAAAAATGCCGTGAAAGCCTTTCAGAAACGGAACGGACTGAGCGTTACCGGTTCGGTCAACTCCAAAACGCTGGCCAAGCTGAACAGCTCAGACGCGAAAAAGGCGGTTTCGGACAGTTCATCCTCAAGCGGGACTGAAAAAGTCAACTGGTTTAAGGGCGGATCTAATATCGTTCCGCATCATACGGTTTTCAAGGTGAAAGACTGCCGGACGGGGAAGGTCTTTACGTGCAGACGATGGACCGGATATAATCACATGGACGTGGAACCGTATACATATTCAGATACGCAGACGATTCTGAGCATTGTCGGCCACTGGACATGGAAAAGGCGGCCGGTGCTTGTGAAGTATAACGGTCATGTATACGCGGCATCCATGAATGCCATGCCGCACGGGACTTCCACCATCAGCGACAACGGATTTGACGGTCACTTCTGTATTCATTTCTACAAAAGCAAGACGCATTCCTCGGATCAGGTGGACAGTGAACATCAGAAGTGCGTGGAGGAGGCCTCCTATTATTCGTGGTGATTGATAAGGGTTCGAATGGTGTGCTTTGACTGCTGATTCCCCGGCGTGCAAAATGTATGCCGGGTTTTATAATGCCCGGACTAGGCTGATTTCAGTGCCCTGTCAAGTTTTTTGTTTTACAAGAAAGAAAAATATGATATACTTTTTTTGTTATGACGTGATGAACAGGAGGGTGACTATGCTGACACAGGCTCCCCGGGGAACGAAGGATGTACTGCCTGCGGAAAGCTACCGCTGGCAGTATCTTGAATCAAAAATGCGCGCAGCGGCCGCTTTGGCCGGATACCGCGAGGTGAGGACCCCGGTTTTTGAACATACCGAGCTGTTTTTGCGCGGGGTCGGGGATACAACCGATATCGTTCAAAAGGAAATGTATACTTTCAAAGACAAAGGCGACCGTTCCATTACGCTGAAGCCTGAAGGAACAGCCGGAGCAGTGCGGTGTTTTCTGGAGCACAACCTTTACGCAGATGCTTTGCCCTGCAAGATGTTTTACCTGAACGCACCGATTTTTCGATACGAAAATCCGCAAAGCGGACGCCTTCGGGAACATCATCAGTTCGGTCTGGAATGCTTTGGAGCGAAAGAGGCGACGGCGGACGCTGAGCTGATTCTGCTGGCCTATCATCTGCTGCATGATCTGGGAGTCAGTAACCTGAGTGTTGAGATCAACAGTATCGGATGTCCTCGGTGCCGGCCGGTCTATCACCGCCGGCTGAAGGAATTCCTGGGCGGGCGGGTTGACTCGATGTGCGAAACATGCCGTGAACGCTTTGAACGGAATCCGCTGCGGGTGCTGGATTGCAAGGAGAAGAAGTGCCAGGAGCTCACAAAGGATGCGCCGAGTATGCTGGATCTGCTTTGCGACGAATGCAGGGCACATTTTGATCAGCTGCAGCAATGCCTGACACAGGCGGGCATTCCGTATCGGGTGAACAGCCGGATCGTCCGGGGCCTGGATTACTATACGAAAACCGTTTTTGAACTTGTGACGGAGACGAACGAAGGTAAACTGACGGTTTGCGGCGGGGGCAGATACGACAACCTGGTTGCGCAGATCGGCGAACAGGACATTCCCGCGGTGGGTTTCGGCATGGGCCTTGAACGGGTTCTGATGCTGTTGGATGCGGAAGGCGTTGAAATTCCGAAAACAAATCCGTACGAAATCTTTGTTACCTATATGGGTGAAAACCGGCTGCATGCGTTCGATCTGGTTCAGCGAATGCGCAGGGCGGGGATCCGGGCTGATCTGGATCACTGCGGGCGGAGCCTGAAAGCCCAGTTCAAATATGCCAATAAGACAGGCGTGCCGCTGACCGCCGTCATCGGTGATGAAGAAGCCGCCGGAGGCAATGTAAAGATCAAGAACATGGCAAGCGGCGAGGAAGCAACAGTTTCCGTGCAGGATGCCTGTGAAACGGTCCGTACGATGATCGGACAGGAAAGGGAGTAAGAACAGTGCAGAACAGAACACATACATGTAATGAACTCCGGCTGGAGAATGCCGGAGAAAAGGTCCGTCTGAGCGGATGGGTTGAAAATGTCCGGGAAGTGGGCGGAAACCTGGCCTTTGTCGTGTTGCGCGATTTTTACGGCTGCACCCAGCTGGTGGCAGAAGATGAGAAGATCCTGAATATTTTCCTGGGTCTGAATAAGGAAAGCGTCGTTTCAGTCACCGGAACCGTTCGGGAACGTGCCAGCAAGAACCCGAAAATGGAAACCGGCGATATCGAAGTTGTACCGGACGGGGTTGAAGTACTCGGAAAGTGCCGGTATAACGCGCTTCCGTTCCAGATCAGCCGAAGCCGGGAGGCGGATGAGAGCATCCGGCTGAAGTACAGATATCTGGATCTGCGAAATCCTGAAGTAAAAAAGAACATCGTGCTGCGGTGCAACGTAGTGAGCGCGCTTCGCCAGGCCATGACGGAACAAGGGTTCCTTGAAATCACGACACCGATTCTGACGGCGTCTTCTCCGGAAGGGGCGAGAGATTATCTCGTACCTGCACGGAAACATCCGGGCATGTTCTATGCGTTGCCGCAGGCACCCCAGCAGTTCAAACAACTGCTGATGACCAGCGGGTTTGACCGCTATTTCCAGATCGCTCCGTGTTTCCGGGACGAGGACGCGCGGGGTGACAGAAGTCCGGGCGAATTCTATCAGCTGGATATGGAAATGGCTTTTGCCGGACAGGAAGACGTATTCGCCGTATTGGAGGATGTGCTTCCGCCTGTGTTTTCCCGGTTTGGAAAGTATCATACGGCGTCTTCGGCGCCTTTCCGCCGGATTCCTTATCTGGAAGCGATGGAAACTTACGGGACGGATAAACCGGATCTGCGGATTGACCTTACGGTGACGGACGTGACGGGGCTGATCGGCGGATGCGGATTCGGACCGTTTGAAGGCAATGTCGTAAAGGCCGTTGCGGTGACGGACTTTACCGCTACACGGAAGCAGATCGACAAGCTTTGCGCAGACGTGAAAGTCGTCAGCGGAAACAAAAGCTATTGGTTCAAACTGGATGAGAACGGGGAGATCAGCGGAGGAATTGCAAAATTCCTGCAGGAAAAGAAAGAGGAGATTATCCGTTCGCTGAACCTGAAGCCGAACACATTCGTTGCGCTTTCCGCCGGAAAGAAAGGCGCGGCGCAGAAAACGGCCGGCGTTCTGATCCGTAAACTTGGCGAGCTTTGCCCAAACCATATGGATGCGGAAAAATACGAATTCTGCTGGATTGTTGATTTCCCGATGTATGAGATCGGCGAGGAAAGCGGGGAACTGGAATTCTGCCACAATCCCTTCTCCATGCCTAACGGCGGCCTTGACGTTCTGAACAAAGCCGCAGCGGGTGAGGTTGATCCCCTGGAAATCACTGCTTTCCAGTACGACCTGGTTTGCAACGGTGTTGAGCTTTCCTCCGGTGCCGTTCGGAATCATGACCCTGAGATCATGATCAAGGCATTTGAGATGGTTCGTCTGGGCGAGGAAGACGTCAAGGCCAAGTTCCCGGCCATGTACAACGCTTTCTGCTACGGCGCGCCGCCTCATGCGGGCATTGCTCCCGGTGTGGACCGGATGGTGATGCTGCTGGCGGGTGAGGATTCCATCCGTGAAGTGATTCCTTTCCCGATGAACAAAAATGCCCAGGACGTTATGATGGGCGCCCCGGGACCGGTGGAACAGAAGCAGCTTGATGAGCTCCATATCCGGATTGCGGAGGAAGAAAAGAAACCGGAAACCGCGGACGCCGAATAACAAAGAGGGTCAGTTGCCAAAAAAACGGAAATCTGATATAATATATTAAGTATGTACCATTGAATTGTGAACTCCAATGAAGGAGGATTGATGCATGGCTGCCAAGAAAGATACGAACGCGATGCCCGCAACACAGGAAAACGACACGACACCTTCCGCGAAAATCACTTATGCCAACGAAGTGGTCGCCATTATTGCGGGGCTTGCTGCCAACGAGGTTGAAGGCATTGCGGGGATGTGCAGCGTCAGCGGAAACATCCTGAACAAGAACCGGAACGTCACCAAGGGCGTTAAGGTTGAAATCGGCACGGAAGAAGCGGCAGTGGATCTGTATGTGATTGTCGAGTACGGAACGCCGATTCAGCGCGCGGCCATGGATGCTCAGGAAAATGTCAGGAAGGCAATTGAATCCATGACGGGCCTTCACGTTGTTCGGGTGGATGTCCATGTTCAGGGCGTGAGCTTTGAAAAAGAAAACAGCGCTCAGAGCAACATCCTGCAGTCCGGCGTTGAAAGCGTAGCGCTGGAAGCGGGAAGCACGGAACCGGAGATGCTGACAGAGCCGGAGACGCCGAAGCCCGCGACAAAACCGACGGGAAAAGCGGCGGAAAAAGCCGAAGAAAAACCCGAGAATGAACAGGCAGAGAAGAAACCCGCAAAGCCACGGACCAAAAGCACCAAGGTAAAGAAAGACACAACAGCTGAACCTTCGACCGAGGAAAAACCGGAGAAAGATGCCTGAACTGTTTTCTGACAGAGGAGTGTTCCTCTGTCTTTCTGACTTTTCTGAGAAGTGAGGAATGATCATGAAAATTCGCGTTCTGGACCGTATTCTGGTGGCTGTTGCGGGATTGATTCTGATAGCGGCCTGCGTGGGGCTGGTGGCACAGGTGTTTTTCGGGGTGGATGTGGCCGGCACCGTTACAGGAGCGCTGAGCGTTAACACGATTCCGAGAAAAATCCTGATCGGTGTGGTGGCAGCCATTCTGCTGATTCTCGGTGTATACTGCCTGTCGGTACTGTTCCGTCACCCGGGCGGGAAGGACAGATTTGTTTTTCAGAAGCTGGAAAACGGTGATCTCGCGATTTCCCTGGAAACGCTGGAAACTCTGGTGCGCAAATGCGTGGACCAGCACCAGGAAATCAAGGCGGAAAGCATACGCCTTGAGAACGACCGGGACGGCCTGCTGATCATTATCCGCGGAATTGTAGCCGGCGGAGTCAGCATTCCGCTGACGGTGGACAATATGCAGAAGCAGATCAAGCAGTATGTGACGGCCTGCAGCGGCGTGGAGATCAAGGGCATCCGGCTGCTGATTGAATCCTCCGGAGAAGACGCAACGGACGCGCCTTTTCTGATTGAGCCCCCGATCAGGCTGCCAAAGGGCACGGAAGACGCGAAAACAGATGAGATTTCCGAGGCGGAAGCGGCAGAGGCGGTAACGCCTTCAGAAAAACCGGAGGGGATGCCCGCAGCAGAAACCCCGGCTCTTTCCGAAAGCGCCGCTGCTGCTGCAGCCTTGGCGGCAGCCGAAAGCATGAGGAACAGCCTTGAATTTGAAGAAGACGACCGGCCTATTCATCAGCAGCTCTTCAGCACCCAGGAGGAACCGTGCATTATGCCGCTTCCGCCTGAAAGCCTTGTGAGCAGCGAAAAAGAGACTTCGGTAACGTCGGAAACAGCGGAGGTTTCGACATCTGAAGAAAAGATAAAAGCTGAAAAAACGGCGCCCGAAACGGATGATACAAAAGCATAAGCATCCGCGGCGGATGAATCGAAAGGAGAAGAAAACGCATGAAAAAGTTGAAAATGGGTACTCCCGCTATGGGAATCGCAATCGGTCTGGGACTGGTCGGCGTCGCCGTGCTGATTATGCTGATCGGTTTCTGGAAGACACTGCTGCTGGTGGCGCTTTTCGGCATCGGTTTTTTCCTGGGTACGGTTGAAAACAAACAGGAGTTTATCAAGGACACTGCCAACAAGATTATCCCGGAGAAGGAAGCCAAGGTCATTGACCTGAAAAGCGAAATCACCAGGGAACAGGAAGAACATGCGGTGCCCGTGATGACTGAGGCACTCAAAGAGCAGCAGACTGCAGAAAAAGAAGACGGAGAATAATACACATGTCCAGAACAACCGCGCGGTCCGCCGCCATGCAAATGATCTTTGAAAATGTTTCCGGAGGTCAGGGCGGAGAAGACACGCTGAAGATGGTATACGATGAGCTTCGGGAGAACGGGATTCCCGGAGAGACAAAAATCGGGAAAAAAGAACCGGATGAGGAAGACCGGGCTTTTATTACGGAAACGTTTAACGGGGTACTGAGCCATCTGGAAGAGCTGGATGAAATCATCGGAAAAACCGCAAAAGGATGGCCTGTTGACCGCATGTCACTGGTGGATCTTACGATTCTTCGGCTTGCGGTTTGGGAAATTCTCTACAATCCGGACGTGCCTGCGAATGTTTCGGTTTCCGAAGCCCTGGAACTGACGGAAAGGTATTCCGACCCGGAAGACAAACCTTTTGTGAACGGTATTCTGGGTGCTGTTGTCCGGGAACACCAGACATGAACACTGCGGTACTCGGACTGGACACCAGCAACTACAGAACCAGTGTTGCCCTGGTGAATGAAGACGGGGAGATTCTTCTGAATTTCAGGGAACTGCTGCCTGTCCCCCCCGGCGAACGCGGATTGCGGCAGAACGAAGCTGTTTTTGCTCATCTGCGGCAGCTGGCCGCGACGGAAGAGAGCCTGAGAAAAGCGGCGGGCGGTTCGATCGGCGCGGTGGCAGCCAGCACGGCTCCGCGGGACGGGGCAGATTCCTATATGCCGGTGTTTATGGCAGGCGCTTCCTTCGGACGGCTGACGGCCGCTGCGATGGGAGTGCCTTTTATCGGAACCACGCATCAGCGGGGGCATCTGGCCGCAGCAAAGGCCGGAAGTGAGCTTGAAGATTCGGAAGATTACCTGGCGCTTCATCTTTCAGGCGGAACGACGGATTTGCTGGAAGTTCGGAAACAGTCGATCACACAGATCGGCGGGAGCCTGGACCTTCACGCCGGACAGCTTGTGGACCGGGCGGGTGTGGCCATGGGCCTTTCATTTCCCGCAGGACCGGAGCTGGAGAAACTGGCGGCGAAAGGCCGCTGCGAGGGACTTCTCGGTTGCAGCATGGAAAACGGAGACTTATCCTGCCATTTCAGCGGCGCCGAAAGTCAGGTTCAGCGCTGGATCCTGGACGGGAAACATTCACGGGAAGATATTGCCCTGGAGATTTACGACCTGCTCGCACGCACCATCGCCCGGATGCTTTGCGCGGGGGCGGTGAAAACCGGACTCGGGAATGTGCTGGTTACCGGCGGTGTGGCGTCCTCGGAACTGTTCAGGGAGATGCTTCTGCGACGGCTGCAGGGAATGCGGCATACACCGCGGGCTGTGTTCGGAAAGCCGGACATGAGCGGGGACAACGCTGTTGGCGTTGCTTTGATTGGGCTTGCCGCACTTCGGCAGGAAAAGGTTCAGGCTTCATCGGGATTCAATGACTGAACAGTTGGGGAGAAGAGTATGAGCGCACAGATACTGGACGGAATCGTTTTTTCGGCGGAAATCAAGGAAGACGTCAAACGGCGGGTGGCCGCCATGAAAGAGCAGGGTGTGATTCCCGGGCTGGCGGTGATTCTGGTCGGTGATGACCCGGCAAGCGAGCTCTATGTCCGGAACAAGGGAAAGGGATGCGAGGAAACCGGCATGCTGTCCAGGACGATCCGGATGAACGCGGCGGCGACCCAGGAAGAGCTGGAAGCGGAGATTGACCGGCTGAACCGGGATCCGGCCATTCACGGGATTCTGGTGCAGCTGCCTTTGCCCGGACATCTGGATGAAGCAGCCGCTTTGGCAAAAATCCTTCCGGAGAAGGACGTGGATGGGTTTCACCTGATCAACGCCGGTCACCTGATGACCGGAACGGAAGGTGTTACACCCTGCACCCCCAAAGGCGCACTGTACATGATCCGGTCCACAGGCGAGGATCTGAGCGGAAAGGAAGCTGTTGTCATCGGCAGAAGTAATATTGTCGGGAAACCCATGGCCATGCTCCTGCTGCAGCAGAATTGCACGGTGACACTGTGTCACAGCCGGACGAAAAATCTGGCGGAACATACCCGCCGGGCAGATATCCTGGTTGCTGCAGTCGGGAAGGCCGGCTTTGTAACGGCAGACATGGTGAAGGAAGGCGCAATTGTGATCGACGTCGGGATTAACCGTGTTGACGGCAAGGTCTGCGGAGACGTGGATTTCGAGAAGGTAAAGGAAAAAGCCGGATGGATCACGCCGGTGCCCGGCGGTGTCGGAAGGATGACGATTGCCATGCTGCTTTCAAACACTGCGGATGCGGCTGAAAGGACTTTGAAACGTGAATGAGACAGGCGGAATCAGCGTATCCGAACTGAATCTGCTGATTGCGGAAGCCATCCGAAGAGAGCCGCGGATCCGCAGTGTTACGGTTCGGGGTGAAGTAAGCGGATTCAGACATCACATGGCTTCCGGACACTGGTATTTCTCCCTGAAGGATGAAGAGTCTGCTGTCAGCTGTGTGATGTTCCGGCAGAATACTTTTCATGCCAGAATCCGGCCCAAAGACGGGGACAGGATTCTGATCAGCGGTTATGTGGACGTGTATCCGAAAAACGGCAGTTATCAGCTGTATGCCATGAGCCTTCGGCCCGACGGAACCGGGGACCTGTTCCTTCAGTTTGAACAGCTGAAACAAAGGCTCAGCGCGGAAGGCCTTTTTGATCAGGCACGAAAACGAAGGCTTCCCATGGTGCCGCGAAAAGTGGCGGTGGTTACTTCGGCAAGCGGTGCGGCATGGCATGATATTCTGAATGTTTCCGCATTGCGGGATCCGGCTGTGCCGATCGTTCTGATTCCCGTGACGGTGCAGGGAGAAACGGCGGCGGCTCAAATTGCAGCAGGGATCCGGGCAGCCAACGAACAGACAGATGCGGACGTCGTCATCGTAGCCCGGGGCGGAGGATCCGCGGAGGACCTATGGTGTTTTAATGAAGAACAGGTGGCCCGAACCGTGGTTGCCAGCCGGATTCCTGTTGTTTCAGGCGTCGGGCATGAGATTGATACCACGATCTGCGACCTGGCCGCGGATGTGCGGGCTTCCACTCCCAGCAACGCGGCGGAGATCGTTTTTCCGGACCGAAGGGAACTGCGCGGAAGGACGGAAGCACTGCGGATCAGCCTGAAACGGGCGACGGAAAACGAGATTGCACGGAAAGACGCCAAAGTTCGTGAAGCGTTGCTGCGTCTGACATGGCTCAGCCCCGAGAAGCGAATCGCCCGGCTGACCTCCGAAAGCGACATGCGCCGGGCTGAACTGATCCATGCGATGCAGGTCAGACTTGAGAACACTTCGACGCGTCTGCAGATGGCCGAACCTGCATTGACAGGAGTCCTTTCCAGACGTATTGAAAATGCGGAAACGAAGACGATCCGGATGAGGGAGCGGCTGGAAGCCATCAATCCGCTGCGGGTACTTGCCCGGGGGTACGCCATGGTAACAGACCCGGAAGGACGGATTGTAACCGGGGCGGAAGAAGCACGGAAAGCGGAGCATGTACACATTCGGTTTGCGGACGGTACGGCGGAAGCTACAATAAAGAGAAACGGGGAGGCCGGTTTATGAACGAGCAGGAAAAAACACCGAGCTTTGAGGAAAGACTTCTTGAGGTTCAGAAACTGACCGGAAAGATTGAAAGCGGAGCGCTTCCGCTGGAAGACTCTGTGAAAGAATATGAGCGGGGCATGAAGATTCTGGCGGAACTTTCGTCGGAACTGGAAAACATGAACCGCCGGGTGACGGTGCTTCAGAACGGCAAAGAAACGGAGGTTTCCGATGAAAGCGTTTGACGAATACAGACGGATGACGGAACAGGCTCTGATCCCGACGCTTTCCTCGCTGGGAGACATTCCGTCCCCGCTTTGGGAAGCCATGAGCTACAGCCTGGAAGGCGGGGGAAAGAGAATCCGCCCCGTTCTGCTGCTGGCAGCCTGTGAAACAGCGGGGGGAGAAGCTGAACAGGCACTGCCCTTTGCCTGCGCCCTGGAGATGATCCATACCTACAGCCTGATTCACGATGATCTGCCGGCGATGGACAATGATGATCTTCGGCGGGGTCAGCCGACCAACCACAAAGTGTTCGGAGAAAATGTTGCCATTCTGGCCGGCGACGGGCTGCTGAACGCTGCAGCGGAGGTGATGGCAGCTGCTGCCCTGAAGATGGAAGATCTGCGGGGGCTCCGCGCGATGGAAATCATTATGCGGCATGCCGGCGTTACGGGTATGATTGCCGGACAGAGCGAGGATGTGTCCTCCGAAGGCCAGGAACCCAGGGAGGACATTGTACGCTATATTCACGAACACAAGACGGCGGACCTTCTGGAAGCGGCCGTGGAAGCCGGGCTGACGCTGGCCGGTGCGGAAGAAGCGGAAATTGCCGCGGGACGCGAATATGCCTTTCACATCGGACTGGCGTTCCAGATGACGGACGATCTTCTGGATGTGACGGGAAGCGCGGACAAGCTTGGAAAATCCACGGGGAAAGACCTGGAGCAGAACAAAATGACATGGGTTGCTCTACGGGGCGTTGAAGGCACTGCCGCGGATGCCCGGAAAGAAATTGAACTGGCCCAAAAGGCACTGGAGGGAATGCCGGGAGATACAGCGCAGTTCGCCGCTTTTGCGGACAGTCTTCTGGGCCGGGCGCAGTAACCGGGGAAAAACAAATGTGAAAATCGGAGGAAACGGATATGCAGGATCATTTTATTGAAGAAGTCGTTGTGAAACGTAATAACGGGCTGAACAGGGCACTGTATATGCTGAGCTGGGTAATTATCGGACTGAGCGGACTGACTGCCGCCTTCATGCTTTCGGCGGTCAGCAGCAGTATATCCCAGGGACAGTTTCACTGGCCCAGCCTGGTGATGCTTTTGCTGTGCGGCGGCATCTGTGCCTATACCTATTTCTTCCATGACAAGCTTCTGACAGAATACGAATATACCTTCACTAACGGTTCGCTGGATTTTGCGGAGGTATACAACAACAAAAAGAGGAAATCCCTTGGCAGTCTGAATGTTCGCAATGTTGAAGCCTTCGGGAAAGTGAATTCCGAGGATTTCAAGCGGTATGTGAACATGCCAGGGATTAAAAGGATGAACTGGTTCCTGAACCGGGACGCGGAACTTTACTACTTCTATTTTACAAAGGAACAGGACAAGAAAATGATTATTCTGGAGCCCAGCGAAGAGATGGTCGCCAATATCCGGCACTATGTTCCGGCAAGCGCGTGGCGGGTGTAAAGAAGATGACAGCTTATCTGGACAACAGCGCAACGACGCGACCGAGTACGGCCGTACGGGAACTGATACGGGAACTGTCGGAAAGCGGATGGTACAATCCATCCGCTTTATACAAGCCGTCCATGGAAATCCAAAAACGGATGGAAGGCGTAAGGAAAACGTGCCTGAAAGCCGCCGGTGCGGAGGAATACAGACTGATCTTTACCTCCGGCGGCACGGAAAGCGACAATCTTGCGCTGCTGGGACATATGAAGACCCGCAGGACACCCGGCGAGGTGCTGATTTCATCGGTTGAACATCCGGCGGTATCTGCCTGCGCGGAGGAACTGCGCCGGATGGGGCACCGGGTGACGGAAATCCCGGCATGCCCGGACGGAACCGTGGACCTGGAACGACTTGAAAAAATGATGGGAAAAGAAACGGCGATGATCTCCCTGATGCAGGTGAACAATGAGACAGGCGCCGTGGAGCCGCTTGAGGCTGTCAGCGAACTGCGGCGGCGGCTTTGTCCGGAAGCGGCGATTCATGTGGACGGGGTGCAGGGGTTTTTGCGGGTTCCGATCCGGCTGAAAAAACTCGGAATTCAATCCTACGCCTTTTCCGCTCACAAGATTCACGGCATGAAAGGGACAGGAGCGTTGATGCTGGCGCAAAGACACCCTGTGAAACCGTTGATTTTCGGCGGCGGACAGGAGGGAAACCTGCGCTCCGGAACGGAAAATACTTTCGGTATCCTGGCCCTGGGAAAAGCAGTCGAAGACTGGCGGGAAGGGGATTCGGAGCGGATCCGGGAACTGAAGATCCGCCTTTGGGAAAAACTGAAGAAACAGATCCCGGATGCACAGGTGAACGGTCCGGCGCCCGCAGAGGGGGCTCCCCACATCCTGAATGTGGCCCTGGAGCCGGTTCGAAGCCAGACCATGCTCTTCGCTCTGGAAGGGGACGGCATCTATGTTTCCGCGGGCAGCGCCTGCGCCAGCCGGAAACAAAAGATTTCCCCCGTTCTCAAGGCCATGGGGGTTTCGCCCGCACGGGCCGACTGCTCACTGCGCTTCAGCCTGAGCCGGGAAACCACAGAAGAAGAAATTGACTATACCGCGGAACGCGCTGCGTTCCATTACGGGATGCTGAAAAAATACGTTCGAAGATAAACGGAGGAATCTGCAATGCAGGATTTGCTGCTTGTACGGTACGGGGAGATCTTTCTGAAAGGGCTGAACCGGCCCTATTTTATCCGTGCGCTGGTACGGAAAATTCGCTATGCAGTGCGCGGGATGGGCGCGGAAGTATGGGTGCACGACGGAAGAATATTCGTACGAGGGTTCAGCGACCTGGACGAGTGCATCAGCCGGGTTACCAAGGTGTTCGGCGTTCACAGCGTGAGTCCGGCGGTGGAAATGCCGAAGGAAGACTTTGACGAAATCTGCAATCAGGCGATCGAAATGGTGAAGGACCTGAAAGGAACTTTCAAGGTCAATGCCCGCCGCAGCGACAAACGATATCCTCTGAATTCTCCGGCCATCAACGAAGAAGCAGGCTACCGGATTCTGAACGCGAATCCGGATCTGAAGGTTGACGTCCATAACCCGGATTATCTGGTGAACATCGAAATCCGGGATATGGCTTACCTTTATGTAAAGGAAATTCCTGCCTTCGGCGGGATGCCCGTCGGGACAAACGGAAATGCCACACTGCTGCTTTCCGGGGGCATTGACAGTCCGGTGGCCGGATGGATGATTGCCAAACGCGGCGTTCAGATCAATGCCGTTCATTTTCACAGCTATCCTTACACCTCCGACAGAGCGAAGGAAAAGGTGCTGGACCTTGCGCGCAAGTTAAGCTTCAGCTGCTGCGGCATTAAGGTGCATGTGGTGCCTTTCACGGAAATCCAGATGCAGATTCATGAAAAGTGCCCGGACGAGTATACGACGCTCATCATGCGGCGGTATATGATGCGGATTGCAGAGAGAATTGCCCGGGAAACGGAAAGTGAGGCCCTGGTCACGGGCGAGAGTATCGGTCAGGTGGCCAGCCAGACCATGACGGCACTGGGAACCACGGATGCGGTGGTGCAGATGCCGGTTTTCCGACCGCTGATCGGTTTTGACAAGAGCGAGATCATTGCCATTGCACGGAAAATCGGGACGCTTGAAATTTCAGAACAGCCCTTTGAGGACTGCTGTACGGTATTTACGCCGCGGCATCCGGCGACACACCCCAAAATGGACAAGATTCTGGAAGGCGAAAGTCATCTTGACGAAGAAGCCCTGATTCAGCGCGCCCTGGAAGGGACGGAGGTCATCCGGGTATAAACGGGATTGTTCACGAAAAAGTAACAATTCAAAGCCTTGTAAACGGCTTTCCGACGTGATAAAATTTCTTTCGGGACACGAACGGCCCATGAGGGCCAAAAGCGTCCCACAGAAGAGAGGGGGAGCCGGATGGACACAGGTTTCATTACGCTGATGCGGAAACTGGCTCCCGACCTGACAGAAGAGATGACCCGACGGGCATTGATCCTTGAGAGAATCTCGGTTTTGCAGCCTGTCGGACGCAGACAACTGGCTTCCCGGCTGAATCTGCCCGAACGGGAAATCCGGAATACGGCGGCGCTGCTGAAGGAACTCGGTTATCTGGAACTGGATGCCTCCGGAATGAGTCTGAGCCGAAAGGCGGAGGAAGTGCTGGACAGCGCGCGGGATTTTTCCAAGGCCATGAACGGGCTGACGGAAACAGAAAACAGGCTGGCCGAGCGGATCCCGGTGGAACGGGTGCTGATCGCTCCAGGTGATGCAGACAACGACGACCAGGTGCTTTCCGACGTTGGACGGATCTGCGCGGCCAAGCTGCGCGGAATGCTTGCGAGCGGCAACACCCTCGCGGTGACGGGGGGACGGACCGTGGCGGCCGTTGCACGGAACATACAGAGCCAGACACCGCTGAACGTGATGGTTGTTCCGGCACGGGGCGGCATCGGAAGATCCGTGGAACTGCAGGCCAACACGCTGGCGGAGGAGATTGCCGGGCGGCTGGGCGGACATTACAGGCTGATTCATCTGCCGGATTATATGGACGCGGCAGCGATGCAGGAAATGCTGAAGATGCCTGAGGTTCAGGAAGCGATGGAACTGCTCGAAAGGGCAGATGTGATTCTGCACGGGATCGGCATCGCATCGGAAACCATGAAGGATCGGAACATGAGCCGGCAGACGCAGACCGAGCTCCAGCAGAAAGGAGCCGCCGGCGAAAGCTTCGGCGCCTATTACGACCTTTCGGGGAAATGCCTGCTTGAATCCTCCAGCGTCGGCGTGGATCTGGCGCGGCTGAAAAAAACCTGCCGGATGGTAGCGGCCGCGGCGGGATCTTCCAAGGCGGAAGCGATTCTTTCCGTGATCCGGCACACTCCGCACGCATTGCTGGTGACGGATCAGGGCGCGGCGGAGGAAATGCTTGAAATACTGAACAGGGGATAGGTTTCAGGAGTCAGGGGCAAGGCTGACCTTTGAGAACAGATTGCAAATCCCAAGCGGATTTACGCAATAGATTACAGACCAACTAATTTTTTAAAGGAGTGACCATCCATGGCAAAGAAAACGGTTGACGACATCCAGGTCAAGGGAAAACGGGTACTGGTACGCTGCGACTTCAACGTGCCGATGAAGGACGGAAAGATCACCAATGACAAGCGCATTGTGGCGGCGCTGCCCACCATCAAAAAGCTGATTGCCGACGGCGGCAAGGTGATCCTGTGCAGCCATCTGGGCAAGCCGAAGAACGGTCCGGAAGAAAAGTTCTCCCTGGCGCCTGTGGCGGTGCGCCTGAGCGAACTGCTGGGTCAGGAAGTCGTTTTTGCCAACGACGATAACGTGGTCGGCGAGAATGCAAAGGCCGCTGTTGCTGCGATGAAAGACGGCGACGTGGTGCTGCTGCAGAACACCCGGTTCCGGGCGGAAGAAACGAAGAACGGTGAAGCGTTCAGCAAGGATCTGGCTTCTCTGGCGGATGCTTATGTGGACGACGCTTTCGGCTCCTGCCACCGGGCGCACTGCTCCACCGCCGGCGTTACGGCCTACACCAGCCCCAATGTTGCCGGCTATCTGATCGGCAAGGAACTGTCCATCATGGGCAAGGCGCTGGAAAATGCCGACCGTCCCTTTGTGGCGGTTCTCGGCGGCGCAAAGATTGAAGACAAACTGAACGTGATCAACAACCTGCTGGAAAAGGTTGATACCCTGATCATCGGCGGCGGTATGGCTTTCACATTCCTGAAGGCCAAGGGATACGAAGTCGGCAAGAGCCTGCTGGATGAAAGCAAGATCGACTACTGCAAGGACATGATGGCGAAGGCCGCCGAAAAGGGCGTGAAACTGCTTCTGCCCATCGACACCGTCTGCGCGGCCGGATTCCCGGATCCCATTGACGGACCTGTTGAAACCACGATTGTTGACTCCGACAAGATCCCGGCTGACATGGAAGGCCTGGACATCGGACCGAAGAGCCGCGAACTGTTCGCGGATGCCATGAAGTCTGCCAAGACCGTCGTCTGGAACGGACCGATGGGCGTGTTCGAGAATCCTACCCTGGCCCAGGGTACCCTGGCTGTGGCACAGGCGATGGCAGACAGCGATGCCGTGACCATCATCGGCGGCGGCGACAGCGCTGCGGCTGTGGAACAGATGGGCCTTGGCGCCAAGATGACCCATATTTCCACCGGCGGCGGAGCTTCCCTTGAATTCCTGGAAGGAAAGACGCTGCCCGGCGTTGCATGCCTGGACGAAAAATAAGAGCGAAAAAAGCAGCGTGAATGGGAATGGATAATTCATTACAGAAGGAGAAAAAAGTTATGCGTAAAGCGATTATTGCCGGTAACTGGAAAATGAACAAGACGCCCGCGGAAGCCAAGGCGCTGGTGACCGAACTGAAGCCTCTGGTGAAAGACGCAACCTGCGACGTGGTCGTGTGCGTTCCGGCTGTGAACTTTGTGGCGGTGAAGGAAGCGGCCAAGGGCAGCAAGATCAAGCTGGGCGCAGAAAACGTACACTGGGCCAAGAGCGGCGCATATACCGGCGAACTGAGCGCCGACATGCTGAAGGCCTGCGGCGTGGAATACGTTATCATCGGCCACAGCGAACGGAGACAGTATTTCGGTGAAACCGACAAGACCGTGAACCTGCGGGTGCTGGCTGCCGTGGAAGCCGGACTGAAAGTCATCGTATGCGTAGGCGAGAATAAGGAAGAGCGCGAAGCCGGATATACCGACGCGCTGGTTGAATACCAGACCCTGATCGCCCTGAACGGCCTGACCAAGGAACAGGTTGCCAAGGTCGTGATCGCCTATGAGCCCGTTTGGGCCATCGGCACCGGCCTGACCGCCACCGACGAGCAGGCGAACGAAACGATCGGTGTGATCCGCAAGGCTGTTGCCCGCAAGTACGGCAAGGCTGCCGGCAACAAGATCCGCATCCAGTACGGCGGAAGCATGAACCCCAAGAACGTGAAGGGACTCATGGCACAGCCCGAAATCGACGGCGGTCTGATCGGCGGCGCCAGCCTGAAAGCTCCCGATTTCAGCCAGGTTGTCAATTACGACAAATAACACTTTTCGACCAGAGCGGTCCGGCCCGAGGGGCCGGACCGCTTTCTGCAAAAGGAAACGGAAGATTATGCCGGATACTTGACGGAACCTCTGAATACGGATAAACTGTCGTCAGAAACCAAAGAGAAAATACTGACGGAGGAAATCAGCATGAAAGCATTGTTTATCGGAGGAACCGGCACCATCAGTATGGCGATTGTCCGGAAACTAGCGGAAGATCCCCAATGGGACGTCTGGCTTTTGAACCGTGGAAACCGGAAAGCAGAACTGCCCGGGAATATTCACCAGATTGTTGCGGACATACATGACGAAAGAGCAGCGGCGAAAGCACTGGAAGGGATGCAGTTTGACACGGTTTGTGAGTTCATCGCATTCCATCCTGAGGATGCGGAGCGGGATATCCGGCTGTTCCGGGGAAAGACCAGGCAATATATCATCATCAGTTCTGCCTCGGCCTATCATAAACCTGCGGCCAGCTATCTGATTACGGAAGGCACAACGCTGGCAAATCCTTACTGGGAGTATTCCAGAAACAAGATCGCCATTGAGGAAACACTGATGAAGGCCTATCGGGAGGAAGGATTCCCCGTTACGATTGTACGGCCCAGCCACACGTATGACGAGCGAAATGTTCCGATGGGCGTTCACGGGAACAAGGGTTCCTGGCAGGTGATCCGGCGCATGCTGGACGGAAAACCGGTCATCATTCAGGGAGACGGATCCTCCCTGTGGACCATGACGTTAAACACGGATTTTGCCACGGGCTTTATCGGTCTGATGGCCAATCCTCACGCCATCGGGGAAGCTTTCCAGATTACGGGGGATGAAACGCTGACCTGGAATCAGATTTACCAGACCATCGCAGACGCGCTGGACGTTGAACTGAAGCCTTATTACGTTGCAACCGAATTTCTCGCTAAAGCAGGCGAACCGTACGGATACGACTTTGCAGGAGGACTGCTCGGAGACAAATCCGTTTCCGTCGTTTTTGACAACCGGAAACTGAAACGCGCCGTTCCGGATATGGTGACGAAAGTTCCTTTTGCCAGGGGCGTCCGGATCACGCTGGATTATGTGCTCAGCCATCCGGAATGTCAGAAGGAGGATCCGGAATTCGACGAATGGTGCGACCGGGTGATTGCGGCATTGGAAAATGCAAAAAAAACCGTGATTGAAGGAGCAGGAAAATAACAGCATATGAAACAGTTTGATTTTACAACCATGCCGGATCGGCATGGAATGGATTCCATCGCTGTTGATGCCATCGGACATGACTTTGCGCCTGCCGGACCGAAGGAAGGTTTTGACGCGATTCCCATGTGGGTGGCAGATATGAATCTGATGACCTGCCCTGCGATTCAGGAAGCCGTGATCCGGCGGACACAGCATCCGGCTTTCGGCTATTTTGATCCCTCCAAAGCGTATTATGAATCCATCATTCGCTGGCAGGCGACCCGGAATTATGTCAGCGGCCTGGAAAGGAAACATATCGGATATGAAAACGGCGTGCTGGGCGGCGTGATCTCCACACTGAACGCACTCTGTTCCCGGGGAGATGCCGTGCTGTTGCAGAGTCCGACCTATATCGGATTTACACACGTTCTTGAAAACAACGGATACAAAATTGTCCTGAATCCGATGATTCAGGACGGCGAGGGCGTGTGGCGACTGGATTATGCGGATATGGAAAAGAAAATTGAAGAGAACCGGATTCACGCTGCGATCTTCTGCAATCCGCACAATCCCTGCGGCCGGGTGTGGAATCCGGAAGAGATTCAGAGGGCAATGGATATCTTTGAGCGGCATCAGGTCTGGATTGTATCGGATGAAATCTGGTCCGACCTGCTTCTGAACGGCCATCATCATACACCCACCCAATCCGTGAATGCATACGCCCGGAGCCACACAGCAGCCTTCTATGCTCCTTCGAAGACCTTCAATCTGGCGGGACTGGTGGGAAGCTATCATATTATCTACGATGACCTGCTTCGGGAACGTCAGGAGAAGGAAGCCTCGCTTTCCGCCTACAACTCCATGAACGTTCTGTCCATGCACGCGCTGATCGGCGCATACGGCGAAGACGGACAGGCATGGGTGAACCAGCTGTGCGGCGTGCTTTCCGAAAACATTAATTATGCCTATGACTTTATACGGGAACGTTTCCCGGGAATCTCCGTGCGGAAACCGGAAGGCACCTATATGCTTTTCCTGCACTGCGAAGAATGGTGCCAAAAACACGGGAAGACCCTGGACGATCTTTTGAAAGCGGGAACGGACGTGGGCGTGGCCTGGCAGGACGGGAGACCTTTCAACGATCCGTGGGGGATCCGGATGAACCTGGCGCTTCCGCTGCGGCGGGTTCAGGAAGCCTTTGAACGGCTGGACCGGTATGTGTTCGGAGCGGAATGAGACTGCTGACGCAGCTGGATGATATACCAGATGTTGGCCAGGGCGTTGAGCATCAGGATGGCGCCGATGCTTTGCTGCATGGCAGCCACATCGGATTCCTCCGCAATGATCATCACGATACCCAGGGCAGTGATGGCAGCAGCACCGAGAACGCTGACGACAAACTTCCAGTCTTTTTTCTTTTCGATTTTCAGGGTCTGAACCAGATTGACGAGACCTGTGGCCACCGTCACATAACCGACGACTGTTTTGACATAAGGTTCAACGGTCTGCGGACTGATCATACAGCAAACAGCCGCACCGGCAAAAACAAAGCTGATGACAGCGATAAGGATATCAAGCCTTTTTTTCTCTTTTCGCACCAGATGATAAACCATCATAAACACGCAAAAAGCGAGGACGACGCCGGCGGAGATCCGAACGGTCGGCTCCATGTCACCGGAAGGGGAAACAATAAACAGAATCCCCTGACCGAACATCATCAGGGAAGCGATGACTTTATTCTGAAGCAGAAGGAGGATATGCTTTGCCGCCCGGAAAAGGGGATTTTTCTTTTCAGAGACAGACCTGCCGTTTTCATGAGGCGTCTTCGGCACTTGGGAGGGCGTTTTGCTTTTCATATGTTTCCACCTTGCACAGGAAAATCGGGGTGAAGATTCGCCTAAAAGTATTCTCTTTCCGGGTGACTGATTCCTGTCTGACGGGAAAATGGGGTCCTGTCCGGACGTGATATTTTTATGGTTGAAATTTCTGCCGGGAAGTGTTACACTCTCTGTAATCTTTCCGGATGAAGGGAAACATGCGGTCAGATCGCCGGCTCACAGAGAGCGGGGGAAGGTGGGAGCCCCGCAGCAGGTTCTGATTCGATACCATTCCCGGACGGCGAGCGGTTAACGACCGATATCCCGTTAACAAAGAGTGGTTGTTTCAACAAGCAGGGTGGAACCGCGAATGCTTTTACAGGCATCCGTCCCGGCAGCAGCGCAGGGCGGATGCCTTTTGATTTGGCAAAAGCCCCTATACCACAACCTACATCAAACGAGGAGGGGAACATCATGAAAATCATTTACAACGACGGACATGTGGCGGAATGCCCGGTGGACGAAGAGCTGGAGGTGCTGCGGCACTCGGCGGCGCACATTATGGCCCAGGCCGTGAAACGGATTTATCCGGAGGCACACTTTGCCTACGGACCCGCGACCGAGAAGGGATTCCATTACGACATCGACCTGGGAGACGTGCATCTGACGGACGAAGATCTGCCGGCCATCGAAGCCGAAATGCAGAAAATTGTGAAGGAGAATCTGCCTTTCAAGGTTTATCCGCTGCCACGGGAGGAAGCGGTGCAGCTGATGAAGGACCGAGGAGAAATCTACAAGGTTGAGCATATCGCCGACCTGGCGGAGGATGCGGTGATTACCTTCTATCAGCAGGGAGACTACATCGACATGTGCGTCGGGCCGCACATTTGCTATACAAAGGCGCTCAAAGCATTCAAACTGACGGCGATTTCCGGCGCCTACTGGAAAAACGACCAGAAGAACAAGATGCTGACACGGCTGAACGGCGTTGCCTTCCGGAACGCGGACGAGCTGAAGGAATACGAGCGTCAGGTGGAGGAAGCCAAAGCCAGGGATCACCGGAAGATCGGCAAGGAAATGCAGCTGTTCATGACGGACGACCTGATCGGCAAGGGACTGCCCATGTTCCTGCCGAAAGGCTACACGATCTGGATGGAACTGGAAAACTATATCAAGGAAAAGGAACGGATGCTGGGCTATCAGCACGTGATGACGCCCTGCGTCGGTACGGTGGATCTTTACCGGACCAGCGGACACTGGGATCATTACAGAGAGAACATGTTCCCGGCGATGGAAGTGGAAGGCGAAAGCTTCGTGCTGCGCCCCATGAACTGCCCGCACCACATGATGATCTATGCCAACCGGCTGCACTCCTACCGGGATCTGCCGATCCGGATCGGCGAGGTGGCGCACGATTTCCGCTTCGAGCCCAGCGGCACCCTGAAGGGCATTGAGCGCGGACGGCATTTCTGCCAGAACGATGCGCACCTGTTTGTGACCCCCGACCAGATCAAGGACGAGGTTTCCAGTGTTGTGAACCTGATCCGCGACGTTTATAAAGACTTCCACATCACAGACTACCGCTGCGTGCTGAGCCTGCGGGATCCGGAGGATAAGGTGAAATATCACCAGGACGACGAGATGTGGAACAAGGCGGAAAGCGCGCTGCGCGAAGTGCTGAACCAGCTGGGCATTCAGTATACCGAGGAGATCGGCGAAGCCGCCTTCTACGGACCGAAGCTGGACGTGAACGTGAAACCCGCCATCGGAGCGGAATATACACTGAGTACCTGTCAGCTGGATTTCTGCCTGCCGGCGAAGTTCAACCTGAAGTATATCGACGCGGACGGAAGCGAAAAGACGCCCGTTGTACTGCACCGCGCCATCCTGGGCTCCATCGACCGGTTTATGGCCTATCTGATTGAAGAGACAAAGGGCGTTTTCCCGCTGTGGCTGGCGCCGATTCAGGTAAAGGTGCTGCCGGTGAGTGACAAGAGCATGGACTACGCCGCGAAGGTAACGAAAGAACTGATGAAGCAGGGAATCCGGGCCGAACTGGACGAGCGGAACGAGAAGATCGGATACAAGATCCGCTATGCACGCCAGGAGGACAAAGTACCCTACATGCTGATCATCGGCGAAAAGGAAATCAACGAAGGAACGCTGGCCGTACGCGACCGGGCGACGGATCAGACGACTTCCATGAGTATGGAAGAGCTGGTGGCAAAACTGGAGAGGGAAATCGAAGAAAGAGCGTAAGCTTCCTGATTTCCATCAGAACGACAATGGCGGAGTTCGATGCAATATCGGACTCCGTTTTCCTTGACGGATGACTTTTTTGGGAACATGGAATCCCTTATTATACCAACCTTCAGAGCAAATTATTATATTTTTGTTACAAAGCAGGAAATAGGGGAGAATTGTTGAAAATAAGAAATTGGGTTACGTTGGGATATTTACCCGGGTGACCTTAGAGGAATAAAGGAGGTACCCCTGAATGGCAGCTCTCGATCTTACCAAGTACGGGATCACCGGCGTTACGGAGATCCTTCATAATCCGTCCTACGAAGTTCTCTTTGAAGAAGAGAACAAGCCCGGTCTGGAAGGCTTTGACAAGGGCCAGCTGACCGAACTGGACGCCATGAACGTGATGACCGGTATCTACACCGGCCGGAGCCCCAAAGACAAGTACATCGTCATGGACGAAAACAGCAAGGACACCGTATGGTGGACCACCGAAGGCTACAAGAACGACAACCATCCCCTGAGCGAAGAAAACTGGGCCAAGCTGAAGGTTCTGGCGCAGAAACAGCTGAGCGGCAAGCGGCTGTTCGTTATGGACGCTTTCTGCGGCGCAAACAAGGATACCCGGATGGCGATCCGGTTCGTGATGGAAGTGGCCTGGCAGGCTCACTTCGTCAAGAACATGTTCATCGTTCCCACCGAAGAAGAACTGGCTGCCTTTGAGCCGGACTTCGTCGTGTACTGCGCTTCCAAGGCCAAGGTTGACGACTACAAGGCCATGGGCCTGAACTCCGAGACCGCGGTTGCCTTCAACATCACCAGCCGGGAGCAGGTCATCCTGAACACCTGGTACGGCGGCGAAATGAAGAAGGGCATGTTCTCCATGATGAACTACTACCTGCCGCTGAAGGGCATTGCCTCCATGCACTGCTCCGCCAATACCGATATGGAAGGCAAGAACACCGCGATCTTCTTCGGCCTTTCCGGCACCGGCAAGACCACGCTGAGCACCGATCCCAAGCGCCTGCTGATCGGCGACGACGAGCACGGCTGGGACGACAACGGCGTGTTCAACTTCGAGGGCGGCTGCTACGCCAAGGTCATCAACCTGGATAAGGAATCCGAGCCCGACATCTACAATGCGATCCGCCGGAACGCCCTGCTGGAGAACGTGACCGTCGATGAAAACGGCAAGATCGACTTCGCCGACAAGAGCGTTACCGAGAACACCCGCGTGAGCTATCCGATCGAGCACATCGAGAAGATCGTCAAGAAGGTGAATCCCGTGTCCGCCGGCCCCGACGCCAAGAACGTGATCTTCCTGAGCGCGGACGCTTTCGGCGTGCTGCCCCCCGTTTCCGTACTGACGCCCGAACAGACCAAGTACTACTTCCTGAGCGGTTTCACCGCGAAACTGGCCGGCACCGAACGCGGCATCACCGAACCCACCCCCACCTTCTCCGCCTGCTTCGGCCAGGCCTTCCTCGAACTGCATCCCACCAAGTATGCGGAAGAGCTCGTAAAGAAGATGGAAAAGAGCGGCGCCAAGGCCTACCTGGTCAACACCGGATGGAACGGCACCGGCAAGCGCATCTCCATTAAGGACACCCGCGGCATCATCGACGCGATCCTGGACGGAGATATTCTGAACGCGCCCACCAAGAAGATTCCTTACTTCAACTTCGAAGTGCCCACCAAACTGAACGGCGTTGACACCGGCATTCTGGATCCCCGTGACACCTACGCGAACCCGGCAGAATGGGACGAGAAAGCAAAGGATCTGGCCGGACGGTTCATCAAGAACTTCGCCAAGTACGAAAGCAACGAAGCCGGCAAGGCGCTGGTTGCCGCCGGTCCCCAGCTGTAAGGCTGACAGGGGTCATCCTCTGAAGAAAGACACAGGGATGCCGCCCAAGCAGGCGGCATCCTGCGTGTGTTCTTAAATAATATTCTGAACGGAGATTCACGGATATGAAAAAAGTACAGTTTACCGAAACCGTTATGCGGGACGCCAACCAGAGCCTGATGGCGACCCGGCTGCCTTACGCAGATTTCGAGGAGATCCTGCCGGTGATGGACAAGGCCGGATACTATTCCGTGGAATGTTGGGGCGGCGCGACTTTTGACAGCTGCCTGCGCTACCTGGGCGAAGATCCCTGGGAGCGGCTGCGCAACATCCGCAAGAATATGCCCAACACCCGCCTGCAGATGCTGCTCCGCGGACAGAACCTGCTGGGCTACAAGCACTACCATGACGACGTGGTGGAGAAGTTCGTTGAGCTGAGCATCAAGAACGGGATTGATATCATCCGTATTTTTGACGCCCTGAACGACTTCCGCAACCTGGGCACCGCCCTGGACGCCGTTAAGAAGTATGCCACACCCCGGACGATCGCTTCCGGCTGCATCAGCTATACCCAGAGCCCCGTGCATACCGTCGAAAAATATGTTGAGATGTGCAAGGAACTGGTGAAGATGGGCTTTGAGACCCTGTGTCTGAAGGACATGGCCGGTACGATGAGTCCCTTCGAAGCCGAGCATCTGATCAAGGGCATCAAGGACGCTGTTGGCGATGTGCCGGTGATCCTGCACACCCACTGCACCACGGGCATGGCCTACATGACC
Source organism: uncultured Eubacteriales bacterium (assembly GCA_902764875.1). Lineage (GTDB taxonomy): Bacteria > Bacillota > Clostridia > Christensenellales > Aristaeellaceae > Aristaeella. The sequence continues at coordinate 77,351 of CACWXP010000002.1, forward strand.
CTGACCAAGGCCATCGAGAGCGGCGTGGACGTGATTGACACCGCCACGAGCTGCTTCTCCAACGGGACGAGCCAGGCGGCCACCGAAACGATGTTCTATGCCTGCCAGCAGTACGGCATTGAGACCGGACTGGATGAGAAGATCATCAACAAGGTGAACGACTTCTTCAAGCCCGTGAAGCAGAAGTACGTGGACAACGGGATGATCAATCCCAAGAGCATGGCTACGGACAGTCAGGCGCTGGTTTACAAGGTTCCCGGCGGCATGCTGAGCAACATGATTGCCAACCTGAAGGACATGAACGCCATGGACAAGTTCGACGAAGCGCTGCTTGAGATTCCCGCGGTCCGCAAGGATCTGGGCTATCCGCCGCTGGTGACCCCGCTGAGCCAGATGGTCGGCAACCAGGCCGTGACCAACGTTCTGGTGGGCGAGCGCTACAAGAACATTTCCAACGAAGTCAAGAACTACTTCAAGGGCGAATACGGCATTGCTCCGGCTCCTGTTGACAAGGCCCTGCAGGAGAAGATCCTGGGCGCCGGCGGAAAACCCACCGACTGCCGGATCGAAGACAGCAAGCGGACCGGAGAAGACTTTGAGAAGGCGAAGAAGGCCCTCGGCGATCTGGCTGAGACCGAAGAAGACCTGATGAGCTGGATCTGCTTCCCGAAACAGGCGGAAGACTTCCTGAAGGCCCGGAAGGAAAAACGGGAACGGGTTGTCAGATATACCATTGAAGAAGCATAAGGAGGACGACGCAGATGTCAATCGGACTGGCTGAAGAGGCCGTCGGATCCGTTCCGGCCGGCGTCAAGAGCGAGATGCTCGGGGTCGGTACATCCCTGCTGGACGCGATCCTGGGATATCTGGTGGTTTTCATCGGACTGATCCTGCTGATGGCAGTGGTAATTGCCACGGGTAAAATCATGGTTGCCCGGATGAATCAATCCAAGGCAAAAGAGACTGAAGCCGTTTCAACGGCGGCGGCTCCGGCGGCGCCGGAAGCCGTGAAGGAACCGGCTCCCGGAAGCGCCGGCGAAGTGAAACTGTATGATACGGATCCCCGGGATGCTGCCATGATTATGGCCATTGTAGCGGATAAACTCCAGAAGCCCCTGAACGAACTGCGGTTCGTATCCATCAAGGAGGTCAAATAACCATGAAGTACAAAGTCACCCTGAAGGGTAAAACATACGAAGTTGAAGTAAACCAGGGCGAAGCCATGCTCCTCGATGAGTATGAAGCCTATGCGCCGGCCCCTGCGGCCGCGCCCGCTCCCGCCGCCGCGCCGGCGGCAGCTCCCGCGCCCGCTGCTGCCCCGGCTCCCGCTGTCGCGGCCGTTGCCGGTGAGCAGGTACAGTCTCCCATGCCCGGAACCATCGTGAAGATGAATGTGAAGGCTGGCCAGGCCGTCAAGGGCGGTGAAGTGCTGGCGGTGCTGGAAGCCATGAAGATGGAAAACGAGATTATGGCGCCCCATGACGCAACGGTCGTTCAGGTACTGACGGACGTGGGAACGAAGGTCGATACCGGAACGCCCATCATCGTACTGGGATAAGGGGGATATGCGGAAATGTTAGAATCCCTTGGAAAACTGGTAAATGAATCCGGTTTCGCGATGATGCTCAGCGGCGACGGGTGGAAGAACCTGGTTATGATCCTCATCGCCTGCGTGCTTCTTTACCTCGGTATCAAAAAACAGTATGAACCGCTGCTGATGGTCGGCATCGCCGTGGGCTGCCTGCTGGCCAACGTCAGCGCCCTGGGTGGATTCAGCAATGCCCTGTATCACCAGGACCTCTGGGACGAGTTCCTGAAGGAGGGCGGAGAACACGCCCACAGCTACGGATATATCATGGCCAACGGCGGACTGATTGATATCCTGTATATCGGCGTCAAGGCCGGTATCTATCCCTGCCTGATCTTTATCGGCATCGGAGCTATGACAGACTTCGGTCCGCTGATCTCCAACCCGAAAAGCCTGCTGCTGGGCGCTGCCGCCCAGTTCGGCGTATTCTTCGCCTTCTTCGGCGCAACCCTGCTGGGCTTCAAGGGAAATGAAGCCGCTTCCATCGGCATTATCGGCGGCGCGGACGGCCCGACGGCCATCCTGACCACCACCAAGCTGGCGCCCGACCTGCTGGGCCCGATTGCCGTGGCTGCTTACAGCTACATGGCCCTGATCCCCATGATCCAGCCCCCGATTATGCGGGCGCTGACCACCGAAAAGGAACGCAGTGTGAAGATGACCCAGCTGCGCGAGGTGAGCAAGACCGAAAAGATCCTGTTCCCGATCGTCGTGACGATTTTCGTCGTGTTGCTGCTGCCCTCCACCGCGCCTCTGATCGGCTGCCTGATGTTCGGCAACCTGCTGAAGGAAACCGGTGTCACGGAGCGCCTGAGCGATGTGGCGCAGAACGCACTGATGAACATCGTTACCCTCTTCCTGGGACTGAGCGTCGGCGCTACCATGGTAGGTTCCCGGTTCCTGGAGATCCGGACGATCTACATTGTGATCCTGGGCCTGGTGGCCTTCAGCTTCAGCACCGTCGGCGGCCTGCTGGTGGGCAAACTGATGTACCGGCTGAGCGGAGGAAAGATCAATCCGCTGATCGGTTCCGCAGGTGTGTCCGCCGTTCCCATGGCCGCGCGTGTATCCCAGAAGGAAGGCCAGAAGGCGAATCCTTCGAACTTCCTGCTGATGCACGCCATGGGCCCGAACGTGGCCGGCGTGATCGGATCCGCTATTGCGGCGGGCTTCCTGATCAGTATGTTTGGCGGATAAGGGGGCTTTCCGATCGCCCCCTTAGACCCCTTCGGCTTCCTCTCTGTAACAGAGGGGAAGTTTTTTGACTTTCTTTGACTATTTTTTCACAGAAAGTATTGACAAACCCTTCAGAGGGTGGTAGAGTATGCATGTGGTTAGCACTCGAAGGTGACGAGTGCTAACAACACGAAAGAAAGGAGGAGGGCAGATGGCGATGGATGACCGCAAGATGCGGATTCTTCAGGCCATAATTGATGATTACATTCTGACCGGCGTGCCCGTCGGAAGCAGAACGATCAGCAAGAAATACGACATGGGCCTTTCCTCCGCAACGATCCGGAATGAAATGAGCGATCTGGAAGAACTGGGTTTTCTGGATCAGCCGCATGTTTCAGCCGGACGGATTCCCTCCGCAAAAGCCTACAGGCTTTATGTGGACACTCTGCTGCAGACAGGCAGGATTCCCAACGATTCTGCCGAGACGGTTCGAAGCCACTTCGCCGGTCGGATTCACCAGATGGAAGACGTGATTGATCATGCGGCCCAGATGATTTCCAGCCTGACCCATTACACGGCGGTGGTGCTTTCGCCGAAGGGAGAACAGCCGAGGATTCATACCATTCAGCTGGTGCCGGTTTCCTCGGAAACGGCGCTGGTGGTCATTGTGACGGATCAGGGAATGGTTCGGGACAGTGTGATCCGGGTGGGCGGACAGATGGACAGCGATACGCTGTATGCCATCAGCCGGTCCCTGACAGAGGAACTTCGCGGAACCACACTGACGGAAGCATGCGAACGGATGCCGGTTATTGCCGAACGGATCAGCGGAAACGACCGGATGCTGCAGGAACTGTACGGATTCCTGAACGAGGACCAGAATGCACCAAGACGAGGCCACATGGCTGTCGGCGGGACCAGCAACATGCTGGCCTATCCGGAATACAGCGATGTGGACAAAGCCCGGAACTTCCTGAGTCTGATGGAGACCCGCGACAAGCTGGCGGACATTATTCGCGGAAGCGGCGGGATGTCCTTCACAGTCCGGATCGGGCCGGAGACCGGTGTTCCGGAAATGGCCGACTGCTCCATCGTGACGGCGGCCTATTCCAGCCGGGGCGGGCAGCAGGGCACCATTGGCGTGATCGGCCCCACCAGAATGCAGTATTCCAAGGTGCTCTCGATCCTGAACATTATCGGTCACCAGCTGACGGATATGTTCACCGGGGAGGAAAACGAGTAGGGGAAACACCATGTCACTCTGTCACTCTGGCACTCTGTCACTCCGATACCAGAGCAAAAGAACAAACAGGGCAAAATGAGCACAAAAACACTCAAATGAGAGGCACGCATGATGAGCAAAGACAAGAAAAACCGGCATGAAAACGAAGCGCAGAATACCGCGGAAGCCGCGGAAGAGGCACTGAAGGAAGCGTTGGAGGCCGAAATTCCGGAAGAGGTTAAACCGGAAGAGGCAAAGCCGGAAGAAACGGAAGCCACGCAGGAAAAAGAACCCGCGGAGAATCCGCTGGAAAAACTGCTGGAAGCAGCCAATGCAAAAACGGCTGAGTATCTGGCGATGGCCCAGCGGGTTCAGGCTGACTTTGAAAACTTCCGAAAGCGGAATGAGTCCGTCCGGGCGGACGCTTACGCAGACGGCCGCAGGGATGTGGCAACGGTCATGCTACCGGTGCTGGACAACCTGGAACGGGCAGTCAGCGCCGCAGCAAACTGCGAAGATGAGGCACTGAAAAACGGTATTGAACTGGTGCTGAAGCAGATGACTGAGGTTTATCAGAAACTGGATGTTACGCCGATTGACCGGAAGGGCGAAAAATTCGACCCGAACCTGGAAAATGCCGTGCTGCAGGGTACGGAAGACGAGGGCGAGCCCGGAACGGTCTGTCAGGTGCTCCAGAAGGGGTACAAAATGGGAGAAAGAGTGCTTCGGCACGCGATGGTAAAGGTTGTTCCGGAATAATATTCCGTAACAAATAAATTGGGAAGCAACAGTAACAGATAAAGGGAGGAAAAGACAATGAGCAAGATTATCGGTATCGACCTGGGTACAACCAACAGCTGCGTGGCGGTGATGGAAGGCGGACAGCCCGTCGTGATCGCGAATGCCGAAGGCAGCAGAACAACCCCCTCCGTAGTAGCTTTTACCAAGGACGGAGAACGCCTGATCGGCCAGGTGGCAAAGCGTCAGGCTGTGACCAATCCGGACCGGACCGTGATTTCCATCAAGCGTGAGATGGGCACCGGATACAAGGTCAACATCGACGGGAAACAGTATACTCCTCAGGACATCAGCGCCATGATCCTGACCAAGATGAAGGAAACCGCCGAGAGCTATCTGGGCGAAAAAGTGACGCAGGCGGTCATTACCGTTCCCGCTTACTTTAACGACAGCCAGCGGCAGGCCACCAAGGATGCCGGCCGGATTGCCGGTCTGGAAGTACTGCGGATCATCAATGAACCGACGGCTGCTTCACTGGCGTACGGTCTGGACAAGGAAGAGAATCAGAAGATCCTGGTGTACGACTTGGGCGGCGGTACCTTCGACGTGAGCATTCTGGACATCGGTGACGGTGTGTTTGAAGTGCTGAGCACCAACGGCAATACACGTCTGGGCGGCGACGACTTCGATCAGCGGATCATCGACTATGTCGCGGAGCAGTTTAAGAAAGAAAACGGCATTGACCTGAAGCAGGATAAGATCGCCTGCCAGCGGCTGAAGGAAGCGGCTGAGAAAGCGAAGATCGAACTGAGCGGTACCACAACCGCGAACATCAACCTGCCCTTCATCACGGCGGATGCCACCGGCCCCAAGCATCTGGACGTCACGCTGACGAGAGCGAAGTTTGACGAACTGACCAGCGATCTGGTGGACGCGACGGTGGAACCGATGCGGAAAGCCCTGAAGGACGCCGGACTGAGCGTGGATCAGATCAACAAGGTGATCCTGGTTGGCGGCAGCACCCGGATTCCCGCAGTGCAGGACGCTGTGAAGAAAGTGACCGGCAAAGAGCCTTTCAAGGGCATCAACCCCGACGAATGTGTTGCCATCGGCGCAGCCATTCAGGGCGGCGTGCTGGGCGGCGAAGTGAAAGATGTTCTGCTGCTGGATGTTACGCCCCTGAGCCTGGGCCTTGAAACAGAAGGACATATCTTCACCCGCCTGATTGACCGGAACACAACCATTCCGACCAGCAAGAGCCAGGTGTTCTCCACCGCGGCGGACGGCCAGACGACCGTGGAAATCCACGTGCTGCAGGGCGAGCGCCAAATGGCTTACGACAACAAGACGCTGGGACGCTTCCAGCTGACCGGCATTGCTCCGGCACCCCGCGGCGTACCGCAGATTGAAGTGACCTTCAGCATTGACAACAACGGTATTGTGAACGTATCCGCCAAGGACAAGGCCACCGGACACGAGCAGCAGATCACCATCACCGCCAGCACAAACCTGACCGAAGAAGAGATCAACCAGCGCGTGAAGGAAGCCGAGCAGTTCGCGGAGCAGGACAAGAAGCGCAGGGAAGAGGTTGAAACCCTGAACCGTGCGGACAGCCTGATCTATGAGACCGAGAAGACCCTGCGCGACAACGGCGACAAGCTGACCGACGAAGACAAGAACACGGTTCAGACCGAGATCGACGCCTTCAAGAAGGTTCGGGAAGGCAACAACGCCGATGAGATCAAGAACGCCATGGAAGGTTTCACCCAAAAAGTCTACGCTGTTTTCGGCAAGCTGTATCAGCAGCAGGCCGGCGCGGAAGGCAACCCCATGGATAACGGCACTCAGCCCGGAACCACCAACGCGGACGGCAGCGTGAACGCGGACGGCAGCGTTGAATAATCCGAAAAGAAATACTGACAGCAAGCCCGGTCCGATCGGGGACGGGCTTGCTTTTCAGGAGGAGGTGAGACAGCATGGCTGCGAAACGGGACTACTATGAAGTGCTCGGGGTCAGCAAGAACGCGACGGACGACGAGATTAAGAAGGCATACCGAAAAAAAGCAAAGGAATGCCATCCTGATCTGCATCCGGACGACAAGGAGGCTGTGGAACGCTTCAAGGAACTGAACGAAGCCAACGAGGTGCTGTCGGATCCGGATAAACGGGCGCGGTATGACCAGTTCGGATTTGAAGATCCCACGGCAGGCATGGGCGGCGGCGGAAATCCCTTCGGCGGATTTGATTTCGGCGGAATGGGCGATATATTCGACCAGCTGTTCAACGGTGGCGGCATGGGCGGCAGAACAGCCCGCAGCCAGGGCCCTGTTCAGGGGAACGATTTGCGGTACGAACTGCGGATTACCTTTGAGGAAGCGGCAAAGGGCTGCGAGAAGAGCTTTGAAATCTACCGGAACGAGCTTTGCGATACCTGCAAGGGCAGCGGTGCGAAACCCGGAACCAGTCCGGTGACCTGTCCGAACTGTAACGGTACGGGCCAGATTCGTCAAAGCAGCGGCTGGATGACCACGGTGCGGACCTGTCCGGCCTGCGGCGGCGCAGGTAAGGTAGTGCGGGACAAGTGCACCGCCTGCGGCGGCAGCGGAAGAACCCGGAGAAAACGGACCGTGACCGTAAAGATTCCGGCCGGCATTGATAACGGGCAGACCATTATCATGAACGGCCAGGGAGAGCCCGGACTGCGGGGCGGCCCGAACGGAGATCTGTACATTGTAGTCGGCGTGAAACCGCACAAGCTGTTCAAGCGGGAAGGGTATAACCTGCTGCTGGACTTCCCGATCAGCTTTGTGACCGCGGCACTGGGCGGAGATATTGAAGTGCCCACACTGAGCGGACCGGTGAAATACAGAATTCCCGAAGGAACACAGCCCGGAACGGAATTCCGGATCAAAGGTGCCGGCATCCAGATGCTGCGTTCCGGCGGGAAGGGCGATCTGATCCTGAAGGTGAAGGTTGAAATCCCGAAACGTTTGAACAATAAGCAGAAGGATCTTCTGCGTCAGTTTGACGCGACCACGACGGATAAGGAATATGACGGCCGGAAGAGCTTTATGGACCGTGTGAAGGAACTCTTCCAGTAACCCTTTTCAACGAAAAACAGGAGATAGGACATCTCCTGTTTTTCGTGATTGCGCACCTGCGGGTACAGACGGAGAGCAAGAGGATGGAAAGAACCGGACTGCAGAGAACCTGGGTCAGAATTCTGCTGACCGTACTGACCCTGGCCGTGATGGGGATGATTTTTCTTTTCTCCACGGAGTCGGCGGAAAAATCCGACGAAACCAGCGGGACCTTCACACGCAGTCTGATCGGCGTTTTTTATCCGGACTTCGATGAATATGACGCGGGCCGAAAGCTGCAGGTGTATGACAGCATTCAGGTGGTGGTTCGGAAGATCGCTCATTTTACGGAATTCGCCGCACTGGGTTTCCTGATGCGGCTGTGCCTGGAAAGCTGGTTCGGGAAGCGGAAATGGCTGAATCCGGTCAGCTGGGCCGCCGGCACGCTTTATGCCGGCACGGATGAACTCCATCAGATCCTTTCAGACGGGCGTTCGGCACAGTGGGAAGATATCCTGCTGGACAGCGCGGGCGTACTGGCTGGGGTTGCTGTTGCTGCGCTGGCGGTATTCCTGTTCATGAGACGGAACATACGGAAGGCAGGCGAAAAAGCATGTCCATGAACATTGTGCTTGTTCATCCGGAAATCCCTCAGAACACCGGAAATATAGCCCGGACCTGTGCGGCGACCGGAACGGTGCTGCATCTGATTAAGCCGCTGGGATTCTCACTGGACGACCGATATCTGAAACGGGCCGGTCTTGATTACTGGCATCTGATGGAGTATCATGTTTATCGTGATCTGGAAGATTTCCTTTCACAGCATCCGGGAATTCGGGCACATTTTGCGACCACAAAGGCACCCCGGGGATACCATGAGGCCGAGTACAGGGACGGGGATTATCTTTTTTTCGGCTGTGAAACGAGGGGACTACCGGAGAACCTGCTTCAGAAGGTTTACGACCGGTGCATTCGGATTCCCATGCGGGAAGAAGCCAGGAGCCTGAACCTGGCAAATTCCGCGGCGATTGTTTTGTTTGAAGCACTTCGGCAGAACGGCTTCCCGGGAATGAGCACGGAAGGAAAACTGACCGGCCGGGATGAACAGGACGGAGCCTGGCTTGATTACATCTGACGGGGGGAGAAACCATGGCCTATTTCCGCGAAAACGATCCGGAAGAAACCCGGCTGCAGCCGCCGGTCAGAAACAGCAAAGAAGCGCAGTACGATACGCAGGAATATGTGGAATCCGACTACGACGACGGGTTTGACGATCCTGAAGAACCGGAAGATGTTCCTGAACTGACGGAGGAAGAAAAGAACGCCATTCGGAAAAAACGTTTCCGGGTGATGTCCGGCGCCGGTAACCTGACGGCGGTGATCACCGGGTCTGTGGTTATCCTGATTCTTCTTGCGCTTCTGATGAGTATGGTCAGTTTTGTCCTGAATGATGCAGACCGCAACTTTACGTTGTTCCAGATGAGATTCTGAAAGTGGGGAAACATATGGATCGGATTTACCTTGACTATGCGGCAACGTCTCCTGTGCTTCCGGAAGTACTGGATGCGATGCTGCCTTTTTTTATGTCCTGTTTCGGCAACCCGTCCGGGATCCACGAAAACGGGCGTGAAACACGTAAAGCCGTCGAACAGGCAAGACGGGAGGTTGCAGAGACGCTCGGCGCGGAAAGCAGGGAAATCGTTTTTACTTCCGGCGGGAGCGAAAGCGACAACCTGGCCATTGAAGGAACCGCCTTCGCCCTGCGGCAAAAGGGAAATCATATCATCACCTCGCAGATTGAACATCATGCTGTGCTGAATACATGCCGGTGGCTGGAAAAACAGGGGTTTCGTGTGACGTATCTTCCGGTGGATGCCTCAGGACTGGTGGAGCCGGACAGCGTTCGGGACGCGATCGGAAACGATACGGTTCTGGTCAGCATCATGACGGCCAATAACGAGATCGGAACGGTTGAACCTGTATCCGAGATCGGCGAAATCTGCCGGGAGAAGGGCGTTCTGTTTCATACCGATGCCGTGCAGGCCATCGGAATGATGAATATTCATGCAGCGGAAATCAATGCGGACCTGATCAGCCTGAGCGCCCATAAGTTTCACGGGCCCAAAGGAACCGGCGCACTGTATATCCGGAAGGGAACGAAACTGGAATCCCTGATTCACGGAGGCGCCCAGGAACGGGGGCTGCGGGCAGGTACAGAGAATGTTCCCGGCATTGTCGGCATGGGCAAAGCCATAACGATCGCCGCAAAAGAACGGGAAGAAAATCAGCAAAGGATCCGGGAACTCCGGGATCAGATGATCCGGATCGTCCTGGAGAGAATACCCGGTTCACAGCTGAACGGGCACCCGGAAAAACGCCTTGCGAACAACTGTCATTTTTCCTTTGCCGGCATCGAAAGCGAAGCACTGCTGCTGCGACTGGACCTGGCAGGCATCTCGGTTTCGGGGGGGAGTGCATGCACTTCCGGAAGTATGGAACCGAGCCATGTACTGCAGGCCATCGGCCTGAAGAATGAGATGCTCAAAAGCGGCATCCGGATGACGATGGGACGGGAAACCACGCGGGAAGAGATTGAAAAAACGGCAGAAAAAATGTCTGAGATCATTGCGGATCTCAGACAAATGAGTCATTCATCCATCAAGCATTTAAGAGGATAATCTCGCTGGAGAAGTCTCCTTTGAGGGGAACCGTCAGACCCTGATACATGAGGGTGGCGCCAAAGAAACGGCGGCCGTCCTCTGCTTTATACCAGACAGCCGGATCCAGTCCGCGGAGCCGGACGCGAAGCGGTGCGGAATTGGGAACGGACAGGGCGCAGTATACGCAAAGAATGACATTGGTCCGATCTTCAGATACGAAGGCCCAGGCGGTATTTTGTCCTTCAAAAGGAGAGAGGAGCCGCCAGAAAGTTCCCCGGCGCGTGAGATCCCGGAGGGATTTGACCCGGGCAATCATCCGTTTTGCCTCTTCGGCTTCCTCCTGCGTTAGTTTGCATGGATCCAGTTCAAAACCGAAGTTTCCGCCCAGCGCCACATCACCGCGCATTTTCAGGGGAACCGATCTGCCGGTCTGATGATTCGGCACAGCGCTTACATGGGCGCCCATGGCGGAAGCGGGATAGACAAAAGAGGTTCCGTACTGAAGCTTCAGACGCTCCACAGCGTCGGTATCATCGCTGGTCCAGGTTTGGGGCATGTAGAAGAGCATGCCGGGATCGAAGCGACCACCGCCACCCGAACAGGATTCAAAGAGAATTTGCGGAAAGGCAGAAGTGATGGCTTCGAGAACACGGTACAATCCGAGTATATAGCGGTGCTGGGTTTCCTTCTTACGCTCAGGAGGGAGCGCTTCGGAAAACGCTTCCGTCATGTTCCGGTTCATATCCCATTTTACATAATCAATCCCGGAAGAAGAGAGCACGGATGATACGGAAGAAATGATATAATCCTGTACTTCCCGGCGGGAAAGGTCGAGGATCAGCTGCTGGCGCGCCTGGGTGCGGGGACGGCCCTGGACATGCAGACACCAGTCCGGATGCGCACGGTACAGATCACTGTCCGGAGAGACCATCTCCGGCTCAAACCAGAGCCCGAACTGAAGCCCCAGGGCATGAACCTTCTCCGACAGACCGGAAAGGCCAGTCGGCAGTTTTTGGGGATTTGCCACCCAGTCTCCAAGGGAACAGTTATCAGCATTCCGCTTTCCGAACCATCCGTCATCCAGCACGAACAACTCCACGCCAAGCTCCGCCGCTTTGGCGGCAACGGACAGGAGCTTTTCCTCATTGAAATCGAAATAGACGCCTTCCCAGCTGTTCAGCAGCACGGGACGGGAACGATCGCGCCAGAAACCACGGGCCAGCCTTGTACGATAGAGGGAATGGAAGGTTTGGGACATGCCGTTGAAACCGGAATCGCTGTGAATCAGAACAGCTTCGGGAGAAGTGAGCGTTTCGCCGGGATGCAGGAGCCAGGAGAAGACTTCCGGATTCATTCCGACGGAAAGCCGGGAATGTCCGAAAATATCCGTATGGCAGAAGGCCTGGAAGCTTCCGCTGTACACAAGGCTTGCGGCCCAGACGGAGCCGGAAAACTCATCGGTATTCGGTTCACACAGGGCCAGAAACGGGTTTTCTTCATGACCGGATGCACCCCGTGCGGAGGAAATCCTGAAATCTCCTTCGCTGACCGGTGTGCGTATGACACGTCTTTCGCGGGCCCAGGCGCCGTTCAGATGTACGGCATCCAGATTTCCCTGCCAGAGGGGAACAGAAGCGGGAAGCAATGAAGTTACTGTGAAGGGAGCGGAGCCCGCGTTCTCCAGGAACAGACTTCGGGTGACGGCACCGCTTTGCGTAAAAACGGAATACAGCGCCGTAACTTTCAGACCGGTCAGCGCGTCCTCCAGATGAACTGCCAGGGATTCGGCTTCATCCTCCTTTTCGGTATATACCGCCGGAAGGCCGGGAAGTGCCGGCTTTCCGGAGAAAATGTCCGCGGAAACAACCCGGAGATCCACTACTTCATCCCCGCCGGCGGAACGGACGCCGACAGCCGGCTGGCCGAACCAGCCGGAACCGCAGACCGGAACTTCCAGCGGCAAAACAGAAACCGGGAGGTCAAAGGAAGCAAAAGAAATATAGTCGGCAGGGTCAAACCGTACTGTATCCCCGGGAAGACGGAGACCCCAGTACAGATTCAGCAGACGATTTTCCGCGTCCCTGTGCAGCACATAGCTGGTATTTCCGCCACTGAGGGTCCAGGTTTGGGCGGATATGTTCCATTCAACTGACATGTTCAGTCCTCCTCAAGCATCAGAGAATCCTTGTATTGTTATCATACAGAAATCCAGGCTGATCCGCAACAGGATTGACAGAGAACGCGGTTTTTGATATCATATCGACTAATATAGAGAACAGGAGGAACAACAGCATGCTACAGGACAGGATCAGGGAAGGGCTTACGTTTGACGATGTGCTGCTGGTGCCCGCGAAAAGCGAAGTGCTTCCCCGGGACGTGGATCTGTCGGTTCAGCTGACGAAGGACATTAAACTGAACATTCCGATTCTTTCGGCGGCCATGGACACGGTGACGGACAGCAAAATGGCCATAGCAATTGCGCGGGAAGGCGGACTGGGCATTATCCACAAGAACATGAGTATTGAAGAGCAGGCTGCCCAGGTGGATAAGGTCAAACGCAGCGAGCACGGCGTGATTACAGATCCTTTCTTCCTGAGCCCTGAGAACCTGATCAGCGATGCGGAAGAGTTGATGAGCCGCTATAAGATCAGCGGCGTTCCGATTACGCGGGACGGCAAGCTGGTGGGCATCCTGACCAACCGGGATCTCCGGTTTGAAACGGACTACAGTCGCAAAATCGGCGAAGTGATGACCAGCGAGAACCTGATCACCGGTCCGGAAGGCACGACGCTGGAAGAAGCCAAGGCGATTCTGGCGGAACACCGGATCGAAAAGCTTCCGATCGTGGACAGCAACGGAAACCTGCGCGGGCTGATTACAATTAAGGACATTGAGAAGACCTCCAAATACCCCAACAGCGCGAAGGATGCGAAGGGCCGCCTGCTGTGCGGTGCGGCCGTAGGCGTCACGAACGATGTATTTGAACGGATTGAAGCACTGCTGGACGCCAAAGTGGACGTGATCAATATCGATACAGCTCACGGACACAGTATGGGCGTGCTGAAGCAGGTTGAAAAAATCCGCAATAAGTATCCGAACATCACACTGTTTGCCGGGAACGTTGCCACCGCGGCAGCAACCCGCGATCTGATTTCTGCCGGTGTGGACTGCGTGAAAGTCGGAATCGGACCCGGATCCATCTGCACTACCCGCGTGGTGGCCGGCATCGGCGTTCCGCAGGTTACGGCCATTGCGGACTGCGCGGAAGAAGCGGACAAACACGGCGTGCGCGTGATTGCGGACGGCGGTATCAAGTATTCCGGGGATATCGTGAAGGCGCTGGCGGCGGGCGGAAGCTGCGTCATGCTGGGCAGCCTGCTGGCCGGTACGGAGGAATCCCCCGGGGCGATGGAAATCTACCAGGGACGTTCCTTCAAAGTGTATCGCGGCATGGGCAGCCTCAGTGCCATGGCAGTAGGTTCCAAAGATCGGTATTTCCAGGAAGGCCAGAAGAAACTGGTTCCGGAAGGTGTGGAAGGCCGGGTGCCCTACAAGGGAACGCTGGCGGATACCATTTTCCAGATGGTTGGCGGCCTGCGCAGCGGTATGGGATACTGCGGCACAAAGACCATCGACGATTTGCGGAAAAACAGCGAGTTTATCCGGATTACCGGCGCCGGACTGGCAGAAAGCCATCCGCATGATATCTCCATTACGAAGGAAGCGCCGAACTACTCGAAGAGCTATTGATTACACGGGGAGCGCGCATCATCTTTGGCTTCGGGTCATCACTCACTGTAAGAGGGGGAGAAAAGCTTGGGAAAAGGGTTTTATAAACTGGCAACCGCGGCGATCCGCATTTTCTCCCACAGGATGAAGACCGAATGGGAAGTCCCTTTTGAAGAAGGACCCTGTGTATTTGTCGTAAACAACGTCGGGTTCATGGGCCCCATTGAAATATGCGTCAAGTTTGACGAAAGGGACAGATGCCATCCCTGGATCAATGACGAACTGGTGGACGCAAGGAAGATTCCTGCCTATGCACGGAAGGACTGCTGGTGGAAACCGGGAACGTTCCGGGCGAAGATGTTCAACGCGACAGTGCCGTATCTGGCGGCAGTGCTTCTTCCTCCGCTGGTGAAAAGCTCCCCGTATGTACCGGTGTATCATGATCAGCGGATCATGCTGACGCTGCGCGAAAGCGTCCGGATTCTGCAGAGGGACGGCGCACTGGTCGTATTCCCGGAAGTGCCGGACGCACGTCTGAGCCGGAAGGAATGGATCAGCACGGGTTGGCTGCGGCTTGGCGAAATGTGGTATCGGAACTGCGGCCGGGCACTGAAAATGTATCCGGTGCATATTGACCGGAAAAAGCATGTTTTCAGGGTAGCTGCACCGGTATGGTATGATCCGGGGAAACTGTTCCGGGAGCAGGAGAAGGACCTGGTTTCGGCGCTTACAAACGGAATGCGGGGATATCAGAAATAAAACGAAAACAGTCCGGCATTGCCGGGCTGTTTTCGTTCAGGCGATCGGGAAAATATGAAATATGGGGATCAGGGAGCAGGAGACGGGGCTTCAGTGGCTTCTGCTTCCGGGGCCGTGAGCATATCCCGACAGAGAAGATGCAGGAATTTCAACGTATTATCCGTGTTTCCGCCAGCAGCAAGAACCGCCAGGTATCCGTTGTCGGAATAGCAGTATTTTGAAAGCCCGGGGAGCAGATCTGCCGGGATCCCGTAAAGATGCGTTTCATCCGAATCGGGAAGTGTGCGCCAGCCGCGGCGAAGATCCAGGCCGGCATCGGTAAAGATAGCCATCAGTTCCGCATCATCTTCCAGGGGCAGAAAGGCTTCGGAAGAAGCATAGGAGAGGAAATCCTCCCGGGGAAGCTCATACAGATCACCTTCCTGGGCGGCCATATGAGTCATCAGCGTCATAGGTCCGTAGGAGGAATCCGGATAGAAGGCGACGGAGGACATGACCTCCATATCCGGCATTTCCTTTACGCGAATCTGTTCCATGTATGTGTTGAGGGCAGTATCGTCGACGTAGCCGTAAACATAGAAATCCACGCGTTTGTTCTCCGGAACACGGGGTGTTGTGACCGTGAAAAGAAGATTAACCAGGAAAGTTCCGGCGATGATTGCAAGCAGGTAGGCCCACCAGTGGTAGGCAAAATGGTGTTTCAGGGTCTGGGCGTTGATCGGGGTTTTCATGGCTATCTCCTGTAAATGCACAATGTGTTTTGTGTAATACGTGTTGCGAGGCAGCCCTGCAGCGGGTATTCCCGCCGGGGCGGATTAAAGATAGCACGAAAATGTAAGAAAGACAAGAACGGAAGCAGGAAAAACGGACAGAAGGAGCGAAATAAACATCATAGGGAAAAGCATCATAGAAAGGAAGATCCTTATGAAGTTCAATACGATTATCACGGTTGGAAGACAGTTTGGATCCGGCGGCCGCGAAGTTGCGAAGAAACTCGCAGAAGTCATGAATGTGTCCTTCTACGACAAGGAACTGCTGGCGGAAGCTTCCAAAGACAGCGGGATCTGCCAGGAAGTGATGGAAACTTATGACGAAAAGCAAGGGAAAAGAGGATTCTTCTCCCTGATGGGCGGCGTGCAGGGACGGATGGACGCGGCAGGCATGTATCTGGAAATGCCGCTGAATCACAAAATTTTCCTGGCGCAGTTTGATACCATCCGCCGGATTGCGGATGAGGGTCCCTGCGTGATAGTGGGTCGGTGCGCGGATTATGTGCTGCGGGACCACGCGAATGTGCTGAATGTATTTATCAAAGCTTCCATGGAGGAGCGGGTTAAGCGGATTGAAAGGCTTTACGACATGGATCCCCTGAAGGCGGAAGAGACCATCCGTAAGGAAGACAAACAGCGCGCAACGTACTATAATTACTATGCTACAGGAACGTGGGGCGATGTGTCGAATTATCACCTGTGCCTGGATACAGGCGTGTTGGGGGTTGACGGTGCGGTGGAGCTGATCCGCCAGGCAGTTGATCTGCAGCGGGATAAAGCGGAGGAAGACGGAATTCAATGGTAAAAAGAATCGCAGCGGTCATTTCGGCGCTGCTGCTGATCCCGGCGGCAGCGCTGGCCGGCCTTCAGTGGCGGGAAGATACGCCCGCCCTCGGCATTCTCAAAAACTATACGGAGAGCATTAACAAGCTGCTGACGGAAACGGGAGAACAGCCGATCAACAGTTTGTTTTCATGCTACCCTGCAGAGGCCGTGATGGGCATTACCGCGGAGGACAATGCGGAGATTCCGGAAGGCGTGGAGATCACTGTGAAACTGTATTATGAGACGCTGAATTCCCTTCAGTTGCGGGTGAGCGATCCGGACCGGTTTCCGAGGATCGCGGCAGCGATAGTGCGGGCGCTTTACGGAGAAGCGATGACGCAGGACGACGCGATCAATATTCCGGCGGATCGTGCGAAACGAGCGAAGAACGAACCGAACGCCTCCTTTGAGGAACCGGTAGACGAGATGAACGGGACGTCTCCACGGGTTTATTTTGCTTATTTCCCGAACCAGTATCGGGACGGCGTGAACTGGTTGCAGATGACCCTGATTTTCCCTTTGGCGGGAGAATGGGACGGAACGAGCCTGACGGTCGGTACGGAACAGGACAGCGAATACGTGCCGGAAGACGCGAATCCGGACTATGAGGGATATCAGACAACAGACGACTATACACACTTTGAAGCGTTTGCTACGGCGACTCCGGAACCTGATTCCGCGGCGGCAGAATATGATTTCAGGTAGGACATATTCACGGAATCCCCGTATGTTTCTTTGTTGTTTTTCTGGATTATTATGGCAAAAGATCATCGCAGAGGGTAAAATGTTCTGCGATGATCTTTTGTATACAGGAGGCAGAAACGTGAGCAAGATCCAGATGAAAACCCCGCTGGTGGAGATGGACGGAGACGAGATGACCAGGATCCTGTGGGCCTGGATTAAGGAAATGCTGATTGAACCTTTTGTGGAACTGAAGACGGAATACTACGACCTGGGGCTGAAAAAGAGGGACGAGACAAACGACCAGATTACGATTGACAGCGCCAACGCTGCGAAGAAATATGGCGTGGCCGTGAAATGTGCCACGATTACGCCCAATGCCCAGCGGGTGGAAGAATACGGGCTGAAGGAAATGTGGAAGAGCCCGAACGGCACGATCCGGGCAATCCTGGACGGGACAGTCTTCCGGACGCCCATTCTGGTGAACGGCGTACGCCCTACGGTGCGCACCTGGAAGAAGCCCATCACGATTGCCCGTCATGCCTACGGCGATGTTTACAAAAATACGGAAACAAAGATTTCGGGACCCGGCAAGGCAGAACTGGTTTTTACCGGCGCGGACGGGAAAGAAATCCGGAAGACGGTTTTTGAATTCAAAGGCAGCGGTGTGCTGCAGGGCATGTACAACCTGGACGGATCCATCGAATCCTTTGCACGCAGTTGCTTCCAGTATGCGCTGAGCACCCGCCAGGACCTCTGGTTTTCGACGAAGGATACCATCAGCAAGATCTACGATCACCGCTTTAAGGACATTTTCGCGGAACTGTATGAGCAGGAATACAAAGAAGACTTTGAGAAGGCAGGCATTACCTATTTTTACACGCTGATTGACGACGCGGTGGCCCGGGTGGTACGGTCGGAAGGCGGGTTTATCTGGGCCTGCAAAAACTATGACGGAGACGTTATGAGCGATATGATCGCCACAGCCTTCGGATCGCTGGCGATGATGACTTCCGTGCTGGTGAGCCCGAACGGACAGTTTGAGTACGAAGCGGCTCACGGCACCGTGACGCGGCACTACTACCGCTATCTGAAGGGTGAGGAAACCAGCACCAATCCCGTCGCGACGATCTTCGCCTGGAGCGGAGCGCTGCGCAAACGGGGCGAGCTGGACGGACTGCCGGAACTGCAGACCTTTGCGGACAAACTGGAGCAGTCCACACTGGACACCATCAACAGCGGCATCATGACGAAAGACCTGGCGCTGCTGTACGACGGGGATTCGAAGGCTGTGAACAGCCGGGCATTCCTGCAGGAAATTTCATCCAGAATTGAGGCTTGACGATCTGGTCGGAAATCGGTATAATAATGACAGTCCTCCTGGGGTTCGCGACAGCTTTTCGGTTTTCCCCACATTTCGAAAAATGGAGCCCGGGTCCAAGGAGCGATATGCCACGCCCCCGTTTTATACGCCAGGGGACGGCAGAGTCGTTCGGCAGGGCACCAGCCTGCTATACATAGCGGGTGAAAAAACGAGGGCATCGGCTCCCTGGGGTCACCAAAATCATCGGTTGAGAAGACCGGTGATTTTTTTTACATTGCGTTCATGTTCATTCGCTATCTTTACTCTGTGCAGTATTTCAGCTTCGGGCAAAGAAGGGGGGAGCAGGAATGAGCGAACCTGAGAAAAATCTGAAGGCAGGAAAAAAAGGCCGTCACAGGGTCCGGAAGATCATCGTGCTGGTCATTGTGCTGGCACTGGTCGGGTGGGATTGCGTTTCTGGTGATCCGGAAACTGCGGCGGGACAATACGGTGACCTACGACGCCTATACCACATCCCAAATGCACTGGAAAAGATCGGAAAATGATTCAGACCTGACGGATAACGCTATTTACCCAATGTGATTCTTGCGGAAAAGGGGAGACCCCATACATACCAGGATACGATCGCTTCCCGGACGGAATGCTTGTCCCGGGCGGTGAGGATGGTTGCGGAAAGATCCGTATGATCCCGGGCAGACAGGCTGTGCAGGGCGGCGTCGCCGATCAGCAGTGCATCGCCGGCCATGGGCGTCACCTGGATCTCAATGGTGTCGGCAGGGAGAAAGGATTGGTTCTCCAGATGCACGGTCCAGGTGTAGAAGAGATAGTCCTCCGCTCTTGTGAGGGGGGCGCTGCTGTAGCGGGTGCCGACAAACGTATCGTTTTCCACAGCGGCTTTGACCTGATCAAAGGTATCCAGCTGAGACGCGGGATCCGTTGCGGTTACGGAAACAAAAGACACCGTGATATTGGAAGTGAAATACAGATACCCGATGCCGGCAAGCGCGGCGATGACGAGAATGACCAGGAAAATGGCAAGCGGTTTCATTTGGCACCTCTGCAATAGCATCTGAATGTGTTAGGGATCGGACGAAAGGATCATTGCTCCTGATCGGACAGAATCCGGTTCATTTCCGCGATCATTTCGGCATCCTTCAGGCTGAACTTGAATTCTACCCGGCGGGAAGCATCCGGATCCTCTTTGCCGTCGGCGGTATAGACCAGATCGGAATAACTGCGACCCTTGGCGGTCAGGATCTCCTGGAGCTTCAGCTTCTGATCCCTTGTGAGGCTCGGCATATTGAGACAGTAGAGGGCCACCTGAAGGGCGCGGTCCTGGGAAAGCTTCAGGTTGTTCTCGTAGGTACCGGTGGAGTCGGTATGCCCTTCGATGATGATTTCACCCAGATAATTGGAATACTTATCCTGGAGCAGCACATTCAGATAAACGGGAATGAAGCGGTTCAGCAGCTCCTGACCTTCTTCCTTGATCGTTGACTTTCCGGTCTCGAAGAACACGGAGGAATCCAGGACGATATCGCCGGTGTTCGGATCCACGGTGGCCTTCATGTTCGCAGCGGTCAGGGAAGAAGACAGCTCCCGGATCATGGTTGTACGGATGCCGATCAGGTCGTCGATTCGCTCCGCCTGGGAAGCGAGGGCCAGCTGCTGTTCTTCCAGCTTGGCAGCCGCTTCGTCCAGCTTCTGTTGCTGGATGATGAGGGTTGCCCTGGCGTTGCTCAGCTCTTCCTCCTGGGAGGAAAGCTTGTCCTGCAGATTGTCCAGATCGGTCTGGATGATGATCAGTGCCTGCTCCTTGGCGTTCAGCTCGTCGGTGGCCAGGTTCAGGGCAATCTTCTGCTGATCCAGTTCTTTGTTCTTGGTATCCAGCTCCAGCGTCTTGGTTTCGAGCATGGTGAAATACTGATACAGACTGTAGGTCAGGATCAGCACGAAGATCAGCAGCAGGGCAGCCATCATGTCCGAATAGCTGATCCAGCTGAAACCGCCCTGAGCTCCACGGGAGGCGCGGCGGTTATGAATACGTTGACGCGCCATGATCATTCCTCCTCCGCAATGGCGGAAAGGGTAGCGGAAATCTTTTCGACATTTCCTTCCATGGAGGAAAGGATGGAACGGATTTCTTCCATGGTGGAATCACCGGAGTCACCGGCGAGCATGGTGGTTTTTTCAGCCAGCTTTTCAATGAGCTTCGCCAGATCCTTATTCTCCTGATCCATGCGGTTCAGCAGTTCCGCGGTGCGGCGTTCGTAATTCTCGTCCCGTTCGCGGACCTGATTGATCTGGCTCATGTAAGCGTCAAATTTATCGAGAATATGATTGGTCATTTCCTGGAGCGTACGGGCGTTGTCTACGATTCCCCGGGCAGCGGAAACAGTTTCCCCGGTCTGGCGGGCGGCCATGATCTGATTCTGGGTGACGGCGTCCATCGCTGTGGCCATGGCGGAGAACTGATTGCCCATGCTCCGGTCCATTTCATCCAGGAAGCGGGCCACGATATGATTGACGCCGTCGATCTGGTTTCGGGTGGCGCCTATGATGAAGCGGTCCATGGAATCTGTGACCGGGGCCATGGCCCGGGTGATGCTGCGGCCCACGTTTTCGGCCAGACGGTCCGCCAGTGTGTCGTTGATCCCCTGGAGCATGTAGTTCCGGTCCTGATTCTGGATGATCATCTGGACATCGTTGTCCAGGGGGCGGGACATGGCCAGCTGGGTGAAGGACGTGACAAAGTCGTCAATGGCCCGGTAGCTGGATCCCTGGGAGATCCGGTTCAGCATGTTGAAGACAATGCTGCAGCTGATGCCGGCCACGGAGGTGCCGAAGGCGAAACGCATGCCTTCCAACAAATTCGGAATGCCTTCGACCAACTGGGCAGAGTCGGAAAAGTTCAGGGAAGACAGACCCCGGGAAAGACCCATGAAGGTTCCCAGAATACCGAGGGAAGTGAGCAGATTCGGGATCAGTTCCGCCAGGGTAGCGTTGCCGGGACCGTGTGTTACGGTGTCGTCGTTAATGTAATCCTCCACATTGGTGGGAAGACCGCGTCGATCCAGCTGCTCCGCGTTCTGCAGAAAGCGGAGCCAGGTGCCACGCAGGCGCTTGCCCACGAAACCGGCGGTTTGCCAGACAGGCTTGTCCGTGGTCTGCCCGGCCTCCGCCTGGAGGCGGGAGATCGCCCGGCGCAGGGAGGATGTCGTTTTCCACAGGGGCAACAGGCATTTGAACAGACCGATCAGTGTCACAACCGCGATGGCGCCGTATACAAGATAATCGGCAAGATCCGGCAGGATCCCCGTTACTTTCGACAAATCAGGCATGAATACGCCTCCTTCATGAAAGATAGTTCATTATATCATTTTGAAAATGAAATGTAAATGAAACAATTACGTAATAAATCGTATTCAATGTTGTTGCGAATGAAAAAGAATGATATAATAAACACACGGCGAAGAAACGAATACTCCCGGAGGTGGATTGCGTATGAAAAAAAAGGAAGTCAAGGACATTCAGGACAGACTGGATCACCTGGAGAATACCACGGCAAAGGTAAAAAACACGCTGGACAAAATGAGCCTGCACTTTGTGATTCCACTGGTGTCATTTTATTTCATCGTCGGTCTGCTCCTGATCCTGCTGAATGAAACAGTGACCCATGTGGCGGCATGGGCCCTGGCAGCCGGACTAATTCTGGCCGGCGGATGGCTGCTGATCCGCTATCTGCGGGCGGATATCCGGAAACGTCTGGCCGGGGCGGACATGGCAATGGGGCTTGTGCTGCTGCTGGCCGGCATTCTGCTGATTGCCAGCCCGACGGACATGAGAGACGTTTTCCCGAAAATCTGGGGCCTCTCGCTGATCTTCGGCGGTTTCCTGAAGATCCAGTATGCCTTTGATGAGTGGAGCGTTCACGTGCGCAGGTGGTGGATCATGCTGATCTTTGCCACCGTATCCCTGACGATCGGTATTCTTGCACTGCTGAATAAATCTATCTTCGGCAGCAGCCAGCACCTGGTGGTGGGCATCTTTATGATCGGTGAAGCGGCGCTGGACCTTGTGACCTATTTCCTGCTGAACAACGGGATGAAGAAGCAAAATGGGCTCAAGGAAATGCAGGCAACGGCTCCGGAGGCTGCGGCGGAACCCAAAACGCTGCCCGAAGGGACGGAAGCGACATCGGAAGAGAATGTCTCTGCTGAAACGGTACCGGCAGAACCGAGGGAAACGACGGAACAGGAAGAAACGCCAAATGCAGATACAGAAATACCGGAAAAAGTGCCTGAGAAGGAGGAGTAATCCATGAAATATGAAACCCTGCAGCAATGGGTGGATGAGGCGCAGCGGATCGTCTTCTTCGGCGGCGCGGGCGTTTCCACGGAGAGCGGCATTCCGGATTTCCGGAGCGTGGACGGTCTGTACAACCAGAAATATGACTATCCGCCGGAAATGATGCTATCCCATACCTTCTTTATGCAGAAACCGGAGGAGTTTTTCCGCTTCTACCGGGACAAGATGCTGCCCCTGGAAGCCAAACCCAACAAGGCGCACCTGAAGCTTGCTGAATGGGAAAAGGAAGGAAAGATGACCGGCGTCGTAACACAGAACATCGACGGCCTGCACCAGGCGGCCGGCTCGAAAAAAGTCGTTGAGCTTCACGGCAGCGTTCATCGCAACTACTGCATGAAGTGCCGGAAATTCTACCCGCCGGAGTATATCCGGGACAGTAAGGATCCCGTGCCGCTGTGTTCCTGCGGCGGGAAGATTAAGCCGGATGTGGTGCTGTATGAGGAAGGCCTGGACAACGATACCGTTTCCGGCGCCATCCATGCCATTTCATCCGCCGATCTCATGATTGTGGCCGGAACGAGCCTGACGGTGTATCCGGCAGCGGGGCTGATCCGCTATTTCCGGGGAAAGCACATGGTGCTGATCAACCGGGACGCCACGCCCATGGATTCTGAATGCGATCTGGTGATCCACGACAAGGTCGGGGAAGTACTGGGGTCGCTGACATAGTTGTTTTTTACCTGTACGAACAGCTCTGCCGCATTGACAGAGCTGTTTCTTCATGTTATCATGCATCAAGCAAAGCGGGAAACCGCCGCCGCTCGGAAGAAGCGGCTTTTTGCTTAGATAGGAGGACGAGGCGTCATGAATCAGTATCGCGTGGGGATCATCGGGGCAACAGGTATGGTGGGTCAGCGTTTTATTTCTCTGCTGAAAGATCATCCGTGGTTCAAGGTGACTTGCCTGGCGGCTTCTGCACGGAGCGCCGGAAAGAAATACAGCGAAGCCGTCGGCGAACGCTGGGCTTTTGACTGGCCGATTCCCGATTATGCGAAGGACATGACGATCGTGGACGCAGCGGATATCGACGCTGTGTCGAAGCAGGTGGATTTCTGCTTCTGCGCCGTGGATATGAAAAAGGACGAAATCCGGGCCCTGGAGGAGAACTACGCGAAGCACGAGGTGCCGATTGTCAGCAATAACAGTGCCTGCCGCGGGATCGAAGATGTTCCGATGGTGGTGCCGGAAATCAACGCATCCCATCTCGATGTGATTGAGACCCAGCGGAAGCGCCTCGGCAGCCAATACGGCTTTATCGCCGTGAAACCCAACTGCTCCATCCAGAGCTATGTGCCTGCGCTGACGCCCCTGCTGGACTTTGAACCCACGGAAGTCAGCGTGTGCACCTATCAGGCCATCAGCGGCGCGGGAAAAACCTTCAAAACCTGGCCGGAAATGGTGGACAACGTGATTCCCTATATCGGCGGCGAGGACGAAAAGAGCGAGAATGAACCTCTGAAACTTTGGGGACATGTGGAGGACAAGGGCAACGGCAAAGTTATTGTGAACGCCGAGAAACCTGTGATCAGCGCTCAGTGCCTGCGGGTTGCGGCCAGCGACGGACATATGGCGGCCGTTTCCGTACGGTTCAATAAAAAAGTGACAAAGGAACAGATTCTGGAACGGTGGGCGAACTATGAGACGGAGGCCCAGAAACTGGAACTGCCCAGCGCCCCGAAGCCTTTCCTGCAGTATTTTGAGGATCCGAGCCGTCCGCAGACGCGGCTGGACCGGGATTTCCAGAACGGCTTCGGCGTGAGCATCGGCCGGCTGCGGGAGGACAGGATATTTGACTGGCGGTTCGTATGTCTGAGCCACAACACCATTCGCGGCGCCGCCGGCGGCGGCATTCTGACGGCTGAACTGCTGTGCCGGAAAGGGTATATTGTGGCGAAGTGAGGATTTAGGGTTTAAGGAGTCAGAAATTGCAATTGCAGTTTTAATATGGTTCGTAAAGGCAGAGTAGCGTCTTTCGCGTGAAGTGTTCATGAACGGGGAGTTGTCATGAAACGAAACGGCATCATCGCTGTACGATGGAAGATGCGCATCCCGCTGCTTTTCGGCAGAAAGCCTCTGCGAATCAGAGTTTGTTTCAGCAGGTTTGATTTGAAAGGAGGCTTTTTTCGTGCAAAGAAACACCCTCAACCGCAGGTATTTCCAAACGCCTTTCAGTGCGGATTACTGGCGCCAGGCTTTCGGAGAGCTGAAAAACACAAGATCGCTGGTTTTTGCCGCGTTGATCCTGGCTCTGCGGATTGCGATGAAACCGCTGCGGATCCCGGTCGCGACGGATGTGAACATCACCTTTGGCTTTATTGTCAATGCGCTGGGCTCCATGGTGTACGGGCCGGTGGTGGCGCTGCTGGGCGGCGCGGTATCGGATACACTGGGTTACCTTGTGTCGCCCAACGGGGTTTACTTTTTTCCGTTTATTCTCCTTGAAATGGGCGGATCCTTTATCTTCGCGCTTTTTCTCTACAGCACGGATATCACCCCGGTACGGCTGATTCTTTCCAAGTTCTGTGTGAACCTGTTTGTGAACATCCTGCTGAATGAACCGATCATGGTGGTTTATTACAGGGACGTTCTGCACCTGACCACCTATCAGCCGTTTGTGCTGGTGCGTATTATCAAGAATATCGTGATGCTGCCGCTTGAATCGGTGATTCTGATGATCGTTTTCAGGGCCGTGATACCGGCACTGACGAGCGTCGGATACAGGCTTCCCGGAAAGATGGAACTGAACTATACAAAGAAGCATATCATCCTGCTGATTGTGCTGTTTGTCATCGGCGCGGGAGCCGTTATGGGCTTTCAGATTTACGACTATAATAACAAATCCTTCAGCGCGGACTATACCGCTTCCGAACGGCTTGAGAAAAACAGAGAAATGAACGCCTGGGTGACGGAGCAGCGACCGGAGCTGAAACCGGAGGAGACAGTGACCATCATCGAGAGCGCACGCTCCGCGGTGGGCTCGAAGGAAATGACCTATGAGCTGGCAATTTACAGGATTGATATGGAAAAGTATCAGACAAAGCACGATGCGGCGGAAGCCGACATCGCCGCCGGTAAGGAAGGCGCCAAAGCCTACACAACGGATACGCTGAACGGCTATTCCAAATCCAAGGCGACTAAGGACGATACGCTGATCCGGATCGGCACGGGTACCGCCGTGACCGATAAAAACACGATGAAGGACCAGTCGATCGGTGACCGGATCTCTATGGAGATCACCATGAGCTGGGGCGGGGAGGACAATCCATGACAAAGGCAAAGAAGGAAGAGGCTCTTCAAAAGCTTGAGGAAATGTATCCGGAGGCCAAGGCGGAGCTGGTGTTTTCCAATCCGTACGAAATGCTGGTGGCGACAATGCTTTCCGCTCAGTGCACGGATAAGCAGGTGAACAAGGTGACGTCGGCGGTTTTTGAACGATGGCCGGATGCAAACGCTATGGCGGGAGCAACGGAGGAAGAGCTGTATCCTCTGGTGAAGAGCTGCGGATTCAAAAGCAAAGCGGGAAATATTATCGCCGCATGCCGCATCATCCGGGATGAACACGACGGACGGGTGCCGGACAGCATGGAAGCACTGACGGCGCTTCCGGGCTTCGGGCGGAAAACGGCCAACGTCGTGCTGTACAATGCCTTCGGGATTCCGGCCTTTGCCGTGGATACCCATGTGTTCCGCGTCAGCAACCGGATCGGTCTTTGCAAAGCCGACACGGTTGAAGAGACCGAAAGACAGATGACGAAACTGATTCGCCGGGAGAAATGGGGGAATGCCCATCACTGGCTGATCTGGCACGGGCGCAGGCTCTGCAAGGCCCAGCGGCCGCTGTGCGAAACATGCGGGCTGAAGGACCTGTGCGACGCAGCCAAAACCGGACGGTTTTGAGCCGGACATGTTGCAATCCTGCAGGATATCCCTTATACTTTCCCTGTGAAACAGGAACCGCGCCGCCTGAACCGCGGCGCTTTTTCCTGCCCGGAGACAGAAGATACGAGGAGGAAATTTCTTATGTCTGTACTGGATCAGCTGAACGGAAGCGGCTTATATCTGATCTGCGGCGGGATCGTTCTGATCATTGCCGTGATCTGCGTGATCTTTCTTGTGCGGGCCTGGCGCGCCGGCAAGGCGCTGGGTATGGACACCGTGAAGATGAAACGGGCCATCACCTCCAGCGCCACTTTTTCACTTCTGCCAAGCGTCGGCATCCTGCTGGGTGTACTGGCACTCAGCGGCAGCCTCGGCATTCCGTGGCCCTGGCTGCGCCTCAGCGTGATCGGCGCCCTGCACTATGAAACACAGGTGGCCAGCGCCGCGGCAGAGCAGGTCGGCATTACTCTGTCGCCCGAAGCCATGACCACCCAGGCCTTTTCGACCATCGCCCTGCTGATGAGCGTGTGCATCATGTGGGGGATGATACTGACAACGATTTTTAACCGGAAATACGTGAAGAAACTGCAGGGAAAGGATCCGGAAAAGAAAACCGGCGGCGGATTCGGAGACCCGGCCATGATTGCCATGTTCATCGGAATGGTGAGTGCGTATCTCGGCAGCTATCTGGGCGGTTTTGTTTCCGGAAACGGACGGTTCACCTTCTCAGGCGACTGGACGCCGCTGCTGGTGGCGGCTGTTGCCGCCCTGGCGATGGCCGGCTTTACCTGGCTGGCGGAAAAGAAGCACTGGGAGTGGCTGGACAATTTCTCCATTGCCGGAAGCATGCTGCTCGGCATGCTTTCCGCCGTGCTGGTCGGACACTGAGAAAGGAGGGATCACCATGAATACGAATCAGAAGATGAATTCAGAAAAATACGAAGCTTATCTGAAAGCCACTCATCGTCTCGGCCGGGCGGTTTCCATGCTGACGCTGGTGATGCTGCTGGGCGCGCCTTTCCTGATCGGCGGACTGCTCGGCACCATGCCGGACATCGGCGCCGCCGCCCGCGGATTCCTCTCCGTGGGGCTGGTCTGGACGGTTTCCAGCATTGTTGAATACCTGGTTTACACGCCGATGCTCGGCGCCGGCGGAAGCTATCTGGCCTTTATCACCGGCAACCTGATCAACATGAAAATTCCCTGCGCCATGAACGCCAGGGAACTGGTAGACGCCAAGGCCGGCACACCGGAAAACGAAGTCATCTCCACCCTGTCCATTGCCACATCTTCCCTGGTGACCATTGTGGTGCTGGCGGCGGGCGTCGCGCTGATGATTCCCCTCCGCCCCGTGCTGGAGAGTCCGACGCTTCAACCGGCGTTTGCCAACGTAGTGCCTGCGCTTTTCGGCGCCATGGCCTATAAATATTTCCGGAAAGACGTGCGCCTCGCGGCGGTGCCGCTTCTGTGCATGACTCTCCTGTTTATGTTTGTTCCGTCTCTGACATCCTCCACCAGTTTCATGATTATTCCCTCCGGCGCGCTGGCGATCGGCCTGAGCTGGCTGAAGTACCGCAAAGCCCGGAAGGAGGCGCAGCAGTGACCGCCCTGTATATATTCCTCGGTCTTTTTGGAGTGCTGCTTTTGCTGCTGTTGATCTCTCTGATCCGGACACTGCTGATGCCGGTTCAAAAATCCACATATGAACCCGCACCGGATCTACAGCGGTACGAAATATACGCGAAAAAACTTTCCGCCATGATCCGGCAGGAAACCGTTTCCGTTCCGGGGGAAGATCAGCGGGATAAATTTCTCGCTTTTCACCGGGTTCTGAAGGAACTGTTTCCCCTTGTGCACACGCATCTGGAGAAAACGGAGATCGACGGAAATCTCCTGTTCTTCTGGAAGGGAAAATCCGACAGAAGACCGTTGGTCCTGATGAGCCATCAGGACGTGGTTCCGGCGGAAGGAGACTGGAAACGTCCGCCCTTTTCGGGAGAAATTGCCGAAGGGAAAGTCTGGGGCAGGGGTACCTCCGACACGAAATGCTCCGTCATGGCATTCTTTCAGGCGGTTGAAGAACTGCTGCAGGCGGACTATGTACCGGAAAACGACGTTTACCTGTCGTCTTCCTGCACGGAGGAATGGGCCGGAGACGGATGTACGAAACTGGTTGCGGAACTGAAGAAAAGAGGCGTGAAGCCGTGGCTGGTCTGCGATGAAGGCGGCGGCATCATCCGGGAACCCATTGCGGGAATAAAGGGCAGTTTTGCAATGATCGGCGTTTTTGAAAAAGGCAAGGCTGACGTTCGTTTCTCCGCTTTCTCCGACGGCGGACATGCCAGCACGCCCAGGCCGCATTCTCCCATTGCCCGCCTGGCGGATTTTATCCACGATGTGGAGACCCACGACGTTTTCCGGCGGAAAATGCCGAAGGAAGTTGGGGCCATGTTTGAGACCCTGGCACATTATGCTCCCTTTCCGCTGCGGTGGGTTTTCGGAAATCTCTGGCTGTTCCGGCCGGTGCTGCTGCGGGTGCTGCCCGCAATCAGCGCCCAGGCAGGCGCTATGATCCGGACGACCATAGCCTTTACCATGCAGAGCGGGTCGGACGCCTGCAACGTGATGCCCCAAAAAGCCACCGTCAGCGCCAATCTGCGGTTTATTCCCCATCAGGGGATGAAGGAAAGCCTGGAAATCATCCGGAAACGGGCCGAAAAATACGGGCTGCAGACAGAAGTTCTGCAGGCCGCGGATTATACAAAGCCCACGGATATCCACGGGGAGGCTTTCCGGCTTGTTGAGCAAACCGTTGCCCAGACCTTCCCGGGCTGCGCCGGCAGCCCCTATGTGATGACCGGTGCGACGGACGCAAGGTTTTATGAGGAAATCTGCGACAATGTTGTGCGGTTTGCCCCGGTGATATACGGGCCGGAACAGATGAAAGGCATGCACGGGCTGAACGAAAACATTGAGATCAGCTGCCTGCCGGGAGCAGTGGATTTCTACCGCAATCTGATCCGGGCCAACGTTTGTTGACCGGATACGGATGCGGAACGGAGCGAAGAACGTTTCCGTCAATGTGTTTCTTCATGACAAACTGCTGTCTTGCCGGCGCCGTTTCAACAAGGTTGACAGAAAACGGGATCGCGGATAATATGTCATGGAATACACGCGAATGTATGGAAATGAACGGGAGAAGATTTGAGATGAAAAGAATCATTTTAGCGGTTTTACTGGCAGCCCTGTTGGCCCTTACGCTGACAGCCGGGGCGGAGGACGTGCCGGTGGATACGCGGATTGCCAGGATTACCTCGACCTATGAATGCGGATGCGAACGGTATTACTACGGCGCGATGATCGGGCGGAACGGCCTGATGACAAAGGCCTGCAGTTTTTACTGCCCGGAACACGGAAAAGCGTATACGACTGTCCATTTTGAATTCGGAAGCCCGGAACCGGGCGTTTCCGTCTATGAGTACAGCGGGGATTTCTACCTGAAGGCATTTGACAAATTCAAGACCGGATATGATTATGAGGGCGATATTGCCTATGTCCGCTTCCCCGAACTGGTCGGCGACAAAACCGGCTGGTACAGGTGCCTGATTCTGAAGGGACAGTCGAATATTAGCAATGCAAGACTGGCCATCCGCGAGAACACAAAGGACGGATATCGGGAGACGCTGCTGAGCGGCATTCAGGAAGTGAGCGAAAAAGCCCTGAAAGCCGATTTTACGGAGATTGAGGCGGCACGCGGTCTGCCGGTGCTGATGCTTGACGACGGCGGAGACGACGCTGTGGTCGGCATTGTCAATGCTTACACCAGCGTTGAAACCGATTCGTCCCTTTATATCCGGCGGGTCACATCGATGGTTCGGAACCAGATGTTCCTGGACGATATGTTCAAGGAAGGCGACGCCAGCTGCCCGCCCAAGACCATAACCGTATCCAGGGGCGGAGCGGCTCCCGCTGCGGCGACGGAGCCGGCGGAGGAGCCCCAGGCGGAGACGGAACCGGAACAGCCTGCAGAGTCTTCCGCATCCGTCACCCCCGTAACCCCCGGAGATCCGTCCATGGCTGAAGAACCTGCGCCGTTGGACGAGCCTTCCGCGGAGGGAGCAGAGCCTGTTGAAGAGGCCGTCACAGAGCCGGCATCGGAACCCGCCGCGGAAAGCGAAGAATGGACCTATCCGGAATGCGGACGGGAAGGAAACACGGAGAAATTCTGCCCCGAATGCGGAGCGAAGAAGCCGGAGACAGGCGACCTGTGGACCTGCCCGAACTGCGGACGGGAAGGGAACGACGACAATTTCTGTCCGCACTGCGGTATAAAGAGACAGGAAAGCGAATCTGAATGATTCCGAAAAGACTTTTCGTTTGAAACTGAGAGAAACGTTTCAGCGAGACATGGACGGACATAGCGGTCGGTTCGGAAGGAATTTAGCCAAATAAAATCCACCGGAGTATAAAACTCCGGTGGTGTTTTTTTTCTCAGTCGATCAGGAGCAGATCGAAACAGGGGATGGAGGATTCGGTACCTTCCTCAGACTGAATTTCATAGGGGCCTTTGCAGGTGCCGTATACCGTGTGTTTTTCCTCGACGGCGAAGGCGGGCTCCTGGTCCGTGAAGAAAACCATGAGCTGGCTGTAATGATCTCCGACCTGGGCGCCGGCAGCGGAAACGGCCCATTCATCGCCCAGCTTGTCAATGCCTGTGATCCAGACGGAGAAGGTCAGGACTTTGCCGACATACTGATCGATCCGGGAAGTCAGCGCACCGTAACCGACGCGGGCTGCCTGCTTACGGATCTGCAGCTGACGGGCTTCGTCGGTCAGGAAGCGTTCCACAGTGTAGGTGAAGCGCTTGGTGTCGTAGCCTTTCTTTGTTACCGCAATGGCGATTTCGTAAACACCTTCGTCTTTCATCGGGATCTTGAAGGTGAAACGTCCGGTTCCGTTGGGATGGGACTTTTTGTCGAAAACAGTTTTGCCGGTTCCGTCAGTGGCGATGCACTGGACATCCACGGCCTTCATGGTGGTTCCGGCGATCACGAGTTCCTCGGTATAATTCTGTTCAGGAACTTCTTCGTCCAGTTCGAAGGGGATCAGCGTCTTTTTATACGTCGTGGTATCGAAGACCTTCTCTGCAATGATTTCGTTGGATTCAGCATTTTCATACACATTGAGGGTCATGAGCCAGACGCTTTCCTCGCCATCGGGAATACTGACATTCATCTTGAAGGCACCGGTTTTCGCATGGGCAATGGTTTCAAAACGCTGTGGAATCGGATCTCCGATACTCTTCATCATCACGCCGATCACCTGGGCACCGGGGAGCGTCGACCCCTCGACAGTGAAGGAATTTGTATTGGTTTCACGGGGCGGGCCCTGGGTAACAGTCAGTTTAGCCGCTTCAGAGATTTCGGCGGCGCCTGCTCCGGCTTCTTCGCCTTCAGCGGACGGTTCGCCTGCGGTTTTGTCACCGGCTGTGCCGGAAACAGCGGGAAGCCCTTCAGCTCCGGAATCCGCAAGCGTCTTGATGACGCGGTACAGCTCGTTGGCATTGGAATCGGTGGGGAGCTGATTGTAGACTTTCAGGTCGAAAATGATCGTGTAGTTTTTGAAAACCGTGCGCGCCATATAACCGCGGTAATCCCCGGAAGGAGTGGAACGTTTATACTTCAGAAGCAGATAGCGGTTTCCCTCGGCGGTGAGCTGGGTCTTTTCCAGATCCTGGAAGGTGTAGCCCTGGCCGTTCCATGATTCGCTTGTTTTTATGGCTTCCTCATAGGACTTCCAGGCGGCCTTGTCGGCGGAATGGACCAGATCCGGATAAGATGCGGCTTCGTTATCCTGCAGAACGGAGATTTCCAGACAGGAATACTTTGATTTTTTCACATCGCTCCAGGCCTGCAGCACGACACCCCGCGCCTGCCAGTCGGACAGGGCATCGTCCTTGGACATGGCGATGGCGGTCAGAAGCTCGGGATGATCGTTCAGGGTGTCTGCCGTGACGACCGTCCGGTTATCCTTCAGCTTGACTGTTGCCGGGGCGGGGGACAGGGAATAGTCGGTATCCGCCAGGGCCGCCGCACAGAAGACAGCCACGAGGACCGCCAGAACCACAAACAGAAGTTTACGCAAAAGAGGTCACCGACCTTTCATCAAACAGTTCGCGCTCAGTCGTTCGTACAAAAATGAACCTATAAATTATAGCATAGCAGGCGGAACGTTTGCAAGTTTCGAAAAATGAGACCGTATCGTCCCGGCGTCCGGCTGTGCAGGCAGATACACTCTCTGCGGTCGCTTTACAGGAACAGCGGAAAATGGTAGAATTCCGAAAGGATTAATGAAGGAAACGGGAGCGGGCGCATGAATCAGGCAGGAAATCCGATAGGGGTATTCGACAGCGGCGTGGGGGGCATCAGCGTACTCCAGACCATGATTCGCCTGCTTCCGCGGGAACACTTCATCTATTACGGCGATACGGCCAATGCACCCTACGGCACAAAGAAAACGGAAGAAGTGATTGACTGCGTCCGGAAGGTGACGGATTCATTGCTTGCGCGGAATATCAAAGCACTGGTGATTGCCTGCAACACGGCGACCGGCGCAGCGGCCTATACACTGCGGAAGGAGCTGACCATTCCCGTGATCGGCATGGAGCCGGCGCTGAAACCGGCTTCCGAAATCCGGAAGAACGGGGAAATTCTGGTGCTGGCCACTCCGCTGACGCTGCACCAGGAAAAATTCAACCTGCTGATGGAAAAATACGGCGAGGGAGCTGTTCGCGTTCCCTGCACAGGGCTGATGGAACTTGTAGAGCAGGAAAACTGGGAGGGAGCGGAAGCCTACCTCCGGGAAGTTTTCGCTCTGTATGACCTTCGGAAAGTGGACGCGGTGGTCCTGGGCTGCACCCATTATGTGTTCCTGAAAGACCGGATCCGGAAGATGCTGCCGGAACATATTATCATTACCGAAGGCAATGAAGGCACAGCAAGGCAGCTGAAACGCGTGCTGGCACGGGGACATCTGCTGCAGGAAGCGGGAGAAGGTCGGGTGGAACTGGAAACAAGCGGCTCTTCCGATGATCTGGGCAAGATGAAAAGACTGCTTGAACGGGGAATTTCGGAATAAAAATGCCCAAAAAGTGCAAAAATGACGACTTTTTGCTTTTCAATCCTGTCTCCGTGTGCTATAATAGCACTTGCTATGGCATATGATTCCCCCTTCCGAGGGGGATGAGATTTGTTAAAATACGATATGGAGGAATCTACTATGGCAGAATTCACCACCGGAAACATTCGGAATATCGCCCTCATGGGTCATGGCAGCGAGGGCAAAACCACGCTGACCGAGGCGATGCTCTTTGCTGCCGGAATGATCGACCGTCAGGGCAAGGTGGAAGACGGAAGCACCGTTTCTGACTTTGATCCCGAAGAGAAAAAGCGCGGATTTTCCATCAGCGCCAGCTATGCTCCCATTCCGTGGGGCGGCAAGGTGATCAACGTAATCGACGTGCCCGGATACTTTGACTTCATCGGCGAACAGATGGGGCCTCTGCGGGTGGTGGAAACCGCGGTGATCGTCGTGGGCGGCGTGAACGGTCTGAGCGTCGGCGCCGAGAAGGCCTGGGACAACGCCGGCAAGCATAACCTGGGCCGGATGTTCATCGTGAATCAGATGGACCGTGAACATGCCAACTTTGAAAAGGTTGTGGAACAGCTGCGTGAAAAGTACGGCCCCAGCGTCGTACCGATTCTGCTGCCGCTGGGTCAGGGCGCGGGATTCAAGGGCGTCGTGAACGTTCTTGAAAAGAAAGCCTATGAAGGTTCCTACAAGAAGAGCACGGAAGTTCCCATGCCCGCCGATCTGGAAGACGAAGTGAACGCCGCCTATGAAAACCTGACCGAACAGGCGGCCTCCGCAGACGAGGAGCTGATGGAGAAATACTTCGAAAACGGCGAACTGAGCCATGAAGACGTCATGGCAGGTTTTATCAAGGGTATGAAGGACGGAAGCATCGTTCCCGTCGTGGCCTGCTCCGCACTGACCGGTGTGGGCATCGCCCGGACGCTGGACCTGATTGCCAAGTATCTGCCTTCTCCCGGACATGAAGGCCTGACCCAGAAGGGCAAGAACCCGAAGACCGGCGACGAGATCGAACGCGCCTGCAAGGACGAGGAACCCTTCTCCGCACTGGTGTTCAAGACCATTGCCGACCCGTTCGTCGGAAAGATGAGCCTGATTCGGGTGTTCAGCGGCATACTGACCAGCTCCACCCCGCTGTACAACGCCAACAAGGAAAAGACCGAAAAAGCCGGCGGCCTCTTCTCCATGAAGGGCAACAAGCAGACCAACGTCGAAAAGCTGCACGCGGGCGACTTGGGCGCACTGGCCAAGCTGCAGATTACCTCCACGGGTGACACCCTGTGCGACCCGAACAACCCGGTTCTGTACCCGACGATCGAGTTCCCGGCTCCCTGCATTTCCAAGGCCGTGTTTGCCGCGAAGCAGGGTGAGGAAGACAAGGTCTTCAGCGGTCTGAACCGTCTGGCGGAAGAAGATCCCTCCATCAAGATCGAAAAGAATGCCGAGACCACCGAAACCGAACTGAGCGGCCAGGGCGAAATGCATCTGGACGTGATCAAGAACAAGCTGGCCTCCAAGTTCGGCGCCAACGCCGTGCTGCAGGATCCCAAGATCCCGTACCGTGAGACCATCCGGAAGACCGTTAAGGTTCAGGGACGCCACAAGAAGCAGACCGGCGGCCATGGCCAGTTCGGCGACGTGTGGATCGAGTTCAGCCCCATCACCGACAGCGACGCGGAATTCGAGTTTGAAGACGCAGTCGTCGGCGGCGTGGTTCCGCGGAACTTCATCCCCAGCGTTGAAAAGGGCCTGCGCGAGAACATCGTGAAGGGCGTTTTGGCCGGCTATCCCATGGTGCACCTGCACGCCAAACTGTACGACGGAAGCTACCATCCGGTGGACTCTTCCGAAATGGCCTTCAAGACCGCTGCCCGCATCGCCTACAAGAAGGGCTGTATGGAGGCGAACCCCGTGCTGCTGGAGCCGATTATGCACGTGGAAGTGCTGGTTCCCAACGAGTACATGGGCGACATCATGGGCGACATGAACAAGCGCCGCGGCCGGATTATGGGCATGAACCAGGTGAACGGCATGCAGCTGCTGGAAGCGGAAGCGCCTTTGGCCGAAATGTTCAAGTATGCCACGGACCTGCGCTCCATGACCCAGGCGAGAGGTTCCTTCAGCATGAAGTTTGAACGGTATGAGGAAGTGCCTCAGGCTGAAGCCCAGAAGATTATCGCCAATGCGAAGATCGAGGACGACGAAGAAGAATAATTTTCAGGAAAAACAGTCCGTACGGGCTGGCTGTACACCATGCAGCCAGCCCGTTTTTACAACTGTTGCAGGGTGATGTGAGAAATGAACAGGAAAGATTTGTTTAAACCGTATGAAGGAAACGAGAAGTATATCTTCGTCAGTTACATCATCATGATGACCGGCTGATTCGAGTTCTGCGGGGAGTCCGGGAGAAGGATGCAGGTGAAAGAAAAGAAAACAGATGGCTTGACCCCGTGGGAGAATTCTATTTCCACGATCTGCTGGCAAAGAACATTCAGTGCATCGCCGCCAAAAACCTGAAGGATCTGCGGCCTCTCGTTCAGATTTTGCTGGATGACCCGGGAGACGGTATCTATACGACGGACGGAAACTTCAAAGAATACGGCATCGGACGGCAGAGCAACGATCCGGAAAGCCTGGCAGCCTATATCCGCATGGAAACGGATGATCTGGCGCTGGAGTGCGCCCGGGAATGGACGGAAGACCCGTAAGAACAGAACCGGCCGCTGGAATAAGTCGGACTTGAAAGAGGGATAATTGACTTTCCGATCGCCGAAATGGTAAAATGAAGTGTTTGATGAGGGAGAAACAGAATGCCGTAAAAGTTTTGCAGAAGAAATAATCTGACGGCGTTGCGCCGGGAGAGATGAAAACGGATGAGTAAAGCTGAAATGCCGAAGAACAGGCAGATGATCTGGAAAAAACTGGGGCAGTATTTCCTGCTGATTCTGGCCGGGATCGCCATCAATCTGGGACTTTCCAAATTAGTGAACGCACTGGGACTTCCGATGTACCTGGATTCCATCGGAACCATCCTGGTATCGATGGTCGGCGGGTTTGTGCCGGGCATTGTGGTTGGATATGCCACGAATCTGCTGAAGGCCGTCTTTGATTTCAACTCCATCTATTACTGTGCTATCAACGTGCTGATCGCCGTACTGGCCGCGCGCCTGCACCAGAAGAGATGGTTCCAGCGCTGGGGAAAGACGATGCTGTCGGTGCCGCTGTTTGCGCTGATCGGCGGCGGACTCGGGAGCCTGCTGACCTGGGTGCTTTACGGATTTGCGATCGGGGACGATTTCACCGGTCCTCTGGCACAGCAGATCTATGACGCAGGTCTGAAAAACGGACTGCTGGCCCAGATGTCTTCCAGCATTCTGTATGACCTGCTGGACAAGCTGATTACGGTGGCGGCAGCGGTTTTGATCTACAAGGTGCTGGATCGGCGGTTCAAGGATCAATTCCGATATCATTCCTGGATGCAGAACCAGCTGAGCCGTGAAGATTACCGGGAGGCCCATAAATTCAAGCCGAAGGGCGTTTCCCTGCGGACCAAGATCGTATTGATCGAAACGCTGGCGATCCTTGTGATCGCGGCGGTGACCACGGGGATCAGCTATTCCTCCTTCCACGAGGCCATGATCAGAAGCCAGGTGGAGATGGCCAACGGCGTGACCCGGGTGCTGATCGGCAACATGGACGGAGACCGGGTGGACGAATACCTGACACTGGGGGATGACGCACCGGGATACAGGGAATCCGAAGCGGCCATGAACCAGGTGCGCGAAAGCAGCCGGGCGATCAAATACGTCTATGTTTACCAGATCCGGGAGGACGGCTGCCATGTGGTGTTCGACCCGGATACGCCGGATACTCCCGGCGAGGATCCCGGAACGGTGATCCCTTTTGACGACGCGTTCAAGGCACAGCTTCCGGCGCTGCTGAAGGGCGAAAACATCGATTTCGTGATTTCAAACGAAACCTACGGATGGCTGCTTTCGGTTTACACCCCGGTGAAGAACAGCGAAGGGAAAACCGTTTGCTACGCCTGCGTCGATATTGACATGACAGAAATCTGGGAAGACGAATGCCGCTTCCTGGCCCGGATTCTCAGCCTGTTCATCAGCTTTGCCGTGTTGATTCTGGCCGGGTTCCTGTGGTATGCGGAACACGGGGTGATTATGCCGATCAACTCCATGGCCAACGTGACGGGCAGCTTTGCCTTCAACAGCGAAGCGGAACGTGCGGAAGGCGCGGAGCAGATTCACAAGCTCGGCATCGGGACAAAGGACGAAATCGAGAACCTGTATGAAGCGATCATGAAGACCACGGACGACTCCGTGCGCTATATCGCCGAATCCCAGGAGAAAAACGATATTATTAACCGGATGCAGGAAAACCTGATTATCACGATGGCCAACCTGGTGGAAAGCCGGGATCAGAGCACCGGCGACCATATCAAGAACACCGCGGAATACACGCGGATCATCATGGACGAGCTGAAAAAAGAAGGTCATTATACCGACCAGCTGACGGACGAATATTGCGCGGATGTGTTCCGGTCCGCTCCGCTGCACGATATCGGAAAGATTCACATTCCGGACGCTGTGCTGAACAAACCCGGGAAACTGACGGACGAGGAATTCGCCCTGATGAAGAAGCACACGATCTACGGCGGTGATGTTATTGAAAAAACGCGGCCTGCCTCCGCGAATATCAGCTTCCTGGACGTGGCGAAGGATCTGGCGACCTATCACCACGAATGGTGGAACGGGCGGGGCTATCCCGAAGGCCTGAAAGGCGAGGAAATTCCCCTGTCCGCCCGGATCATGGCCGTTGCGGACGTTTTCGACGCGCTGGTGTCAAAGCGCTGCTATAAGCCCGGATTCGGCTTTGAAAAGTCCATGGAGATCATCCGGGAGGAGTCGGGGACACACTTTGATCCGCTGGTGGCCGGCGCTTTCCTGAATGCCGCGGACGAAGTTCGCAAGGTACTGGAGGACCGGGAGCGGGAACATGAAAACGAAGAGGAAGGAAAGAAACCATGACAGTGCTGGAGAGATTCCTGAAATACGTTCGGGTGGAAACCACTTCCTGCGAAGCGGTTGACTGCTGTCCTTCGACGCCGGGACAGAAGATTCTGGGCGCCATGCTGGCGGAAGAACTGCGGGGCATGGGCATTGCAGATGTCGAAATGGACGAACATGGATATGTATATGCGTCGATTCCCGCCATAGGCCCTGCAGATCAGCCGGCCATCGGCCTGATTGCCCATATGGACACCTCCGACGGCGTGAAAGGCCCGACCGATCCCCAGATCACCCGGCATTACGACGGCGGAGCCATCCACCTGAAAAACGGCACCGTGATCGACGGATTTGATTTCCTCCCGGGACTTGCGGGCATGGATCTGGTCGTAACCGCGGGCGACTCTGTGCTGGGAGCGGACGATAAAGCCGGCGTGGCGGAAATCATGACGCTTTGCGAAAAAATGACAGTTCCGGATGCACCGAATCACGGAAAGATCTGCATTGCCTTTACACCGGACGAAGAGATCGGCCGCGGAGCGGATCTTTTCGACGTTCAGCGGTTCGGCGCGGACTTTGCCTATACAGTGGACGGCGGGGCGCTGGGCGAACTCGAATATGAGTGCTTCAACGCGGCAAGTTGCAAAGTGACGGTGAGAGGCGTCAACATTCATCCGGGCAGCGCGAAAAACCAGATGAAAAACGCCAGCCTGATCGCGATGGAATTCGCGGGGATGCTGCCGGCATGGGAGAGGCCGGAACATACGGAAGGATACGAAGGGTTCTATCACCTGACGGGTATGCAGGGGGATGAGGAAACAGCGGAACTGCATTACATCCTCCGGGACCACGATGCCCGGAAGTTTGACGAACGGAAGGAAACCGTTCAGCACATCGGTACGTATCTGAACGCGAAATACGGCGAAGGTACGGTTTCCGTTGAGCTGCGGGATTCCTATCGGAACATGCGGGAAATTGTGGAACAGTACCCGGAAATCCTGGAAAGGGCCCAAAAAGCTTTCCTGGACAGCGGGGTGGAACCCGTGGTCCAACCGATCCGCGGCGGCACCGACGGCGCGCGGCTGTCCTTCATGGGACTACCATGCCCGAATCTGTCCACCGGTGGATATAACTTCCATGGCCGGAAGGAACTGATTCCGGTGCAGGCCATGGAAAAAATGACAGAAGTGCTTTACCGGCTTGTGAAAGGGGAGTAGCATCCGAACGATGAAAAAAATTATGGTTTTCCTGATGATTCTGATCCTCGGAACCGGAACGATCCTGCCGGCGGCGCTGGCGGAAGGAGCGGCACAGATCACCGTGAAGTTCGGCGATCCGGGCTGCGCTCCGGTTTTTACCTGGGATTTTCCGTATTCAGACGAATGGTTTCTGCAGCCGGAGAACCGGTTTAACCGGGAGATGGCACAGGGCTCCATCGGCCTGGCGGTGTGCGCGTTCGAACCGCTGAAGAAGCAGAAGGGCCTGGAACCGCAGTACGACGTCTATCTTTCCGGCGCCGGCTTTGAAGGCATTTATACATTCGGATATGATACATCGAGCGGTCCTGATACTTTTGCCGGCATCATTGCCCGAAAGAAGATCGGAGATTGCACCGTGGTTGCCGTTTCCGGCAGGGGAAGCGGTTATTCCAAGGAATGGGGCGGAAATCTGGAACTCGGAGAAGGAAAAGATCACGAAGGATTCCGTGCCGGCGCAGACATTCTCGAGGCAGAACTGGACAAATATCTGACGGAAAACGCTCTGGAGGGTTCGATTGCTCTGTGGGTGACCGGATACTCCCGGTCTGCGGCTGTCGGAAACCTGGCTGCAGCAGACTGGACCGCTTCCGGAAAGTTTGACAGGGTGTACGCCTGTTTTTTTGCCTGTCCGCGGGTGACAACAGAACCGGTGAAATATGACAACATCTTCAATGTGTGCGGAGCCCAGGACTTCGTGACCCAGATTCCCATGCAAAGCTACGGATTCGAACGGAACGGCACCGATGTGTTTCTGCCCTCCGCGGAGACAGCGGGTGATTACAGCCGAATGAAGAGCGCCGCGTCGGAAACCTACCGGAAACTGACTGGACTCGGGATGACCGGCAATCCGGCCTTCAACCTGATGAACCGACTGGGGCTTTCCCTGATGGGAGATCTCTTCGGAACACGGGAAGAATACGCGAACCTGTTGCAGGACCGCCTGATTTCCGCTATTCCTAAGTGGGACGTTTCCGAAGCGACCGAGATGGCACCCAGTCTGCTCTTTTCCGCCCTGGGTGTACACCTGCCGGCGGACAGGGATCCCTATGTTACGTCGATGACACAGCTGGGGACGCTGGCCGCCCTGATGATGACGCTTGGGAAGAATGAAATGATCCGGACCGGCGCGTGGGATCCGGAAGCGGATACATTTGTGAATCTCACGCGGGAGCATCTGATGTCCACCTATATCAGCTGGATGTTCTCGGATTTGACGGACGAAGAAGTCCTGCACGAGGCCTCTCCGGAGCGTATCCTTTTCCTGGACGGATGCGATGCCCTCACGGTTTACCGGGAAGGAAAGGCACAGTGGACCCTGGAAAACAAAATGATCCGGAAAGAAGCGGAAGACGTGGACGGCTTTTTGTGGAAGTTCAACGAAACGGCTGCCGTGATCCTGCCGACGGACGGAGACTGGCAGCTGACGGCGGAGACGGCGGACGGAACCATGCGGGGCTTTGAAATCATGCTTTCCCCGGACAAAACTTTCTGCGATTCCTGTACCTGTTCTCTTTTCAACGGCGGGCAGGAAAGTTCGGTTGAGCTGACCCTGAAGGGTACGGAGCGGCTTTCAGCCCGGGACCGCAATGCCCTCATCCTGTGCGCGGATGTTCCATGCAATGCCGAAGAGCTTGTTGACCTGATCGGGTTCGGCTTTCAGCGGGAGAGCATTCAGAAGATTTACACCGAGGCTTTCGGTGAAGAGGTCGGAACCGTCCGACCATAAAAGTTCATTCGTGAAAGACATCAATCACAGGAGAACGATCCATGAGAAAGATACCCGAGGACAAAATGGAAATCATCAGGATTGCCGTGACGGCCGTGCTGGAAAGCCTGATTTCCGTCGTGATCACCACCATTGATACTTGAGAAAGGCGTATGGGACAGCAACCGCATGCTGACCCACTTCGCGAACCGGTTATGACAGCCTTTCAGAAATGAAAGCTTATTCTGTTTCATCCACCAGTTTATGATTCGGCTTCCAGTCCTCCATCGACCGGATGCCTTCCGGTGTGACGGGCCGGATCCATTTGCCTTTATGCAGATGAATCTGCATCATGACATACCGGATCGGTTCGTCCACATAGCACATAGCAAACACAACCAGCGTAGGCCATTTCAGGACCAGTCCGGAAACGCAGACACAGGGCAGCACCATGAGATACATAAAGACGATTTCAAGAACGGTGCCGGTTGTAGCGTCTCCGGCAGAACGGAAGGTATCGTTCTGGGTCCAGTTGCCCATGCGGATCACACCGAAGGACAGATAGATCAGCATCATACCGAAGGCCAGGCGGAAGCTTTCACCGTGCATGCCCATCAGCGTCAGAATCGGCGTATGCAGCGCGATGAGCACGACACCCAGCAGGGCAATGATGCCCTGACAAAGGTAAACCAGACGCCACGCCCGGCCGAAGGCTCTGTCCGGATGCCCGGCGCCGACCTCGGTGCCGACCAGGACGGAAGCGGCATTGGAGAAGCCCGCGAAGAACCCGATGACCAGGCCTTCCAGCGTTCGGAACACCGCCAGCGCGGCGATGGCCTCCTCCGGCTGACGGCCCAGCACGATGTTGATGACCATATTGCCGACGCCGATCAATACCTCGTTGCAGAGAATGGGGAAACACTTTTTCAGATAGACCCGAATGAAATGCCTGCTCCAGCGGAAATGGCGGCGGATGGCCAGCAGATAGGGGTGTCCGCTGCAGAAAC
The DNA here is from genome assembly GCA_902764875.1 of uncultured Eubacteriales bacterium. GTDB lineage: Bacteria > Bacillota > Clostridia > Christensenellales > Aristaeellaceae > Aristaeella. Next base: position 120,297 of record CACWXP010000002.1, read on the forward strand.
CGGCAAACAGGACCACCAGACAGGAGACGCACTGCGCCAGCACAGTCGCCAGCGCGGCGCCGCGCACGCCCATCTTCGGCGCACCGAGGTTGCCGAAGATCAGTACCCAGTTCATGAAAATATTGGTGAATACGCCGGCGACGGAACCCCACAGCGGGAGCTGCACCTTTCCGGTGCAGCGCAGCAGCGCCGCCATGGCCATGGAAAAAACCATCAAGGGATAGGCAAATCCGACAATCCGCAGGTATTCAACCCCGATGGCCTGAATATGCGGCTTGTCCGTATACATGCGCATGACCGTTTCCGGAAAGAAGATCGCCATCAGACCGAAAAGAAGGCCGACGGTCATCATACAGGTGAGCGTCAGTCCATAGGAGCGGTTGATTCCGTCATCATCTTTCGCGCCGAAATACTGGGCGAAAAAGAGCATGCCGCCGCCGACAAAGCCCCAGTATCCGGAAAACATGAGGGAGGAAAACTGGGCGCACAGGCCCACGGCGCCGACTTCCGTCGTGCCAAGGGAGGCGATCATCATGGTATCCACCATGGATCCGGTGGTGGTCAGCAGATTCTGCAGCGCAACCGGAATCGCGATGACCGCGATCTTTTTCAGAAAGGAAGCCCAGGGAAAACTGCTTTTCTGCATATCATACCTCGCTGTGCGCAAACTGCATGTCAACATGCGGCAATGGCCGAAGCATGTCAGAAGTATTATATAGACAATCGTTTCCGGAAACAATCTCAATTTCGACAAAGCATATCAAAAAATCGACAGAATGAGGGCGTCCGGGCCCGCGGGTTGATCAGGAAGGGGAGACAGCTGATGATAACAGTTGGATGGGTGACGGTTCATAATAACAGCTGTGGTTGATATTTTTGTTTAAGAAAATAAATAATTTTATGAAAATCAAAAAAAGTAACCAATATGTAACTATTGTTGATTATAATTTATAATAAATCTTGGATTTTAAGAAATCCACCATTGATTCCGTCCTTTCCCGGCAGCCGATTGGTATAAGACCGGACGTGGACGTTAAGCCTCCCGACAGGGGAGGTATATCTATTTTCAGAGAAGATGACGGCAGATAGCCGGGAAGACGCACGACGGCGGTCGAGCAACAGGAAGCACCTTGTCGATAAAAAGAATGATCGGCGGGGTTTTTTGTTGCCTTTTGAAATTCAATGGGGAAGAAGGGAGCGAATAAAATTGCCACTAAAATTCTTTGCACCTAAAAATCAACTTGATGCTATAAAAATCAAGGGTTTCGGAGAAAACCTAGCACCTAAAAGAACGCTCGAACAAGAATACACCTGTGACGATTCCGTGATCCTGGACGGTCCTGTTGGTCTATCTGTCGGTGAGCAAAGCGAACCGTCTTACTCGAACCAAAGGGCGTGATCCCGGTGCACTCGTGCACTCGTGCACTCGTGCACTCGAATCAGGAGCTCTTCACGCGGTTGCGGAGAACGACCATATGCTCGGAAGGCAGGCAGCCGACCTCTTTCAGGAAGGCGCGGCGGAAGGTTCGCATATTGGAATAGCCGCAGGCATCGGAGATCATGGTGAGGGTATAATTCGAATCGCGCATGAGAAGCCGGGCCTTGGCAATGCGGTTGGCATTGATATACTGCCGGAAATTGACATGCATCTTTTCAGCAAAAAAATGGGACAGATGGGAAACGCTGATGCCAAGGGCATGGGAGACGGTTTCCAGAGTAATTTCCTCACAGAGATGATCGGAAATATAGCGCATGATCCGATGACCGAGACCGCGGTCGCTGTAATCGTAGACAGGATGATAGGAAAGACGGTGCATGGTGGAGGCCAGGAGCACATGCAGATAGGCGATGCAGAGGGGGAGATGATCCTCCATGTTCAGCGCCTGCAGGCGGTTGAGAGCCAGCGCGGTATCTTCCGGCGCATCTGCGGCGCGGAGGATCGGATATTCCGGCTCGAGGGTACGGAAAGTGCTAGTGTATTCCGGGATGATATCGGTGGGAACGATGGCGACCTGGCCGGAGGCGTCTTCACCGATTTCATCATAGCTGTGGGGCGTTAAGGGAAAAATGACGGCGACGTCGCCGGGGTTCAGGGTGTATTCCGTGCCGTTGATGCTGATGCGGACGAAACCGGAGGTAATGCCGATGATCTCCGCCAGCTCGTGCACATGCAGCGGGAAGGGGTATTTTGTCATTTCGCCGATAAACAGGCGCTCATCACGGCTTTCGTAGAAAGCAATCATGGCTGCATTCCTCCCGGTGAATCGTTGCTTTTTGTCTCCTCTGTCCTGCCAAAACAGAGGGTTCTGTCCAATTATACACTAAAAAAACACAAAATGGAATCGTTTACAAGCACCTGAGAGATAATTTTGTCCCATATTTTTAGAGAAAATGTATTGTCCACTGGTTTTTGTTCTGCTATATATATGTGTGTATACAACAAGAGCAAAAGTTGAGCAGAATATTCCGGGATCCAAACCGGAAAAACCGAGTGAACATGGAGAAAACGATCTGAGAAGGTCAGAGAAGAAGGATGTGAGAGAATGAGCAAAAAGACGAGGTCCTATGTGGAATTCCTCTACATTCTGCCACTTCTGATCCTCGTCGCGCTGATCTCGTATTACCCGCTGTACGGCTGGGTGTACGCGTTCCACGACTACATGCCGCCGAAGCCGATTTCCTCGGAAACCTATGTCGGACTGAAATGGTTTGAGTACATCGTTTCGAATCCGACCCGGCTGGCCGACGTGGGACGCGTGCTGGTGAACACCTTTGCCATGAGCGGCATCTCCCTGGCGTTCAGCTGGTTCCCGATGATCTTCGCGGTATTTCTTAACGAAATTAAATGCCGCCCGTACAAGAAATTCGTTCAGACGGTGACGACACTGCCGAACTTCATCAGTTGGGTTCTGGTGTTCTCGGTGGCCTTCAACGTGCTGAGCTCCACAGGCGCGGTAAACACGATTCTTGTAGACCTCGGTCTGATCGACAAGCCGATTTCCTTCCTTAGCTCCAAAGACCACGTGTGGTTCAGAATGTGGCTGTGGCTGACATGGAAGAACGCCGGATGGGCCGCCATTATGTACCTGGCCGCGATCAGCGCCATTGACGAGCAGATGATCGAGGCGGCGAAGGTGGACGGAGCAACCCGGATGCAGATTATCTGGCGGATCACGATTCCGTGCCTGCTGCCGACGTATTTCGTGATCGTGATGCTGAACCTGGCGAACTTCCTGTCCAACGGCATGGAACAGTACTTCGTTTTCATGAACAACTTCAACAAGAAGTCCATTGAAGTGTTGGATCTTTACGTGTACAACATTGCCACCACAGGGCGCGGCAATTATCCCCTGAGCACAGCCATCAGCATGCTTAAGAGCATTGTGAGCGTGGCGCTGCTGTTCATCACGAACACTGTTTCCCGCCTGGTTCGCGGGGAAGGCTTCGTGTAATTCGGAAGGGAGGAAAAGACAATGACAACGAAAGCTGCCCTTCCGAAAAAGAAGCACATCAACCCGATGGACCGGCAAGGCCCGGGCGACAAGGTGATCAGCGTTATTACCTATATTGTATACGCGTTCTTCGCCTTCGTGTGCGCTTATCCGTTTTACTACATCATCATAAACTCCATCAGCGCGAACAACCTTTCCGAGCGCGGCAGAGTGCTGTTTTACCCGATGGAGATCCACTTCAAGAACTATGAACGGATGGCGAACATCCCCGGACTGCTGGACGCGGCGAAGATCTCGCTGATGCGCACGGTGATCGGGACGATCCTGACGGTGATGATCGCGGCATTCCTGGGATATATGTTCACCCGGGATACCATGTGGAAGCGGAAACTGTGGTTCCGGTTTGTGGCCGTTACGATGTACTTCAACGCCGGCATCATTCCGTGGGTTTTGTGCATGCGGAACCTGGGACTGAACAACAACTTCTGGGGATACATTTTCCCGATGGTGGTTCAGCCGTTCTACATCATCCTTTGCAAGACCTACTGTGAATCCGTGCCGAAGGAGCTGCAGGAAGCCGCCGAAATTGATGGGGCCGGTACGCTGCGCGTGTTCTGGCAGATTATGCTGCCGGTGATCAAACCGATCCTGGCGACGATTGCGATTTTCGCAGCGGTGAACCAATGGAACTCCTTCCAGGATAACCTGCTGCTGATGACGAACCGGCCGGACCTGAACACACTGCAGTACGTGCTGTATCAATACATTACACAGGCGAACAGCCTGAAGGCGCTGCTGAGCAACACAACGAACTCCAGCGCGATTATCGCGGGCCTGCAGACGGCCGCAACGGCTACTTCCATCCGCATGTCGGTGACGGTGGTTGTGGTGCTGCCCGTGATGCTGATCTATCCCTTCTTCCAGCGGTACTTCACGAAGGGCATCATGATCGGCGCGGTGAAAGGTTGAGATGAAGGCGAGTTTGCCTTACATCATATAAAAAAGGAGGGTATTCTATGAAACGGTTTCTGTCTGTCCTGCTGACGTTGGCTCTGCTCATGAGCCTGGTGACCGTCAGCGCGGTGGCCGAAGGAGAAAAAGAGCTCCTGACCATCGACATCTATGATGATGCCGCCAACTACAATGGCATCCAGTCCGGCTGGTTTGCGAAGATCGTGAAGGACAAGTTCAACCTTGAACTGAACATCATCGCTTCCCAGGTGGTCGGCAACACGATCTATGCCACCCGCGCCGAAGAAGGCAACCTGGGCGACATTATCATCGTGGACAAGGCCAAGTTCCCGGAAATCGTTGAAGCCGGCCTCGCGCGCGACATCAGCGACAAGATCGTGAACTGCGAAAACATCATGAAGTTCAAGACCCAGATCGACGTTTACAACAAGGGCCTGACCGGCGAAGACGGAAAATACTACGGCATCCCCACCGAGATGACCGACACCGCTCCCGACACCCTGACGGACGACGTGATCTACTCCAGCCCGATGCTGCGCTGGGACCTGTACAAAGAGATCGGCTCTCCGAAGCTGGAGACCCTGGACGACCTGCTGGCCGCTCTGGAAAAGATCCATGAGATTCACCCCACCAACGAAGAAGGCGATCCCGCTTATCCCTTCTCCTTGTGGCCCGACTGGGACGGCAACGACAACATGGTCGGCCCGGCGAACGTTGTGCAGCTGACCACCTGGTACGGCCAGAAGCTGAAGGGCAGCGCGCTGCTGCAGCCCGACTACAGCTTCAAGCCCCTGTATGACAAGGACGGTGCCTACTACAAGATCACGAAGTTCCTGAACCAGGCTTATCAGAAGGGTCTGGTGGATCCGGACAGCGGCACCCAGAACTGGGACAACGCCTGCGCCAAGATGTCCAGCGGACGCGTGGATATCTTCTGGTACAGCTGGCAGGTCGGTTTCTGGAACAGCCTGGATCGGCTGCAGGCCGGCACGGCTTTCCGCTTCATCCCCGTGGGCGACATGACCTTCTATGCTGATGCTGACCGGTACTACGGCTCCGACCGTATGTTCGGCGTGGGCGGCAAAGTTGAAGGCGAGAAGTATGACCGCATCATGGAATTCCTTGACTGGTATGCCAGCCCCGAAGGAGCGACCATCCAGCACTGCGGCCTGAAGGACTTCAACTACACTGTGAACGAAGACGGCACCTTCACGCCCATCAACGACAACGCTCTGATGGACAACCTGCCCGTTCCGGAAGAATACGGCGGCGGCGGATATGACGACGGTTACAACGACATCAACCAGTGGATCGTTTCCTCCCTGTGCATCAACCCCATCACCGGTGAGCGGTTTGCCCAGAAGTTCTGGAAGAGCTACAAGGAAATGAACATGACCGAAATGAAGAAAGAATGGGCCGAAATGTTCGGTGCCGAGGACGATGTTGCCTGGATGAAGGCCAATGGCAAACTGTTGGCCATGCCGAGCGTTGACTTTACGCCCGCCGCGGACAATAACGACATCGCTTCCTTGCGTGCTGAGATCAATGCTTCCCTGTGCGAATACACATGGAACCTGATCATGACCTGCAACACGGACGACGAATTCGAAGCCATGTGGGCTGAGATGGTCGAGACCCTGGACGGCTTCGGCTACAAAGATCTGTACGAGTATGACTGCGGCATGTGGCAGCCCGAAATCGACGCCAAGAAAGCAGCAGCCGGACTGTAATCCGCAAAAAACGATTTAAAAGGGATGAATAACCCTTGGGGGCGCTCCTGCGGGGGCGCCCCTTTTCAACCAAAATTACAGGAGGTAACCACAGATGCGGAAGGATCTTTCGGCGATCCTGCCGGACGGCAGCACTTTTGAATTCTGGGAAAAGGACCCCGAATGGACACGGGAACTATTTGTCAGCAATACAGATCCGGCAGCGTCCGACGGGAACGACGGCAGCGAAGAAAAACCCTTCCGCACCATTGGGAAAGCTGCCGCCGTCGCGACGCCCGGTACGCGGATCCGGATTCACGCCGGCATCTATCGGGAATGCGTGCGACCCGAACAGGGCGGCACGGGACCGGAACACATGATTTCTTACGAATCCTATGGGGACGGGGACGTGGTGATCCGCGCCTCGGAGGAAGTGACGGAATTCAAAAAGAGCGAAGGATGGATGCTGTTCCGGGGATTTGGCACGACAAATGAAAAGGAGGACATCCAGATCTGGGAATACGACCTGGATCCGGACCTTTTCAGGGGATACAACCCTTTCTGCGCGGTGAACATTCTGCACGACCGGCTGTTCATCGAATACGACAAGACGGATATGACCCCCTATCTGAACCGGCGGGGGTGCGTGTTCTGCGACGGAAAACCTTTGAAGCAGGTGCCGCTCTACAACGGGATGGGGCAGGAAGACGGCACCTATTGGGTTGAAGCCAACGGTATGAAGGTTCATTTCCGGCTGGCATGCGACAAAGACCCGAAGAATCACCGGATTGAGGTGACGGTTCGGGAACAGTGCTTCGCACCGGAAAAAGAATTCCTGAACTACATCCGGGTGAAGGGACTGAAATGCGAACACGCGGCGACCGGCGCGCCGGTTCCGCAGCGGGGAGCTATTTCCGCACACCGGGGTCATCACTGGATTATCGAAGACTGCGAAGTGAACTGGTCCAACGGCGTTGGGATCGACGTAGGGCATGAATGCTGGCACCACACGCACACGGCGGACGAGACGATTGGATACAGCGTGATCCGGAACTGCCGGATCCGGGACGTGGGCGTATGCGGCATTGCCGGAATGTTTGCCGAGCGAATGCTGATTGAAGACAACGTGATCGAAGGCACCGGATGGCAGAAGATGGAGCTGAGCTGGGAAGCGGGGGCCATTAAACTGCACAACAGCGTGAACGGGCTGATCCGGGACAACGTTTTCCGGAACACCCTGCGGGCTGATCACATCTGGCTGGACTGCGGAAACGAAAACAACCGGATTTGCGGGAATCTGTTCCTGGACGGCATTGAGCAGCGGGAAGCGATCTTCATCGAATGCACCCGGGACGGGATCAACCTGATTGACCACAACATCATCTGGAACGTGGAAGGGCGGTTTGATCCCGCGAAGGTTCCCGCGGAGCCGGGATCCTCCGGATGGTACAAGACGCGGGAGCTGGACGTGATCAACGGATACGGCATCTACGGCGAAGGGACGGACCGGCTGCGCATTGAAAACAACCTGATCGGCAAATGCCGGCACAGCGGATACTACCTGAAACCAGTGGGATTCCGGATGCACGGACTGGAACGGGGCGGAACCTCACGGGACGCGAAGATTTTCAACAACATCTTCTACGACTGCGGAGAGGCGGCGATTGTTTTCCCGACGCGGGACAACGAGGCGGAGGGGAACCTGTATGTGCGGCTGCAGGGCGGATACCTGCGGGTGATGTATCCGGAACCGGAAGTATGCCTGAACCTTCCGGCCTGGCAGGAATTTTGCGGATTTGACCTGGAAGGGCAGAACGGCTGGTTCGACATTGATTTTAACCGAGAGAGCGGTACGGTGACCTTCCGGAAAGCGGCGGAGAAGCCTTTCGGATTCCGGAACCAGCTGGAGCGGCTGAAGATGATTCTGGATCCGGGAGAGGTTCGGGAAGGGGCCGGGCCCTGGAAAACATGGAAGAAGACCGGCGAGGGCGAATATCAGACGAATGTTGCCGAAATGGGAGAATAACAGCGGAAAGCATATGAAGGAAGCAGAACGGGAGGAGAAGGAAAATGCTTCGACAGGTGAAAACGGAGAACGGATGGGTGCGCGGCATTGAAGCGGCGGATCCGCGGATCACGGCTTTTAAGGGCGTTCCTTTTGCCGCACCGCCAGTGGGCAAGAACCGCTGGCGCGCACCGCAGCCCTGCGAGAACTGGGCCGGGATCCGGGACTGCTCCCGATTCGCCCCGATTTCCATGCAATGGATTCCGGGACTGGGGGACGACATTTACTGCCGGGAATGGCACGTGGATCCGGACATCCCGATGAGCGAGGACTGCCTGTACCTGAACATTTGGACAAACGCGAAGAAAGCGGACGAGAAGATGCCGGTGCTGGTGTGGTTCTTCGGCGGCGGTCTTCAATGCGGATATCCGGCGGAGATGGAATTTGACGGGGAACGGATTGCGCGGCGCGGCATCGTTGTGGTTACGGTGAATTATCGCGTCGGGGCGCTTGGGTTCCTGACACATCCGGAGATTACGGAGGAGGCGCCGGACGCACCGGCCAACTTCGGCAATCTGGACCAGCAGGCGGGGCTGCGCTGGGTACAGCGGAACATCGCGGCCTTCGGCGGGGATCCTGCGAAGGTGACAATCGCGGGACAGTCCGCCGGCGGCGGCAGCGTGATGAGCCAGCTGGCCTGCCCGGACAACAAAGGGCTGTTCCGGAACACGGTGGTGATGAGCGCGATGATTTTCGACCCCTACATGCGCCGGGAGATCGGCCGGCCGGAACTGCTGAAAGACGCGGAAAAGAAGGGGGAGGATTTCTTCGCTTTCCTGGGCGTGCAAACCCTGAAGGATGCCCGGGGGATGGACGCAGTGAAGCTGCAGCGGAGCTATGAAAAATACATGGAGAGCCATGTGCCCTTCTTTACGGTTCAGGACGACCGGTTCTGTATCGGCGATCCGATCGCACTTTACCGGGCGGGGAAATGCGTGGACACCGTGATGATGGCCGGGAACACGGGCAGTGAATTTCTGAACACGATCGACGCGGCGGACGAAGCGGGACTGAAGGCGGAAGCGGAACGGCTGTTCGGCGACAAAGCCGACACATTCCTCGCCATTCCGGAAAGCCGGCAAAAGACGGAAGACCTTGGATACGCGGCGGCCAGCGGAATTGAATGCACGGTGAAGGGAACAATATCCGACATTGCAAAGACCGGACGAAAAGGATACGTTTACTGCTTCGATCCGGACATTCCCGGATGGGACGATCCGGGGACCTTCCATTCCTCGGACCTTTGGTTCTGGTTTGAAACACTGGCAAAGTGCTGGCGACCCTTCGTCGGAAGGCACTACGACCTGGCGAGACAGATGTGCGACTACTTCTGCAACTTCATTAAGACCAGCAACCCGAACGGGAAAGACCTGAACGGGGAGACGCTGCCGAAATGGGGCGCATGGACGGAAGAGACGCCTTGTACGATGACCTTTACCGGGAGCGGGGCGAAACCGGTGACGGAGGCGCTTCCGCCGCTGAAGGCGTTTTTGAAGGAACGGATTATGGATCGGATGCGCTCTATTAGGGTTTAGGGGAACCGCGCTGCGGTGCGGCAGTGGATAGTGAATAGTGAATCGTACAAAAAACGGCCCGGTTCTTTCGAACCGGGCCTTGGTATCACCTTAAATTACTTGTTGTCAGCGTCGATCGCGTTGGCGGCGGTACGGCCGGAAACGAAGATTTCGACGATGGCGTTGCCGCCCAGACGGTTGCCGGCGTGGATACCACCGGTGACTTCACCCGCAGCGTAGAGGCCGGGGATGATTTCGCCTTCGGTGTTCAGCACGTGGCGCTGGACGTCGACTTTCAGACCGCCCATGGTGTGGTGGGTGGAGGGAGCCATCAGACGGACAAACACCTCGGTGTTGTCGAGGTCGTAGGTTTCGGTCTTGTACTTGCCGCTTTCGTCCTTTTCGACATTACCGATGGTGCGGGAGAAGACTTTCTTGCCCACATCCGGGAATTCGGCGGAACCGGTGTTGGCCTTGGCCATGACCGCTTCGTCATACGCCTTGACGGTTGCCAGCATGGTGGCTGCGTCGGCCGTGACATCCTTGAATTCGGGATTCTGCAGGAGCTTGGAGAGCTCTTCTTCGTTGCACTTGATCTTGTAGTAACGGCCTTCGAAGGCATCCTTGGTCAGCTGTGCAGTGGGCGGGCCGGGGATGTGCTGTTCCGCATTGAAGAACTCAATGAAGACGCCGGGTGTTCCGTTCTTGACAACGCCGTTGCGGAACTCTGCCAGAGACAGCACGTCGCGCTCGGAACCTTCGTCCACGAAACGCTTGCCGGTTACGGGGCTGACCCAGCAGGCATAGGTGCCGGAACCAAAGGCCAGGTTGCCGTTGTCGACCCAGGAGATGGGCATCAGCTGGGTGAAGTTCATGCCGGTGGTATCCGCGCCGATCGCCGTCGCCATGTTGATACCGTCGCCGACCTGAGAAGAACGGTTGGTGGTCTTGGTGGAGGTGGTCAGATAGGCGCTGTCCCAGTACTGGTTGTCCTTGAGCACCATATCAATATTGGCAGCATAGCCGCCGGTGCACAGCACAACGCCCTTGTTGGCAAAGACATTGACTTCGGTTCCGTCGTACCGCTCGCCGGAAACACCGACAACCTTGCCTTTTCCATCGGTGAGCAGAGACTTGACGGTGGTGCGGGTGAGCACGTTTTCTTCACCGATCACGCCCAGGGGGCCCTGGAAGTAAACGATCCAGTTGCTCATCTGGGGAGCGGGATATTCGTTTTCACGATTCCACAGCGCACCGATCAGGGTGGGCTGGGTGTGCAGGAATTCAGCACCCATGTCTTCCAGCCACTCCTTGAGGCCCTGGCCGTCGCGGATGAACTGGGACACCAGATCGATGTCGCCATAGATCCATGCAGACTTGTCCGCTGTCTGGCGCAGGCCGCCGTAATAGGTCTGGAAGATGTGCAGGTTGATGGTGGAGAAGAGGGTCAGCTCGGTTTCGGGCGTTCCGGCATCGAGCTTGGGCTGCGCCCAATCCAGATAGGCCTGGATTTCCTTCTTCAGAGCCTGCAGAACGGGGAGGTATTCAGCATGCACACCATGCTTCGCGAGCTCGACATCGTCGCCGGCGACGAACTCATGGGTCTTATAGAACTCTTCATCGAAGGGCTCTTCGCTCCAGGACAGGATGTTCTTGAGCACGTCGATGCAGCCCAGGTCGGACTTGACCTTGGAATACTTATTACCGTCACGGCCGTAGGTGCCTTCGGTGGCATCCGGATCCGCCGGATCCCAGACCAGGTACGGCATGACGGACTGGAACTGACCGCCGGAAACCAGCGTGTTGCCGCCGACTTCAGCGTTCTTTTCGAGGACCAGGACGGAATCGCCATTCTGGGTCGCCTGGGCAGCCGCAGCCATACCGGCACCGCCGCCGCCGACCACGACGATATCTACGGTCTTTTCAATGGGCGCCTGGGCAGGATGCTCGACCTTGTTGGCCTTGAAAGCATCCAGGTTGGTGCAGGCGGCCTGTTCGGCAGCAGCGTTCACCGCGTTACGCAGGGCACGGCCGGAGAAGGTCGCACCGGAAACGCCATCCACACCCGTTCCGTTGGCTGCGATCATATCCGGGATCATGATATCGAAGGCCGGGGTGCCGACATGAGCGGTTTCGACACTGTTGACAACTTCGATTGCAGTGATCGCGCTGTCGGAGAAGGTGACCTTCACTTCGACAGGACCGTTGTAGCCATCGGCTGTCGCAGTGTATTCGCCGGCGGTGAAGGCGATGGCGGCGTCATCCGCGGGAGCGGCTTCGCCAACGGCCAGGATGCTGTTGACAGCATTCACTATCGCCGTGCAGGTAAAGGTTGCTCCGGTGTTGACATCCACACCTTCGGCATTACCGTTGGCAAGGATTGCGGCGATGACTTTTTCAATGGAATCTTCCCGGGGAACGGGATAGGTTTCGCCGGAGTCATCGACTTCCAGAGCGGTGATTTTTCCGTCCTCAACTTCAGCGGTTACCGTGACGGCACTGCCAAAGCCCTGTTCGGATGCAGTCTTCGTTTCAGCAGAAGCGAAAACCGTGCAGCCCAGCACAAGGCAGAGGGCCAGGAGAAGAGAAACGAGTTTCTTCATAGGATCCTTCATCCTTTCTGAAAATATTGGATTTGATACGGACATCACACATGTCCGGACCGATGCAATATTCTACTCTTGAGTAAACGTTTGCGTCAACCGGTTTTGACAGAAAAGTCAAAAATTGTTCGTACTTTTTTCGGAGAACGGCAGGAAAAAAGGAAAGGAACAGTGGAAAATATATGGATTTGTGATATGATATAAGAACGAAAGGGGGGGGATCAGCCTGAAGACTTCGACACAGAAAGTGGCACGATTCGGGCTGCTGACGGCGCTGGCGCTGGTGCTGGGGCTATTGGACCGGGCGATTCCCCTGACGGCCCTGCTGGGCGGAGCCGCTCCGGGTATTAAGCTGGGGCTGGCCAACACGGTGCTGCTTTACGCGGTTTATCTGATGGACTGGCAGAGCGCGGTTTTCCTGATGTTCACGAAGGTGCTGCTTTCCGGATTCCTGTTCGGATCGATGACCGCGATTCTTTACAGCCTGAGCGGCGGCATTTTGAGCCTGGGCGTGATGCTGGCGATCCGGAAGAGACCGGCGGCAGGCGCGCTGTGCGCTGCGGTGATGGCGGCCGTGGCGGAGACGATGCTGCTGATACAGAACCCGCATCCGAAGGGACAACGCCTGTGGTGCGTGATTCTGATCGGGATCGCCTGCATTGCCTGCATAGCGGCTTTTATTGCCATAGGGAAAGGAAAAATACGGGGCGTTCCCGGGACATCCATTGCCGGAGCCATTGCACACAACATCGGTCAGGTACTGGCGGCGAGCGCGGTTCTTCGGACGCCGCAGCTGCTGACCACCTATCTGCCGGTGCTGATCGGCGTCGGCGCTGCGGTGGGGACACTGACAGGTGTCGTTGCGGAACGGGTGTTCCGGGCCATGCATATCAATCCGGATAAGCCGGAGGAGAAGAGAAAATGAAGAAAACAGTACGGATTCTTACCTATCTTATTGCTGCAATGATGATTCTGGCGGCATGGAGCGGCGCTGCGACAGCGGATGATCTGACGAAAGAATCGAGAGTCGGATACTATCTGGATACGGTGATCACGCTGACCGCCTATACCAACCATCCGGAGCTGCTGGACGCGGCGCTGGAACGCTGCGGAGAACTGGAGAATAAACTGAGCAGGACAATCGAAGGCAGCGACGTTTGGAGAATTAACCATGCGGAAGGGAAACCCGTCACGGTTTCTACAGAGACGATTGAGATTCTTCAGACAGCGATCCGGGTGAGCGAGATGAGCGGGGGCGCCTTTGACGTGACCATTGCGCCGGCCTCCACGCTTTGGGACTTTACCAGCGGGGAAACGAAGATTCCGGCGACGGAAGATCTGGCGTCGGCGGCGGAAAAGATCGACTACCGGAAAATCCGGATTGACGGCAACGACGTGACGCTGGAAGACGGGATGATGATCGACCTTGGCGGCATCGCAAAGGGATACATTGCCGACACAATTAAGAAAGAGCTGGAAGAGAAAGGCATACAGAGCGCCATCCTGAGCTTCGGCGGGAACATCGTTGCCATCGGCGTGAAACCGGACGGATCGCCTTGGAAAGTCGGGGTTCAGGATATTGACGGGGCTACGGGAGAAACCATGCTGGTTTCGCTGAATTACGGCGGATCCACCGTGACCAGCGGTATATATGAACGAGGCTTTACTCTTGACGGGGTGACTTACCACCATATTCTGAGCAGTGAAACGGGATGGCCGGTGCAGAACGAACTGGCCTCGGTGACCATTTTCTCCGAAAGTTCCATGCTGGGGGATGCCCTGTCGACCGCCACCTTTGCGCTCGGCACGGAAAAAGGCGCAAGGCTGATCGAAAGCCTGGACGGCGTGGAAGCGCTGTTTATTGCCCGGGACAGGGCCGTGTCCGGCACTTCCGGGGTTGAGAAATATCTGAAGGAAGGAACGGAGTTTTCGCTGATTCCCCTGAGCGCGGAGGAGCCGGAAGCGGCTGAACCGGCAGCAGCCGAAGCGGCGGCGGAAGAAACAGACGGAACGCTTACGCTGCTGATTCAGGTTCGGGAAACAGATACTGCACCGGGATACATCCTGCTGCAGGGCGCGGACAGCATCGGCTTCCTGCCGCTGCCGGAGGAAGGAGAGCGGACACAGGAAATCATTCAGACGCTGGAGGACGGGAGCGTATGGCGGAACGTGATCCGGATGACGCCGGAAGGATTCAGCATGATTGAATCCGACTGCGAAGGAAAGGACTGCATTGAAGAAGGCGAAGTGACGCTGGAAAACAGTCAGGACCGGCTGCTTTGGAACATGGTGATCTGCGCACCGCACAGGCTGACACTGAGCCTTTACACACCGGAGGAAGCGGTTGAGTTTTCCAAAACAATACTCGGGTTTTAACCGAAGAAATGGAGTGTTTGGCAAGAATCAGGTGTCCGCAAGGGGACAAAAAAGGGCAGCCATTGCTTACAGCAGGCTGCTTTTTTCAAGGACTTTGAGGGCGGCGGTGATGCCGTCGATGGCGGCGGAAACGATTCCGCCGGCATAACCGGCACCTTCTCCCACAGGGAAAAGACCTGCACAGTCCTCCGCTTCACCGACTTCATTCCGGGGAAGACGGACAGGAGAGGAGGAGCGGGTTTCCGGAGCGGTGAGCACCGCGTCGGGCATGGAAAAGCCGGAAAGCTGGCCATTCATTGCACGGATACCTATTTTCAGGTCATCTGCAATGAAGGCCGGGAGAACCGAACGAAGATCTGCCGGCGTGACGCCGGGACGATAGGAAGGAGTGACGCTGCCAAAGGCTTTCGTGGGCCGGTCTGCCAGAAAATCCTCCACCCGCTGGGCAGGAGCCCGGAAACCGCCGCCACCGGCAAGGAAGGAGGCTTTTTCAATCTGGCGCTGGAGCACCATTCCGGCGAGAGGATGATCATCGCCGAAATCCTCGGTTCGGACACCGACCAGGAGGGCGGCGTTGCTGTTTTCCGCATCACGGGCATGGAAACTCATGCCATTGACCGCGACGCCGCCGGGTTGGGAAGCGGCGGCGATCACGTGGCCGCCGGGGCACATGCAGAAAGTGTAGACACCCCTTGCATCCGGCGTATGGCAGATGAGCTTGTAGGAAGCGGCGCCGAGCGCGGGATGGCCGGCAAAGGTCCCATACTGCGCCCGGTCGATCAGGATCCGGGGATGTTCGATCCGAACGCCCATGGCAAAAGGCTTCTGCATCATACGGACGCCCTGGGAGAAGAGGGACTGGACGGTGTCCCGGGCGGAATGACCGATGGCCAGCAGAACCGTATCCGTGAGGAATTCTTCCCGGACATTATGATGGGACAGGATTGCGCCTTCCACATGGTTTCCGCGAAGAATCAGTTCTTCCAGACGGGTTTCAAAACGAACGATGCCACCGAGAGAAATGATTTCATTGCGGATCGAGGCGACTACCCCCTTGAGGCGGTCGGTACCGATATGCGGGAGATGATCCACCCGAATCTCCTCCGGCGCGCCGTGGGCAACGAAGGTATCCAGAACCGTACGCAGATAGGGAGACTTAACACCGCAGGTGAGCTTTCCGTCGGAGAATGCTCCGGCACCGCCTTCACCAAACTGCACATTCGAATCGGGATCGAGGATGCCCTCAGAAGAAAGTTTTTCGACATCCAATGCGCGGGATTCCACCGAACGGCCACGCTCGACAAGCACCGGGTTTGCTCCTGCACGGGCCAGCATCAGCGCAGCAAAGAGACCGGCAGGACCGGCGCCGACCACCAGCGGCGGAGCGGAAAAACGGGCGGAGGAAAGGGAAAGAGCAGGCGTTCCGGCAACGGGAGAGAGGAAACGGCATTTTTTCAGCAACAACGATTCATTCTTTGCCTTGAAATGCACAGAGACAACAAAATGGACGTCATCCTTTTTTCGGGCATCCACGGAACGCTTTGCAACGCTGCAGGACAGTATTTGTTCCGGGCCAATGCCGCATTTTTTCGCAACAGCGGCGCGGAGGACCGTGTCTGAATATTCCAGGGGCAGTGAAAGATTGGCGAGGTTTAGCATGGATCAGTCTCCTTCAGAACAGAAAGCGACAGCGGTACCGTCCCGGGAATCCGGCTGATGCCAACGGATGGAGGCGGGATCGGTAAAGGCCCTTTCGGGATAGCGAACCTCGGTGAGCTCCAGGCCGCAGGGCGGGGCGGTCATGCCGAGATCCAGCCGGGACAGCGAAACAAAAGCCCGGGCGAAGGCGTCCGGTGGCAGACGGTGAAGGCCGATTTCCTGCAGGGTGCCGGCAATGATCCGCACCATGTTATAAAGAAACGCATTTCCGCTGACAACCAGGGTGAGAATGGGACCGTCGTTGAGCAACTCCGCCCGGTCAATGGTGCGCACCGTTGTGCGGGCTGTGCCGCCGGCGGCCTGGAAGGCAGCAAAATCATGGGTTCCGGGAAGAAACTCCAGAGCTTTTCGCATCGGCGGGAGATCCAACGGAACCGGTACATGCCAGTGGGTATTCCGAAGGAGGGCGCTGCCATGGCGATTGTTAAGAATCCGGTAAGTATAAGTTTTTCCGGAAGTGAGAAAACGGGCGTGAAAATCCGGGGGAACTTCACGGGCAGCCTGGATCCGGATATCCGACGGCAGAAGATTGTTGAGCACAAAGGGATACTTATCCGGCGGAATGCTGCAGGAAGTATCGAAATGCACCATCTGCATACGTGCATGGACGCCGGCATCCGTTCGGGAAGAACCGGTGACGGTGACCGGATGGGTACAGGCGGCCGAGAGCGCTTCTTCCAGAACCTGCTGGACAGCGAGACCGTTGATCTGGCGCTGCCAGCCGGCATAGGCGGAACCGTCATATTCCACAGAAAGGAGAATTCGCTTCAAAACAGTACTCCCTTCAGGAAGATTCCTTCCAGCACGATGAGGGCGATCAGCAGCAGAAGAATCAGCAAAGCCAGCCAGTCATTTTTCGTTGTTTTCAGAACGCGCAGCCTGGTACGGCCTTCACCACCGTGATAGCAGCGGCTTTCCATGGCCATAGCCAGATCCCCGGCGCGGCGGAAAGCACTGACAAAAAGCGGAACCAGCAGGGGCACCATGGCCTTGGCACGAACCATCAGGTTTCCGCTTTCAAAATCGGCACCGCGGGCCATCTGGGCTTTCATGATTTTATCCGTTTCCTCGAGCAGGGTCGGGATAAAGCGCAGGGCAATGGTCATCATCATCGCCAGCTCATGGGCCGGGAAATGAATGACACGAAGGGGAGAAAGGAGAGTCTCAATACCGTCTGAAAGGGCTATAGGTGAAGTCGTGAGCGTCAGGAGCGACGTGCCCGCAACCAGGAAGACGAGGCGCAGTGAATAGAAGAGGGCCTGCATAAAACCTTCCCGATAAATACGGATAATCCAGAACGAAACCAAGAGATCCTCGCCGGGAGTGAAGAAAAGATTCAGGAGGAAAGTGATGATAATAATCATCCGAAGGGGACGAAGACCTTTCAGCAAAAGGCGGAAAGGCACATTCGACATTTTGCAGGCGAAGACCAGAAACGCGAGCAGAAGAAGGTAGCCCACGAAAGAATGGGCCATGAAGACCGCAACGATAAAGAGGATTGCCAGAATCAACTTCATGCGGGGATCCAGACGGTGGACAACGCTGTCCACGGGATAGTACTGTCCCATCGTGATGTTTTTCAGCACGGAGCGGCGCCCCCTTCCCTTTGAGCACGCCAGAGGCGAAGCAGATGCTCCTTCAGTTCTTCGGGACGGTAAAGATTGTCGGGCAGATCAAGACCTTTTTCGCGCAGGGCGCGACAAAGGCGGGCTGCATCCGGCACGCCGAGACCGGCGGCGATCATCAAATCCTCCCGGACGAAAATCTCACGGGGCGTTCCGGTGGCAAGAATTCTCCCTTCCGCCATGACGATCAGACGGGTGGCCAGGCGGGCCATGTCATCCATGCTGTGGGAAACCATAACAATCGTAACATTATCGCGGGAGTGAAGCTCTTCCAGCATGGAAAGAATCCTGTCGCGACCGCGAGGGTCCAGCCCGGCCGTGGGTTCATCCAGAATCAGAACGGAGGGTTTCATGGCCAGCACGCCGGCGATGGCCACGCGGCGCATCTGGCCACCGGAGAGCTCGAAGGGACTTCGTGCATTGTACTTATCGTAATCCAGATGAACGCAATCCATGGCATAACGGACGCGCTGATCGATTTCCGCTTTTGAAAGTCCCTGATTCTTCGGACCGAAAGCGATATCCTTCGCGACAGTTTCCTCAAAAAGCTGATATTCGGGATACTGGAAAACAAGGCCGATACGCTGGCGGAGGGCACGGCGGTTCACATGTTCGCCGTTCAGATCCTGTCCGTCCACAAGGATCTGGCCGGAGGTAGGCTTCAGAAGACCGTTCAGGTGCTGAACAAGGGTGGATTTGCCGGAACCGGTATGGCCGATGATGCCGAGAAATTCACCGTCTTCGATCGTCATGCTGATATCATCCAGCGCGACGGTGCGCAGGGCGCTGCCTTCGGAATAGCAATGGGTCAGGTTGCGGATTTCGATGGACATAAGACCTTTTCCACCTCCCTTGCCATATCTTCGACGGTCAGAATGCCTTTGGGCAGGGGCATACCCTCCTTGCGGAGTTCATCGGCCAACGACGTCATATGCGGAACATCCAGATGCATTTCCTTCATTTTTTCGACGTGATCGAAGACCTCGGCCGGGGTTCCTTCCAACTCGATTTTTCCGTCGGTAATGACGAGGACACGGTCGGCCTGAGCCGCCTCCTCCATAAAATGGGTGATCCAGAGGACGGTGATGCCCTTGGTTTGATTCAGCATCCGGACCGTCTCGAGCACTTCCTTTCGGCCTGAGGGGTCAAGCATGGCGGTTGCCTCGTCGGCGATGATGACGGAAGGCTCCATGGCCAGGATGCCGGCGATAGCCACGCGCTGCTTCTGGCCGCCGGAAAGCGTGTGCGGCGCGGAATCCATATATTTTGTCATCCGAACGACAGAAAGAGCCTGTTCGATGCGGGGAATCATTTCCTCCGTTGGCACACCGAGATTTTCAAGGCCGAAGGCTACATCTTCCTTCACCACGGTGGCAACGATCTGATTATCCGGATTCTGGAAAATCATTCCTGCACGGCGGCGGATTTCCCAGACAAGTTTTTCATCGCGGGTATCGTAGCCGCAGACAACCACATTGCCTTTGGAGGGTATATACAGTGCATTGACCAGCTTGGCCAGGGTTGACTTTCCGGAACCGTTGTGTCCGAGAACGGCAACAAACTCGCCGGGGCGAATGGCGGCGGAAATCTCCGAAAGCGCAGGAGATGGGGCCTCTTCATAAGTGAAAGAGACATCCTGCAGGGAAACACGTGAGTCAGACAGCATGAATAAGGAACCTCCGTAATCAGTAAGCAGTGACTTCAATCAAATGAATCTGGGGCGAACAAAGGAGGCGAGCCGGGAAGACGGACGTGCCGACCCCGCGGGAAACCAGGAGATCCACGCGGTTCTCGGTAAACCAACCGGAAAGATACCGGTCGGAGACGTCGTCCGCGATGCCAAGGAGACCGGAGAAGAACTGCATTTGCCCGCCGTGGGTATGACCGAAGAGACCGAGGTCAAACCAGTTCAGATCGCCATCGGCGTTCCGGGTTTGCTGCGCATCGGCGATGATGGACGGATTATGGCAAAGAAGAATGACGTAATCACGGGCGGACACCTGGGAAGAAACGGTCTTCAGATCAGGCTTTCCGGCAAGAGCATCATCCAGCCCGGCAATGCAGACAGAACCGGAGCCGATCTGGACCTTTTCGACCTTATTGATCAGCGGTGTCACGCCGGCATTGGCCATGGCCTCGGAAAGAAGGGTGCGGTCCTGATTATCTTCGCCCCGGTCAGTTTCTCCCGGGACACCGAAAATTCCGTAGCGCGCATGAACTTTGGTCAGTTCCTGGAGCCGGCGGAAGAAAAGGATCGCACTTTCATGGTCTGTAGCGTAATCACCACCGAAAAGAACCAGATCCGGCCGGAGAGAATTGATTTTCACAATGAGATTGTTCAGATCGGTATCACTGAACCAGAAACCCCAATGAATATCGCTGAGATAGACAATACGCAGATGATTGGCATCGGCAGGGAGATCATCCGAATGGAGAGCGACTTTATCCGTCGTGAGGATTCGGGCCTCGATGAACGGATAAACGATCAGGGTCAGGAAGACAAGAAGGGCCAGAATGATCCAAACGCGACGGCGCCGGTTTTTGACCAGATGGCGGGAGCGCCGCACGGGAACGGACGCGGTGGAGGCGACGGCCCAGGGGGTGGAAGGCGCATGCTTTCCGCGGTATTCATTCATGGCCCTGCCTCCTTCCGCCCTTCAATCAGTGACAACCCTATTATTATACGCTTAAAGCGGTTGGTTTTCAAGGTCGGAACGGAGGATTGCAAATAAAGCGACATCAACATATTCGCCTTTATTCCGGATG
Organism: uncultured Eubacteriales bacterium; assembly: GCA_902764875.1. Lineage (GTDB taxonomy): Bacteria > Bacillota > Clostridia > Christensenellales > Aristaeellaceae > Aristaeella. The sequence continues at coordinate 141,098 of CACWXP010000002.1, forward strand.
CGCTGGCGGAGAATCCCTTCCTTTTTCATGCCGCTTTTTTCCATCACACGGCCGCTGGCCGGATTGCGCAGATCATGCTGTGCTTCCAGGCGGTTGACGGGAAGCGCAGCAAAGACGGAACGGATCACGGCACGGAGCGCTTCGGTGGCATAACCGAGATTCCAGAACGATTTTGATAAACTGTAGCCCAATTCCGCGGCACTGTTTGCTTCGGAATACCACATAAAGCCGATGGTTCCGATGACTTTGCCCGAATCCCGGAGGGTGACCGCCCAGGAAGACGGAAGACCGCGGCGGCTGAGGGAACGCATATAGCGGATATAGCTTCTGGTTTCCGAAACGGATTGGTGCGGGCCCCAAAGGACATAACGGGCCACTTCCGGATCAGAAGCATAGGAAAAGATATCCTTTGCATCCTGACGGCGGAGGGGACGGAGGACCAGACGATCGGTTTCCAAAACGGGTAGCGACGAAAAATAAGCAGCCGGGGACATCCTGCCGTCGCCATCTGAGGCAAGGAAACGAGTCCAACGAAAGGAAAACATGAAAAAACCGCCTTTCAGGGAACAAAAGCCCTAAAACGTTCGTTGATTCTTACGAAACCCATTTTTTATTCGACAGCGGCGAAACCAACTCCTTCCGAATACGGGCAGTTCATTTGACACCCCTGCGGAAAGGCAGTAAAATAGTTAAGCCGCATGGAAAATCATCCGGAAGGACGGAGATGCTCAATGAAGAAGACCGGAACCTGGAAGAAACTGACCGCGCTTGTGATCACGGCTCTGATGATCCTTTCCGCCGTACCGGCGGTGTTTGCCGACGCGCCGACGGACTGGGATGGCTGGGAAGATCTGGAGATATCGCTGAAATGGAACGATGCGGAGGGCAACCCTAACGCTGCTTCGGCTAAAACTATTCAGGAAATGCCCGGAAGCTATTGGGCAAAAGTTCCCGAGGGCGCTCCGTGGGACGGTTTGACATTAAACATTACGTATCCGGAGCATCCCGAATGGCATTTTAAAATGAAAACAGATCCTGTTCGGCTGGATCTGGACTTTACAGAGCTTGGCTTGCTGGACAAGACTACTGATGCCGGCAACGAAGTGACATTACAGACAGCTTATATTCTGATTCAGGCATATCGGGATGATTCTGATGAGACAGTAGACCTGCGGTTATATCTGTCTTCCGTTGTGGATATTCCGGAAGCAGTGGAAACGCCGGAACCCACAGAAGAACCGACGGAAGAGCCTACTCCGGAACCCACGGAAGAACCTACGCCGGAACTGACGGAAGAGCCTACTCCGGAACCCACGGAAGAACCTACGCCGGAACCGACAGAAGAGCCTACACCTGAACCCACCGAGGAACCCACTGAGGCGCCTGCGGCTGCGCCCACAGAGGCTCCAACTGAAGCCCCCACGGCAGCACCTACAGAGAATCCAACAGAAGAACCCACGGAAGCTCCCGCGGAAACAAAGAAAACAGAACCAACGGCAGAGCCGACAGCAGAGCCGAAGTCTGCACCGAAAACCGGGAATGCAAGTGATCTGCCCATTGGTGAATATATCAATCAATATGGAAAAACAAACGCAAAGGTAAATTTCCGAGAGGGTCCAGGTACTGATACAACCAAGAAGGACGTTCTGGGACCAGGAACATATATTTATATGATTTCCAATGAAACAGGACACGACAATAATCGCTGGACAAAAGTGCTTTACAACGGCGAAGAAGGTTATGTGAGCAGCGGCTTCATCGATGTTCTTGGTGAGACGGAAAGCGAAAAATACAATAACGCACAGACCTCTCCCGCTCCGGTTTATCCCACGGTCGAACCTACAGAGGAACCCACAGCGGAACCAACGGAAGAACCTACCGCTGAACCGACAGAAGAACCGACGGAAGAACCGACGGAAGAACCGACAGCCGCACCGACTGCAGAACCTACAGAAGAGCCAACCCCCACACCGGCTCCCACAGCTGTACCGGAAAAAGCGGATAAACTGTCCAGGGGGCAGGTATTGAACCGGTACGGCGTAACAAGCAACAAAGTCAATTTCAGAGAAGGTCCGTCTTCCAGCAAAGCAAAGAAAATCATCAATGAGGGCATTCCAGAGGGTACGTATGTCTGGATGATCATGAACGAAATCGGCCCGGACGACGGGGAAATGTGGACAAAAGTCAACTACAACGGAACAGAGGGATACGTAAAGAGCGAATTCATCTATGCGATTGATGAAGAAGCCGGAAAGGCATATGATGCAGCTCAGACTTCTCCCGCTCCGCAGTACGATCCCACACCGGAACCGACTGCTGAACCGACAGTCGAGCCAACTGCAGAACCGACTGCTGAACCCACTACAGAACCGACCACTGAACCGACAGACACTCCGGAACCGGAGGTAACAGAGGAACCCGCCACGAAGGCGGAGAAGTTGCCGGTTGGAGAATACTTCAACCGATACGGCGTTATTAACAATGCCAGCGGGAAAAAGGTCAACATGCGGGAGAAACCCGACAAGGGATCGACCCAGGTCGGACAGTTCTCGAACGGAGACAGTATCTATGTGATCGATAACGTAAACGGAACAAGCGACGGGAAAATCTGGGCCCATGTGCTTGTCGGCGATCAGGAAGGATACATCCGGGGCGATTTCGTGGATGTTCTGAACGAAAAAGCCAGCAAAGACTATGACAGTGCGCAATCCAGCCCGGCACCGGTTTATCCGACATCCACGCCGGTGCCACCCACGATTGAGCCTACGGAAGAGCCGACGGTAGCACCGACGGAAAAGCCCACAGAAACACCTACGGAAAAGCCAACGGAGACACCTACGGAGAAGCCCACGGAAACACCTACTGAGACACCAACGGAAAAACCGACAGAAACCCCGACGGAGAAACCGACGGAAACACCGACTGAAAAGCCGACAGAAGTACCTACCGCTGCACCTACGGAGACTCCGACTGCTGCGCCTACAGATACACCGACACCGACCGCCACACCGGAACCCGTTCAGCGGACCGGCTATGCCGTTACCATCGGCGACGGCGTGTATGTGCGCAACTATCCGAACAGCTCGAGCGCCATTATTGACGAGCTGCCGATCAACAAGGTCGTTTACGTGACAGGGCAGAAATACGACAGCGAAACGGCCTGGCATGTGACCCAGTACGACGGAAAATGGGGCTATGTGCGCGGCGATATGCTGCGGATGATGAGCGAATACGAAGTACTGGCCTATCTGCAGGAAATACAGAAGACCCCAGAACCGGCAGCGACCGATACTCCGGCGCCCTTCAACGCGGATTCGCTGAGCTGCTACGGATATGTTTCCGCGGATTCCGTGAACTTCCGGAAACAGGCTTCCACACAAAGCGAACGGATTTCCAGACTGAAGAAGTATGCCCTGTGCCTGATCTATGATACCCAGACGGTGGACAACACCACATGGTACAAGGTTGGATATGAGGGAACCATCGGCTATGTGAACGGGGATTACTTCAAGCAGATGACCGTTTCGGAAGCTGAGAAGTTCTTCAATTCGAAAGAATACCTGGAAGGACTGAACAACAACACGACGGAACAGCAACAGCAAGCCGCCGCAACTCAGCCTAAAACCACAGGGACACCTTCCGGCGTCGTTTCGGCCGAGGATCAGAAGGTTCAGACCTGGACGAACCCGGACAGCGGCGTATCGGTCAGTTATGTGCCGTTCGATCCCTTCGCGACGCCGGAACCGCTACCGGAGAACAATGTTCGCAACAAGGAGTATTTGGATTCCCTGGCTGACCGGATCAAGAACGGCAGCCTGAAGGAGGAGGATCTTCAGAAACTGCTGGAGACCGCTTACAGAGACAGCACGGACAAGGATACGCTGATTGAGAGCGCGATGACCTATGTGCGTGAAAAACTGGGAACCGAGAACACGACGGAGCCGACCGCCACACCGGAAGACATTCCGCTTAACACGGAAGAGAATCCACAGTTTGAACAGGAACAGAACCAGAGCGGAAGCGCCATCGGATGGATTATCGGCGGAGTGCTGCTGGCAGGCGCAGGCGGCGGAGCTTACTACTATTACAGCTCCGTTCAGAAAAAACGCCAGGCAGCACAACGGCTGGCCCAGAAGAAGGCTGCCCAGCAGCGGAAGGAACAGAGCGGAGCCAAGACGACCGGCGGAACAAGCACCGGAACCACCGCACAAACCCAAGCTCAGACCCCGAGCGCACAGCAGGCAGCCAAGGTGAGAACGAACACGGCACGCCAGGGCGGCGCGAACAAACCGTATTCCAGGAACGTGGAGAATCCCTACGGCCGGTATACAAGCGGCGGAGAGGATGACGCTTCCTATACCGCGTCGTTTAAGCCGAACGAAAGCAAAAAAACCGGGAGCAGTCCCCGCAGAAGAAACAGCGGAAACGGAGAGGGAAAAGCATGACGACAAAGAGCAAAGCTGAGAAAAAGAAGAACCTCATCCGCATCGGGGCCCTGGTGATCGCAGGCGTGATGATGTTTTCCGTGCTGGTTGCGGTATTGATCAAATAACGGTTTCACGGCGCAGTCGATTTGCTTCGGCTGCGCTGTTTCAAAGAAACGAGCATTCTTTCGCAGGAAGGAGGGGAAGCTGCTTGGCAGGCAAAAAGAAAAGAAAAGTGTCCTTCGGGACCATTGCCATACTGGCGGTTACCCTTTTGATTCTTGGCGGAAGCTTTCTGGTGTGGAACCGGCTGTCGGACGGCAGAACGGTGGATCTGAGCAAACTGAAACCGGAATCCATTGACCTTTCAATCCGGACGGGGAGTCCGGAGGAAATATTGGAGATCACCGAAACCACGACACCGAAACCCGTGCAAACGACGGCACCCGAAACATCGGAGGAAAAACCGGGGAGAACCTTTACCCTGACCGCTGCGGGAACTGTTGCAATGGAAGGCGAAGTTCGAAAGAACAGCTACTATTCCGAAGCAAAGCAATACGACTATTACGATATTATGATGCTGCTGAAGAAAGAACTGCAGTCGGATCTCAATATCGTGTTTACGGAAAACCTGTTCATGGATGGGGAGAAGATATCCGACCTGGTATCGTCGGGAGCAGGATGTGCGATGTTGAAAGCTGCCGGATTCAACATTGCGGCGGGCGGGTTTTCAAAGGCCTTCAACAAAGGCGAAGAAGGTATTGCATCAACCCGCGGGATGATGCGGGAGAACGGTATCACACCGGCAGGTATTTTCGAAAACAGCGGGGAAAGGCAAATCCTGACAGTTGACGCGAACGGTGTACGGACTGCCGTGCTGCAATACACGGATACGGTTGCGGCAGCCACGCGAAAGAACATGATCAAAAACGGTACCGGCGATATGGTGCCGGCTGCGGACGCGGAGAGCATCGCGGCAGATATCGAACGGGCAAGGGAAGAAGGAGCGGAAGTCGTTCTTGTATTCCTGAACTGGGGCAAGACCGGTAAGGCTCCGGACAAGAACATGCGGACGCTGGCACAGCAGATTGCCGACGCAGGCGCAGACCTGATCATCGGAAACGGTAGCCGGATTGTATCCGGCGCAGAGATGCTGACCGCAGGCGGAAGCGGAAGGGAAGTCCTGTGCGTATGGAGCCTGGGAACCACGCTGAGCGGCGACCGGGGGAACATCAAAAGAATGGCCGGAATGCTGCTGCAGGCTACGATTTCAGCGGAAAGCGGAAAAGCGGAAGTCACGGAGGTTTGCTATATCCCGGTCTACACATGGAAATACAAACAGGACAGCCGGTTTTACTACCGCTGCCTGGCGGCAGATCAACCCGCACCGGACGGAATGGACTCGGAACAGCAGAAAATGATGAAGAAGGCAGCTGAAACGATTCGCAACGCGATGAAAGACTCACCGGTGGAGGAAAGGAAAAGTGAATGAGCTGCGACAAGAAATGATGCAGCTGCTTTCCGGGACGGAAAGCAGCCGCCCAGTGCCTCTACGCCGCAGCCTTCGGGAGGACTTTCTGTACGCAACGGATCTGCCGCAAGCCACAGGAGACAGCGACGTTGCAGCATTCCGGCGGAAAGCAGAAGAATGCGGCTGGCGGACGGCAGAAGAAGATGGATGGATCCTGCTGGACCGGATTCCGGACAACATACCGGCGGGCAGCTTTCAGGGGAAAGCGGGAACGGAAGCCAGATGCTGCGCGGGAATTCTGCGGCGGCATCCGGAAAACAGAAAAGACGGGACGCGGGAGAAAAGGATTCTGATTAAGGCAGACGAGGAAGGCAGGGAAGTATTTGAAAAAGCCTGCCGGGTGCTCCACCGCGAAATGGCAGAGGCTCTAAGAAAAGGTGAACCCCTGCCATATCTTCCAGCGGAATACTTTAAGGAGGGAAAGAGAACATGATTATCAGGCACATCGGACACGCTGAATTCCTGATGGAAACAGAAAAGGGAATGCGTATCGTTACTGATCCTTACGACGAAGGGTGCGGATACCCCGTACAGAGAATTAAGACGGATGCTGTGCTGGTTTCGCACGGGCATCATGACCATAACGCCGTGGATACCCTGGAAGGGGTGACAACCGTGATCGACAAAGCGGGCGAATATACCCCGGCACCGGGCGTTCGGGTGACGGCCGTGACAAGCTTTCACGACGACGAAAAGGGAAGCAAGCGAGGCGAAACCCTGCTGTTTCTTGTTGAAACGGAAGGACTTCGCATAGTGCACCTCGGGGACCTGGGGTGCATGCCGGAAGAAGAACAGATCCGGCTGCTTGCGAAGCCGGACGTGCTGATGATTCCGGTAGGTGGTTTTTACACGATCAACGGGAAAATGGCACGCAAGGTTGCTGAAAAACTGCAGCCCCGCGTGACACTGCCCATGCATTACAAAACGAAATACAACGCGGAATGGCCGATCAGCGGACCGGAAGAATTCCTGGAAGGAGAGCCGGAAGACGACATACGGAGGGAAATTGAAATCCTTCGCATTACGGACCGGGATCTGAGCTGTCAGCCGCGATTTGCTCTTTTCAAGGCCTGATCCGGCACGTTAGTAATGATGATATCCGCTCCTTCACGCAGGACGGCATCGATGGCTTCCGGAGCATTTACGGTCCAGGTATTGACCTGAATACCGGCTTTTTTCGCCTCGGAACATTCGCCGCCGGGAAGAAGCACCTGGGAATAATGCGGATGGAGCGCATCCACGCCCAGCTGTTTCGCATATTCCCAGGGACGGATCATCACCGCTTCATACAGGAGACCGCAGGGAATTTCGGGCGCAAGTTCCTTCATGCGCAGCATACTGTGGTGATTGAAGGAAGAAAAGATGATGCGGGCGGGATCAGAATAACGGACTACTTCGGCCAAAACTTTTTTTTCCAGCTCCGGATAATCGACAATACTGTTTTTCAGCTCGATATTGACAGAAAGCCCGGTGGGGCCCAACAGCTGGAAAACTTCGGACAGCAGCGGCATCCGGGCGTTTGCATACTCCGGATGTGTACGGTTGAAAATGAAAGATTTCAGCTCGGAAAGAGAAAGCTCGCGAATACGGCCGGAACCGGATGAGACGCGGTCCACGGTTTCATCATGGGCGACGACAATCTCGCCGCTGCGGCAGAGGTGGACATCCAGTTCCACACCGTCAGCTCCCATTTTTGCGGCCAGATCAAAGGCTTCGAGCGTGTTTTCCGGGGCATAGGCGGAAGCGCCCCGATGAGCAAAAATACGGGTATTCAAGTTTCAGAACCTCCTTCAATCAGACAGACGGCGGCAGCCATGTCTCCGTCATGGGATATGGACAGGAAAAGGCGGCTGTTTCCGACACGGTCCTTCAGTTCACCGGAGAGGCGGTAATACGGCGCGCCCTGGTCGGTATGACAGACCTCCGCCTCTTTCAGATCAAAATCAAGCCCGCAGCCCAGGGCCTTTCCGAGCGCTTCGCGGGCGGCAAAGAGACCGGCCAGCGTGGCCGCCGAGCTTTTGCCGCGGGACAGGACATATTCCTTTTCGGCTTCCGTGAAAAAACGACTCAGGAACCGATCGTCATTTAAAAGCTTTTCCATTCTGGCGATTTCACACAGATCCAGACCGAGACCTTTATACATAACCGTTCACCCCCCGAACGGAGACATCCCCGCATGTGATGGAAAGCAACGAACCGTCTGCCGCACGGAGAAGAAGCTCACCGTGATCACCGATGCCTTCGGCTACCCCCTCCGCATTCTGGCCTCCGGAGACGGTTACCGGACGGGAGATCAGGACGCAGACTTTTTCCAGGCGGCGGCGGAGCGGAGAAAAACCGTTTCGCTCCAGTGTATCCACATTGGCAGCGAGTGCATCCAGATAGGAATGCAGCAGTTCCTCAGGTTCAGGGTTGACACCGAAATCGGCAAGGCAGGCGGCGCGGGAACGAAGCTCCTGCGGATAGGAGCCGGGCAAGAGATTCAGGCCGCTGCCGACAACGGCAAAGCGAAGGCCGGATCCGTCTCCTTCGCAGGCGGAAAGAATGCCACAGATTTTGCGGCCGTCACAGACAACGTCGTTCGGCCACTTGACGGAAGCTGGTACTCCACAGGCGCGGACGGTGTCCGTCATGGCCAGGGCGGCGCAGAAGGAGAGAAGACCGGCATCCCGAAGTGAAAGGAAGGGACGCAGCAGAACACTGCAATAGAGCCCGACGCCGGGCGGGGAGAACCATGAACGGTCCATCCGACCGCGGCCGGACCGCTGGGACTCCGCAACGCAAACAACGCCAGCGGGAGCGCCGCTTCGGCCCAAAAGGAAGGCGTCTTCATTGGTGGATCCGGTTTCCCGAACCCGGCGAATATCCCAATTCACACAAAAGCGCTCCTTTCCTTTTACGATCCACAGCATTCCGTGGGCTTTTCTGAGATATCATACCACAGCTTGCGGTTTTCATCAATTAAAGATATAATAATTCAGTTCATCGGAACGCCAGACTTCCACAGAGGAGGGTTTTGAAAATGCTTCATCCGGGACAGATGATTCTATCCCTTCAGCGAAATATCGGGAAAGCCGTGGTCGGCAAGGAAGAAGCCGTTGAATATGCACTGATTGCTTTGCTTTGCAAAGGTCATGTGCTGATTGAAGACGTTCCCGGCGTCGGAAAGACCACGCTGGCCAGCGCACTCGCAAAGTCACTGGACTGCTCCTTTCGCCGGATACAGTTTACGCCGGACCTGATGCCTTCAGATGTGACCGGATTCACGCTTGTGAACTTCAAAACCGGCGAAATGGAATACAAGGAAGGCGCAGTGATGAGCCAGATCATTCTGGCGGACGAAATTAACCGGACCAGCCCGAAGACACAGTCGGCGCTGCTGGAAGTGATGGAGGAACACCAGGTAACCGTAGACGGAATTACGCACCAGCTTCCGCAGCCGTTCATTGTGCTGGCCACCCAGAACCCGGGTGAATTTGTCGGCACCTATCCGCTGCCGGAGGCCCAGGTGGACCGCTTCTTCCTTCGGGTTTCCATCGGCTATCCGACCGTGGAACAGGAAATGGACGTGCTGGAACGGTATTCGGGCAGCGTTCCGCCGATGGAAACGATTGAACCGGTTTGCACGGCGCAGGATATCCTGATGATGCAGGATCAGGTGACCCGCGTTTACTGTTCACCGGAAGTGCGGGCTTACGTGGCGACGCTGGCAGCGGCGACGCGAAATGACCCGTCGTTTACACTGGGCGCCTCCACCCGTGCGGCTATCGCCCTGATCCGCGGAGGACAGGCCTGCGCACTGCTGGACGAACGCGACTTCGTGCTGCCGGAAGACGTTCAGCACATGTTCCTGCCAGTGCTCGGACACCGGATGGTGCTGAGTCCTGAAGCAAAAATGAAAGGCGTACAGGCGGAGCAGATTCTGCTGAAGATTCTGCAGAGCACGCCTGTTCCCGTGAAGCTATGAAGCTGCACCTGACGGTTCCCTTTGCAATTTTCACCACGCTGATCACAGCCGCTGCAGCGACGGGGAATCCGCTGCTGTACATGCTGGCCCTGATGACTGTTTTTACGGTGGTGCTTTGCCTTGCGGGGGTGCTGTGGGCATCGGCCACGATGCAAATTTCCGCGGAATGCGAACAGGAGACGGTATACCGGGGAGACGACGTATCGGTGCTGCTGCGCGTTCGGCACAGGGGATGGATTCCCATTGCGCCGGTATCTCTGGAGATGAGCACGCTGACAGGGGAGCGGAAACGGGAGATTCGCCTGAAGAACATGCCCGGGAAAACACAGACGCTGCGGATGCCGCTGCATGCGGCGCATGTGGGCGTTTTTTTCACCGGGATTCGCAGCTGCACGGTTGAAGATCTGATGGGCATTTTTGAACGAAAAATCATTCCCCGGGATACAGAATACTCATTGATTGTGATGCCGCTGACGTTTGACACGGAGCCGCTGGAAATGGCGCCCGGAGACCCCGGAAGCGAAATTATGGCCCGCGCCACGGAAGACCTGAGCGCGCCGTCGGATATCCGGACCTATCAGCCAGGGGATGCGATGAAGAAAATTCACTGGAAACTGAGCCTGCGGAAAGGCGAACTGATGGTCCGGAAATTTGACGAACCTGTTCTGCAGGAAACGCTGATCCTGTTGGACTGCTCCAAACCGCCGGTGCTTGGGCATCCGGAGGCGGAAGCGGATCTTCGAGACGCACTTCTTGAAACAGCAGCTTCTCTTTTCTCCGATCAGGTGAAAGCAGAGAATACGGTTCGCATGCCGCTGACAGGGAATCATCCGGTGGATCTTGACGACCGGATGGGGCTTCCGATTGCATTCGATTATCTGACACGGCTTGATTTTTCCGCGGCAGACCGGTTTGAGCAGGCGCTGATGATGGAAAGCAGGCGGCTGAGCAAGGTTGGGTGTGTCGCGGTGATTACGGCGCGCCTGAACGGAAGCATGACGGAAATGATGATCCGGATGCACCGGATGGGACCGAATTTGCGGCTGTATCTGGTAACTTTTGTACCGGATGATACGGGATTTATTCCGTTTGTCGGGCGACTGGAACACGCGGGAATAGAGGTTGAGTTTATTACACCGGATACGCAGGCGGGAAATGAGGCAGCGCAGTAGTATCCGGACACAGGGAACAGGCACAGCGGAAAGGAGGGAGAAACAGCGATGGAAAAACTGAAGGAACGGCTGCGGCATGCGTTGCTGGCTTTTCTGCTTTCGGTCGGCCTTTCCATGCCGCTTTGCGGCGCTTTGGATGAAACACTGATTTCTCCCAGGATCCTTGTGATGATCGCCGGCATCATTCTGCTGTTTGAAATAGCTGCGATCCATAAAGTTTCTGCCTTTACGGCAATCCTGGTTGCCGCCGGCGGGTGCGCTGCCTGGATCTTCGGGGGAAACGGCGCGAGAATTCTTTCGGACATCGGCCTTGCCATCGGCCTCCGGCTGAAAGGCATCCGGACCGCGATTCCGCTTGCCGCGGAAGCCATATCGATCACGGTGACCGCCGGAATGACGATCCTTTGCTGCTTTGCCACGCTGCGAAAGGCGACCTGCATTCCGGCGCTGATGCTTTGCACAGCCGTTCTGATGGCTGTCTGGCTGACGGATTCCATGAATATGATTCCGTGGCTGCTTCCGGCACTTGCCGCCACTCTAACCATGCTGATGACTTATCGGTTTGATGATACACCGGTGATTCGCGTGCTTCCGTGGTGCGCAGCCCTGACGGCAGCTGCATTCTTGCTGACGGGGAACGGGATTGCGGACAATCCGCTGAAAGAAAAGGCGGACGAGATCCGACAGGCGATTCTGGATCGGCTTTTCTTCACGGAAGCCCGCGATGTTTTCTCGCTGTATTCTGTCGGTTTTTCACCTCAGGGTGCGGATCAGCTGGGCGGAAAACCGAATCCTTCCGAGACGCCGGTGATGCAGGTTTCCACCCCGAAGACTGCCTATCTGCGCGGAACCGTTTACAACAGATATACGGGACACGGATGGCAAAACACGACCGGCGGAAGGCGATATCTGTGGCAGTCCAGGCTGATGGCGGATACGCGCGCGAAGCTTTTTGACGAGAAGCTCCCTTCAGATTCGGTACAGAATTCACTGAGCGAACCGATACAACTATCGGTGCGAATGTTATCCGGAAGCGCCTCTACACTTTTTGTGCCCCAGCGTATTCGGGAACTGAACCCGGGCGGGGAAACCGTACCGTACTTTTCCAATTCATCGGAAATTTTCATTACAAGGGACCTGGAAGCGGGAGATACATGGGAGGTTTCGGCACCGCTGTACAATTCCACTGATCCGGGCATCGGCGCGGTGACAGACATTTGCGCAACGCTGGACGATACCGAATGGGAGAATATCAGGAACGTTTATACTGAGCTGCCTTCCCATCTGGAAAAGCCGGTTCTGGAATTGGCAGATGAAATCACCGCCATGGCGGAAACGCCATACGAAAAAGCCATGGCCATACAGAACTATCTGACGAGGAACTATAAATATACGCTGGACGTTGGCGAACATCCGGAAAACATCGACTTTGTAACTTCCTTCCTGCTGGATACAAAAAAAGGCTACTGCACTTACTTTGCTTCGGCAATGACCGTGCTTTGCCGGATGGTCGGATTACCGGCACGGTATGTGGAAGGATATGTGGCGGAGCCGAACGAACAGGGCGAAGCACTGGTAACCGGATTGAATGCGCATGCCTGGACCGAAGTCTATTTTTCCGGATTCGGATGGCTGACATTCGATGCTACGCCGGGGCAGCATTCCGACGGACGGCAGGGAGGAGGCACACAACCATTACCGACTCCGACACCGGAACCCACACCGGATCCTACCCCGACGCCCACACCCGAACCGCCGGAAGAGGGGAGTGGAGAAACACCGGAACCGACAGAGGAACCAGATGAAAACCCGAATGAACAGCCGCAGGAAAATCCGACGGATACTCCGAGCGAAGCACCTGAGGATCAACCGGAAAATGAACCCGAGTCTCAGGAGACACCGCCGCAGAACAAACCGGATTCTTTTCCGTGGTGGTTATTGATTCTGCTTGCTGTGATTGTCATCGTGCTGCGGGTTTGGATGACCTCTCCGACCTTCCGGGAAAAGCGGGCGAGGACGGAAGAAAAACGGTTTGAAATCTGGACAGACGAGATCCGAAATCTGCTGCACGCAGAACGGATTGAACGCAGAAACGGAGAAACGCCCATGTACTTTGCAAAGCGCGTGGACGGTACAGGGATGTTCAGCGAAAGCATACTGCCCGCTGCCGAATGCCTGTCTCTGATCCGATACTCCAGAGCGATTCCTTTGGAAACGGATACCGGGCTGATGCGGGATACGGCTGTGCTGATTTGCGGCGAAATCTCCGGGCGTGCGAAATTACGCTATATGACCCGCCGGCTCTTGTCAAATAAGGCAATCAAACGTATAATCAATAGAAAAAGGACCCACATTGAAATGAAAGGCGGTTGACAATGATGACGATCCGGGAAAACTATGAAAAATGGCTGAAGGACTTTGCTGACGACCAGGAAACCGTTCAGGAACTGAAATCGATCGCAAACGATGAAAAGGAAATTGAAGACCGCTTCTACACCGAACTGAGCTTCGGGACGGCAGGCATGCGGGGCGTCCTCGGCGCGGGGATGAACCGGATGAACAAGTACAACGTACGCCGGGCTACGAAGGGGCTGGCGGGCTTCCTGAAGGAGCGGCCGGAGGAAGCGAAACGGGGCGTTGTGATCGCCTACGACAGCCGGCGGTTCAGCGCAGAATTCGCGAAGGAGACGGCGCTGGTGCTTTGCGCGGAAGGGGTGAAGGCGTATCTTTTTGACGCGCTGCGGCCGGTGCCGATCCTGAGCTATGCGGTTCGGCACCTGGGGGCGATTGCGGGGATTGTGATCACGGCGAGCCACAACCCGCCGGAATACAACGGATACAAGGTTTACGGCGAGGACGGGGCGCAGGTTGCGCCGGAAGTTGCCGCGGGGATTACGAAATGGATCCGGCAGACGGCATATACGGACTGCCGGCTGGCGGACGAGGCGGAAGCCAAAGGCAGCGGGCTGCTGCAGATCATCGGGAACGCGGAAGTGGACGACGACTACATCGCGGCGATCAAGACGCTGGCTATCTCACCGGAACTGCTTGCGAAGGAAGGGGCGAAGCTGAACATCGTTTACACGCCGCTGCACGGGAGCGGGAACGTGCCGGTACGGCGGGTGCTGAGCGAGATCGGGCTGACGAACCTGGCGGTGGTTAAAGAACAGGAGATGCCGGACCCGAACTTCAGCACGATCAAGGTTCCGAATCCGGAAGATCCGGGGGCCTACGACCTGGCCTTCAAAAAGGCGGCGGAAGTCGGCGCCAGCGTTATTTTCGCGACGGACCCGGACTGCGACCGGCTTGGGGTGGCCGTTAAAGACGGCGGGGGCGAATGGCACCTGCTGACGGGGAACCAGATCGGGTGCGTGCTGCTGCACTACATCCTGAGCAGCCTGGACAAAGCCGGGAAGCTGCCGAAGGACGGGGCGGCCGTGAAGAGCATCGTATCCACAAGCCTGGCCAACCGGATTTGCGAACGGTACGGGGTGGCGATGTTTGAAACGCTGACGGGGTTCAAGTTCATCGGCGAAAAGATTCAGCAGTTCATGGACGCGGGAGACCACACGTTCCTGTTCGGATTTGAAGAGAGCTACGGATTCCTTTCGAGCACATTCGTGCGGGACAAGGACGGGGTGAACGCGAGCCTGCTGGTGAGCGAAGTTGCGTGCGCATGCATGGACGCGGGGATCACGCTTTACGACCGGGTTCAGGAGATCTTCGCGGAATACGGATACTACATTGAAAAGGTCGTCAGCACCACGCTGCCGGGGAAAGACGGGCTGGCACGGATGAAGGAAATCATGAGCGGGCTGCGGGCAAAGCCGCCGAAGGAAATCGGCGGGCTGGCGGTTGCGGCCATCCGGGACTACCTGAAAGGCACCCGGGAGAGCAACGGGAAAACGGAACCCACGGGGCTGCCGGAGAGCGACGTGCTGTACTTCGAACTGGAAGGCGGAAACTGGGTTTGCGTGCGGCCGAGCGGCACGGAACCGAAGATCAAACTTTACGTGAACGCGAACGACCGGGACCGGGAGACGGCGGAGAAACTGAACGCTACGCTCTGCGAAGCGAGCCGGCAGCTGCTGGCATAAAGAAAAGCGGGCCCCGGGCCCGGGGAAGAACGAGGAAACAGCCATATGTTCGGCAGGATGATGAACAACTACTACTACGGGAAAAGCGGGAAAGGCGATTTTCGGAAGGACGACATGCCGGAGACGCGGATGCAGCTTTTCTTCGACACGCTGCGGACGCGGCTGAGCGGGCTTTGCCGGCTGAACCTGATTTACGCGATCGCATGGATTCCGGCGGCGCTGGTGCTGCTGCTGAACGTTTCGAACCTTTGGAACAGGGTTCAGACGGAAGCGGCGGTTTCGCAATACGAATACACGGAATACGCGGAGCTTCTGAAAGAAAAAAACATCGACGTGACGATTTCGGAAGAAGACTACAATGCGCTGCGGGAGGGGTTGCTGGAACGGGACCGGATTTACGCGGACGCGAACTATGAAGCCTACCTGGAGCGGGTTGGCGGGAGCGGGAGCGAAACGCTGACGGCGGAACAGTTTGCGGCCGTTCGGAGCGGGGCGCTGAGCGACCTTCAGAACAGCATCTTCTGGACTTTACTCTGGCTTTTTCCGTGCATCGCCATCACGGGGCCCTTTACGGCGGGAATGAGCTATGTGACCCGGAACTGGGCACGGGACGAGCACGCGTTTATCTGGACCGACTTCAAGGACGCGGTGAAAGCGAACTGGAAGATTCCGCTGCTGCTGAGCTGCATTACGGGGGCTCTGCCTGTTTTGATTTACCAGGGGTGGATTACCTACGGGCGGCTTTCGGCGGAGAACGCGATACTGGTTGTGCCGCAGATGCTGGTTGTGCTGGTGGGGGTGCTTTGGGCGCTTTGCATTACGTACATGCATCCGCTGACGGTGACGTATGACCTGAAAGCGGGGGGCGTTCTTCGGAACGGGCTGCTGCTGGGGATCGCGCGGCTGCCCTTTAGTCTTGGGATCCGGCTGCTGCACTGCGTTCCGGCGCTGATTGACTTCGCGGCGGTATGGTTCTTCGGGCTGGACCCGCTGCTGGGGCTGCTGCTGCTTTGCGGATACTACATGCTGATCGGATTCGGGCTGAGCCGGTTTATCACGGCGAGCTATACGAACGCCGTTTTCGACCGGTTCATCAACCCGCGGATCGAGGGGGCGAAGGTGAACCAGGGACTGCGGGAAGCGGAGCACTTTGACGACGAAGAGGCGCCGGACGCGGACGAGGCGGAGCCGGACGCGGACGAGGCGGAGCCGGGCGGGACGAACTGAAAAAGGAAGAGACGGAAGAGAAAACCATGTATGAGGCATTTGCCGAAGTTTACGACGAACTGATGAACGACATCGACTATGAAGGCTGGGCGGATTATTACGTCCGCCTGCTTTCCATTTACGGCATTCGGAGCGGAAAGATCTGCGAATGCGCCTGCGGGACGGGAGGACTTACGATTCCGCTGGCGGCGCGGGGGTTTTCGATGACGGGGGTGGACCTGAGCCAGGAAATGCTTTGGCAGGCGGCGCAGAAAAGCCGGAAGGCGGGGATGGCGATTCCTTTTGTTCGGCAGGACATGCGGGGGCTGCACCTGCACCGGCCGATGGACGCGGTGATCGCGACCTGCGACGGGGTGAACTACCTGCTGAACGAAGGTGACCTGGAGAGCTTCCTGGCGGCGGCGCGGGCGGCGGTGCGTCCCGGCGGGGCGCTGATTTTTGACGTTTCGACGCCGCGGAAGCTGAAGGACGTGCTATGCGGCGGGGGGCTTTTCGGAGAGGACCGGGAGAACATTACCTATCTTTGGACAAACCGATGGCACGAGCAAAAGAAAACGGTGGAGATGGCGCTGACTTTTTTCGCGCGGGAAGAAGACGGACGGTACCGGCGGATCGACGAAAAGCAGAAGCAGCGGGCCTGGGAGGCACAGGAACTGAAAGAGGCGCTTTGGCGGAGCGGATTCCGGGCGGTGAGCCTGTACGGGGATTTCACCCTGCAGGCGGCGACGGAGGCGCATTCCCGATGGCACATCGCGGCGACGCGGAGCGAGGAGGCATAGGATCAACATGGACGAGATGCTGCAGATTGACCTGATGAACGGGCAGGCGCGGGTGCTGCTTTGCGAAACGACGGGCGTGGTTCAGCGGTGCGCGGACATTCACGGGACGACCCCGGTTTGCACGGCGGCGCTGGGGCGGCTGATGACGGGGACGCTGATGCTGGGGATCATGATGAAGGGCGAAGAAGAATCGGTTACCGTTCAGATCAAAGGGGACGGGCCCATGGGCGGGCTGGTGGCGGTGGCGGAGCACGGGGACGTGCGGGCCTGCTGCGACCGGCCTTTGGTCGAACTGCCGCCGCGGGAAGACGGGAAACTGGACGTTGGCGGCGCGGTCGGGCGGCACGGACGGATGAGCGTGATCAAAGACCTTGGGATGCGGAAGCAGTACATCGGGCAGAGCGAGCTGGTGAACGGGGAAATCGCGATGGACTTCGCGAACTATTTCACGGTTTCGGAACAGCAGAACAGCCTGGTGGCACTGGGGGTGCTGGTGAACGGGGGGTGCGTGCTGAAAGCCGGAGGGCTTTTGATTCAGCCGATGCCCGGATGCACGGAGGAGGTGCTTGAGCAGCTTGAGCTGCGGAGCCCGATGTTCGCGGACATCAGCCGGGAGATGACGTTTGCGCCGATTGAGCAGCTCTGCGAAGACTGGTTCCGGGGGCTGGAACCGAAAATACTGGAGCGGACACCGCTGGCATACCGGTGCACCTGCAGCCGGGAGCGGATGGAGCGGGCGCTGATTTCGCTGGGGGCGAAGGAACTGGCGGGGCTGATTGAGGAGGATCAGGGGGCGGAGCTGGTTTGCCACTTCTGCCGCGCACGGTATCAGTTCAGCACGGCTGAACTGAGGGATATGCTGGCCCGCGCTACGCGCGGGAAGCCGGAGACGTGAATGGGTTCAGCTCCGAAGAGCTGAAAGAGATGCTGGCCCGCGCTACGCGCGGGAAGCCGGGAAAGGGGCAGCAGAGAGATGAAGATGCCGATCCACAACTTTGACGAACACTTTGCGGACTTTGCTTCGGCATGGATGAAGGCGCATTCGAACGAATACGCGAATTTTGACGCGATGGAAGACGATCTGCCGAGAATCTATATGGCGTTCCTGAACACGCGGGCGCCGTGGCTGGGGAGCGTTACACCGGGAAGCTATTTTACGCAGTTTGAGGATCCGAAGGTGCTGGTGGACTGGCTGGCGGCATACTGCGCAGAGGGGGTTCCCGTTCCGGAGCCTTTGATGGAGCAGATTACGTTTGTCGGGAAGCCGTGCGAAAAGCGGCTGGTGGAGCTTCTGAAGGACGCGGAAGCGGAAGAAGAGGCGCGGATGACGGCCATCGGGCTGCTGCGGGAGATGGAAAGCACGCAGCCGAAGATGGTGTACATCCAGTGGCAGCTGGAGCGGGAGGCGAAGGACGAGCTGAAGGACAACGCGCTGGAAAGCCTGATTGACATGGGCGAGAGCGTTGTTCAGCCGATTCTGCAGGTGATCGGGAAAGCGAACGACGCGGGGCGGGAGGCTTTGCTGGAAGTTTTGACGCATTTTCCGGGGAACGAGCAGATCTTCCGGATTACGCTGGAAGCATTCCGGAAGCAACCGGCGAAGCGGGCGTTGCTGGCCGGATATCTGGCGAGGCTGGGGGACGACCGGGCGCTGGCGGCTTTAGTTGAAGCGGCGCAGGCGCCGGGGCTTCCCTATCTGACATTTATCGAGATTCGGAACGCGATCGAGACGCTGGGCGGCGTTTGTCCGGAGAGGGAATACGACGACGATCCGGAGTATGACGCCCTGCGGGGACTTGAGTAGGGCGAAGAATCGATGACCGCCGATGGCGGAAATTTCATCGAGTCTGAGATTGCGGAAACAACGATCGCAGGTTTCAGAAGAATACACGGGTTGATGAGCTTTCAAGGAGGCGCTTCATGCTTTGTCCGAAATGCGGGTTTTATTCCGAGGGAGAGGAGAGCGTATGCCCGGAATGCGGGGCCATTCTGCGGCATTCCTCGGTGATTCCGACGGAGGGGCCGCAGGCGATTCGCCAGGGAAAACGCGCGCGGGAAGCTGCTTGGGGCAGGGCGCGGGAGGAAGCAGCGGAGGAAGCCGCAGGGCGGCGCGCGCGGCGGGGAGACGGGCAGGACCGGCAGGCACCGCGGGTTGCGGACACGCGGGACGCGCGGCGGGGAGACGGGCAGGACCGGCAGGCACCGCGGGTTGCGGACTCGCGGGACGCGGAGAACGGGGAAAACGGCCGGGGACCGCAGGAATATGGGGACGGGGCGAACGGATTTGACGGACGGACGCGGTTTGGAACGGAGAATCAGGAGGATTTTGGGGCCGGGAGGAGACAGCGGGGAGCTTTCGACGGGGTTGACGACGAAGGGGACGAAGACGGAGCGGAGACGCTGATCGAGCGGAGACGGCGGAATTTTTATGACGACGAGGCGGACGAAGAGACCGCGATGCGGTATCTGGGCAGCCACGAGGGAGCGGCGCCGCGGCGGATGGTGAACTGGATGAAGTTTGCCATTTTCGGCGCGGTGATCCTGGCGGTGCTGGCGGCGGGCGGATGGCTTTTCCTGAAAAAAACGGACGCGGGACAGCGGTTTCTGGCCCGGCTTGGGAAAGATGCTTCCTCGGTGGCCTACTGGGCGGTCGGGGATGAAAAAATGAACAGCGGCGACGTGGACGGCGCGATTGAATGCTTTGAGACCGCACGGGCGAAGGACGCGGAAGAGGGCGTGATCGACGTGGACGGGCTGCTGGAACTGGGGAGCGCACTGGAGGCGGCGGACCGGACGCGGGAAGCGGCGGATCTTTATGAGGAGATTTATACACAGACGCCTTCGCGAACGGAGGCCTATGTGAACCACATACGGATTTTGCAGAACAGCGGAAGCGACGCGGACCTGGTGAAGGCCGGGGAGCTGATGAAACTTGCGTATGAAAAGACGGGGGACAAAACATTCCTGACGCAGCGGACGGACCTGCTGCCGGCAGCGCCGGAAGTGACGCCGATCGCGGGATATTACGAAACGAAGCGGACGCTGGTGCTGACGTCGTATCAGGGATTCGACGTTTACTATACGTTTGACGAGAACGCGGAGCTGCCGGCGGAGGGGATTAAAGCCACGCCGGAGGGCGTGATGCTGGACGAGGGAATTTACAACCTGCGGGCTGTGGCCGTGGACGGAGGGCTGGTTTCGGACGAACTGAAGGGGACATGGAAGATTATCATGCCTTCGCCGATGACGCCCAGGGCGACGCTGGCGCCGAACACGTACAAGAGCCGGCAGTCGGTGAAACTGAAGCCGGGGGTGGACGACGAGCGGGATACCAGCATTGTGATTTACTACACGATCGACGGGTCGATTCCGGATTCGGACAGCCCGATCTTTGACGGGGAGCCGATTACGCTGCCGACGGGATGGGTGACGCTGAACGCCTACGCCGTGAACCGGTACCGGAAGCTTTCGAATATGCTGACGGTGAAATACAAAATTGACGTGAATCCCTGGCCGAAGACCGCCTTCGGCGAGGAGGACACGATCGGGAAAATTGTGCTGCTGAAGACGACGCAGAGCGAGTTTTCGCATAATTACGGGGAAGGCGAAGCGGCGGGACCCGTTGAAATGGAAGGGTTTGACACGGAATGCCGGCGGTTTGACTATCCGTGGGGATATGTCGTGATGAACCTGCAGAAGCGGGTTTGGGTGCTGGCGGAGGTCTGCTTCGGCGATGGCAGCGGAATGACGGGGCCGCGGGACACAAAGATCGGCGACACGGAAGAAGCGGTGGTCGGCGCCTATAAGGACATGGGGCAGATTGCGAGCAAGAGCGGAAACCGCGGGCTTTACGCGCTGGACAGCGGGGCGAGCGGAAAAATCTGGCTGCAGGAGAACGGGGAAAAGATCATCCGGTACCGGTATCCGGTCAGCAGTTCGTGGGTACAGCTGGAGTATGTGGTTTCCGCGGGGGGCACGGTTTCGCGGATTGACTATAAATATATCCCCTGACCCGGGGGTCAGGGGTTGAAGAGGGTGCAGCCCATTTCACGGAATTCTTTGATTTTTTGACGGAGGGCTTGCTCCGGGACTTCGAAATGATCGGCCAGGCAGGAAAGACACAGGAAGCTTTCCGCACCGCGGCTGATCATTTTTTTCGTGAGGGCTTTTTCGTCCGGAACGAGGGGGCGGCCGCAACGGGCGCAGATTCCGGCGGGGGGATGGGAGGTGTTCACTTTTTCACCAGGCGGCAGAGGCAGAGGCGCATATCGTGGCCGGGAACCTGCTGATTGAAATAATCGGACTTTTGGCCGAGGTCTTCGCCGGTGAAGACGTCTTTGACGGAGAGAGCGAAGCCGGAGGCAACCGGGAGGCCGAGGTCGACCAGTTCGCAGTGGATGGTGCTTTCGGCTTCGGAAAGATTGATGAAGGCCAGGGCGAATTCACCGCCGGAGAGATGACGGAAAAGGGTGTAGGAGGCATCGGGAATCTCCCGCCAGGGCATTTCGCCTTCCTTCGGATCGGGGTTGTTGGTGAAAACGGAGGATTTACGGATCAGATAAGGCGGACGACATTCTTCATCCTGATTGATGCGGAGAAGGTCCGGATGCTTCATGAGGGCTTCGTATTCCGGAGCGACGGAACGGAGATCGGCGCCGAGCATCAGGGGGACGCCGCAGAGGCACCAGAGGGCAAACTGCATGCGGTATTCCTCATAGGTACAGACTTTACCGAGGCCCACGTTGCCTTTTCCGCCCATGCCGACGGTGAGCATATCCATATCGTTGAAGGAACCCGGGGCGCTCATGGAGAGATTGCCGAGCTGGGATTTAAAGATGTCGGTGAAGGAACGGTAGTTGTCCATGATGTCGCCGGTGGAGCGGTACATATGGGCGCCGACGCTGCGCATCCAGTTCCAGGGATCGTGGCGGCCCCAGTTGCAGGCGGAAAAGAGAATGGGGCGGCCGGTGGATTTCAGGGCCATGGACATGGTCTGATAGCGGGTGCGGCAGTCGCCGGTTTCCGGGAAATTGCAGAAATCGTACTTGAGGAAATCCACGCCCCAGGCGGCGAAGGTTTCGGCGTCGGTGAACTCGTGGTCATAGGAGGAGGGGTAGCCGGCACAGGTCATGACGCCGGCGCAGGAATACATACCGAATTTCAGGCCTTTGGCATGGACGTAGTCGGCGACAGCCTTCATGCCGGACGGGAATTTTTCGGGATCCGGAACGAGCAGGCCGGCGTCGTTGCGGTCGCGGAGGGACCAGCAGTCGTCGATGACGAGGTATTCGTAGCCGGCGTCGCGGTAGCCGCGGGAAACCAGGGTGTCCGCCATTTCGCGGATGAGGGCATCGGAGATGTTGGGGCCGAAGGTGTTCCAGGAATTCCAGCCGAGCGGGGGTTTTTGGGCAAGCATTTGGGGGCCTCCTTTTCAGGTCAGAATGGGGGATTGATTTTGAAGGTTTTGCCGTCGAGGTTGGGCAGCTGCCCTTCGGTGTGCAGGGTGAGTTCGGCGGCGCAGAGCTTCAGGGAACGGGATTTCTGCAGGCGGTTAAAGGATCGGTCGCCGTAGAGATCGTCGCCGAGGACGGGATGGCCCAGGGCCGCGAGATGGGCGCGGATCTGGTGGGTGCGGCCGGTGATCAGGTGCACCCGGAGGCGGGAAACGGGGCCGGCGGACAGGGTTTCATAGCCGGTGGTGATGGGCCGGGCGCCGGGGCGGTTCTGGTCGAGAATTTGGACGACACCGCGGGCGGCGTCCTTGAGGAGAAAGGCGCTGCAGGTGGCGGCGGGGGGCTTCGGGATGCCGCGGACGAGGCAAATGTAATATTTTTCGACGGTGCGCTGTTTGAAGGCTTCGAGAAGGACGGCATGGGCGCGGGGGTTTTTGGCGAAGAGACACAGGCCGCAGGTTTTGTTGTCGAGACGGTGGACAGGGGCGAGGAACCGATGACCGCCAGTGGCGGATATTTCATCGGTTCCGAGGTCAACCGAAACAAGCGAGCTGCCCAGTGGGCAGTCGCGCCGATTGAGGTTGCGGAAAGGAAATGCGGCGCCGGGTTCGCCGGCGGCGGGAGGTTCGAAGGAGTGGGCGGCGGTGGAGAGAATGGGACGGGATTGGGTATGGAGGCGGCAGAGATCTGTCAGGGAGAGGGAGCCGGGTTCGTCGGATTCCACGCTGACGCCGGCGGGTTTGTTCACCAGGAGGACGTCTTCATCCTCGTAAACGATGCGGAGGACGGGAGATTCCTCATGGGAGGCGGGCAGAAAAACAGAGAGAGTCTGACCGGCATGCACCGGGGTGTCCCGATCCGCGCGGACGCCGTCCAGCTTTACATCGCGGGCGGCGAAGATTTTTCGGAGGACGCTCTCGGGCAGGGACGGCAAAAGCCGACGCAGAAACAGGCCGGTTTTCATGCCTTCGGCATCGGGCGGAATAACGGTTTTTCGGACAGGCATAGGAGTGTCTCCTCGGAAGTTTTGGGGTGAGAGCAGCAGTTCCCACGGATGGTCGGAGAAGCTTACGGGGATTTTGGGAATATTTCAGCGGTTCAGCATGGGTTGTTCAGCGGGAATCCGGTTACTGCACCCGGGAGGAGGAGAACCAGATCCAGCGCGGGATGCGGGTGCTGAGATCCTCAAGGGCTTTCAGCATGTCGGGAGTCGGGAGCGAAACGAGCAGGGAGGAAAGGACTTCTTTCATGTCGGTGAAGGAGACATCCTGCTTGGCCAGGATGATCAGGTCTTCCACCGCGTCCTCCGGGGTGATTTCCGGACGGACGGCGTCGGCGATGGAGAAGAGCATCTGCTCATAAAGCGGGTTTTCCAGATCTCCGATGGAATCGGAAGCTTCACGGAGGGCTGCGGCGCTCATTTCACTGCAGGCGTCGGCGGCAGCGGGCAGGAGACGGAGCATGGCGGTGGGGTCGGCCAGGCCGGGATGAATCAGGATCAGACGGCCGGCTTCATCAAAAACGCAGTCGAAGGCAGAGAACAGGAACCGCTCGATCAGGTCGGGGCGGTTTTCGGCATAGGTATCCTTCAGGAGCGACTGCAGATGGAGCATCGGGGCTTCGGCCCGGGTGAGGCCCATGAGGTAGAGGGAATTATCGATATTCTCCTGAACCTGTTCCACGGCGTCGCGGATTTTTTTGTGGCCATCACCGGCAAGGAGCAGCAGGGCGGAAGCGCACAGCTGGTGGGGCATGAAGAGAACGCGGACGCCGTTTTGATTTTCCAGGCGGCACCAGAGACGGCGCACCAGGGAGGCGGCGGGGATCAGTTCATCCCAGTCATGAAGGGCCAGCTTTCCGCCGAAAAGCACCAGACGGACCAGGAGATCGTGCTCTTCAGGGGAGAGCAGGGCCAGTTCCGGCGCGAAGGAAGAGAGGACCCGGACGCGGAGCTGCTCCACGGTATGCAGGGTCCATTCCCGGGAAGACGCATCCTCCCGGGGAAAGTAAGAAAGTTTGTAGAAGGTTTCGGCGTCCGCGTCGGTGCAGGCGGCGTCAAAAAGGCAATACGCAGGAAGGCCTGCGAGAGATTTCTCGCAAGCCTCCAGCTGTTGGGTCCGCAAAACGCTCATGGTTTTGTCGGCCCAGTGATACGGGGATGTGTTTCCGGTTCTTAGCATAAAAGTCCTTTCATGGTACGGGCGGGCCCCCGGCGGGCTCGCGGGTGCTCGCGGGCTCGCCGGGGATTGCCGGGGGCTTGCTGGCTCACCGGGGCTCGCGGGCTCGCTGCGGCTCGCAGGTTCGCTGTGGCTCGCGGGCTCGCTGTGGCTCGCGGGCTCGCTGCGGCTCGTGGGCTCGATGTAGCTCACGGGCTCGCGGGGGTTACAGTTTCACAATCCAGCCGAATTTGTCTTCCAGCCGGCCGTACTGGATGCCGGTGAGGGTGTCGTAGAGCTTTTGGGCGACCGGGCCGATGCCGCCGTCGCCCAGGGTGATTTTTTCATCTTCCATGGCGAGGACGCCGACGGGGCTGATGACGGCGGCGGTGCCGGTGCCGAAGGCTTCGGTGAGCTTGCCGGACTTTGCGTCGGCAAAGATGTCATGGACGTTCAGGCGGGCTTCTTCGGTTTCATAGCCGAGGGTTTTCGCGAGCTTCAGGACGCTGTCGCGGGTGATGCCGGGGAGAATGGAGCCGTTGAGGCGGGGGGTGACGATTTTATTGCCGTAGGCGAACATCATGTTCATGGAGCCGACTTCTTCGATATACTGCTGCTCCACGCCGTCGAGCCAGAGAACCTGGGAGAAGCCCTTCTTTTCGGCGATGTCGCCGGCGAGGATGGAGGCGGCATAGTTGCCGGCGCACTTGGTGAAGCCGACGCCGCCGCGGACCGCGCGGACGTATTCGTCCTCGACGTAGATGCTGACGGGCTTGAGGCCTTCTTTATAATAGGCGCCGACGGGGGAAAGGATGATGAAGAAGCAATACTTTTTGGAAGCATGGACGCCGAGGCCCACATCCGTGGAAATCATGGTGGGGCGGATGTAGAGGGATGTGCCGTCTTTATGGGGGACCCAGTCGGCGTCGACGGCGATGAGCTTCTTCAGGCCTTCCAGGGCTGTTTCCTCATCCAGGGCCGGCATGCACATACGCTGGGCGCTGCGGGTCATACGGGCGAGATTATCCTGCGGGCGGAAAAGCTGGAGGCCGCCGTCGGCACGGCGGTAGCATTTGCAGCCTTCGAAAATCGCCTGGCCGTAATGAAGCACCATCGCGGCGGGATCCATGGCGAAATCGCCGTAGGGCACGACACGGGCATTATGCCAGCCGACGCCCTGCTCGTAATCCATGATAAACATATGGTCGGTAAAAATCCGGCCGAAACCGAGGGCGGATTCGTCCGCGGGCTTCTGTTTCGGGGTGGTTGTTTTTGTAACTCTGATTTCCAGCATTTTTAGTGGCCTCTCTTTTCCCGGAACTGCCCTGGGGCAGGTCCGTTTGATCAGGCGACAGGGACGCGGAGGCCCCTGTTCGCGGGTATTGGGTATAGTATACGACCAAGGCGGGGGGAATTCCTGTCTTTTCTCTGTACATTACCTCTTTTCTTTCAAAGTTCGTCCGGAGGTCTTCCAACGGGAAGGTGAACCGCAGGGGAACTACAGCTCATCCGGGGTTTTCCAGCGGGAAGGTGAACCGCAGGGGAACTACAGCTCGTCCAGGAGGTCTTCCAGCTGGAAGGTGAACCGCAGGGGAACTACAGCTCGTCCAGGAGGTCTTCCAGCGGGAAGGTGAACCGCAGGGGAACTACAGCTCGTCCAGGAGGTCTTCCAGCGGGAAGGTGAAGGTGATCAGGCCGGCTTCTTCCGGCGCTATGCTTCCGGGACGGAAGAAGAAGACGAGGTCTCCGGATTCGTTCATATAAAAATCATGGTCGAGGGAGAACATCGGATTGATGAGGAGTTCCAGGTCTTCTTTTTTCAGGTCCGGTCTGTAAACCATTCCTTCCGTGCCGGACTGGATTCTCTGCCAGATGAGATCGCATAAAACCTCGCAGACTTTTTCGGACTGCCGGTCCTCCAGCCAGTCATCGCTTTCCCCGCTTTTCACTTCTCCGAGCAGATTGGGAAGGGAGGTGACCTGGCCGACCATTTCACCGGTGCGGGAGAAGGTGTTTCCCTCCCATTCCTCCGCGTGTTCGCCGTCTTCAAGATCCGTTGCTTTTCGGATCAGCACGGAGAAATAATCGTCATTGTTGCAGGTGATCGTATAGGAAACGTCTTTTGTCACGCTCTGGTACCTGCTTCCGTAATCATCCGCATCGATGAGGACATAGAACGTCAGGTCTTCCTGGAGCTTTTTGGCGTAATACTCATTCACACAGACGGCGGAAAGCTCGCTGCTGTCCGCGATGACGGGAAAACGGCAGGTATAGACATATTGGCCGTCGGAAGCGTCTTCACCGTTGTAGAAGACCGTTACCGTTTCGGAGAGATCTTCGCCGAGGGGGAAAGGGTCAGCCAGGGCGGGCGGGCAGAGCAGCATGGATGCGCACAGCAGAAAGATTGCACAGAGCAGGGCTGCGCACAGGGGCAGGCGGGCGGGCGGGCGCCGGCGCAGGCGGCGGGACGCGGGGCGCTGGTTCAGACGGAGGCGGGACGCGTGGCGTCTGTGGGGACGGAAACGGGACGGGGCGCATCTGATCATGGCTGAAATCACCTCGGTGTTGGTTTGTGCGGGGTTCGTGCTTTGCGGGGGCGGCTTTACTTTGTGTAGGTATAGCGGGCGTTGAGGAGGGGCATGCCGCCGTAGGTGGAGGCGGCGTCGGCGTAGAGACGGTAATATTTGCCTACTTCCCATTTCGTTTTCGTATAGTTTTCCACAACCACCGGCTGGGATTTGCCGTCGTCGCTGGTGTTGATGACGACCATCTGGGGTTTTTCGGAAATCGTATACTGGACGACGCCTTTGACGACGTAGACCTGGCCTTTCGCCGCGCGGACGCTGATATTGCTGAGGAGCTCGGCGTAACCGTCCGCGGAAAGCGGCCAGGCTTTGACGGTATACTCATCGGCGGGCGGGAGATAATAAACCACATGATCGACCTGGGACGGCTTTTTGCCCGGATAGGAGGCTACGATGCTGATGGTGTTGTTGCCGATTTTGTCGAAAATGGCGTTGAAAGTGAATTTTCCGGTGGAGTCCAGCTCAGTGATATTCAGATCGGAATAAGGCGTCAGCACTTCCACATAGGCGCCGGGGAGCGTCGTGGCGGAAACCTTCATGACTTTCTGGTCGGTGGTGCCGTAAGTGCCGACGGCCAGATCCAGCGGGATGTCCTGACGGGCCCGGTAGAAGACCACATCCAGCGTATTGTCCCGACAGTACTGTGAGCGGACGACAATCGTGAAGACATTGTCGCCGATGGGCTGAATGGTCGCGTTATAGGTCATTTCGCCGGTCTGGGAGGAAACGGTATCGCTGTAATCCTTTCCGTTGACGGTCACATGGGAACCGGGGCGGACGATGATTTTGATGGCGGACATGGTGGTGGAAACGGTTGTGCGCGTCGTATCGGGGGTTTCGAGTTCCAGCGGGCTGAGCGGGATATTGATCGTATAGTAGATCGGATCCATGGGCGTCTGCCTTCCGGAAGAAGACTTGAGGAAGGGGGTCAGGGTCACCTCCATGGTTTCATCCAGCGCGCCTTCGAGATTGTCATACCAGACATGATCCGGTATTTCGAGGGTCGCGAAGCCGTCAGAGACCACATAGCTGGCGTGGAGTTCGCGGACATAGATGGTACTGCCTTCCGACCCGGGGATGAGGACCGTGTGCGCCGCCATATCATCCAGCACGCCGGCGGAAATGACAACGCCCGGCGGGTTTTCCAGAACGACATTGTCCTCGGACAGCAGGAAATGCTTTACGGCAAAAAAACCGCCGCCCAACAGGACCCCTATCGCCAGAAGGAGAGCGAAAACACGGAGCCCTTTATGCTTTTTTTTCGGCAGATAGCGGCTTGGATGACGCGGAAGGGCATCTTCCCGGGTTCGGATCGATTCCGGAATCAGGGGATCGTAGGATCTTGCGTCGACAAAGGCGCCGTTTTCATCAAGAAAGCGAACGCGGGAACGAATTTCGGATTCGCGCCTTGCGCGTGCAGAGGATTCTGAAACCTTTTCGATGACGATGGTTTTGGAAAGAGGGTCGTCTTTTCCGGCGGCATCTTTTTCGGTTACCACCACACGGACGGAGTCGGAGGCGGGCGCGTCTTCGCGCAGACGCTGCTGGAGCTGCGCTCCGCGCTGTTTCCGCTGCTTGAGATCCTGCATTTCGCGGGCCAGCTGATCCCGGGGTTCGGGGGTCTGATCCGTGAGACCGAACTCGTCCGCACGCAGGTAGGTCGTTGAAGCGCCGCCGTCCTTCAGCGTTTCCTTCCAGCCGTGATGGGACGCCTCATCAATGTTCAGGGGGGCGCCGCATCGGGTGCAGTGGGGCTGGGATGCACGGTTCCACAGACCACAATCAGGACACTTCATGGCTCCTCCTGTCAGTCGTCCTCATCACTGACCACATAGTCCAGATCGCGGACGAGGGTGGTGTGATCCAGAAAATCGAGATATTTTCCGCGAATGGAGGTCCAGTTGAGCTCGAGCGCGGACATGTTTCCGAAGGTGATGGAACGAACGTCCTCCTGGCCCGGGACCCGGAATTCTTCGATGGTACAGTCCCTGAGACTCCAGGCGATGGAAGCCGCTTCGGTGATTTCCTTCAGGGACATATTGGTGGTGTCATTATGCTGCATAATGCTGTTGGCGAGATCGTTGGCCTGGTCCAGCGTGAAAACCCGGCAATGATCCGCCAGGGCGCTGAGCACATTGCGGACGCGCTGGGTGCGCATGAAATCGGTGTCGGTTCGGCTGGATTTGCGGATGCGCATATAATAGAGCGCGGCATGTCCGCCGAGGTGATACTTTCCGGGCTGGGCCAGTTCATTATGCCACACGTCCTCGCCGGTCATGACCGCCAGGCGTTCGTGCTCATAGCTGTAGTAACCTTCTTCCTTTTTGCCGTCGGGTAAAACGATCGTGCAGGCGCCGCGGCGGTCAAAGCTGATGACGGAACCGTTCGGCCCGTCGAAAGAAGAGGCTCCGGAGACAAAACCGTTCTTCGTTTCAGTGAAAACGGAAGCAGGAATGGAGAAATCCAGGGGCAGGGATGACTTTGAGACGTAATGAAGATTCAGCGGATCACCGGTTGCGGTGAAATACCCGTCTTCACTGATGACGGTATGCCTCGGAACGGCATATCTTGCGAGATAGGTAATTTCATTCCGGTTCAGTTCAACGGTTACACCGTCGAGACTCGGAAGGTCGATGATGTCGCAGATCTGGGAGAAATTGAAAAGGATATACTTTTCAATGCGAATGCCGAGATGTTCGCTGATGAGTTTGCACAGGGCTTCCGGGCCAAAGTCATTGTAAATATAATTAATGCGGCCGTAATACTGTTTTTCGTCGGTGCTTCCGGGTTTCAGGATCGCCGCATCACGGACAATGGAAGCCAGCATGATCCGGTGGGCCGCGGTGTCGAGGGTGAGGATGACCATTCCGTCGGTGTTGCCGTAGCGATCCGGACCGCGGCCTTCGTCGAGCGGAGGGGGCGTGACATCATCGGGGCGGGGCAGCGATTTCCATTCGTCGATGCAAAGCAGGAGGTAATGATGCACGCCGTTGGCAGTGGGTTCGATTTCATCCCAGGGAACCGTTTGTATATATTCAGGACGCCGGTTCTGGGGCAGGTTGGCATTTGCCCAGTCCGATTCCGCCTCGGCCAGCGCCGCGGCGGGAAGTAACAGAACCAGGAGAAAACAAAGCAGTCTGCGCACAGGGAAGCCTCCTTACACTGCATGTGTGATAATCTATTATACTATAAAATGATAAAAACGAAAAGATCACCTTTCTAGGGCCCCTTTGGCGGGACACGTTTCATCTTTGTTTTGCCATTTACATACAAATAATAAAATGGTATAATACAATGTAATGCTGAGGGGTTATCAGGCTCTGAGCCCGGAATCCCGATCGGCGAAGTGGCTCCAAGTATCTTCCGACACCGGAAAGTTCGCCTTGCCCGGACGGATCAGGTAAAGTATTCCCAGACTGCCTTAGGCTTTGGAAAAGGAGAATGGAAACTTGGAAAAATGGAACAGGTTGCTCGGCCGAAGATCCAGAAGAGAAAAAATATTCGAAGAATTCAACGCAGCCAAGAAAGCACCAATCTGGGGTTTCTTTGTTCTGATTGCGGTTTATATCGTCGGAATCATCTTTGTAAACAAAACATCCGCTTCCGATGGTGTATTTATCCTTTCGGGACAGGCTATATCGCACAGGAGCATCACGGGAGCTATATCTTCCGTATGCAACCTTTGCCTGGTGATGCTGGTTGTTTTGTATAAAAGGCCGGGATTTTATGTTTCGATTCTTGCTCTTTTGTCTGCATTTCCATCCCTGATTATCCGAATAATCCATCACAATTTTACCGTTCTTCCCGGTATTTTTACAAATATCCTGCTCCTTATTGTTATTTGCGTTATTTTCAGATACATCAACAAGTCCGACAGGTTCCAGCAAAGAATGCGGGATCAGGCGCTGACGGACCGGCTAACCGATCTGCCGAACCGTTTTGCCGTTTCCGAAATGACGGAAGGTCTTGTTCAGAAGAAAGAACCATTTGCCATTGCCGTCATGAATCTGAACTACTTCAAGAATATCAACAGCGCCATTGGTCAGCAGTCCGGCGACGAAGCATTGATTCAGCTTGCAAACCGGTGGCAGAAACTTGCGGACGAAGGTGCAACCGGCACAAACGACTTCCTGGCGACCCTGAACGGGAACGAGTTTTCTGTCATCATCCGGGATTACGCATCTGAAGAACAGCTTCGAAAAAGCGTCGAGAGCTATGCGGATGCACTGAAGGAAAAAATCGTGATCGATAACTGCGATTTTGTTCTTTCCGCGAGTATCGGCTATGCCACATTCCCGGAGGACTCAAAAGACGGCGAAACCCTTTTTGACTATGCTTATTCAGCCATGATTCAGGCCAAGAAGACGGATCATTCCGGATGCATATGTCGCTTTGACGAAAGTATGCTCGACGACAGTCACGCCATGGAAGTGGAAAGCAAGATCCGGAGAACCCTTGAAGAAGATCGATTCTTCTTTAACCTTCAGCCGCAGTTTGACATGAACCATAAACTGCGTGGCTTTGAAGCACTGGCCCGTATGAAAGACGAGAACGGAAAGCTTGTCAGTCCCGGCGAATTTATCCCCGTGGCTGAAAAAGCTGGGCTTGTGGATCAGATTGACCATAAGGTTCTGATCAGCGCAACCGCGTTTATCGGAGAAATGGTTCAAAAGTATCATACGGATGCTGTCCTCAGCGTGAACGCATCCGTCCGCCATCTGTTGCAGACCGGTTTTGTGGATGAAATCCGGGACGCGCTGTATTCCAGCGGACTTCCGGCTGAACAGCTGGAAATTGAAATCACGGAATCTGTCATGATTGATTCCGTTGAAAAAGCCATTGACTGCATTCACCAGCTTGCGGAGCTTGGAGTGCGTATCGCGATTGACGACTTTGGAACCGGCTACTCCTCGCTGAGCTACCTGACCTCTTTCCCGGTGGATGTACTGAAAGTGGATCAGTCCTTTATTCTGAAAATGCATTCCGGGGAAGCGTCAAAGCAATATGTTGCCGCGATTATCGCGATCGGTCATGTGATGAATTTCCGCGTTGTGGCAGAGGGTGTTGAAGAAACCGACCAACTGGACGATCTGAGGGAAATCGGCTGTGACTATATTCAGGGCTTCCTTTGGGGCAAGCCTATGTCACCGGAAGACGCCGCAAAACTGATTGAACAGGAAACATCCGGTTCGGGAGGTAACAACCCGCAGCCGGAACAACAAATAGTAAATCATTCGTAAGGAATCGGAGAGAATTAATGAGCCATTGCGATTATGACGTCCTGATTATCGGAGCGGGTCCCGGTGGGATTTTCACCGCTTATGAACTGATTCAGAAGACTTCCGTTCCGCTGAGGGTCGGAGTGTTTGAGCTTGGTAATCCTCTGAACCGGCGCAAATGCCCAATTGACGGAGAAAATGTAAAAAGCTGCATCCGATGCAAAACCTGTTCGATTATGAGCGGCTTCGGCGGCGCCGGAGCTTTTTCCGACGGAAAATATAACATTACAAATGACTTCGGCGGCAGCCTTCACGAGCACGTCGGTAAGGCAAAGGCACTGGAACTGATGCGCTATGTAGACGAAATCAACCTGGAATACGGCGGTGAGAACACAAAACTGTACTCCACGGCCAACAGCGCAATTAAACAGATGTGCCTGCAACATGGGCTGCACCTGCTGGACGCCCAGGTCCGTCATCTTGGGACGGATATCAACTACATCGTGCTCGAAAATCTATATAATTGCCTGAAGAAAAAGGTGGATTTCCGGTTTGACACGCCGGTGGACTCTGTTGAACGGACGGAAAACGGATACCGGATTACCGTTGAAAACGGGGAAACATTTACGGCTCCGTACTGTGTGATTTCCGTCGGACGCAGCGGGAGCAAATGGATGGAAGGTATCTGTCGGAAGATGGGTATCGATACAAAGAGCAATCGGGTTGATATCGGCGTTCGAGTCGAATTGCCTGCGGAAGTCTTCCGCCACCTGACAGATGAGCTATATGAAAGCAAGATTGTTTACCGTACGGAAAAATTTGAGGACCTTGTTCGCACCTTCTGCATGAATCCCTACGGAGCCGTTGTCAGCGAGAATACCAACGGTATTGTTACCGTGAATGGCCACAGCTTTGAGGATCCTGCCCGCCACACGGAGAACACCAATTTTGCTTTGCTGGTGAGCAAACATTTTTCCGAGCCTTTCAAGGATTCAAACGGGTACGGCGAAAGCATTGCCAGACTGAGCAACATGCTTGGCGGCGGAGTCATCGTTCAGCGATTCGGCGATCTTGTGCGCGGACGCAGGAGCACGCCGGGAAGAATTGCAGACTCGTTTGTTACGCCGACGCTTTCAGCTACACCCGGAGATCTGAGCCTGGTGATTCCCAAGCGGATTCTGGACGGCATCATTGAGATGATCTATGCCTTGGACAAAATCGCCCCAGGCACGGCGAACGACGATACCCTGTTGTACGGCGTAGAAGTGAAATTCTACAATATGGAAGTGGATCTGGACGAAAACCTTGAGACACAATATCCGGGTCTGTATGTGATCGGTGACGGCAGCGGCGTAACACACAGTCTGAGTCACGCGAGTGCAAGCGGGGTTCATGTTGCCCGGGAGATCATTAAATCCTTTGCGTAAAGGGATAGGACGCCGAAAAGCCGCAGGCCTGGCACCAGAGACGCCAGGCAGCAAGATCAGCCGGGTCGGCAACATTACGCCATTTCGAAGCGGTGAGAACCTGCACAGGGCCGTTTTTCCAGGAACCCGTTAATGACGGGTTCTTTTTAATCCCCAGGAGCAAAACACCGGAGGGTAACGGAGCATAATCCACCTGTTCACGTGTGAGATCCAACAGTGCACAGGCACAAAGACGGCTGATCCTTGATGAGGAATAACGCCGACCCGTGAGCCGGGCGATCAGTTCTTCACGCGAGAAGGATTCTGCCGCAGCTTTGGATACGGCTGTTTCGAGGCCCTCGGAACAATCCGGCAGGCGGGAAATCTGTTCAGCTGACATGGACCGTAACTTATTCAGCAAAAGAGAATCCAAGGATTGGCGGGAGGGAATTTGGCCGAAACGGAAGGATTTGAGCACAGCATTCGACGAAACTTCCGGAAGACAGGACAGAGCAGGAGACCAGTTTCCGCGGCAAAGAGAATCACGTATCGAGGAGGCAGAAGGTGAAGACGGAAAAGGAACGGCCGCATGATAGCTGCCGAAACGGTGGATCACGACAGGGGTTATGGAAAGATTCAACCGGCGGATGGCGCGAAGATAGCATACGGCGAGAATGTTGTTTGCATGATTGAGAAGCTCCCGGCTTTCGGGGATACAGGCTCCGACGGCAGCGGAAAGGGCGGCAGGGTAGCCCTTTCCAAGTGACAGTTCCCGATGCAGCTCAGCCGTCAGCTTTTCGGGTGAATCTTCCAGCAGGTCTGCCGTTTGCTGAAGAAGGGAAAGATCCGCGTTTTCTGCACCGAAAGCGAGATGCGTCGCACCGAGGGAAGCAAGCACGGATACAGCCCCTAGAGCATAATGCGCTGCGTCGCGAACAGTCCAGAGAGAAGGCAGCATAAAGACCGCGTCTGCTCCGGAAGAAAGAGCGCATTCGGCACGGACAAAAGGAGAAAGCAACGCTATTTCGCCCCGCTGTTTGAAGGGGCCGGAAAGCGCAACCAGCACCGCGGAAGGGGAAACTGCCTCCATAGCCGAGCGGAGATGAAAAAGATGACCGTTGTGAAACGGATCGTATTCTGCCACTATTCCCAGAACTGACATCGGCTGAGCCCCCTTCCTTCCATAAAAAAACCTGTTCTTTCCTGAATTATTTATACGCTCCCTGATGTTTTGTGTCAAATCTCTTTTCATTCGAGGCAAAAGCGTGTATAATCGAAGCACCCTAAGAATGCAAAGGAGAGTTTGTATCATGAAAATTCTGGTTGTAAACGCGGGTTCCTCTTCATTGAAATATCAGCTGATCGACATGGACGGTGAGAAAGAACTGGCCAAGGGACTTGTCGAACGCATCGGCATTGAGGGAAGTCGCCTGAAACAGAGTGCCGGAGACATAAAAACCGAAATCGAGATGGCAATCCCGGATCATGAAGCTGCAGCTCAGCTGATGCTTAAAGTTCTGCAGGATCCGGAATCCGGTGTGATCAAGAGCACGGATGAAATCGGCGCCGTCGGCCACCGGGTGCTCCATGGCGGCAGTGCGTTTACAGCCTCCGTCATCGTGAACGACGCCGCGAAGCAGGCAATCCGTGACTGCTTCCCCCTCGGACCGCTTCATAATCCGGCCAACCTGATGGGCATTGAAGCCTGCGAGAAGGTTATGAAAGGAACGCCGCAGGTTGCCGTATTTGACACTGCTTTCCACCAGACAATGCCGCCGAAGGCCTATATGTACGGTGTTCCCAAAATGTATGAGGAAAAACTGCATGTACGCCGCTACGGCTTCCATGGCACCAGCCACCGCTACGTCAGCGGTCGGGTGTGTGAATTCCTGGGCATCAGCCCGGAAGGCAAGAAAATCATTATCTGCCATCTCGGCAACGGCAGCAGCCTGAGCGCAGTAAAGGACGGAAAGTGCCAGGATACCAGCATGGGCCTGACGCCGCTGGAAGGTCTTCTGATGGGAACCCGCTGCGGAAGCTGCGATCCCGCGGTGGTACAGTTCATCGCCAACAATCCCCTGAACGACGACGGAACCCC
Source organism: uncultured Eubacteriales bacterium (assembly GCA_902764875.1). Classification (GTDB taxonomy): domain Bacteria; phylum Bacillota; class Clostridia; order Christensenellales; family Aristaeellaceae; genus Aristaeella. The sequence continues at coordinate 177,212 of CACWXP010000002.1, forward strand.
CGTCGGCCATCCGATCAGCGTGGATGAAGTGCTGACGATGATGAACAAGAAGAGCGGCCTGCTCGGCATCAGCGGCAAGAGCAGCGACTGCCGGGATATTGACAGCCTTGCAGAGGCAGGCGATGAAAACGCGATCCTTGCGCAGGACATGCTGGTTTACGGAATCAAGAAGTACATCGGTTCCTACGCAGCGGCTATGGGCGGTGTGGATATTATTGTATTCACCGCAGGCATCGGCGAGAACAACGCTGACCTGCGCGCACGCGTGATCGACGGCATGGAATTCATGGGTGCGAAAATCGACCCTGAAAAGAACAAGACCCGCAGCGAGGCTGTTATCTCCGCAGACGACAGCAAAGTGACGGTTTGCGTGATCCCGACCAACGAGGAAATTATGATTGCCCGCGACACGCTGGATCTTGTTACGACCGGTAAAGTTCGGGATAACTGAAAAGACAGCTGAAATTGTTGTTGACAAACGATTTTGAAACAACTATAATGACAAACGGTCACTTTTGAGGTGAGGACATGAAGCTTGATGTATCGGATGCTTTATCCCATCCCGGCCAGGAGTACCGTTTCTCCGGAACGCAGGCCATTGCGGATCAGGAGATTTCCGGCGACAGAGTCCGACTGGACGACTGTGAAACGGAAGGGGTCTTCATGGCAGATGAAGACGGGAATATCGCGGTGAGAGGCAAGCTCAGGACTGTTGCCCACGCCCGGTGCGCAAACTGTCTCGCTGAAGCGCAAAGTGAAATCGAAAACGAATTCGACGAAGTGTTTCAGCGAAACGGCGATCCCGAGGACGATGAAATCTTTGCCTATGAAGGGCACGAGGTTTCACTGGACAAACTGGTTATGTCATACGCCGTCATGGCTCTGCCAATCCGATTTCTTTGCAGAGAGGATTGTCCGGGCTTTGAATATAGGGACCCGGACGCAGAACCGTCCGAACCGGGAATTCAGTTCCCGTTCGCCGGGCTGCGGCAATTGCTCGATAACAATGAGGAGGTGTGAATCATGGCTGTTCCGAAGGGGAAAATTTCAAAGGCTCGCAAACACAGCCGCCGCGCCAACTGGAAGCTGGCTATGCCGGGGATCAGTGAGTGTCCTCAGTGCCATCAGATGAAGCTGGCTCATCGCGTGTGCAAGCATTGCGGATACTACAAGGGCGTCCAGGTCGTCAATATGGACGAAGAAAAGAACGCCTGATTGTCGACTGCTTTTTTAACACGGGACTTTTTGCAGCTCCGCCCTTCAGGGTCGGGGCTGTTTGCGTATCATTGAGGAGGAAATGGCATGGAAAAGAAAATGACAGGCGCCGATATGGAAACCCGGTTTAACCCGCAGGCCATCGAGGCCGAACTCTATAAAGCCTGGGAGGAGAGCGGCGCTTTTGTCGCGCACCGGGAAGAAGGGAAAAAGCCCTTCACGATCGTCATGCCGCCTCCCAATATTACCGGCCAGCTGCACATGGGTCACGCCATGGACTGCATCCTCCAGGATGCGCCGATCCGGTATCACCGCATGAAGGGGGATCCGACCCTCTGGCTGCCCGGAACGGATCACGCGGCCATCGCAACAGAAGTTAAAATTGTCGAGGCAATGCGTAAGGAAGGACTGACCAAACAGGGCATCGGCCGTGAGGCTTTCCTTGAGCGTGCGTGGAACTGGAAAAAGGAATACGGCGGACGTATCGTACATCAGCAGCGGAAGATGGGCGTTTCCTGCGACTGGTCACGGGAACGTTTCACCATGGATGAAGGATGCAGCAAGGCCGTGCGCGAAGTCTTCGTACGCCTGTTTGAGAAGGGCCTGATCTATCGCGGACAGCGGATGATCAACTGGTGTCCCGCATGCCGCAGCGCTCTGAGTGACGCTGAAGTTGTTTACAAAGAGCAGGCCAGCCATCTGTGGCATATCCGTTATCCCGGCGCCGACGGCAGCGAAGGCGTGGTTGTTGCAACAACCCGTCCGGAAACCATGCTGGGCGATACCGGCGTGGCTGTAAATCCGGCGGATGAGCGCTATACGGAACTGGTGGGTAAAAAAGTGATTCTGCCCATTATGAACAAGGAAATTCCCGTCGTGGCTGACGAATATGTGGAAATGGATTTCGGAACCGGCGCCGTGAAGATGACGCCTGCCCATGATCCGAACGACTTCGAAGTTGCCCAGCGGCACAACCTTGAGATCATCACCGTTACCAACGACGACGGTACCATGAACGAGAACGCCGGACGCTTTGCCGGCATGGATCCGATGGAATGCCGGAAGGCTGTTGTGGAAGAACTGGAGAAGCTCGGGCTTCTGGTGAAAATCGAAGATTACAGCCATAATGTCGGCTTCTGCTATCGTCACGAGAACACGCCGGTGGAGCCCAGACTGAGCGAGCAGTGGTTCGTGAAGATGAAGCCTCTGGCAGAGCCTGCCATCGCCGCAGTGAAGGAAGGAAAAACAAAATTCGTTCCCGACCGGTTCAGCAAAATCTACTATAACTGGATGGAAAATATCCGTGACTGGTGCATCAGCCGGCAGCTCTGGTGGGGACATCGGATTCCTGCCTGGTACTGCGAGGAATGCGGCGAGATGACCGTGAGCCGCGAAGATCCGGCTTGCTGCCCGAAGTGCGGCGGAAAGCTGCACCAGGACGAAGATGTTCTGGATACCTGGTTTTCTTCTGCCCTTTGGCCTTTCTCAACGCTGGGGTGGCCGGAAGAGACCGAGGATCTGAAATATTTCTATCCGACAAGCATGCTGGTCACCGGTTACGACATCATCTTCTTCTGGGTGGCGCGGATGATTTTCAGCGGCATCGAACATATGGGGGAGACGCCCTTTGAGACCGTGCTGATTCATGGCCTTGTACGGGATGAACAGGGGCGGAAAATGTCCAAATCCCTTGGCAACGGCGTGGATCCTCTGGAGGTTGTCGAAGAGTACGGCGCAGATGCGCTGCGGTTCAGCCTGGTGATGGGCGTGAGCCCCGGAAACGATACCCGCTACAGCACGGAAAAGGTTGAGGCGGCGCGAAACTTTGCCAACAAGGTATGGAACGCCAGCCGTTTCGTGCTGATGAACGTGAACGAAAGGAAAGAATTTGAGGTTTCAAAACTGGAAACAGCGGACAAGTGGATTCTCAGCCGTCTGCAGGAAGCTATCCGCGATGTTTCGGACCATATGGAGGATGGAGACTTCGGTCTGGCAGCTACAAAGATTTACGATTTTGCATGGAGCGAATTCTGCGATTGGTATATTGAACTGAGCAAGAGCCGTCTCCTCGGGGAAGACGGAGAAAGCAAGGAAACCGTGAAGGCTGTGCTGCTCTTTGTGCTGGAGAATCTTTTGAAGCTGCTTCACCCCTTCATGCCGTTCCTGACGGAACAAGTGTATAAATATCTGCCGGAGACGGAAGGCTTCCTTATGCTGCAGAAATGGCCGGAAACCAATGCTGAGCTTATCTTCAGCGAGGATGAACAAAGGATGCAGGGCATCATGGAGATTATCCGGACAATTCGAAATCTGCGGAGCGAGATGAACGTGGCGCCTTCAAAGAGGACACGGCTGATGCTGCTGCCCGCGGAAGGATGGAGCGAAACATTGCGTGGCGGCGACGGTTATTTCCGCCGGTTGGCCGGTGCTTCCGAAACCGAACTTCTTGACAGCCGCGACACCGTGAAGGAAAAGACGGTTTCCGCCGTGATCGCAGCCGGAGAGCTGTTCATTCCGCTGGGTGATCTTGTTGACTTTGAAAAGGAAATTATTCGGCTTGGCAAGGAACTTGAAAATCTGCAGAAGGAAATGAACCGAAGCCGCGGTATGCTGAACAACCAGGGATTCCTCGCAAAGGCTCCTGCAGCGTTGGTCCAGGCAGAAAAGGATAAACTCGAAGCTGCCGTTGCAAAGGCTGCGGCTTTGCAGAACCGCATTGCAGAACTGAAGGAGAACGTCTGAGAAAAGACAGGGGAAACGCCATGAATTTTCACCATGAGCCGGTGATGCTCCAGGAAGTGCTGCAGTGGATGAACGTCCGCCCAAACGGTATCTACTGCGACGGCACCCTCGGCGGCGGAGGCCACAGCGGGGCGATCCTGGAGGCATCCGGCGGCACGGCACGCCTTTTCGGCATTGATCGGGATGAAACGGCGATTGCAGCCGCAACGGAACGACTTCAGCAGTATTCCGGCTTTCGGGCAATCCGGGGAAATTTCCACGACGGCAAGGCGCTGTTGGAATCGGCCGGCGCGGGAAAGCTGGACGGGGTGCTGCTGGATCTTGGCGTTTCCAGTCCACAGCTGGATACCACAGAACGCGGATTCAGTTATCATACGGATGCGCCACTGGACATGCGCATGGATCAAAGCGGCGGCATGACGGCAGCAGATTTTCTGAATACATCGGAAGAAAGAGAAATTGCCAGGGTGATCCGTGAATACGGCGAGGAAAAATGGGCCGCACGGATTGCTAAAATCATCTGTGAACACCGGAAAATAAAGCCGATGGAAACCACTTATGATCTGGTGGAAGCGGTGGATGCCGCAATTCCGAAGGCTGTTCGCCGGAAAGATGACGGGCATCCGGCACGCCGGACATTCCAAGCCATTCGAATAGCCGTTAACGATGAGCTTTCGCCGCTGGAGCAGGCGCTGAAGGACTTTGTGTCCTGTTTGAAGCCGGGCGGGCGGATCTGCGTCATTACTTTTCATTCACTTGAAGATCGCATTGTGAAAAACACATTCCGGAATATGGAACATCCCTGTATATGCCCGCCGAAGGCGCCGATCTGCACCTGTGGCCGAAAACCTGTGCTGAAAGTGCTGGGGGGAGGCGCTGTCGCTCCGTCAAAAGAAGAAATCGAAAGGAATCCGAGGGCCAGGAGCGCAAAACTGCGGATTGGGACAAAAATCACGGAGGAATAGGCGATGGCAGTGCTTTATGTGGTTGCCACTCCGATCGGCAACCTTCAGGATTTTTCTCCCCGTGCTGTTGAAACCATGAAAAACGCCGGGCTTATCATTGCAGAAGATACCCGGGTTACGATGAAGCTTTGCCAGGTGTTCGGGTTTCATGCACCGCTGGTCAGCTGCCACAGACATAACGAGGGAAGTAAGGCCGGGATGCTGGCGGCAAGGATTCATGAAGAGGATCTGACAGCAATACTGGTAACAGACGCGGGAACGCCGTGTATCTCCGATCCCGGCTGTGAGGTGGTTCGTGAATGTGTTGCGGCCGGGATACCGGTTATTCCGGTTCCTGGATGCTGCGCGGGGATTGCCGCACTGTCTGTCAGCGGATTTGATGCGCGGGAATTCGCTTTTTACGGATTCCTTCCGCGCGAGAAAAAGGACCTGCGGGAAAAGCTGCTTGAGATTGCCGGCGGTGTTCCTGTGGCTGTGATTCATGAATCGCCTTTTCGGATAATGGAGCTGACGGAAGCCGTCGCGGAGATTCTTCCGGAAGCGGTTATGACTGTTTGCTGTGACCTGACGAAGCTGCACGAAAAGACGCTTTGGGGAACACCGCAGGAAGTACTCTCGGCGCTGAAGGCCAGCGAAAAAACAGAAAAAGGTGAGTACTGCGTCGTGCTGGACCTGCACCGTGTAGAAATACCGGAAAAAGAAAAGCAGGAAAGCGAGATTTCAGCGGAAGCAAAGCTGATTGAAGAAATGTTGCATGGAAAATCCCTGCGGGAGGCACAGGAAGCCGTGATCGAAAAGGGTGAAAAAAAGAATGCCGTTAAACAGGCAGCGATTAACCTGAAAAAGATGTTCACAGAGGAATGAAAAGGGATGCCGTCGAAGGCATCCCTTTTCAAAACCTTTACACGTACCAAATTTCCTTTGCGTACTGACGAATCGTGCGGTCGGAGGAGAATTTACCGGCGTGGGCGATGTTCATCAGACACTTTTTGGCAAAGGCAGTATCCGCTGTTCCTGCATCCCGGATTGCCCTCAACTTTGTTTCATAGTAGCTTTCAAAATCCTTCAGGACAAAATAGTGATCCGGCTTGTGCCAGGAGGCTCCTTTCAGAATTGCGTCATGCAGTTCTTTCAGGGCGCCGTCGTCATCCGGGAAGGTTCCATCCGTAAGGGTGTCCAACGCACGGCGGAGCAGGGCGTTGCTACTGTAAATCTTCTTCGGATCGTAAGTCGTCTTGATTTTCTCGAGTTCCTCCACAGTAGCGCCGAAGATATAGTTATTCTCCAACCCGGCTTCTTCAACGATCTCCACATTTGCACCGTCAAAGGTGCCGAGGGTAACAGCGCCGTTGAGCATCAGTTTCATGTTGCCGGTACCGGAAGCTTCCGTACCTGCGGGGGAAATCTGTTCGGAAATATCAGCAGCCGGAATGATCTTTTCAGCCCAGGAACAGTTGTAATTCTGAACGAAAACAACCTTCAGGCGATCTTTCGTTTCCGGATCGCTGTTCACCCTGTCGGCGATCATGTTGATCCAGTGAATGACAGCTTTTGCCCGATCATAGCCGGGGGCTGCCTTGGCGCCGAAGATGAAGGCAACAGGGGGCAGATCTTTCAGCCGGCCTTTTTTCAGCTGATCATATATCGCCAGAATGCTCAGCGCGTTCATAAACTGGCGCTTGTATTCATGCAAACGTTTGACCTGCACATCAAAGACCATGTCCGGGTTGAGAATAATCCCTTCGCGTTTCCTGATTTCGGCGCAAAGCTGCTTTTTCTTTTCTTTTTTAACGGTCTGGAACTTCTTGCAAAGAGAAGCATTGATCTGCGGATCCAGTTTTTTCAGCTGATCCAGGTGCGTGATGAAACCGCGGCCGATTTTGCTTTCGATCAGATCACAGAGTTCCGGATTGCAAAGGCCAAGCCACCGGCGCTGGGTGATGCCGTTTGTTTTGTTCTGGAATCTTTCCGGATAAAGCTTGTACCATTCAGCAAACACGTCGTTTTTCAAAATCTCGGTGTGCAGGGCAGCCACGCCGTTGATCGCATGGGAAGCGTACGTGGCCAGTTCGGCCATATGTACGCGTCCGTCCAGAATAATGCAGAGGGAAGGAGAGATTTCCTTTCCGGCTTTTTTCATCTCGCGGCGGAATCGGGCATCGATTTTCCGAATGATGCCGACAATCTGCGGACAAACGGAGGACAGCAGGGAAAGATCCCACTTTTCGAGGGCTTCCTGCATCACCGTGTGATTGGTGTATGCAAAGGTATCACGGGCGATGAGGAAGGCGGCTTCGAAGGGAACCCCATCTTCACCAAGCAGACGGATCAGTTCCGGAATGGCCATGGAAGGATGCGTATCGTTCAGCTGGGCGGCGTTTTCCTTCGCAAACAGGGAATAATCACTTCCGTGGCGTTTGCGGTAGGCGCGAAGGAGATCCTGCATCGTTGCGGAAACCAGAACATACTGCTGCTTCACGCGCAGCTGTTTGCCTTCCTTCTTTGTGTCGTTGGGGTAAAGGAACTTGGTGATGTCCTCTGCCCGGTTTTTGTCTGCCGCGGCTTTTGCATATTCCTGACGGTTGAAAAGATCAAAATCAATCTCGTTCAGACTTTCAGTTTGCCAAAGGCGCAGCGTTCCAACGTTCCTTGCCCCGTAACCAATGACCGGCATGTCATAGGGAACGGCCAGCACATTGCCCGATTTCAGTGAAACAACAACGGCTTCATCTTCACGTCGGATGGACCATGGATCGCCGAAACGCGCCCAGTCATCCGGTTCTTCATGCTGGCGGCCGTTCACAAAGGATTGCTTGAACAATCCGTAACGGAAACGGAGACCGTAACCGGTCAGCGGGACATTGCAGGTAACGGCACTGTCCAGGAAGCAGGCTGCCAGACGTCCGAGACCGCCGTTGCCGAAAGCGTCATCTTCAATATCTTCCATCACGGCAATATCCACGCCTTTTTCAGCAAGCAGCTTTTTGGTATCATCCAACAGGCCCATACAGTACAGATTGTTGTAAACCAGCCGGCCTACCAGGTACTCCATGGAAAGATAGGCGGCCTTGCGACGAGGAAAACGTTCGTCTTCCTTCTTTTTCCAGATGGGTGCAATCGCGTCCATGGCGGCGCCGGAAATTGCATTGTGAAGCTCTGCAGCGGTGGCTTCCTTCAGGGTTTTGTGCTTTTCGGTCATCAGGCGTTGTTCGGCGTTTACGATCAGTTGCTTTGCGTTCATTAAGGGTTTACCTCCTGTTTGTTTCTTTGTTCAGCTTGCAGTATTTCATGGAAAGGTCCACAGTGAGAACACCGGGCTTCATCCGCCACAGCCAGTTTCCGCCGATGGTGCCGGGGTAGTTCATGCGGGCTTCGGTGCCAAGTCCCAGCATATCCTGCATCGGCACAACAGCAATGTCGCAGGGTCCGCTGAAAAGCGTCCGGATGAAGGCTTCCGGCGCATCTTCCGCCGATTCGAACCCGAGCTGCTTTCCGGCAAAAGCCAATGCTTCCGGAGAAGCACTTTTTGCCCATCCGAGAACGGTGTCGTTGTCATGTGTTCCGGTATAGGCAACGGTGTTCGTGCCATAGTTAGACGGATGGTGAGGGTTGCTTTCATCATTGTCAAAGCCGAAGGTGAGCACTTTCATGCCCGGATAGCCACACCAGGAAAGCAGCTTCTTCACTCGATTGTTGACACAGCCGAGATCCTCGGCAATAATCTGAATCCCCGGAACCTGATCATTCAGTGCCTTGAAAAGATGCTTGCCCGGTCCGATGACCCATTTGCCCTTCACTGCATCCGGCGCTCCGTGACGGACGGAATAATAGTTCGCAAAACCGATGAAATGGTCAATTCGGATGATATCATACATCTCCGCCATGCCCTTCATACGGGCAACCCACCAATCATAGTGATGCAGGCGAAGATAAGTCCAGCGATAAAGCGGATTGCCCCAAAGCTGGCCTTTTTCCGAGAAGTAGTCCGGCGGAACACCTGCAACCCGCTTCGGAATTCTGTTCCGGTTCAGCTGGAAAATCTTCGGATGGGTCCAGGTGTCAGCGGAATCCTCTGCCACATAGATCGGCATATCGCCGAAGATTCTGATATCCCGTGCGTTGCAGTATTCCTTCAGCGCAAACCACTGACGCCGGAAAAGATACTGGCAGAAGATATGAAACTGGATTTCATCCTTCAGCATTTCCGAATATTTCGCTATAGCCGCTGGGGTGCGGCGTATGATTTCCGAATCCGGCCAGGTTGAAAACATGATCCCGCCGAAGTGCTCTTTCACCGCGGTAAACAGCGCAAAGTCCGTAACCCACGGATGATCCGCCCGGAAGAAATCCAGCTGGTTCTTCATGTTACCTGCAGATTCCGCAAAGCAGCGGCGCAGGAGCATCATCTTGTTTTTCCGGACAGCTTCGTAGTCAACCTTCTCCGGATCTGCGGGAACAAATTCTTCCTCGTCCTGATAGGTCAGCAAGCCTTCATCCCGAAGCGTCCGGCAGGAGATAAAGAGCGGGTTTCCAGCGAAAACTGAGGTGGATTGATAGGGACTCTCGCCATATCCGGTGGGTCCGACAGGAAGTACCTGCCAGATCGTGAAACCGGAAGCCTGCAAAAAATCTGCAAATTCATAAGCTTCTGCTCCAAGGCAGCCGATTCCGCCGGGGGAAGGAAGCGAGGAAATGTGCAATAAAACACCGCTGGAACGCATTACAAAACTCCTTTCTGTTATCCGTCATGGAAGAATATGGGGTGCCGCAACTGAATCGCGACTCCTGTAGAAGGCATTAACAAGAATATGCCGGGGTGCAGCACCTTTTTCCATCATGTCAAGAAGCAGATTCACACTACGACGGGCAATCTCCTCCACAGGTTGTTCTACGGTGTTCAGGCGGGGAATCGTAAAGCGGCATAGATCAATACCGTCGAAGCCTACAACCGAAACATCCTCAGGAACGTTTCTGCCGAGATCTTTCAGGGCACGGATTGCGCCTATGGCAACGGCATCGCTCATGGCAAAAAGCGCCGTTGTGTCGGAATGATTTGAAAAGTATTCACGGGCAGCGGCATAGCCTGCCTCCATCGAAAAACGGCATTCCCGGTAGTACTGATGTTCAAATGTCAGTCCACGGTCTGCATATGCGTCACAGAAACCGAGAAAACGCATGGCAAGGGAATCCCCGGCAACGGGATTGGATCCGAAAACAGCAATTTTTCGATGCCCGAGGGAAAGCAGCTCTTCGCCTACGAGACGTCCCATGCTGCGGTCGTCCACTGCAACGGAGGAAGCGTTTTTCAGGGAGGCGGCCATCGCATTTACTGTTGTGAAAACGACAGGGATTTCAAGGCCGTGAATCGCATGAACCCGGTCATCAATCAGGCTTCCGACAAAAATCATTCCCTTGATTCTGTGCTGCTTTGTCATGCGCAGCGCCGTTTCAAACTCATCCGCTTTTTCATCAATGTATTCGGTGACAAAGAAATCGGACAGGGAAGCCGCACAATCTAGGATTGCCTCCGCAAGGGAATTGAGAAAGGGATTGGAACGGCCGCGGATGATCAGACCGACGACTTCGCTTGTCTGCTTCAGACCGCGGGCGTTCTGATTTCCGACAAAACTGTTTTCTTCGATAATTCTTTCGACTTTCTCACGCGTTTCGGGATTGACATCGGGACGGTGATTCAACACGCGGCTGACGGTTGTAACCGAAACGTTGGCAAGCCTTGCAATATCTTTAATCGTAACAACTTTCACAGGGCATGCTTCCTTTCAGGATAATACCGGTAACGATATCGGTAACGTTTCCGGTAATAGAATAGCATATGTTAACGTGAACGTCAACACTGATATTCTGAATGAAACTGTTGATTTTTTTTTCTTATTCTTCTATAATATTACAGATATTGTAACAAAGGGGGTGTCTGACCGGATGAAACGATTTGCCGCATTGCTTTTTGCGACTGTGTTTCTGATGTTTACACTGCCCTCTGTGGCTGAGGATTTTGAGAATTTCGACGATTTTGACGACTTCGGGGAGTACGACGAATTTGGCGATGAAATGGAGTTTGATGACCTGGGCGAAGCTTCGGAAGAAGATGTAAGCAACGCGAAAAACGCCATGAACGCACTTTCGGGATATCATGACCTTGATGTACAGGAAGAGGGCGATTTTAAATACGAAGCCCTGGAGGATGGCGAAACATGTCAGGCTGTACGCTACACCGGCTTTGACGAAGATGTTTCCGTACCGGAAAAGATGAAGAATCTGAGCGTGAAAATGCTTTATCAGACCTTCTCCGACTGTACACTGGTGGAAACCGTGATTCTGCCGGAAACGATTGAGATCATTGACAACATGGCTTTCTGGAAATGTACCAGTCTGAAGACTGTTGAGATGCAGGAGGGGCTGAAAGCCATCGGGCGCTGCTCCTTTGGCGGGTGCAGCGAGCTGGAAAGCCTCGATTTTCCTGAAAGTCTTGAATATATCGACGAAATGGTGTTCATTGGCTGCGTGAAACTGAAAGAAGTTTCTTTCGGAAAAAACCTGAAGTCCATCGGATCCCAGGCGTTTACTGCCTGTGTTAATCTGGAAAAGGTTCGAATCCCCAGCGGAACAGAAATTGCCGAAGATGCTTTTGAACAGTGTCCGAAAGTTGAAATAGAACGGTACGAAGCAGACGTCTGATTTGGACCATACAAGCAAATAGGGTAGAGGGAGGGCGTTAGCCCTCGCCCCTCCCGTTGCACCGTACGTACCGGTCAGGTATACGGCGCTACATCGTAACATGGGTTCAAGTATT
>CACWXP010000003.1 GCA_902764875.1 uncultured Eubacteriales bacterium
AGTATTGACTCTGTTTTGAATTATTTCTGTGGATTTCATTGAAATACTTCGTTTTTCTTGCACAGAACATCAACGAAAAAAAGGGGAACCCACTAGAAAAGCAGGTTCCTCAAGCATTTACTCACTGGTGATCTCGCTGAACTCCCCGGAAACCCATCCGACCTGGCTTCCGTTTTGCTTCCGAACTGGCCGTCTACCTCAATGGCGGCACCCAGCTGAAGCCCTGCTATTCCACGGCGTAAACATTGCCGATGTAATACCCGGCATGACCGTCCTTGTACAGCGCCAGACCGGGGATCTCCGGCAGGGTGTCGATGTGAACGGTATGCCGGACAGACACACTTCCTATGAGATAACGAACAGAGATAAGTCCGGATTTTTCATTCAGATACGTTCCCTGTTTGCGCAAAGCCCTGACTAACACCAATCAAACAGAAGGATAAAATTTTTAGAATGCGATGGAAATCCACCATCATTTATGGTAAGACTGGTTTGGCAACCGGGAAAATAAAAAAGACTTTGCCCGAAAGCAAAGCCTTAAAAGTGTTTTATTCGCTATTCACCAATGAACTCCAGCAAGGCACCTGTGTCTCCATCGATGCAGATGCTGCGCGCTTTAATCTGCTTCGGACAGTAAGCCTCATCATAATTCAGGCAGCAGTAAACCGCCTTCGGATTGTCGTCCGTCATCTGCCAGAAGGGATATTTGATGATCACCGGCGTGTTGCTGCCGACCCCGATTTCCAGATACAGCACATTCTGTCCCTGATGCTGCCGGAGGTAATCCGCATAGGCAGCGGATGCTCGGTGCCAGCCTTCGTCCTCCACAAAGGAATCATCCGACCGCAGATTGGGCATCACTTTGCGCCCGTCTTCCGGGCTGCGAGGAATCAATGCAGTTGGAATACGCAAAGCGACTTTCCTGTCTTCCGGCATTACAAACGAGCCGTCTGTATTCTTCACAAAGCCCTGTGCGGCCATGGCCTGCATGACCCATGCTTCGTTGTCCCAGGTCTTCTGCACAGTCGGGCGCTGATTCTGGAAGAGACCATAGTCACCTTGGGTATAGAACAGGCGCTTCTTGTCAAAGCCCGCCTTCTGGAACATGTGATCCACGTTGGTGGTGATCACAAAATAGTCCTTGTCAGCCATAAGCTGAAGAAGGTTCTCGTAGACAGGCTTCGGCGCTTTCGCGTATCGGTTGCAGTAGATATGCCTGCTCCACCAGGCCCAATATGTCTCCTCATCCGGGAAGGGGTAGAAGCCGCCGGAATACATGTCCTTAATCCCGAAGCGCTCCGCGAAGTCCGAGAACCAGTACCGGAAGCGTTCACCGCTGTAGACAAAGCCCGCCGAGGTAGACAATCCGGCTCCCGCGCCGATGATGATGGCGTCCGCGGTCTTCAGCTCCGTCTTCAAGCGATCAATCTGTTCCGCTCGGGTGCCGATACCAAGAGACAAGCCGTCCCGGAAGTTGCGCACTCCATCCAGGCCTTTTTGAATGGTTTCCAGATAGACGTTGGGCCGTTTATCGCAATTCCTGCTCATAGTATTCTTTATCCTCGTCCTTGAAAACATTGAAGATCACCCGATCAATGACACCTGGATGCATGGTCATCCAGTCTCTTACGGTTTTCACGGCAATTTCAGCCGCCCGCCGACCCGGAAAACGGAAGACTCCTGTGGAAATACAGCAGAAGGCCACGCTTTTCAGTCCGTTCTCCAGGCACATGTCCAACGCGTTCGTGTAGCAGTCAGCCAGCGCCTTTTCCAGCGCCGGTGTCAGTCCGCTCTCGACGATCGGCCCGACGATATGAATCACCTTTTTTGCGGGTAGATTATAGGCATCCGTCAGCATCGGGACAGCTGTCGGCTGCTCATAATCCGGCCCATATCGCCGCCGCAGTTCTTCCATCTGCCGGCTGCAGGCAGCACGGAGCTGGATGCCCGCAAAGGAGTGGATACAGTTGTCAATGCAGGTGTGCATGGGCACGAAGCATCCGAGCATCTGAGAATTGGCGGCGTTGACGATGGCGTCCACTGCAAGTCTGGTAATGTCGCCCTGCCAGATGGAGAACCCGTCACGGAGCACCGGAATATCGTCCGGCGTAACGATTCCTTTTTCTCTTGCGCGGTCCTGCAGGTAATCATCCTGCACTTGCAGCACGTTATCCGGCATCTGGCCCGGCATGCGGATGTTCATCAGGGAGCGGAGAACGCGCCGCTTGCCGTCGGTGTCTTTGGGTGTGACCAGACCTTTATATTCATCGGAATCGGCTTTGAAGGTTTCCACCAGGAAGTTCAGCCGCTGATCCTGCGTCATTATTTTATCCATTTTGTCTTACCTCTTCTGTACCGCTCCGACCGGACAAGCCTTCATACAGTTGCCACAGTGCAGGCAATGCGCCTGCTCGATGCAACAGGCTGTGATCATCGCTGTCCATCATGTCGATGGCAGCGGTGACTGGAAGGCCCTCATCATCCACCGTTGCCACGATGGTCGTGTGGATTTCGGTCACGATATACGCCAGATAATCTTTCGCTTCCATGTGCGCTCCTTTGAAAGAGGCTCCGATGTCATCTGCACCGGAGCCTCCTCAATTACCTTTGCAATCAGAACTTTCCGTTCTGGTTCTGCCAGGTTTCCTTTGCGGCCAGCGTCTCCATGACGTCCCAGTGCTCCGCGATAAATCCGTTTTCCACACGGAACAGATCGTAGTAGGTGGTCGGCACGCCGCCGAAGGAGCCTTCGCTGCAGGCAAGCGCGTAGTCACCGTCAGCAAGCACCATGTGCGTCTTGTCGTAAACCATGGAAATGCCCTGCTTCGCCATGGCCGCAAGCGCCGCACCAAGGCCCGAGAGTCCGTCAGCAATGGAGATGTTATGCTGAATGTACCGATCGCCATCGTAGTAGGAAGTCAGCTTATCAGGGTTTTCCCCACGAAGCACGTCTCCCACAAAGCCCGCAACAATGCGGCGGGTCTCTTCCTTGTCAACGTCCCGCTTCTCAAGCGTGCCGTCGATCTGGGTGTGGCCGGATGGGTTGGGAGCAGCCTTCGCTGCCAGATTGTCCCAGTGCTCCGCGATCTTGCCGTCGGCATCGAAGCGGAAGATGTCAAAGGCCACCTGCTCACCGGCCCCGGCAAAGTTGTACACGGTCTGCAGGAACACCTTGTCGCCGTCCTCGAAGGCGCGAATGTTCTGAACAGTGGTTTTCACAGGCGCAGAAGCCAGCCAAGCAACGCTGCCGACAAAAGCATCCCGGCCTGTGCCGTAGGCGAGGTTGTGCTGGATATAACCTTCTGCCAGCAGGGAGGCGGCTTTTTCAGTGTCTCCGGTTGCGAAGGTGTTGATGAGGGCGAGAGCCTTTTCGATGTTTGTCATGGTGGATTCCTCCTGATCAATTGATAAGATGTAACCTTGGCAGTTTCATCTGACAAGAGGATAATAACACATCAAAGGTGTAATGTCAATAGTTACAACGTAAATTTTCAAACTTGCTGCCTTACGATGTAAAACTGACCTGCAAATGCTTCAGGAAACGATCGGCAATCGGCGAGAAGGTCTGATATTTTTTCCAGATCAGAAACAGCTGATTCTCAAGCCTCGGCGACAGTGGTCGGAACTCCAGCCCGGAATCTGCCGATGTATCGATCAAGTGTTCAAAGGTCAGCAGATAGCCAAGCCCTTCCCGCGCAAACAGGGAACCATTGTAGGACAAGCGGAACGACCCTTCCATATGCAGATCATGGATGCGTTCTCCGCACCATCTGGGGATATCGTTTTGCCAGCTCTGCTCTGAACAGAACAGCGGGAGACCGACAAGATCATCCACCGTTATGGCTTCCTTATGCGCCAGTGGATCATCTGCAGGAAAAACCAGTCCCCATACATCAGCCTGCGGAAATACCAAATAATCGTATTTGACTGTATCCGGCCTTTCCGCCAGCACGGCGAAATCCAGCAATCCCATGTCCAGTTTCTCCGTCACCTGCTCGGTATCACCGCTGGTGATGTGATAATGAAGCTCCGAATATTGCTGCCTGAATTCCTTGATAGCCCGCGCCAGTATCCGGATCTGGTAGGATTCAGCCATTCCAAGGTAAATATCGCCTCCGGTGATGTCATCCAGCGTCACAAACTCCTGCGTGATCTTATCCGCCATGCCGACCAGGTCTTCCGCTCGATTGCGCAGCAGCACACCTTCCGCCGTAAGCCGAATTGAAAAGCTGTGCCGGGTGAACAGCTTTTTGTCCAGTTCATCTTCCAGCGCTTTCAGTGCCTTCGATAATGTAGGCTGGGTCACGTGCAGCTGTTCTGCTGCCCGGGTCATGTTTTCCTCCCGCGCAACAGCCAGAAAATAGCGCAGCGTTCTGATCTCCATCTTGCCCCTCCTTGAAATTCCAGAATGGAATATCATGATATTCATTATAACCATTAGCACGAAATCTGGCAAGATGCTATCATATCATTGTCCTGAGGGACAGAACTGAGGCGGAGGAAACAATGCAAGCAGAAACTGCAAGGCAGTGTATGACCGACATCGGGCTGAGCATGGAGAACGCAGATTACGTGACAGCGCTCCTGCATGCTGGCCGCAGAGACGAAGCCCGGAAAAAGCTGAGGGTGATTCGTTGCGAAATGATGGACGAGCTGCACAACTACCAGAGGAAAGTGGATCAGCTGGACTGGCTCATCCGCGAAACGGAGAAAGGAACAAAGTGAACGGAAGGAAAAGATTATGATGAAGACAGAAAGCTGGTACTGACGCAGGAATGGGACAAGACTTTCCCCAAGAGCGAAAAAGTGGATCATTGCAAGGTGACTTTTGTAAACCGTTATGGCATCACCCTGGCGGCGGATATGTATCTGTCCAAAAAAGCAGAGGGAAAACTGCCCGCCATCGCCGTGTGCGGCCCCTTTGGCGCGGTGAAGGAGCAGTGCTCCGGCCTGTATGCCCAGACGATGGCGGAACGGGGTTTTCTGACGATTGCCTTCGATCCCTCCTTTACTGGTGAGAGCGGCGGTCAGCCCCGGTATATGGCATCTCCTGATATCAATACGGAGGATTTCCAGGCGGCGGTGGATTTCCTGTCTCTGCACGACAGAGTTGATCCGGAGCGTATTGGTATCATCGGCATCTGTGGTTGGGGTGGTCTCTCGCTGAACACAGCGGCGATCGATACCCGTGTGAAGGCCACTGCTGCCATGACCATGTACGATATGAGCCGCGTCAATGCCAACGGCTACTTTGACGCCATGGATGAGGATGCCAGATATGCCGCCCGCCAGGCACTGAACGCTCAGCGTATCGTGGATTACCGCAACGGAAGCTATGAGCTTGGCGGCGGTGTAGTGGATCCGCTGCCGGAGGACGCGCCCTTCTTCGTGAAGGACTATTATGCTTATTACAAAACGCCCCGCGGCTATCATCCCCGCAGCCTCAACTCAAACGGCGGATGGAACAAGATTGGCTGCATGTCTTTTATGAACATGCCGCAGCTCACTTATACCCATGAGATTCGGAATGCGGTTCTGATCGTGCATGGCGACAAGGCCCACTCCTGCTATTTCAGCCGTGACGCCTACGCTGCTATGGTGAAGGACAGCAAGTATAGCGATAACAAGGAACTGATGATCATTCCCGGCGCGGTACATACGGATCTGTATGATCAGGTGTTTAGAGAGTATTTGAAATGAGAGTTCTGATTCTGAACGGCAGTCCCCGTCCGAATGGCAATACAAAACAGATGATCAGAAGGTTCGGAGCGTCACTCTGATCTCTTATGAAGGCGGTGAAAATCTCGAATGATGAAAAGGCTTTGCTTTTTCCTGCTGTGTGCTGTTCTTGTCATTACAGCGTCATGCGGGGTCGCTGAAACCTCAGACATAACGCCGCAGGATGCGGACAATCGGCAAACTGGTATCGAAATGGGTGCGAATCAGGGGGCAGCACAGGTGGGCGTATTTGATTTTGAAAACAGAACCGTATTGCTGAACAGCGGCTGCACGATGCCCATCATGGGACTCGGCACCTATGCGCTGGATCACGACACCTGCGTGAACTCCGTGAAAGCGCTGATCGCAAACGGCGGCAGGCTCATCGACACAGCCTACATGTACGGCAACGAGGAAGCCGTCGGCGAAGGCGTCCGCCTCGCCATGGCTGAATACGGCGTTCCCCGGGAGGAGATCTTTGTTATCACCAAGATCTACCCCAGCCAGTTCAGCGATCCGGAGGCGGCCATCGAGATGGCGCTGGAAAAGCTGGATATCGGCTATATCGATATGATGCTCCTGCATCATCCCGGCAGCAATGACGTGAATGCTTATCTGACCATGGAAAAGTACGTCGCAGCGGGCAAAATCCGCTCCCTGGGTCTGTCCAACTGGTACATTAAGGAGCTGACGGATTTCCTTCCGCAGGTGAATATCATGCCCTCTCTGGTGCAAAACGAGATTCATCCCTATTATCAGGAGCAGGAGGTCGTGCCTTTCATTCAGGAGAAAGGCATTGTGGTGCAGTGCTGGTATCCCCTGGGCGGACGGGGCTATACAAAGCAGCTGCTGACGGATGAAACGATCACTGCCATCGCCAGCGCACACGGCGTATCAGCTGCGCAGGTCATCCTGCGCTGGGACTTGCAACGCGGTATCGTGGTGATTCCCGGTTCGTCCAATCCGGATCATATACGGGAGAACCTCAACCTGTTCAGCTTCGAGCTGACATCGGAAGAAATGGAACAGATCGCCGCGCTTGATCGTGATGAAAAACATGACTGGTATTGATTTTTACAGGACACAAAAAGCAAGGCCTGCAGTCTGGCTCTTTCGAGTCGAATTGCGGGCCTTGTTTTATTTGTCAAAGAATAATCCCTTCAGACTCTCTGGCATGGAGTTGAACATCATCGTCACAATTGTTTCCGCAGGCGTGATGTTATCGTTCATCAGCCACTCCCGCGTCATGCCGACTGTGCCATAACAGTACAGACGGATGCTGAATTTTGCCTGGGCATCAAGCGCTCCGCCTGTTCTTTCCATCGCGATCTCTGAATAGCGCTTTACAAAGTATTCGTGCATATACGCCCACATGGGGCTTTGGGAATTGTCCTCATAGGCGCGCTTGAAATAGACATAATCCTGCCGCATGCTGTTCATTGCTTTTGCGGCTGATTCCACAGAAAGCACATCCGTCTGCATCGCCTGCTGGCAGAAGATCCAGGCCATCAGGTCATACTTATCCTTGAAGTGGTAGTAGAAGGTGGGCCGTTCAAGCTCCGCCTCTTTACAGATATCCGTGACGAATATCTTTGCCAGCGGCTTCCTCACCAGGAGCCGCTTCATCGCCTCCGCGATCCAGATTTTTGTCCGCTCCGCCATTTTCGCTCCCTCTTTTCATACATAAAAGCATATCTGTAAGAAATGCTGTCACTATTTTACTTCTGTATGTGGAATTTTGCAAGCACAGCCTGTAAAATAACCTTGCAAACGATGAAACGGAGGTATGCGGCAATGGATTTTCTGGAACTGGCAAAACAGCGTTACTCGGAACGGTTCTTTGACAGCTGCCCGGTGGAACAGGAAAAGCTGGACAGGATTCTGGAAGCGGGCCGGATCGTGCCCACCGCCTGCAATTACCAGCCCCAGCACTGGGAGAATATATGAGCGTTTATTCCTGGGCCAGCATCACCGAGGGTTACCTGGCCTGGAAGTTTTTCGACGGCGAATTATAAACCAGGATGCACCCTCCGCGTTCCCCACAGGGCCGCGCCGGTTTCATCCAGGGCGGTGAAGCAGACCGTCCACACCTTCTCCGTATCGTTGTATGCCGGATTCATCACCCCGTCATAGGCAATCCCGTTCAGCACACAGCGGAAGGTCTGACCGTCGGCGCACTGCCAGCTTCCGGTCAGCTCTCCGGTCACGGAGCCGTCCGGTTCCAGGGTGATCACCCTGCTGGTATGCTCCGTTTTGTTGATGTCTCTTTCATGCAGGATGACCTTGTAAGCCCCGGCCTGCTGCTCCGCCGGCACTTTTTCCGGATTCTCCCCCGCATAGCGGTGGGGCAGAACCACCGGCCATCCGTCGCTGTTCATCCTCATCTGGTGCACCCGCACCCGGAACTGCTCGCCCCGGTCGGCAAAGCGGGTGTGGAAAACAAGGAAATACCGGCCTGTTTCCGGCTCATAAAAGGCGGAGTTATGCCCGGGGGACCGGTAGGCGGTTCTTTTGGGCGTGTCCCCCTCCGCGGGCTCGAAACAGTAGCCGCCCATCAGCTTCACGCCATAGCCCTCGTAATCCGGATCGTGAAAAAAGGTTCCGGCCTTTCCGCCGCATTCGATCATCTCCTGCCCCAGCGCGTCCACGTAGGGGCCGTCCGGATTCCTGCTCCGGCAGACCCGGATATTGTAACCGTCCGCGGCATTCAGGCCGCCGAAGGACAGAAACAGATAATAGTAATCCGTGTCCGGACTGTACAGAATATAAGGTCCCTCGATCCGGGCGTGGTTTTTGCCCAGCAGTTTTTTGCCGTATCCCTGGCCTTCCAGGGGAAAACCGGTCTCCGGATCCATCTGCAGAATATAAATCCCGCCGGAATAGCTGCCGTAGACCATCCAGAGGCGTCCGTCCTTATCGAAAAACACGCATGGATCAATGACGTTGGGCAGTTTCGTCGCGTCATAGCCGGGCCCGCCGCTCTTCAGGAAAATCCCCAGATTCCGATAGGGGCCCTCCGGCCGGTCACTGACCGCCAGTCCCAGGGCGCTCAGCGGGCTGGAGCCTTCGCAGGTGCAGTAATACAGATAATACCGGCCGTCCCCCAGCTGCTGTACATCCGGCGCCCAGAAGGTCGTCGTTTTCGCGTAGCGCAGGGCTTCGGCCATCTCCTCCTGCACATGATCCACCAGTTTGCATCCGGTATCCGCGTTCCGCGAGAACATCTCCCAGCTCATCAGATCCGTGCTGCGGGCCGCTGTCATGTGGCTGCCGAAGATATAGAACGTTCCGTCGGAAACGCGGATGATCGAAGGATCGTGGACGCTGACCTCCCTGAACTTCGGTTCCGGGAGGGACGCGCTTTCCGCGCCGGCGGAAAAAGCAAAGCAAAGAAGCGCCGCAAGAAGCGCCAGGCAGCAGATACAGCCTCTGTTTTTCATCGGTGGATCCGTTCCTTTCCTGTATAAACGCTGATCGTCGTTCTCAGGCCCGTGCCAGACGGATCACGTTCCAAGACAGGGCGGGAAGCTTTACGGTCATCCGTCCGCCGTCCATCTCCGCTTTGCTGCCGTTCACGGGGCTCACGGTATCGGGATGCTCTTCGGTGTTCACGGCTTTCACGTCGTCGTGATGAAGCACGATATGCTCCACGGGCTTCAGGTTTCCGAAGGCCCGCAGGTCGCATTCCAGGGCGATGTCTTCCTTCAGGTCCCGGTTCACGGCAAAGATCGTCACGCTGCCGTCGTCTCCCATCGTCGCCGCGGCATCCGCCAGCGGGACCTTTTCATAATCCTGGCAGTCGTACACGGGAGACGAAATCACCGGACGCAGCGCCGTTCCCCGGCCATATTTCGAGGCGTGCATCATCGGCCAGAAGATCGTCTGGGCCCATACGCCGCCGCCGTTCCGGGTCATGATCGGCGCGATCACGTTCACCAGCTGCGCCAGACAGGCAACCTTCACCCGGTCGGCGTTCTTCAGGAAGGTGATCAGGATCGCCCCGGCCAGCAGCGCGTCCTCAAAGTTGTACACATCCTCCAGCAGCGGCAGGGCGCGGCCCCACTTGTCCGCCTTCCAGACCTCCTGGTCCTGCTGGTTGGAATGGTACCACACGTTCCATTCGTCAAAGGACAGGTTCAGCTTCTTTTTCGCGTGCTTCCTGCCGCCCACGGCGTCGCAGATGGCAACAACCTCCCGGATGAAATCGTCCAGATCCATGCTGCGGGCCAGGAAACCGGCCGTGTCGTTGGTGGGATTGCCGTAATACCGGTGCAGGGAAACATAGTCCACCGTGTCATAGCACTCGTTCAGCATGGTATATTCCCACTCGCCGTAGCTCGGCATATCGTGGGCGGCGCTTCCGCAGGCCACCAGCTCGATGGAGGGATCCACCCATTTCATAACCTTGCCCGCCTCGTTGGCAATGCGGCCGTATTCATAGGCGGTTTTGTGGCCGATCTGCCAGGGGCCGTCCATCTCGTTGCCTAGGCACCAGAGCTTAATATTCAGCGGATCCTTTGCGCCGTTTTTGATCCGCAGGTCGGACCAGTAGCTGCCGCCCTTGTGGTTGGCGTATTCAACGATATTCCGGGCCGCGTCCGCTCCGCGGGTTCCGAGATTCACCGCGTACATGACCTCCGTGTTAGCCTTCTTTGCCCAGTCGCAGAACTCGTGCAGGCCGACCTCGTTGGTCTCCGTGGTGAACCAGGCCAGATCCAGCCGCTTCGGCCGCTGATCCCGGGGGCCGACGGAATCCTCCCAGTTGAAGCCGGACACAAAGTTGCCGCCCGGATAGCGCACCACCGGAACGTCCAGCTTCCGCACCATGTCGATCACGTCCCGGCGGAAACCGTTTTCGTCCGCCGTGGGATGATCCGGTTCATAGATGCCGCCGTACACCGCCCGGCCGAGGTGCTCGATAAAGGACCCGTAAATCCGTGGATCGATCCGCCCGATGGAAAAATCCTTATCCAGGATCATGGTTGCTTTTTTCATGGTTTCATCCTCCTTATCCTTTCACCGCGCCCGCGGTCATTCCTTCCACAATAAACTTCTGCGCGAACAGATAGATCAGCAGCAGGGGCAGAATCGCGAAACAGGAACCGGTGATCATCAGGTCATAATTGTTGCCGTAGGGAGACCAGAGCGTATTCAGCCCGATCGGAATCGTGTATTTCTTCATATCGGAAATCACCAGCATCGGCCACAGCAGCGCGTTCCAGGACCCCATGCCCGTCAGCACCGTCATGGACGCATAAGCGGGAATCATGGTGGGCATGATGATCCGGAAGAAGGTTCCGTATTCCGTGCATCCGTCCACCCGGGCCGCCTCGATCATCTCATAGGGAATGCCGGAGAGGAACTGACGGAAGAAGAACACAGCGCTCATGCTGACCAGGAACGGGAGAATCACCCCGGCATAGCTGTTCCGCAGACCCATGGCGTTCACCTGTGTATACATCGGAAGCATCAGAATTTCCAGTGGCACCATCATAACCATCAGCACGCACATGAACAGCGCGTTCCGGCCCCTGAACTGATACTTCGCCAGGCCGTAGGCCACCATGGAGGACAGCAGCAGGGTCAGCGAGGTCTGGATGACCACCACCAGCAGGCTGTTGCCGTACCAGAGGAAATAGCTGTGGGGATTCAGCTCCCCGTTGGACATCACGCCCGTGAACAGATATTTCCAGGCTTTCAGGTGCAGCTTCTCCGGCGTGGGATTCAGGTTCAGGCCGGACACAAACAGCTCCGCGCCGCCCTTGAAGGTGCCCAGCACCAGGGCATACAGCGGGATGATAAAGAGGATGGAAAGAACACCGAAGAAAATCCAGAGTGCGACCCGGCGTCCAAGATATTTGTTCTCGCTCCGAAGGTTGATGGTTCGGGTGCTCATGCTTTCTCCCCCCTTCTGCCGATGGTTCCCGTAACCCACAGCTGAATCAGGGTGATGATCAGACTGCCGACCAGCAGCACCAGGCCGACGGCGGAGGCGAAGCCGAACTTATCGACCTTTTCAAAGCCGTAGCGGTACAGGTAGCCCACAATGGTAAGACCGTAGTTCTTCGGGGAATTGTTTCCGCCGAAGATCATGTAGCTTTCGGTGAACATGGAAAGCCCGGCGTATATGGAAATCGTCAGCACGTAGATGGTGGTGGGTTTGAGCAGCGGCAGGCAGATCTTCGTGAACTTCTGGAAGGAGTTGGCGCCGTCAATCTCCGCCGCCTCGTAGAGTTCGCTCGGAATGGATTTCAGGCCCGCCATGTAGTACAGCATGTTCATGCCCGTCCACCGCCAGAAGCACAGCAGCACCATGGCGAACATGGACGTTCCCGCGCCTTTCAGCCAGGTGATCGGCTCCAGGCCGAAGAGACCCCGGACCTGGTTCATCAGGGCGCCGTCCAACTCGCTGAACATCATCCGGAAGATGATGCCGGCCACCACCACGGAGCAGAGCACCGGCATGAAGGCCACGGTCTTGAAGAATTTCCCGGCCTTGCTGAACTTGCTCTCCGCGATATAGGCCAGCACCATAGGCACCGGAATCAGGATTGCGCAGGTCAGCACCATGTAGGTGGCGGAATTCTGCACGGCCGTGTAGAAGTTCTTGTTGGCAAACATATCCTGGTAGTTCTTCAGCCCGACCCAGGTGGTTCCGGAGCCCGTGATCTCCTGGAAGCTCATGATCACCGTGGTGATCATGGGATAGGCGAAGAACACCGCGAAGGTGATGATGAAAGGCGCCACAAAAACGTAAGGCGCGAGCTTCTGGGAATAAAGCAGCTCCCGGTTCAGGGCCACAAAGCCCGCGATCAGCAGAAGGCCCGCCAGCATCACCAGCGCCCGCTGCCGCAGCAGGGTCAGGGCGATGTTCTGCAGGAAGCTCCTGGATCCGTCCGCCCCCGCGGTGCCGAAAATAAAGCCGCTCAGGTCGCCGTTGTTGTCGAAATTGCGGTCAAACTGAATCGCTTTCCCCTGCAGTGCGAAAAGCGACGCGATGCCGATCACCAGCAGCAGCACCCCCAGCACCAGCAGGGGAAGAGCTTTCCGCTTTCTCCTTCCGTGAACCGTCTGAATCTGCATACCCGTCTTCCTCCGTTGTTCAGTCTCCTGGATGCCGTTTTTCATGAAGCGGCGGGAACCCTCCCGCGGATTCCGGCCGCATAAAGTGCATGGGAGCAGATGCTCCCATGCGAAGGATTGACCGGAAGATCAGAACAGATCGCTGTCGATGGCTTCCTGCGCGGTCTCCAGGGCTTCCGCGGTGTCGGTGCCGTCCACATACACATCGTTCCACAGGGTGGTGCCCAGGTAGCTGTTGATGGTGGGGCTGATGGAGGTGGAAACAATGTAGCCGATTTCTGTCTTCAGCGGGATCAGGGCGTCGATCGGATAGCCGATAAAGTACTGGTTGAACTTGTTGTCATCGGTCTTCATGATGGAAGCGTCATCCCAGATGGCGGTGTTGCAGGGGTCGAAGCCCAGCACGGACCAGATCTGCGCTTCTCCTTCGGGAGAAACCTTGGCGAAAGCCAGGAACTCAGCGCACAGGGAAGGATTGGTGCCGTTGGCGTATACCACGGTGCCGGTACCGCCCTGACCGATGGAGCGGATCTGGCCTTCTTCAAACACGGGGCAGGGCGCGACCACATAGCGGTCCTTGCAGTTCTCACCGATTTCATCGGTGAAGCGGCTCATGAACCAGAAGGGCATGATCACGCTGGCGATCTTGTTGTTGGCGATGTAAGCCTTGCCTTCTTCGGTGTCGGGCTGACCGCCGGGGCACACTTCGCAGATGCCGGCTTCCAGCCAGCTCTTCTGGGTGTCGATGATCTTGGCCACTTCGGGGATATTCACGGTCGCTTTTCCGTCCGCCTGCCAGTCTTTGCCCTGCTGGGCCAGCATGAGGGAGGCAACCCACTGGGTGCTGGTTTCAACGGTGCCCATCCAGGCATCCGGCACGGCGGCCTTCAGCTTGATGCCGGCTTCCTTCCAGTCGTCCCAGGTCTTGATGTCTTCGTAGTTGATGCCGGCGGATTCGAGCAGCGCCTTGTCATAGAAGGACACCATCGCGCCGACGTGCAGGGGGGCGCCGTAGTATTTGCCGTCCTTGGCATAGATCTCGAGGCGGGCCTTGACCAGGTCGGCCATGTAGGGGCTCAGGGCCTCGGTCAGGTCAACCAGCTTGTCGCTGAAGGCCAGAATGTTCGGGAACTGTCCCAGTTCAACGTCGCACATGTCCGGAGCGCCTTCATCGGACTGCAGCGCAACCTTGAACTTGTTGTGCATGTCGTCATAGCCGATGGTTGTGACTTCCACCGCGATGGGCCGGTCGGGATTCGCTTCGTTCCAGCGGGCAGCCGCTTTCTCGAAGAATTCCTGATGCTGGGCAATAAATGTCCACATCGTCAGGGTCGTGGTGTCGGCAGCGGACGCGATAGAGCACACGCCCAGCAGCAGGCACAGGGTCAGAGCCAGAGCCAGCAGTTTCTTCATAGTGGGATCCTCCTTACTTTCTGTGAGTTTTTCACTCACGGTATAAAGAATGTGTTTTTTGGGATCAATTAACGTTAACATTATCGTTAATGTCCCTCTCTGGCTGCATGTTAACACGACCACCCGGCGGTTGTCAACCCCCTGAACGAAAAAAATGTATTTATTTTTAAAAACAATTTTTCAGCCGGATGCCGGCTGTCTGACAGGCAGATGCCGGCCATTTGACAGGCCTGTTTTTTTCTGATAGGATTCCATGAATCAAAGAACATGGAGGGATGTGGATATGAGCAGAGCCACCGGAAGGGTCACCCTGCAGGATATCGCCCAGGCAACCGGCTATACCTCCAACACGATCTCCCGCGCCCTGAAGGACAAGCCGGACATCGCGCCCGAAACCCGGAAGCTGATTCAGCAGAAAGCCCGGGAGATGGGCTATGTGCGGAACTACATTGCCAGTTCCCTCCGTTCCGGAAGAACCAAAACCATCGCCCTGATCTCCGGCACCATGTCCAATCCCTTCTATGCCGTTCTTGCCGACCTGATCCAGCGGGAAGCCTTCCGGCTGGGGTATTCCTTAATGATCCTCTGCTCCCTGGATGATCCGGAAACAGAAATCAGCACGGTCGAAATGGCGCTGTCCCGGCAGGTGGACGGCATCCTCATGATTCCCTGGTCCTCCCACTCCCCGGCCCTTGAAACGCTGCGAAGAAGCGGCGTCCCCTTTGTGCTGCTGAACCGGTTTGTCGGGGATGAGCATGATGATTATATCATCTGCGACGAGGAACAGGGCGGCTACCTGGTGGGCAGGCACCTGATTGAGGCCGGCCACAAAAAGCTCGCCATGATTACCCATATGGACGTTACCTACTCCACTCGCGCCCGTTTCCGCGGATTCCGCCGGGCCTGCGAGGAGGCCGGCATTGCCGGACCCGATATCGCCTATGCCCAGGTCAGCCGGAAGGAGGACATTCTCCGCCAGCTGCTGCAGTGGAGGCGGGAAGGGTTTACCGGCATCTTCTCCTTCTGTGACGTGGAAGCCTGGGAAGAAATCGACCTGCTGGAAAAAGCCGGCCTCCGCGTCCCGGAGGATATGGCGGTGGTCGGCTTCGACAACATTGCCGGCTATATCAATTATACAAGATCCCTCTGTTCCGTGGACTGCGACTATAAGGAAGAGGCGGTTCTGGCCGTTGATTTCCTTCGCAACAGGATTCACAATCCGGCCATGCCGCCTCAGAAGAAGACAATGCCGGTTTCCCTGGTCTGCCAGCACAGCTGCCGGCGGTAACCGGCCGGCCCTTCCCGGGCTCCCGCTTTCGGCAAAGGCTGATGCGCAGGCAACCCCCGAAGCGCACAAAAATTATCGAATTAGGAAACATCTCTTCCAACAGACACCCCAAATGCAGATATTCCTTTTCATCAATGGTCACGATCAACACACCAATGGTCAGGTCGGGGTTCAGCCTGCCGGGGGAAGTGACCTCCAAACGGTCATCTGTACTTTGACACGGTTACGAGTTGGAAAGCCAGAAAACAGTGGACGGTTCAGTTGCCGCCTACTGTTCCTGGCACAGCTTTTACAGCTTCTCAAGCATTTCTGCAATACCGTCCAGCCATGGAGCATCCAGCGATTCCACGTTGCCGTTGTCGCATGCAGCCGCGATGGAGGGGTCAATGGGCAAACGGGCAATAGAAGTGATATCGGACCGTCCGGCGATTTCCTCCAAATGGCTTTCTCCGAAAATATGGTGCTCTTTGCCGCATGCGTCACACTTGAAGTAGCTCATGTTTTCGATGATTCCCAGGACAGGGACGTTCATCATTCTCGCCATGTTTGCAGCCTTCTCTACAATCATGCCTACGAGCTCCTGAGGAGAAGTGACGATCAGAATGCCGTTCAGCGGCAAGGACTGGAATACCGTCAGCGGTACGTCGCCTGTTCCCGGCGGCATGTCCACAAACATGAAATCCACATCGCCCCATTTTACATCTGACCAGAACTGTTTGACTGTGCCCCCAAGGATCGGACCGCGCCAGACCACAGGATCGGTCTCATTGGGAAGCAGCAGGTTCAGGGATACCAGCTCGATGCCGGTGGCGCTTACGGCAGGGATCAGGCCTTCTTTATCGCTGGACAATTGGCCGTGGACGCCGAAGGCCTTGGGGATCGATGGGCCGGTGATATCCGCATCCAATATCGCTACGGCATGTCCACGACGGCGCATCAGCGTGCTCATCAGGGAAGTTACCAGGGATTTGCCAACGCCGCCTTTGCCACTCACTACGCCGATGACCTTCTTCACGCGGCTTCCCGCATTGGCAGGCGCGGAGAAATCAGGCTTCTCACCATTGCGGCTGGGACAATCCTCGCCACAATGGCTGCAATCGTGATTACAGTTTTCGCTCATTTGCAATGCCTCCTCAGTTTCCCCAGCAGTGATGTTCCGCGCAGTGGTCATGGCCGCAATCGCCGTCATGGTGTTCATGATGATCGCAGCGGGCATTCGGATCATACTCCAGGTTTCCCTCCGCGAGAGCTTTCGCCGCCGCGTCCGCCGCCCCCTGCACGCCGGCATAGAGTTTTATACCCGCATCGGCCAGCGCCATCTGTGCGCCCATGCCGATACCGCCGCAGATCAGTGCGTCAACCTTCGCTGCCTGAAGGAATCCGGCCAGCGCGCCATGTCCGCTTCCATCGGTGTTTACTACCTGTTCTCCCGTGATCCTGCCATTCTCCGCGTCATACAGCTTGAACTGCTCAGAATGTCCGAAATGATGGAAAATCTCTCCATTTTCGTAGGTGACTGCGATTCTCATACATGTACTTCCTTTCTCCATGATTGCCTGATTAATCTCAACCGGTTCATATTCACAGCATCCGCCTGTGATCAGCAGCCGCTTGCCGTGAACAAGAACATCCGCGACTTTTTTCCTTGCGCTGTCATATATTGCCGTAACCGTGGTGCGGGCGATATTCATTCGCGCAGCGCAGGCTTCCTGTGTGAGGCCTTCGTCATCCAGAAGCCTTAATGTCTCAAATTCGTCCACGGTCATCCGAACTTCTTCGGCAGCCGCCGCATCATCAGGCGAAAAGCTGCGGTAAACCGGAAGCCGTTCTATCCTGCGGCATCTGACTGGTCTTGGCATAAACATCTCCTTTCTGACATATGTCATTTACTATTCTACTTAGGTTTATGTCATATGTCAATAACAAAGAAGTGATCTTCCTCAGTATCAATTCCGGTTTTCCGAATCATCAGCATTGATTTCGAACTGTTTCAGAAAAAAGCGCGGAGTCTGATCAGACTCCGCAGTGAATCTTCCCAACTGTTTATTGATTGAACAGCGGTTCCAGAGCATCAGCATTTTCCTGCAAGGCTTTCAGTACCCAAACGCTCCAGTGCCGGGCATTGGAATCGCTGTCACCGAACACATAGTCTTCCTGGCCGTAGTCAATAACGTCAAAGCCGGGAGTCGCTTTGCTCGCGCCTTTGGTTCGGTAAGCTGCTGCATCCGACAGGGAGAAGGATACCTTGCCATTCTCGTCCAGCGTGACCCAGGAGGTCAGATCGGTTCCGGAAGCAGATTCACCGGTGCCGTTGGCAGTCTGCTTTTCAGCGGCAGGCTTGGTGACCATCACAGCGCCCTCCACATATTTCCCGTACATTTCATCCACATACAGGGCCAAGGATTCGCCCAGGATCTCGCCGGGGACATGGCCGCCGTCCCACTGCCATTCGATCACGGCGTCAACTCCGGCATTCAGCGCCCTGATCTGGATATTCAGGGAGTTCATCATGGAGATATCGCCCTCGGAAGCGCCGCAGACAATCCGCATCCAGGTGGGATTCTCTGTATCTTCCGCTCCGATATAATTCAGCGGATTGTACAGGTTTACAATGTTTTTCCCATATGCATCTCCTGCTTCGATCTCAGCGATATCCGCCTCATACGCGGCCACCATTTCCGCATAGCTGCTGTAGTTGCCGGAGTCCGTTGTGCTGCCGGTCGCCTGCGTTGTACCCGCATCCGGGGTTCCTACAGTCATTTCGTCACCGGTGCCTTCGGTACCGGCATTCCCGGTCATGTCTGAAGGAGCGCCGTCGCCCGAAAACTCACCCATGCCGCCATCCGGAGGCGTTCCTCCGGGGCCTTCACCGGAAAAATCTCCGCCGGGGAAGTCACCCCTGCCTCCTCCGGGACCACCCATGGTGCCGTCATGTCCGCCTGTTTTTCCGCTGCCGGACTTAGCATAACGTCCCTCAATAAAGGCCGCGGCTTTCTCCTGTGCGGTCATCGCCGCAACAGCTTCATCCGACAGTGCGTTACCGTCCGCGTCAAACCAGGTCCAGCCGTCCGCGTAATCCAGATTATCCACATACCATTGCAGGTTTTCCGTGAATTCGGCCAGATACAGATCCAGATATGCTCCGCCGTAACCGTTTGTATCGGCATATTTCTCCGTATCGTATTCGATGATGAGCGCAACGGTGCTGTTCAGCGCTCCGTCTCCGTCCAGGTCAAAACCGACTTTTGCTTCCTCAACAGTCAGGTTCTGTCCGTTGATGTATTCCATATACTCCTGCGACAGGAATCCGGCCAGTGCCTGCTGGAATTCGGTGTTGAAGGAATAATCGGGATTCAGGGAATATTCGAAGGCCATCGCCATATCGGCCTCATAGAGGGAAGTGATGGCGGAATAAGCCACACAGCCCCAGGCACCGTCTGAAAGTTCTACTTCCTCTCCGTTGATGGTCACGGTCGTGCAGTAACTGCCGTCCGCGTTTCTGTAAACGCCGACTGCGCCGACTTCAATCTCGTAATCATAAAAATCGGGATGATTGGAGGTAGCCGCAAACATGGCAGCATGGGCACCGCCTCCGCTGCCGCCCGTAGAGACCCAGTAATCCACGCTGCCGGGCAGGTTGCCCAGCAGGATGTTGTATTTGACGAACCGGGCTGCCGCTTTCTGGTCCACAAGGCAGGAGGGAGCGTCACCGGTATAGACGGTTTCGCCGGTCTCATTGGTGTAGCTGTCCTGCTTGCCGCGGTTGCCGCAGGCAACATTGATATAACCTTCCGCGGCATAGGTGGAAGACGCTGTGGTATTGCTGCTGTTGCCGTAACCTGCCGCGCCGGTGTTCAGGATGACCGGAGCGGTTGCTGCAGTATAGACCTGCCCGTTGGTACTGGTAACCGTTGCTTCATAATCAATGACCAGCGAACCTTTAACAGCGTCCGTTGCGCTTTCAGCTGTCACGTCCGCCGTTCCATCTCCGTCTGTATCAATACCGGTCACATAAGCCCCGGGGACGCAGACGGAAACGCCTTCTTCATTTTCGATCACAGGTTTCGTGACCGCGGTAACAATGGACAGCGTCCAGGCATCCGAACCGGAATTGTAGGTCCATTCCTGATCCATATGCTGAAGGTTCAGTGCATATTCGATGGCTTCCTTTTCGGAAACTGAGCTTTCGTCCGCCAGGCTGACAGCAGATATGATCAGCATGCAAACTGCAAGAAGGAATGCAAGTACTTTTTTCATGGGAATCCCTCCTGAAAAATGATCGTCAGGATCATCTGACAGTTCTATTGTGCACAGAAACCTTGAAATAAGATTGAAACGAATGCTCATTTATGCCTTCCTTCACACCGTACCGTACTTAATCCGGTTCTTGAAAAATACAGGTGAATTTGTATAATATTGGTATCGATACGAAGGATACAGTCATTATAAAACAGAAAACGTGTAATGAAATTTCCAGACACGGGGACGGAAGCTGCGTTGGCACGGAAGTCAGATCCACCTTTTTTCCTGTTGAAGAACCGCCGAATCCATTGTAAAATAGGAATATAAACAGAGGAGGAATCGCCATGAAAAGAATACTCGCCCTTTTGCTGACCGTTTTTCTGGCCCTGCAGTGCTGCCTGCCGGCTTTAGCGGAGGAAGCCGCCGCGCCGGTCGAAACTGCGCCGGCCGAAACTGCGCCGGCCGAAGTGCCGGCAGCCGAAACCCCTGCGGCGGAGATGACCGCGGATGAGCTTTATAAGGCCGGTAATGATGCCGCCGACGCGGGAGACTACGCGAAAGCGCTGGAATACCTCCAACTGGCGGCGGACGCCGGCAATCCGGAAGGCTTGAGAAGCCTCGGCGCTATGTATGCGAACGGAGAGGGTGTGGATCCGGATTATGACCGGGCGATGGAATATTTTCTTCTGGCTGCCGCTCAGGGCGATGCAAAATCGTTTGCCAATATCGGCATCTTTTATCAGTACGGGCTGAGCGTGGAACAGGACGCCGCTAAGGCGATGGAAAACTATGAAAAAGCCGGTGAACTTGGCGCCGCGGAAGGCTATAAGAAGCTGGCGGCCATGTATGCCTACGGCAGTGGGATTGAGCCGGATCCCGTCAAAGCGGCGGAATACTATCAGAAGGCGGCGGACATGGGCGATGCCGACGCCTGCTATCAGGTTGCGGCCATGTATGCCGCCGGCAGCGGGGTGCCGCAGGACGCCGGCAAGGCGCTGGAATACTGGCAGAAGGCGGCGGACCTCGGAATGGAGCAGGTGTTCGGTACGCTGGGACTGATGTATTACTTCGGCGAAGGCACGCAGCAGGACTATAACAAAGCCGTGACGTATTTAACGCAGGCGGCGGAGCAGGAAGACCCGACGGCGATGTTCGCGCTCGGGGAGTGCCTGCGGCTTGGACAGGGCACGGAGAAAGACCCCGAAAAGGCTCTGGAATGGTACCGGAAAGCCCTGGAGGACGGATATGAACCGGATGAGGCGGACCGGGAAATGTTGAAGGCCGCGCTGGGAGAGGAATATAATCTGTTTTTCCCTGTTCCGGAGGAGGGAAAGGATTATTTCGTGCGGACGGCCGCGGTGCTGTCAGGCAAGGAACAGGTCGGCAGCATGGATCTGCGCTTTTACCTTTCGGCGCCGCATGTGCCCTGTTACGGCCTGAAGGACTATGTCAATTTCATGTATCAGACAGGGCTGACGGTAACGTCCCCGCAGGACGGCACGGTCTGGGAGGTCATCCACCCCAACGGCACGAAGATCCTGGTCGATCCTTCCGCCGGAAAGATCGAAGCTGCGGACTGGGCGCGGTTCCAGATGCCGCCCACGCCTTACACGACGCTGGTCGGCATCAAGGATACGCCCTGCGGCTGGACGTATTATTCCGAAGTCGAGTTTGACGATCCGCCCGCGCCCGTCACCTTTGATTTCGCGAAATACGGCATTGCGGTATACGCGGACGAGGAGGACGTGTATCTCCCCCTGGAACTGCTCTCTGTGATGTTCACGGATATTGCCTGCAATTATGTGCTGTGGAACGGGGAATCGGTGCTGAAACCGGTGTTGGATATAGAAACGTTGACGAGTATACCCGGCGAATGGTATGAGAGCAAGTATATGCGCGGCCTGCTGGCCGGAAAAAAGCAGCGGGAGGAAGACGTGATCCGCGAGGACTACGCGGAGCTCTGCTTCACCCTGGATTATTTCTACGGCCATCCGGGCCCGGCCCTTCTGGAAAGCGGCCTCAGCGAAAAGGGCCTGGACGCCGCGCTGGACGATATTCCGGAGCTCTCTTCCGTCAAGGAACGGCTGAAGGATCCCGACATGGTTGAAT
Organism: uncultured Eubacteriales bacterium; assembly: GCA_902764875.1. Classification (GTDB taxonomy): domain Bacteria; phylum Bacillota; class Clostridia; order Christensenellales; family Aristaeellaceae; genus Aristaeella. Next base: position 21,854 of record CACWXP010000003.1, read on the forward strand.
ACATGCTGGCTTTGAACGACCTGTTCAATATCGGCCTGGATGAAGGCCACTGCTCGTATTTCGGGTTCAGTGCCATTTCGGACCCGGCTTTTCCCTTCCCGGAGCTTGCGCAGAAGATCGCGAGCCGCATACAGTCGATGTTGGAGATCAAGGCCCTGGCCCTGGATGAAATCGATACGGCGGTCAAAAAGGCGCGGACCGCTGCCTGGGGCGATGAGGTTTACCGGGAATGCGGCAGCACCGCTATCCTCCGGATCGACAGGTTTTATAGTGACACGGCCGGCTGGGAAGCTTACTATGCCGGCAAGGGAGAAATCCCCATGGACGCCGTCGGCATCACCTGGACCGGTCTGAAGCGGGCCTCCGAAAATCCCGAAATCAAAAACATCCTGTTCGATCTGTCGGCAAACGCCGGCGGCAGCAGCGATATGCTGATGTTCATGATGGACCTGATGTTCGGGGAAAAGGTTCTCCGCGGCTACAACGTCCTGACCAAACAGCGCGAACACGCGGTGGTCCATTCGGACAAAAATCTGGACGGCGTGTTTGATGAGAAGGACGAGGAAGTGAAGTATGACTTCTTCAACTATGCCGTGCTGACTGCGCGGGGCTCTTTCTCCTGCGGCAACCTGATGCCGTTCATGATGCAGGAGCACGGCGCGGTGCTCCTCGGCGAACCCACGGGCGGCGGTACCTGCAGCGTGCAGATGATGACGCTGACGAACGGCGGACAGGGCATGATATCCTCTCACCTCTGGGCCCTGCGGGACGAGAACAACGAATCCCTGGAGGGCGGCTGCAAAACCGACCTGCCCATCGCGCGGATCGAGCCGGAAACGCCGACGAATGAGGATCCGCGGCGTTCCGCCGGCGACTATACGCCGTTCTTTGACGATGTCATGCTGGACCGCATGATCAACGAATGGTTTGAGGAGCAGGCCCTCTCTCCCGCCGCGTGAAAGGGTTTGCAGTTTCCCGCCCCTTTATGCTATAATGAAATCGTCGCCATAAAGCTCTGGTAACAAAAAAAGGCAAAAACAAAGGAGGACCACCATGATTCAGTTGAGCAACGAAAGAGTCGAGCAGATTCTGCACGAGGAAACAAAGAAAACCGAGCCCCTGCCGCAGCTGCTCCGTGCGATCTACACCCGGTATATGAATCTCTATGAGGATTACATCGCCAATATGTACGACCTCACCAATGAAAAGGTCGCCGAATACAAAAAGCAGAATGACGAAACCATTTGCCTCGTCAGGTACTATTACATGGATATTCCCCAGGATGTCTGCGAAGGAATCTTTGATTTCGAGGAAAAGGTCGGCGATAAGCTGCTCGGGCCGGAATGGAAGACAAACCTCTATGACGCCTATGAAGGATTCAAGGATAACTGCAATGAATGGGATATGACCGAAGACTATTACAAGGGCGCGTTCAAAAAATACGCCCTGAAGGAATTCTATGAGGTCATGGAAAACATCTTCCGGGATGGCTTCTCCACGGGCAGCGAGAGAGCCAAGAATATCTTCAGCGGAATTAAGAGCCTCCTCTTCGGCGGCGGCGGAAGAGAAAAATAATCCCCGATAAACGCATACAACAGCAACGACGCCCTGCTTCATTTTGGCAGGGCGTCGTTGCTGTATATCATACCACCGTCACTCAAGCTTCATCTTTTCAGCAGATAGGTTGCTGCCTCGTCCGCAACATGCGTAATCCAGGCCAGGGAGTATTCCTGATAGGCTTTGCTCACATCCCGCACCGTAGTGGCGCTCCCGTCGGAAAAGCCCATATGGCAGTTAATCGCCGAGGCTTCGACCGGTTCCAGCTTCATGAAATACTGAACCTGATAAACCGATTTCGAGCCGTGCCCGCCGAAGGGAAAACGTTCGTCAACCGTATAAGCCGGCACCTGCTGCCATTCCCCGTCGATCTTCTGGTTCCGGTATTCCGTTTTGTACAGGTTGCATTTGCATACGTCGTGGAACAGCGTGGCAATCGCCAGGGACTCCTCCGGAATCGGCGTCGGAGACAAAAACGCAATTTTTTGCGCATATTCATAAACGTCCAGCGAATGCTGGCAAAGGCCGCCGGCATAAGCTCCGTGGTACTTTGTGCTGGCCGGCGCTTCAAAGAAATCCACCTTGCCAAGCCAATCCAGCAGGGCGTCCAGCCCTTCCCGATGAATTTTATCATGACAGATATCCAAAAACCGCTGTTTCTGTTCAGAAAGATTCAATTCCATTGTATGAATACCTCCCTCTTGCTTCTTGAGAATAGCCTATAGTATATCATTAAAGGCGCAGAATATGCAACGCTTTCCGTCTCGCCAGAACGCAGATCCACTGCAGCTCCCGCTTCTCCGGCAGGTGGTCTTCCGCCATCCACAGTTCAAAGATTCGCAAACCCGGAACAGCCCCGAAAGCCTCACGCAGTGTCTCTTCCGTGTAATAGCTGAAATATCTCCCGTTCAGCATGCCCTCAAAATCCCCGTACCGGAACGAAGCATACAGAACGCCCCCTGGCTTCAGAGCCCGTTCAATCTTCCGCAACACCTCCGGCAGTTTTTCCGCCGGAAGATGCAGTAGTGAGGCACACGCCCATATCCCGTCGTACCGGTTCTCCGCGTCCAGTTCCTCAAAAAGCATCCGCTTCACCGGAATCCCGGTATACGCCGAAGCCGCCCGACACATCTCCTCCGATCCGTCAGCGGCCTCCACCCGGTATCCAGCGTTCAGGAAGGCCTTTGTGTCCCTCCCGGGTCCACACCCGAAGTCCAGAATCAGCGCTCCTTCCGGCAGGCACGCGGTAAACCGCCCCTGTTCTTCCGACATATCCGCTGAAACTGTTCTGGAAGCAAAATCATTCACGATCTGATTATAGAATTCCAGCGTCTCCTTTTCATAATTCATCCCGTTCATCCTCGATCCTCCGTCATATCTGCCAGATCTCATATCCCTGCCTTCTGGCGGAATCATACACTGGTCGCATATTCTTGCTCAAAATCGCATCGAACTGTTCCTTCGTGTTACCTGGTCTGTAAAGCTCCTGCCCTGCCCAGATGGAATGGAGATTGTCCCGCCAGCATTGCTCGTAAAGCTTATGGATTTCATCCTTTTCATGAATCATCTGATACAGAACATATTGATTGTCCGAGAACCGGCGAAAGAATGGATCCCATTGAGGAAGTCTGTTGCTCTTTGCCGAATTCAACGAAGAATCCATTGGCATCAGGTTCCACAGCTCATCATTCATGACGAAGGACCAGGGAATGAAATGATCTATATCATACTGATTCGGAACGATCAGTTTCCCTGTAAAAACATCCTGAATGCTTTGCTGCGAAAGAATGCCTTCCCAAAGATTTCGGACTTTCCCCAGTTTCCGCATCTTTTCATCCATGGGGAGCAGCTTATAAACCAGTCCGGGTACCTCCGGGTTGTTGTTTTGAAGCCATTTTACTTTTTCATACTGAATCCAGCCGAGGATGGATACGGTATGGTCCTGAATCATTCGGATCCAGTCCGGATGAAACCAGACTTCCTTGGCAAGTTTGCTCGTACTTCCCAGCGTATATGGCAATGCGGAAATCTCACTGTTGAAAGTCGAAATAGTTTCTGCCATCTTCAGCGTGGAATTCCATGGCACATTATCCATTCCGGAGCTGGCAAAGAATCCCGCCATCGCACGGTATGGCACCATATGCGTCAGCTGCTCTTTTGCTTTGTACAGTTCCGCATCATGCCACCGGATCGCGTTCCGAATCTGCACCTTGGATGCGTTAGCAGGAAGATCGCTCAGTTCCGCCAGTGTAAGCACTGCCCGTTCCAGACCATCCTTCACTTCCCCGTTGGGTCCCAGTCCGCTTAGGTGAATGTGAAATTCTCGCACGGAATACCAGGCATTACAGATCATTTCATCAATGATCTCGTTAAAAGTTGTTTCGGTAACATCTTCTGAAATCAGGTCAACAATGGCTTCCAGCCAATAGAATTTATAGCAATAGGAAGGATCCTTAAGCATCAGCATAAAGCTGCGGATGTCAAGTTTATTGTAATAGGCACTGTCAATTTCCAGATGTGTCTGGCCAAAGTATTCATCCATCGCCGAATCCCTCCTTTCTGCAGGTCTTCAATTAAAGTCTTGTCCGGCTATCCCTTCGCCGTCAGCTTCAGATTCATTTCCAGCCCATTATAGATATGCGGCGTTGGAAAACTCAGAAGATCTGACATATAGGATACAACATAAACATAGCTAAAATCAATACAAATCAAATCATTTGTCTTGGTTAATATCAATGTGTGACGTCTCTGTCTGTTCTTTTCCGGCAATGATAATTGTAGCTGTATGACCATATTCCTTAAGCCGCTCGGCCACTTTGACTTGCAACGAAATCAGTTCATCTTCATCCAAATTGTCTATATCCTTATCCCGATTCGTGGCATCTTTTTCTTCTTTATCTTCCTGTGTTTTGTCAATCGCATGGTTGAAACCGGCCGCGATAATACCGGTGGGGATAGCAATAATACCAATGCCAACCAGGCTAATCACCGAAGCAAAGAATTTTCCGACCGCAGTAATTGGGTATACATCCCCATAGCCGACTGTTGTCAGCGTACACATTGCCCACCAAAGCGAAGAAACAACATTCGGAAACTGTTCCGGTTGAACTGGGTTTTCAACCGTGTACATGATAATTGCAGAAAACAGCATTACAAAAAAGCAAAGTGCTACGGACATTACCAGCTGTGGCCCGGATGTTCTGATTACTTTCATAATAACTTGTAGGGCTTCGAAATATCGACCTAGCTTAAATACTCTCAAAAGCCGGAATAACCGGAACAGGCGCATCATGCGCAAGAATCGCAGATCAGCCGAGATGAATGGGAGGTAAAACGGAAGAATTGCCAGTAAGTCGATAATCGCCATAAAAGAGAATATATATTTCAGCCGTGGATGCTTGGAATCCGGATACAGTAAATCAGCCGTCCAAATCCGTAAGATATATTCAATCGTAAAGACCGCAACAGAAACATATTCAAATATCTGAAAAGTAGAATGCCACTTCGCATATATACTGCTGAATGATTCCAGAATAATCGAAAAAATGCTTAATGCAATCAGGAACATGATCGACCAGTCGAAAACAGAGCTGGCCAGGTCTCCATCCTCTGCTTTACTGATAATCTCAAAAACACGTTTCTTAAATGCCTTGTATTTCGTCATACGATAACCCCTCGTTGCATAAATATTAATTTTCTATAGGATACAACATAACCAGAGCAAATAACAATACCCAAAAGAGAAATATGGGGCTCTATTTTGCGTCGGTTGTCATTTATTCTTGCTACCAATTGTATATAATAAACTGCGAAAGGAGGTTGCAGCAGGGTAAAATGGCAAGAAGAATTCTTGCTTTAACAACGTTTCTGTTTGTTTTGCTCTTTCTGTTCCCTGCTGTTGCAGCTGCAACACTGCAGGTACATTTTCTTGATGTTGGTCAGGGTGACTGCGCAATCGTACTGTGTGACGGTGAGGCTATGGTCATTGATGGTGGTCCGGCTGCTACTTCACAGTTTGTTTACAGCTATATCCGAAATACGCTGGAACTGGATCATATCGACCTGATGGTTTCAACCCATCCACATCTGGATCATGTATACGGATTATCAGCAGTTCTGAATGCTGTCCCTGTTGATCTCATCCTGACGCCAACGTTAAAATGGGATTCCAAAGCTTTCAATTCAATGCTGAAATATGCGGAAATGCAAGGTTCTTCCCTCGCTATTCCTGATGAAGGAGATACCCTGTCTTTGGGTAGCGCCACTGTCACCATTCTCCATTGCTGGCCAGAAGCCATCGACCTCGGCCGTACGAATGATGCTTTCATCGTCCTCCGGATTGATTATGGAAACACATCTTTCCTTTTCACCGGCGATGCAGAAGACTGGTCGGAATATATGATGATCGATGCCGACATAAACCTGAATGTTGATGTCCTGAAGGTTGGCCATCACGGAAGCTACACCGCCAGTACGATGGAATTCCTGGAGGCCACCTCTCCAGAATACGCAGTGATCTCCGCCGGAAAAGGCAACAGCTACGGTCATCCTCATCAGGAAGTATTGGAGAATCTGAACAGCGTCAATAGCATTGTACTTCGTACAGATCAGCTTGGAACCATTGTGATGGAAAGCGACGGCAGCAGCATCGAAAGATGTCCTCAGGATTTACTTTCCAGTACGACGATTTTTTGAAAGGAGTTATAACGAATGTTTACTGATTTCTGGAGCTGGCTGCAATGCAATTGGTATCTAATTGTCATTGGAATCATCGCACTGATCGTTTTGATCAGGTTCCTCCCCCGCTACAAGATTGCTCCCCCGGACACAGCCCTGATCATCTCCGGGCTGATCCGCAGGAACTACAAGGTCCGCAACGCCGACGGAACCGTCTCCGCCAAGAAGTTCGGTTACCGTATTATCCGCGGCGGCGCCACCTTCTATATTCCCGCTATCGAACGGATTGACCAGCTGGACATGTGCCTCACGCAGGTGGACATCAAAACGGCGCAGCCAGTGCCGACCAAGGAATACATCTCCGTCCTGGTGGACGCGGTCGCCAATATCAAGATCGGCTCGGACGATCTATCCATCGCTACAGCCGCCGAACAGCTGCTGCATTACGACTCTGATCAGATCAAGGCGCTGGCCAAGGACGTTCTGGAAGGTAATATGCGTGAAATCATCGGCCAGATGACGATCGCTGAACTGGTTCAAAACCGCGATAAGTTCGCCCAGGAATCCATTAAGGCCGCCATGAGCGACATGAGTAACATGGGCCTGGAGATCATCAACCTGACGATCCAGAACTTCTCGGACAAGGACGGCAACGTGATCGATACCATGGCCGCACGGAATGTGGCCGAAAAGGAACAGGACAAGCGCATCGCGGAAGCAGAGGCCGAAAAAGAATCTAAATTTGCTGAAATGCAGGCTGAAGCTGAAATCGCCCGGCAAAACCGCGACGTCGAAGTCCAGAAGGCTGCTTACAAGCAGGAAACAGAAGAAGCGCGTGCCAAAGCCGAAATGGCCTACAAGATCGAACAGGAGCGTATCCAGAAAACCTACGAAACAGAGCACGCCGCTGCCGAACTAACCCGCCTGGAAAAGGAAACGGAACTGAAGCGCCAGGCCGTTGAAATCGAACGTGAGAAGCTGAACGTAGAAATCCGTGAAAAAGCCGCTGCCGAAAAGGACCGCGCTATTGCGGAAGCCGAAGCGGAGAAATACCGCAAGCAGGCCGAAGCCGACGCCGCTCTGTACGCAGCCCAGAAGGAAGCGGAAGCAATCCGGATGAAGGGTGAGGCGGAAGCCGATGCTATGCGCATGAAGGCGGAAGCCATGCAGCTTTACGGACAGGCTGCCATGATGGAAATGGTCACCGACAAGCTGCCTGAGATCGCCCGCGCTGTGTCTGAGCCTCTCAGTAAAACCGAGAAGATCATCCTCTTCGGTGAAGGCGGCGCAACTACCATGGCTAGGGATACAGCTGGAACCATGCTACAGACCTTTGAGGCGGTTAAAGAGGCTGTCGGTCTGGATATTCCTAAGGCCATTCGGGATGTAACGACCGGCGGACTGGTCGGCAAAACCGCCGGCGACAATCCAGAGCCTCTTCCCGAATAATCTTAATTGACATGGACGGCCGGCTATCATCATGGTAGCCGGCCGGTTATTATTAAGGAAAATTTCAACGATAGCACTTTCCACATGGTTCATAGCCATTTTCTATAGCTTCAAGAAGCTCCATTTCAATTGGAGACTGCATTTTTGAGCAGTTTGGATTGCTATGATACTTTTTCCCGGTTTTTGTTGTCCATACTGTCTTTCCTTCTTCAGTATTCTTCGCAGATGTTATTGGGGGATACTGGTTTCCTCGCATATATCCAATTCTGGTAATTGTCTTTTTATCCCAGCTTTCATATAGTTTTATCACTTCTTCTGCTTTGACCGCCATATTGATATTCTGCGCAGACGCGTAACTCGCCGTTGTTACTCCAATGATTTCACCTTCATCGTTAAACAACGCGCCCCCGCTGCTGCCAGAAGAAATTGGTGCTGTAAATTGGATCCAATCTTTTCCATCTCTTGCATAAAAGGCACTGATATTCCCTATTGAAATTGTATTCATCAATCCTGCGGGGCTACCAATTGCTACTACAGTCTGTGATCTTTTCAAATTCCCATCTGTATCCAGCGGTAACGGATTTGTATTCGTTTCCTGATCAAAATACAGAATCGCAAGATCCTTCTTTCTATCTATACAACACATTTGTGAAACGAGATATTTTACCTTGTCATCGCTTATTGCAATAACATAAGCTCCACCTTCAATTACATGGTAATTAGTTATCAATATCCTTGAATCAAAAGCAACAAACCCACTGCCAACTGCTATCTGTTTGTTATCATACGAATAAACCTCTAGCATAAAAACAGAATCCGCCGCTTTTTCAATCGCATCTACGTCCCCAGAAAAGCCATTCTCTGCAAAGGAACATGAAATACTGATACAGAAACAGATTGTGAATAACAGAATTACCGCCGCGTGCAGAAGAGACTTATCTCTTGACTTCAATATGATCATCCTTTATTTCACAAGTTTGCCATTATTCTTCGGTTGCGTACCCAAATTCACTTTATTCAGCGTTGATGCATCTGGAACATTTCCTGGTTCGACGCCCCCAACAGTATTAGGAAATTGATTGTTTTCTGGGGCAAGAATAGCAAAGTTTTCAAGATTTGGCAGAACCACACCTGTAGACACCGGTAATGTACCAAGATTGTTCGGGGTTGAACCAACAATCATAGGGGCGACACTGCCTCCTGTCGCGATCGATGCTGCGCCAAGATCAACAGAAGCTCCTACCGGCACCGTTATCGCAGAACCTATATCCGCCCCACTGCCACGTAATAAAACAACATTCGGATCAGGGGTCGCAACAGGCGTGAGCGTAAATCCATTTACTGATTCCAATCCCGCTTCAATTGCGTTCATTTCCGGTGCCATAGGAAGACTCACATTATCCGGAACAGGTATTGGAGTGGCATTACTATGATTACTGTGGCTTCCATGATTTGAATGGCTCGCATGACTCGCATGATTGCTATGATTACTATGGCTTGCGTGACTTTCATGGCTACTATGACTGCTATGGCTACCATGGCCACCGCTACCACTACTATGACTCCTATGGCTGCTATGCGAACGATGAGAAGAGTGGGACCGATGGCTTGCGAAAGCATCTCCCATAAAGAATACACTTAGCAACAACAGCATTGTGCCCACAGTTATAATCTTACTGCGGGGTATCGTACCCTCTTCCTCACACAGGAAGTCACTTATCCTTTTAGGCAATCTTGGGAATAATTCCTCGTTCATCACCAATGTCTCCTGTTACTTTTTATACGTAATACTTGTACACTGTCCGTCTTTCCAAACTGTATTATACTGCAATCTCTTTTCCGAGACATAAACAAGAGTACCTTCCGGTTTACCGTCATTGAATTTACCACTTAAGTATTGTGTTTTTTCGTCTGCTCCAAAGTAATACTTCCCACTGCCAGACATTTTATCATCTGCCCACTCTCCATTATAATGAGCCCCATTTGTCCATGTATACGTACCTTTTCCAGATTTTTTCCCATTTTTCATTGTCCCAACATAAGAATCACCTGATGAATAAGCTATGTTCACGTTACCGGTAAATTCGCCTTTTTCATTTAGTTTCCCTGTAACTATTGTACCATCCTTATAGGAAACGGCAACGGTAGGCTGTATTTTCCCATATTGAACATCCCTAACGACCATTCCTCCATCAACCGAGTAGGTCGCCGTCCCTTTATTCAAGACATTATTTGAAAACACACCTTCATACAAAGTACCATCAGCCAGAGTCAGAATCCCTTCTCCGTTGATTTGGTCTTTTACCCAATTGCCATAGTACTGATCACCGTTTTCCCATGTAAATTTTCCTATTCCCGAACGCAGATTCTTAGCAAAGTCGCCTTCATATACACCAAGATTGGCAAAAGCAAGGATACCAGAAGTACCTATATGATCGTCAATCCATTCCCCATCAAAATATAGAGGTTTTCCATCTGCCGTATCCCCTTCGTATGTCCAAGTGAAAACACCGTGACCCTGGCGTTTCCCATTCTGAAATTCTCCCTCATATATTCCAAGACCGGGCCATACCATCTTGCCGGATCCGGAAGGAACATCATCTACCCAGGTTCCCTCATAGCTTTCACCTGTATTCCAGGAGAAAGATCCTGTCCCATTTCGGATTTCGCCATCTCTCACGTCGCCAATGTAATGAGACCCGTCACTATAATCCAGCATTCCGGTTTCAACAACAGTTATTTCCTCGGCAAAAGAAGGAGTAATTATCGGCTTACCTGCAAAAAGGGCAATACTTCCTGCAAAACACATAATGCAAGCGACTATCGCACAAACTGTTCTGATATACTTCCTGCTCCTCAAGCCTGTTTCCCCCATTCCTCAAATATCCTCATAATCTCATCATTCCCAACCTTTATATATTCGAACAAAACAGTCAAAATTCCTTTGTATATTTTACATCTTTCAGATGAAACATGTGTAATATTTCCATAAATCGCATAATTAATCACTGGGCATGTTCCGCAATACGGTTTAAAAACACAATCACAGCATCCCGGAAGCAAATCGAGTAAAGAAGCAGAGCAAACCGCTTGGCAGCACGAGGAGTCAAGCCATTCGTAATACGAACTATCAAAAACATTCCCTATTTGAAAGGCTTCATCGCCCATTTCAGCCATCATTCTCCCTTCATCACAAGTATATACAGTACCATTTGCTGTTATTGCAATTTGGCCAATACCAGCCCCGCACGGGGATCTCAACTCCATATAGTTCACTGATCGTCCATACAATATTTTTGTAAGAAACAAGGCAGCGTGATATTCAACCAAGTTGTACCCCCTTTTATTGTATTCTAAAATTCTGTTGAGCGCCTTACGATAAAATGCAAGAAACTCCTGAGAGTCATACCCGATTTGATCCCAGCGCCTTGCTGCAGCTCCGAGGCGAGTTAACGGACGAAGGAAAATCTGATGAAAACCATGTTCCACATATTCATCAACAATCTGCTCTGCATATGATAAAGAATTCGACGTCGTTGTTTGTATTGCCCCAGGCATTATTCCATGAGTTCGAAGGAAGGCAATCCCGTTGACTGTCTCTTGATAAGAGCCATATCCACTCGACTTTGGCCGATTCATATTATGCACAGCAGAAGGGCCATCCAATGAAGTTGATACCGAAACATTATGTACTGCAAAAAATGAAGCAATTTCCTCAGTCAACAAACCGAGATTTGATACCACAGTATAACGTACACTTTTATTGTGTAATACTTCTTCTCCCCGTTCAACAACATACCGAATCACAGGAAAATTCAGGAGTGGTTCACCGCCCTGAAATTCAATCGTTATCTCAGCTGCAGGCATCTCCTTTATTCTCTGAAGTGCCATCTCTGCAACTTCTGTACTCATTATTTTTGATTCGCATTTTCCGTTAGCCTGACAATACACACATCTATTATTGCACGCATTCGTAACAGCAAGAATTATCAAACTTGTACCATTTAACAAATATCCATTTGCATCTTTCACCGCATCTTTATTACGGCGTATATAGCTTTCTATTGAATCAGTGAAGCAGAACCCGTCTTCAATCAAATTCTCCAAAACGGTAGGATCTATATTCTCCTCATTCTTGATGAGCTTATGAAAATTGTCTTTTGACAGGAATATAAAACAACCTGCATCATTCGTAAGAAGCACTTCATCCTGAAAAGGTGAAAAATAGAAAGGCGCGATCAATTAATCATTCTCCCTTCTGATTGGTTTTACATGACAAAGGTTTAAACCAAAAGTAGAATAAAACAAACCGCCACATGCATTATATTCTCTGCAGTCCCGGCACTGTTCATAAAACCTTACTTTTGATAGTGTGATGCTTAATTTAGCTAAAGGCCATAGCTTCTCAGGTAGCATGCAAAGAGGAAAATTGTACAATCCCACATCTATACCATGCATCAAGGCATAATATATTCCCTTTTCTGCCGATTGTGCAAGAATATCATAATCAATCCACAGCGAATTTCGATTACTTGCAGCACAGCCCATCATTTCCATTGCCACCAAATTTACCACTTCAAATCTGACGTCCATTCCAGACAGCATGTGAAAAATCCTGCTTATATCCGAAGCATTCTTCTGGTGTCCCACAATACGAATTTCAATTCTGGCACCGTATCCTGATAACTTTCGAATAGCTTTCATTGATTGACGAAAACTGCCAGGGGTCTGTGTTATTCTGTCATGCAATTCCTCATAAGAAGCATGTATCGGTATTGCAAACAAATACCTTTCAGTTAGTAAAGGAGCCACCTGATCAAATATTCTTTGAATCGACAAAGCTCTACCATTTGTCAAAATAAGAATTTCAGCATCTGGAAATCGCTCATTGATCTTTTCCAGGGCAGGTAAAAGATTTCTATATTCAAGAAATGGTTCACCGCCAGTAATTGTAATATGCATTATGTCCAAAGGGATTTGATCTACAAAATCCAACCATTCGCTTTGCGGAATCGATAATCCACGCTTTCGCGAAGCAAGACTCATTGGACACATAATGCAATTTGAGTTACATTTTTCCGTTACAAACAAAGTCGCTCCGTCCGATTCAATCATTAATCCAGGCATTCCATTATCTCCCCAGCACTCGGAAACCAATCCATCCAACAAAACCAATAAAAATCATAATCGCAAACGGCACTTTTCTAACAATCCAGATATTTGGTTTTCCAAATGCGCTTTTCCCCCATCTCCGCACGGCATTAGCCTCTTCCTCCGATATTCTGGCGGTTAGTTCTTCAGAAAGATCATTTGGAAGGCCTTTCACCCTTGATGCCCGGAAAAGCATTACCGTTTCCATTGAAAGAATCATGCCTCGCTTTACCATGCCTGTCGGTATTAACTGGTAATTATACATAGCACAGAAACGCTGGAAAAAGACTACAAACAACATTAACAGATAATCCTGCCATTCAGGAAATGTTATTGACCACTTCCCAATGATGAGCATGATGATAACAACAGCCGCATGCAACGCAACAGCATACCATCGTTTCATAGCATCAACCGAACCGCACACATACGCATACACAAACGTCAAAGCGGCAACTAACATAGCCTGCTGATTGACAAAGTTCGGAAACAAACAAGTCCATACACAATAAAAAGCTGTTGTTTCAATTATCACTGATACAGAACCGGTAATTATTTCTTTAATCGATATTTTTTGATGTATACGCGCCTCTTTCCTTATCAAACGAACCATCGAATCAACAGCCATCCAAAAAAGAGCGGGAACAAAAATGAAAATATATGGTACTACACTATGAGTCAAAGTGCCACTATCAAAAATGCGTGGTGGAGTTAGGAAATATAACAACATAAATAATTTTGCATCACCAGCCGCCCACATCTTGACAAAAAACATGCCGAATGCAGCTATATCCGCTATTGCCATATTGATGAGCCATGATGGATAATACTCGGCAGCACCGCATAACAAGTATATACCATGAATTGCACACCCAAGCAAAAAGCCAAACAATATCACCTTATTTGGTACAATACCATCCCTGATATCTGTATACGAGCAAAACCCACCTATAAATACAAGGATGGTAACCATAAGTGCTTCAGCATATATCATAATGGTCTCTCACTCGCCACTGAAAGATTCAAAACATAATTTGAAAATTCAAGCGCCGTTGTGTCCAATGGATACTTTGAGCGATTAATGGTGCAAATGAAACGATCCGAGGACTCTTGCACCTCTATATCAGCAATTGAAGCATAATCAGCGATCGCCTTCCTTATTGCACTTCCGGAGTATAATGTCTTTTCATATACTATATTCATTCATCGAACCAACCTTTCATTATTTCGGTTTCATCTTCTTCAATATCATCATTGGGTGCATTTATTTCTTCTTCAATTTTAGCGGAATCCCCTGGCGCCAATTCTAACGCAGAAGAGGCAAACGCTCTTGCCAACAGCACCTTACGAATATCCATTGTTTTACTTACCAATTCAGCTCTCAGCTGCTGCATAATCAATTCATTTTCAAATATCCCAGGATTAAGATCATGGCCCTGCATATTCGTCCAGGACACAATCCAGGAAGACTCATTTTGTTCCAAATGAAGGTAAGCCCTGTCCGTGAAACTATAAGCCGTCCTAAGCAGTACTTCACGAGAGTAAATTCCTTTGTCGATAACAATTTCCACTGTATTACACTCGCTTTCTGGTTTACTATTATCATAAAAATCAATAGATCAATCTCAAATCCATCACATTGAAGAAAACATATCGCTTTTCATACCGTCCATTTTTCTCGACAAAGATGACGCCTACCAAAGGATAATGTGCCTTATCTGCAACACTCAAGAAATAAGTTCCCTTTGCCAGTAACAACACTTTATCGTTTTCGCTAACCTTCACTCTGTTACCGTTTGATAAAACAGGATTATATTTGCTTGTCTGTTTATACTCGGCGATAGCATATCCTTTTTCTATAGAATCTATTGCATCATAATTCCAATATGCTACTGTGACAAAATTCTTGACATTGATATACCCTGTCATATTCGATGCAAAATCTACAAACCACAAATAGCCCTCATATTCCTTTCCATTCTTTTTTGACAAGTATTGATCGAGGATACCTATTTGAGATTTATGATCAATATAACCACTTTCTACCAGGCCACGATCTCCCATTTGATATACCGGTATACGCCAAGGAGTATTGAAACAGTCTTTGTCATTCTCAAGTGCTTCATCACAATACACCGCAGCAAAGCCCTTTGCACCTACATAATTCGGTTCGATTCCTGCGTAATCTGAGAAACCCCTGCCTTTCATATATGAAACCTCAGCATAATACTCTGCATTAAGAACCAGTTCGATTTCTTTTGGACTTGGGTTGTTATCATACGCATCTGGCATATCAGTTTCTTCTGGCATTGTTTTGGGTTCTACAGTCGGGGTTGGCTTTTCTGTCGGCTCAGCAGTAACATAATGCTCAGTTGGACTCGGTTTATTGTCCAGCACTATCGCTGGCGTTTCAGTCTTTTCAGGTATTGTTTTTAGTTCTGCGATCAGCTGCGACTTTTCTGTTGGTTCTGCTGTAGAGTTGTACTCATTTGAGGTAGTACTCTTTGGCTTAGACGTATTCGCTGGAGGTGAAGCAGTTATAACATCTGTTTTCTTCCCTTCAAGCGGAATCACTGTATTGGTCGTTGATGTAGTATTCGATTTTGTACTTATTGGATTATGATTGCCCGTATTACTATATCCATGCCGTTTACCGGCTGTCTGACTC
The DNA here is from genome assembly GCA_902764875.1 of uncultured Eubacteriales bacterium. GTDB lineage: Bacteria > Bacillota > Clostridia > Christensenellales > Aristaeellaceae > Aristaeella. The sequence continues at coordinate 37,356 of CACWXP010000003.1, forward strand.
CAAACAAGCCCTACTATAGCAGCCAGTGCTATGAAAACAGAAACCCTTTTCAATCGTAATGCCGTCTTGCCTTTTTTTATATATTCTATCAGCTCATCTTGAGACATGGATCGAAACTTCTGTGGATCTTTTTTGACCTTCTTTTCGAAGCGCTTTATTTCAGAATTTGTGAAGCCGTATTGCTGCTTCATATTCTTATGTATTTCTTTCAATCTTTCTTTGGAAGAGGAGTCCCGCGTTGTTCTCACCTCCCTGTCCTTCATAGGCTTCTAATTCCACTGATTAACCAGGTTTTGCCCTAAAAACTTCGTTTTCAAATCCGGCCTGGTCGCAAATGCCATCTCACGGAACAAACAGCAAACATTATTTAATCAATATATGTATTTATACCACATAAACGGCATAAAGTAAACGGGGAATCCATCTTACACCAAAGGGATACTCCTTTTTTCAACCTAAAATTTGAAAAATAACGAAAAATATGTATAATAGTGATAACGTAATCCAACTGACGGAAAGAATTAACATTATGCAGGAAGAAAGAAAAATGAGAGCTGATCGTGTAACGGAAAGACATGGATACAAAATCACTATGAAGCGTCTTCTAACCGGTGAGACCTTCGACGTTTATCATTATGGGAAAGACGCGAACGAGGCCATGGCAACCGCAAACAGACATTCTTTTGACTCAGCCACAATAGTCGAAGTCGTAGATCAAACGACTGGCGAAAGAGTGTATCCGCAAAAAGCATCAGCTGGAACCATTAAATATTTCAAAACAGCACCTTCTATTCCAAACGACAATAGATGGAAACCGCAACTGTATAATTATCCTCCGATTACGGACCTTCTTACACCTCTTTCACAAGACAATTATGCGGAAGATGAAGACCGTACCCGAAAAATTGAAAATCTTCTTTCCACTTTCCGCGTTTGCGCACATGTTGTACATGTTACCCATGGTACCGCCATTTCTCGATTTGAACTGGAAATAGCACTGGGAACAAGAATTAACAAAATAACAAAATTGGAAAATGAAATCTCCTATGTGCTCGGTGTTAACTCTGTACGTATCATAGCGCCCATTCCCGGAAAAAGCTTGATCGGCATAGAAATACCGAACTGGAACGTCGAAACGGTAGCATTACGCGAAGTACTGACCAGTCCCGCCATGAATAAATCAACATCCATTCTAACTTTAGCGCTTGGTAAAGATCGAATCGGACAGCCTGTGCTATACGATCTTGAAAAATTGCCGCATATTCTGCTTTCCGGCCAGACAGGTAGCGGAAAATCAATATTTATCCACTCTGTGATCCAGAGTCTTATATATCGAACAACACCAGATGATGTAAAGCTTATTCTTATTGATCCCAGAGTTGTTGAATTGCAATGCTACAATGGAATACCCCATTTGATGTTACCTGTTATAAATAACCCATATAAAGTTGAAGCTGCACTAATATATGCCATAGAATTGATGAAAGAACGTTCTCTTCTCTTGTATACAAAAAAAGCAAACAGTATCTCAGATTACAATAGCAAGCGAAAATCTTATGAGAAACCCGTACCCAGAATTGTAATTATCATTGACAATCTTAACGACATTGATGACACAACAAATGTTTTACAGCTATTAAATCAATTAGCATCTAATGGAGCTTCAGTCGGAATTCATTTGGTCCTTTCTACGCAGCACCCGTCATTTAATATGACTAATTCCGCAATGAAATACAATATTCCATGCCGAATTGCGTTCAGATCCGTCTCTGCCAAAGAAAGCCAGCTCATTCTTGGACAGGCCGGTGCCGAACTGCTTACCGGATCAGGTAGTATGTTATTTCTTTCGAAGGGTGATTCTGAGCCAAAATGGGTACAAGGTTGTTTCGTCAGTCACGAAGAAGTTCTAAAAGTCACAAAGCATGTCAGAGACAGCAATCCTTGCACTTATGACCCTGATATTCTTGAAAGAATCGAACAAATTGCCAGTAACAATTATTCAAAAGCCAGTACTGAAAATGACACAGAAGGAGAAAGTATTAACTACTCCGAATTGTTTGATCGCGCTGTGCAAATAGCTATAACGGATGGGCAAATTTCAACAAGCACTCTTCAACGACGACTGAAAATTGGATATGCACGTGCTGGGCGCATCATAGATGAAATGCAAAAGAAAGGTATTATTTCTGTGGAAGCCGCGGGTAAGTCTCATATGTGTCTTATTGGAAAGGAGGTGAAAGCAGCTGGAATACCAGCAGCATCAAAAATTCCTGTTGCACAGCCTACAAAGGAAGAACCAAAGCAAGAAATCTCTGGCGTGTTCTCTGATTGGCTTGACCTTTTAACAAGATGATTATTACTACACGGCGTTTGCTAAGATGAGTTATTGGAAGCTTCTCGTAACTCGTCCCCGAAACAGCTTAGAATTCTTGGCTTGTTTTTTGCCAGAACAGGATTCCTGTCACCGAAAAAATGGCGCCGGTTCCCAGCGCCTGTCGGTGGTCCCGGACCTTTCGGTCAGCCCCAATCAGTTTCCTGATCTTATTGTCACTGTATCTCTTTCATGACTATCTGTCAAGGAGGATATACGATGCTCTTTGTTCAGTTAGACTTGTTTTTGATATCTTGTCAACAATCTCATCCCTGGATGAATCCAATTTTTGCCTCAGTATTGCCATAACCAACATTTCTGTCCCTTCCAAAGTGACACTGGAGATGACATTTTTGTCACTTTGAAGCTACAGCCTGTATAGAACGAACTTGAAACCATCCCTGCTGTTTTCATATGGTCAGTCATCATCGCCGAGGATCCAATCCAGTTCCTCTGCTTCATCCACCCAGTCCTGCGGGTCCGTCATTCCCTGCATATCCGCCCCGCACATCGGGCACTGGTTTGACGTATCCGACAGCCGTGCGCCGCAGGCGGAGCATTCATATTCATCAGGATCAAAAAGATGCGTATGCCGGATCCAATGCGGTCTTCTGTTCCTTCTCATCGCTTACTCCCCTTGTTCCTTTCTCATGTTCTGCGTCTTCGTCTTCATAGCCTTGTTGCGATCCAGGTGTAGTACTCATTGTCTGCAATGAACCCGTAATGAATATCGTGCAATTCTAAGATGCCAGTCTGGCATCTTAGACCTGTTGTTATATTACCAGCTATTCTATCATGATTTTACAGCCATTGTCCATCCGCAGCACCACGAATACGTCTTTTGCCTTTTCACCAGGGATTTGAGATGACAATCTTGCATTTCAAGTCATAGAACAGGATCTCGCGTACCAAGTCCCACCGATCCACTTTCCCGCACATGCACAGGGCGGCGAAATCGAAATTGAAACCGCCTGGCGATTGTGATAAAATATCAGCGCCGGAGAAGTTGAACGCAGCGTGAATACAGGGATCGCCCGTTCAATGGAGATCGCGTCTGATTCGTCGAACACTCTCCGGGAAGATTACGATAAACTGGAAACCGTCGTCATCACACTGAACGAAGACGGCCTCCAAAGCGAAAACGAACTGATCCGATACCTCAGTCTCCTGCTGAACAAGGAAATGCCGGTGGAACAGCGGGAAAAGGAACTTGAAAAGACTACCATCTTCAAATGACAGAAGACGTGAGCGAGGATGTGGGAAAAATGTGCAACTACAGCGAAGCGATCTGGATGCAGGGCATAGAAAAAGGTATCTCAAGAGCCTCCTCTTCGGCGGCGGCGGAAGGGAAAAATAATCCCCGATGAACGCAAACGAAACAAAACTGGCCTTCGCGTCAGATTATATGGAAGGCGCCCATCCCGCGATTCTTCGGCGGCTGATGGAAACCAACATGATGAAAACCCCCGGATACGGCGCGGACGGATTCTCCGAATCCGCCCGCCGGAAAATCCGGGAAGCCTGTCAGGCGCCGTCCGCGGAAATTCACTTTCTCGTCGGCGGCACCCAGACAAACGCAACCGTGATCGACGCCCTGCTCCGTTCATGGCAGGGCGTCGTTGCGGCATCAACCGGTCATATCGCAACCCATGAAGCCGGAGCCATAGAGTTCGGCGGTCACAAGGTGCTGGCCCTCCCGCAGGAAAACGGAAAAATCACCGCTTCCTCTGTTCTGGCGTGCGTCGAAGCGTACCGCAGGGATGAAAACCGGGATCATACCGTCATGCCGGGAATGGTGTATATCTCCCAGCCCACCGAGTACGGAACCCTCTACTCCCTCTCGGAACTCACCGCCCTCAGCGATGTCTGCCGTGCATATCATATTCCTTTATTTGTGGACGGCGCCCGCCTCGCCTACGCGCTGGCCTGCCCCGCAAATGACGTGACTCTGCCGGATCTGGCCCGCCTGTGCGATGTGTTCTATATCGGCGGAACCAAATGCGGCGCCCTCTTCGGCGAAGCGGTGGTCTTTCCGAAGCCGGATACCGCTCCCCATTTCTTCACCGTTGTGAAGCAGCATGGCGCCCTGCTGGCCAAAGGCAGAATCGCCGGCATCCAGTTTGAAACCCTCTTCACGGATCATCTGTATGAACAGCTGGGCAAAAACGCCGTCGCGGCGGCAGACCGCATCCGCGCCGCACTGCTCGAAAAGGGATATCAGCTGGCCCTCGATGCCCCGACCAACCAGATATTCGTTCTCCTGGATCCGGCGCAATTGGCAAACCTCTCTGCTAAAATCGAAATGGGATTCTGGGAAAACACCCCGGACGGAAAAACGATCATGCGGATCGCAACCTCCTGGGCCACCCAGCCGGAAGATGTAAACCGCCTGATCGCCTGTCTCTGATCCCTATATAGAAATACTATCGCGAATGAAAGAAAAAATGGTTTCAGAAGGTTTGTTCAGCAAAAGAATACTGGAAATGGATGTACAGCCTGAAAGCGAAGACCAGGCAGTGGTCTAAAGGGCATCAGAACCCGAATAGGCAACGCATTGCTGACGGGATGGAGGATTTCGAAATGAAAGTGCTGAACTTCGGTTCTTTGAATCTGGACTATGTTTATGCGGTGGATCACTTCGTCAAACCCGGGGAAACCATTAGTTCATTATCCAGAGCCGTTAAGCACGGCGGAAAAGGGCTGAACCAATCTGTCGCCCTGGCGCGGGCGGGGGCGGATGTTTCCCATGCCGGCTGCGTGGGAAAAGGCGGCGAATCGCTGCGAGACGCGCTGGCGGAAAATGGCGTGGATGTCTCCGACCTCCTGCCGGTAGATGAAATGCAGGGACATACTGTGATCCAGGTCACTCCCGACGGGGAAAACAGTATTATCCTTTACGGCGGCTCCAATCAGTGCATTACGGAGGAACAAATAAGACAAACGATTCAGAAATATGCTCCTGGCGACTGGCTGGTTTTGCAGAACGAGATCAACCTTCTCCCGGAGATTGTGAATGCGGCCGCCGAGAGGGGGATGAAAATTGTCCTGAATCCGTCGCCTTTCAATGAAAAACTCGAGAAGGTAGACTTTGGCAAGCTTTCGTGGCTGATTGTTAATGAAGTGGAAGCTGAACAGATCACCGGTTCGGGTGATCCTGACATAGCCTGGAATTTCCTGCATTCCCGGTATCCCGGACTCTCCGTTCTGATTACCCTTGGAAAGCGTGGTAGCGTTGCCTTTGCGATGAAGGATGAAAAAACGGAAACAATCCGCCAGGAGGCTGTAAAAGCGGCGGCGGTGGATACCACTGCCGCAGGAGACACCTTCACCGGATATTTCGTTGCGGGGCTGACGCAGGGGAAACAGTTGGGCCGCTGCATGGAAGAGGCCAGCAAAGCCGCTGCCATCAGCGTTACCAGGCCCGGAGCCGCAGATTCCATCCCATGGAGAAATGAGCTGGAATCACTGATAACCGGATAAGCACGCTGCATCAGAACTCTTTTTCAGCAATTGCCTTGTATCCCGCGATTTCTTTCGGCCTTTCCTTCGCCATTTCCGGATATAAATTTCTACTGCCATCCTTCTCGCTTGCCGCGTATACACTGGTGAACAGAGATACTTCATGGGAACCCTCCTCCTCCCAAATCCCGGCCCTGAGCAAGCCGGTTTTTTTTCATTGCAAGGCCGGCAGAAAAATCGGCGATCAGCTGATTTGCCGGTTTTCCGTAGGTGCAGTAGCCGTTGTTGTCTACGCCGGCATATTCCGGATACAGCCTGCTTGCCGGCCAGTCCCACCAGCCTGTGCCGCGGACAAACGGATTCCTCCGGATTTCCGTGATAAATGCCTCATACCACTTTTGCTGGGCTTCTTGGTGGGTTCCTTTCCCGAATCTCCAGTCGTTAGGCCGGTGTTCGCTTCCCTCCCGGGAAGGACAGCCGCATTCCATAAACATGAATGGCTTCCCAACCCTTTCCGCCACCAACCGGATTCTTTCAAACTGGCGGGCCAGATCCTCGATGGGATAATAGCCGGAAGATGAAATTATATCCAGATCATCCCACCACCGTACATGATCTTCCTGGTATTTATCACAGTTGTAAGTGAGCGGGCCATGATAAATCCCGCGGACTTCCCGGATCAGCGAACGCCATTCCGTCTCTCTGTGATCCGTTCCGACCATCTCGCAGCCGATGCAGTAAAGATCCGCCCGGTTTTCCTCTGCCATTCCGGCTACGTTGAGGACGTGTGCGTTCCACGATTCAAACCATTCTGCCCAGCTCGGCTCCACGGGAACTTCCTGGTCAAAAAAACGGATATAGGCCCTCCAGTATCCGTCCCGACAATTGACCATTGCCTTCAGAATCACTTTCAGGCCCAGTTCCCTGGAAAAAGCACAGACTCTGCGAACGTCTTCAGCTGACATAACATCCGGATGCTCTGAATCCATTTTCACAGAATAAGCATGATCCTGCCAGGCGCAAACCGGCAGAATCACTGAGTTACAGCCAGTCGAGAAAGCCATCGCCCGGAGAGATTCCTTCCAGGAAGCGCTGTCCGTGAATCCGCGTTTCTCACAAAAGCCAAAGGTATAAGCATTCAAAAATTCCATCGTCCGTTTTCCTCCGCACAATTTGCTGACAACAGGCATCTCTTCCTGCCCTGAAGAATTCTCGCAGGTATGGTACCGGATATGGGTCTATCATAACCCAAAGGGTAGCCAAAATCAACGGAGTATCTGCCCTTCGTTTACAGTGAATCTGGCGTGGCAATGCTCACGTCCGTTCTGCATACGGAAAAAGCGGTCGAAGCCAGTATCCTGATCATCGAAGCCTTCGTCGAAATGAGCCATTACCTGCGCCAGAACGTTCAGCTCCTGCCTTACCAGGAAATCCAGCGTCTGGAGAGCATGCAGCTGAAAACTGAGGCCTAAGTCAACCGTATCGAAGAGAAAATGATCACCAGGGAAGATCTTTCCGATCTGATGAAGCTCTTTGATCAGGGAATTACAAATGAAGAAATCCTGATTCTGGACGGCCAGCCGTTCAAAGCCGACCAATGCATACCAACCCGGCACTGGTTCTGAAATAAAGTTCCCGCCTGGGCTGCAGGCAGCATCCGGTACAACGAAGATGCCATCTCACCGGTGATTTGAGATGCCAATTTGGCATTTCAAATCACAAAACAGGTTCACGCATACCAGTTTCCGCTGATCTATTTGCGCAATCTCACACGATGTGCTATAATCCCATCCGTTTCAAGGCATTATGATCAAAGAAAGGACGAAACAACCATGCCCAGAACGAAGAAAAACCCCGAAGTCACTGAAGAAGTCAAGACCGAAAAGCCCGTAAAGGCTGCCGCGAAGAAGCCTGCTGCAAAGGCGAAAGCCGCGAAACTGGAGATTTTCATCCAGTCCCCCATGGGCGGAAACATCACTCCCGAAGAAATCGCCGCAAAGCTGCCGAAAGGCGCCAAGAGCGTCTTCGTCCGCGTCGACCAGAACAAGCTCTGGTGGATCAACGGTGAAGAAACCGGCTCCGTGGATATCTGGTAATTGACATCTTCACTCTCCGGGCGGTGCGCTGCATGCGCACCGCCCTTTTTGCGCAATAGTTTCTTATCCTTCCCGGTTCTTTTTCCCTCCAAGCAGCCGCAGTACCGCCAGAAGCAGGCACGCGCCGCCCGCCGCGATCAGGATGCTGGTAAGATTGATCCCGTCCACGCTTCCGAGATTAAATCTGGATGCAATATAGCCGCCGATATTGGCGCCGATAATACCGATGATAATTTTGCCGATCAGCCCGTGCTTTTCGCCCATAATCATCCCGGCCAGCAGGCCGGCCAGTCCGCCCACAACGATCCAGCTCAGAATTCCCATAATGTTTTTCCTCCTTGATCCTGTTGAAAACATTGCGCTGTTGCACGCTCACCCTTTCAGTATATCTTTTCAGAGGTAGCTTCGCAAGGAGAAAAAGCCGGAGAATAAAGCGGCGGCGAACATCGCGCAGTAGCTTTCAGCCATACGATATGTTATACTTTCCGGGAAAGATTGAATCTGAAAAAGGAGAACTGCCATGCATTTTCCCGTTATGATACTTTCTGAGAAGCCTTTGGACTGGAGCAGCATCGACGATCTGATCGGCCCGTACACCGAAGACGCCGAGAGTCCCATGTACGATGACGATCAGGATCACAAGTATGACTACTGGAGCCAGGGCGGCCGCTACAGCTGGATGCTCGGAGGCAACACCAGCTGTACGCTGGAAGACTTTCCGATGATCCGCCCGGATGACACGGAAGAAATCCTGAAACAGAAGTGCCCTCATCTCTGGGAGGCCTGGAAAAAGAATCCCAAGGGTCAGACCTGCGAGGAATGCTTCAGAACCTGGTTCTGCTTCTGTCTGGTTCTCCCGGACGGAACCTGGCTGGAGCCCGGGAAAAACGCCTGGTGGCTGGGCGCACTTGTCAAATACGAGAAGGATATGGACTGGGTCGTGGAATTCGGCAAAATCCTGGACAGTTATCCGCGGGATTGGTATATCAACATTGTTGACTGTCACGACTGACCATCTCACAGAAATGCCGTCTCACCGGCGCGGATTGTCGTCCGCGCCTTTCCTGACAAAAAGACCCTCAGCCGATGCCAGTTTCTCTGCCAGTTCCAGCATCCTCGCGTCCGGGTTGTACAGCGTCATATAGATGTCCGTGTGATCGGCAGAGATAAGGCAATGCTCCCCGGCCAGAATGTTCAGATATTTTCGGCCGACCAAAGACGCCAATTCTTCCGGTTTCGGATTTCTGATCTCCTCTTCCTCGCCGGCAATCGTCAGATCGTAATAACAGTTCAGTTTGAGAAGAAATCGAACCTGTCTCCGCCGAAGATCCGGATCCTTCAGGAACCACGCTTCAGCGGAAAAAAACTGTCCTCCGTTCTTTTCCGGCACAACCTCCGGCAGAAGATCGATAATCCAATAGGGCTTCTCCAGAAGCTCTTCAATGCTGCGGGCAGATCCGTCAGTCATTTCGCCATTCCGCTCCCGTCCCGTATATTCAATCCTCATCCGGCGCGTCAGTCATCATATGGTTCAGCGCACTCTCCAGCCAGGGATGATCCTCGACGGTCTGTGAAATATACTGATACATCTGTGCCAGCCCGCCGTGGGAGGTTTCCCGGTATCTATCGCTCATATCCTTGCCCGTCTGATACATGGTATCGATAATCACGTCAAAGGATATCTTCCGGGTTTCATACAGGAACCTGGATAGATTCACCGCGGAAATGGCACGCATGGCCGCCACCGCGTTGCGCTCGATACATGGAATCTGAACCAGGCCGTTCACCGGGTCGCAGGTCAGACCCAGATGGTGTTCCATCGCGATCTCCGCGGCATACTCAATCTGCTCCAGGTTCAGCCGGTACAGCGCTGCCAGTCCCCCGGCGGCCATGGAGCAGGCGCTGCCGATCTCCGCCTGACATCCGCACTCGGCGCCGGAGATACTGGCATTCGTCCGGATGACATTCCCGATCATCCCTGCCACAGCCAGCGCGTCCAGGATCTCCTCCTCCGGAAATCCCCGGTCCTTCTGCATATAGTAAAACACCGCGGGAATCACGCCGCAGCTGCCGCAGGTCGGTGCGGTGACGACCATATTCTCGCTTGCGTTTTCTTCGCTGACGGCATAGGCATAGGCGGCAATCACACGGTTCATGGTCACGTCCGCGCTTTCGTTGTAGCAGCGCTTTTCATAAAGAATCTTTGCCTTCCGCTCCACGTCCAGTCCGCCGGGAAGGATGCCTTCCGCCGGAAGTCCGCGTTCAACCGCGTCCTGCATGGCCCGCCATACCGTGGATAAATACTCCCGGAAGCCTTTCCCTTCGCGTGCCCGGATAAAGTCCGGAAGCGTTTTGTTTTCCTGTCTGCAGGCTTCCAGGATCTCCTCGAAATTCTTTTCAGGATAGAGCTCCCGTTCTTCCTCATCCTGTTCATCTTCAAACCGCACGGTGCCGCCGCCCACGGAAAACACGCGGACGCTTTCAATTTCCTGCCCGTCCTTAAAGGCGGTAAACAGCATGGTATTCGGATGCGGAAGGTCTTTTGTCTCCATGTCCACAACGATCTCCGCTCCCGGCAGTCCGGACTGAATGGCCTTTCCGGTCCCGTGCCCGGCGCCCGTGAAAGCCAGGGAGCCGTACAGCACAACCCGGAAACGGTCCGCGTCCGGATGCCGCCGGCCGAATCGCAAAGCCGCGTTATACGGACCGACCGTATGGGAGCTGGACGGTCCGTGACCGATCTTGTAAACACTGCGAATACTTTTCATATGTCACCCCGTAAAACATAGGTTTGTTTATCCGATTCATCCAAAGTCCTGTTATATTATAGTCGATTTTCCCCGGATTCTCAATCAGTATTTTTCCCTTTTACCCCGTCGCAGACATGATCGATTGAATCATCACATCCATAAGCTCCCGGATCGACAGCTTCTCGGTCTGCCGGGCGGCAATGATCCCCAGCCCCTGATGGACCGATTCGACGAGAAGCAGCACCATCAGTACGATCGCGCCCACCGGGATCAGCATGCTCAGCTTCCGGTTCTTCGGATTGCGCGTATGACAGAACACTCCCGGCTTTCTGATGAGATTCGTTCTTGTCTGATCAGCTGACGCCGACGCGCAGGGAGATCCGGTAGGCGTCCCACTTGTGATTGACCGGGGAATAGACCACCCAGCCGTACAGATTTCCCAGGGGAATCAGATCATGCTCCTCCAGATAGCGGACGAAGGGCGTAAGAACGGTGCAGGGAATCCGCTCCAGGTCCCGTGTTTCGATGATGCCCTGGATGCACTTGCAGGGAGGCGAATATTCCATCGGCTCCCGGAAGGTTTCATTGATCCGCCGGAACGTATCGCTGAGCATCCCGAGCCCGGTATCCGCGCGGCAGGTCTCCGTGGGGGGCAGCAGCAGCGCCTTCTGCGGGATGCGGATGGTGGAATAGGTATACGGCACCTCGGCAATCCAGCGTTTGAAGACTTCGGCGGTATCGGGATGGTCGGTTTCCACGGAACCATAATAAATCCGATAGGCGCCGATCATCCTTGCTTCCTCTACGACCGTCCCGCTGTGAACACAGTCTTTGAACGTTTCCACATGCAGCCGCAGACGCGCCATTTTCTGATACATTTCATCGATATCGACGCCATCGAAGCCGATCCCACCATGGGCATCTGCATCAGCCCGCGCAAGGCTTCCCTGCATCACACCATGGGCGGTATCTGCATTGATACTCAGGCTCAGGTCCTGCGTGAAGACGGCACCGTCATTGAAGGCCTGTGGGCTGCCGGTGAGGTGACCGGCGGCATCCATGCCGGCAACCGCCTGGGCGGCAATGCCATCGCAGACATCTTCACCTTCGGCCGTATCGCCGGTGAACAGGCTGCGAAATAATCTCCTGGAGTCCATGGAAACCACGGACTCAAATCAACAGGACCCATAAAAAGGACCATAAACAGGAACCGCGGAAGTCAGGAGCAATCCTGAATCCCGCGGTTCTTTTTGTCCCCATTGCCATCCCACGGAGATGCCATCTCGCTGGTGCGTCTGCACCATCGGGGACGTTTCTCGTTGGTCCCGCTGTTAAGGCTGCGGTATTTCGATTCTGCGTTTGTGGTCAATCTCAACGATTCTGCATCCGGGAATCGTGCTGTCGTACCTGCAGGCGTTCAGATGATCGCAGTAGGCGCAGGTCGCTTCCGCGCCGTCCCGCACGGGCCGGGCGGAAGCTTCTCCCCGGAGGATCCGCGTCACAAGATCCGTCGCCGTCCGGACGGCACAGTCTTCAATGGCTCGCATTTCCTCCGTGCTGACGGTGGAAACGGTATCGCTCGTGCCCGTCTTTCTCGCTATCTTCACGGGTCTCGCCGCTTCCAAAACCTGCTCCTCGTCCAGAATCATACCGGTCGTCTGCAGATCCCTGTCGATCTGTGTCCGGATCTGTTCCGCATCCTCGCTGTCCGCAAGCACGTCCCTGATCGGCTGGAACAGTCCGCCACCCGCTTCATAGCCCGGGAGTCCCGTCCGGGCCGCCCGGATATACAGCGGAATCTGGAGTTGCAATCCGGCGGCGATGGAATTCTGCCGCAGTTCCTTCCCGGACATTTTATTGTCCAGGATATTAAAGTATTTTCTCCCCTCCGGGGTTTCCAGCACGTCAATGCGGTCAATCCGGCCGGAGAAGGCTACCGTGTCCCCGTCGGATGTCTTCAGCCGGATTGCCGGAATCCGAATCTTTCCGTCGGCGTCAGGCATGCCGAAGGGAACCTCCGCCGCCAGGGGCAGGAAGTGTGGTTTTTGGCGGAAAGCGCGCATCATGCTGGCAATGGCGGTCCGCACGCCGCGGATGATCCCCGCGCCCTGATACCGGTGCATGGTATCGGAAGTCAGAATGCCGCCCTCCCATCGCTTCACCCGATCCTTCAGAATCCGGTTCAGGAGCTTCGTCTGCGTCTCCTCGGACAGATCCGGCCATTCCGGAAGCCGCATGGCTTTTTCCAGAAACATCTGCACCACGTCGTGGTTGAATGTACCCTGTTCATTCCGCTGAAAGGTATAGGTGCCGGTCGGCGCCAGCCCCAGTCCGTACTGAAGGAAGTGCCGGTACGGGCACGAAGCAAAAGTCTCCGCCCGGGAAATGGTCATGCCGTGGGTAATGTAAAGCTTCCGGGCTTGCTCCGGCGCGATCGCGGCGGACGGCGCCGTCACATGCAGCCCCTTCAGGATGCCTTCGACCTGTTTTTTCCATTCGTCGCTTTGATACAGAGAGCTGAGAGCATTCCGCCAGAGCGCGTCCTCCTCTGAATCGCCCTGCAGGAAGCTATCCCTGCTGTCCCGGGTTTCGCGCAGCCGCACGGCCAGCGCCTCCAGCGCAAAGGCCGGCGCAAAAGGCCGGATATCCGTATCCATCAGACCGCCGGTCACGTTCTCCGGCTTCGCGTCCTCCATGGTTTTCTGAAGCCGCGTGAAAGCGGCGGAGGGCGTCATCACGCCGCCGCTGGGCCTGGCGCCGGAGCAGGAAATCATCAGTTCCTCCCGCGCCAGCGAAACCGCCTGGTAAACATCCTGTTTCTGGCGGGCAGCCAGGTCCGTCAGGGACTGCCCGATCTTGCTGTACGGCCTTTCTGTATTGAGACTCCCCGCCGCCGGCATCCCTTCGCCCGCTGCGCCGTTTTCCCACATTCCCGGTTCATACGGATAGTCGGCATACTGCTCGCTGTAGTACCGCCGGTTATCCTCTTCAATAAAGGCTTCCAGCTGTCCGCGCTCATGCTCCGAGAGAATGCTCGCCCCGGGGGAAATCTCATTTTCCTGCAGTCCCATCACAATCATGCAGCGCACGCCGGAAGAAAAGAACATCTGCGGCGGTGCCACCATCACCGCGCCGGAGAGCTGCGGCAGGGATTTGATCTTCCTCGAAGCCAGCGACGCCTCCAGCATCGCGCACAAATCGTGCAGCGGCAGCGGCTCGTCGCCGATGAAGGTTGCCACCGTATCCAGCAGTTCATTCACCGCCGTCCATACCTGCCGGTTCCGGTCGATGCCCAGGTCGTCTTCCTGGGCAGCCAGCACTTCCTCCTGTTCCTGCAGGCGCTCATAAATCCCGGCGTCCGTGACATATTCAAAGAGCAGCGCAGCGGCTTCTTTGCCGGTGCAGGCTTTCCGCGACAGTTTTTTCTTCAGTTCCGCGATGGGTGCCGTCACCTTCTGCCGGAGTTCCTCCAGCCGCTCCGCTTTCTCTCTTTCCCCGTCCTTTTCGGGAATATGGAAGGGTTTCAGCCACCGGCTGCGATGGATGCCGTTCTCCCGGGCATAGTTTTCCATGTCCATGATCTCTTCCGGCGTCATGTCCGTGAAGCCGGTCTTGATCAGCCGCAGCACGTCCCCCCGGCAGAAGTTCAGCCGCAGAATCCGCAGCAGCGACAGGAAATACTGCGCGTATCCGCTCATCAGAATCGGCTGGTCCTGCTTCGCGTTGAAGGGGATGCCGCTCGCGGAAAGCGTCAGCGGCAGCAGCGACGGCAGCGTGTTCTGCTCGCACACCGCAATGGCCATGTCCTCCCAGGGAATGCCCGCCCGGTGCCAGTCGATCAGCGTCTGGCAGGCATGCTGGCATTCCAGATAGGAGTTTTTCGCGTAGTACATGAGGACATGGGACATGTCCGGAACAAAGGTTTCCGTCAGTTCCGCCAGGGCGGTTTTCCGCGCCGTACCCGGATCCTCCCGGATGATATATGTTTCCGTCCCGTACGTGTAGATCTTCTCGCTGCCGAAGGCGCCGAGGGCATAGAGGTTCTTCTCCGCGTAGGCAATGCCGGCGTCCATCCGCGGGGCAAGGTCTTCCCGCTGCACGGTGTATGCCGCTTTTTTGCGGTCCAGGAAATACCGCAGCGCCTCGACGGAATCGTTGGCAGCCCTGAAAATATCGCGATCCGGGCCGACGTCGTCGCTGATCAGCCCGATCACGATCTCGTCGGCGCCCCCGTCCCCGGGCGCGGAAACTTCATTCACCAGGTTCAGGAGATCGTGGGTAATGTAGTCAAAGCCGTAGATCAGCAGCCGGCTGTCCCGGACGATCCCGCTCTGCCGGATCAGGCGCACGGCGGACATCCACTGGCCCACCGTATCCTCAAAGCCTTTATCCAGAATCTGCCGGTATCCGTCCCAGATCAGCGCCACGTCCTCCAGCTTGGCCGCCGTGCGGCGGCTGGCCGGCGTATACTGCCGCAGGAAACCGGGCGTCAGCCGGGCCCGGGTAAAGTCGTCGATCTGTCCGGCGATCTTCGCGGCCAGCGTCGGCTGAGCCACGGATTCCCGGTAGTATTTCAGCTCGTCCCGGCAGTGATGCAGCACCTGGGAGATGATCATGTTCTGCCCGTCGCCGGAGATGGGCTTCCGGTTTCCGCGGCCCGTCAGTTCCCGCACTTCGCGGATCAGCGAGGACGGCGAAAAAATCTTCAGGTCAAAGATACCGCCGTCAGGGCTTTGGTTCACGATTTCCGTTTCGCAGGCCAGCGTAAAGGATTCCGGAATCAGCACCACTGGATGGGGTGCCTGCCGGATTTCTTTGATCAGGCTCGGGATCAGTCCCGGTGCCCGGGTCGTCACAACGCGGATGCGCGCCATCAGACATCCCTCCTTTCGACGGGCCAGGCTTTCCCCGCACGCAGCGCGAACAGCCACATCTCCCGGACCTTCACGTGGGTCAGCCGCTCCAGAGCCGTCCGGTACCAGTTCATCTGCATCTCATGCCGCGGAACAAAGATCTCCGGCGCGGTCTCATAGTCCGTCTTGTAGTCGATCAGGATCCATTCGCCGTTTTCCCTGAAGGCGCAGTCAATAATCCCCTGTACCATGGTGGACCCGTTCGGATCGATCCGCATGGTGAAAGCGGCTTCCCGTTTGATCTCGCTGCTTGCCAGCATCCGTTTCCCCAGTTCGCTCCGGAAGAAGGCAATCACACCGTTCAGCCGGATCATGCCGGCTTCCTCCTCCGAAAGAATCCGCTGCGCCTTCATCCGTTCCATTTCAGCCCTGATCACCTGTGCGGGATCGGCGCCCTCTTTCCGAAGTTCCTCCAGCCGGATCAGCCGGATAAAGCGGTGGGTGGCCGTGCCGATGCTGACCGCCGCGGCTTTTTCCTGTTCCTCCTCCAGGAACGCCGGTTTGGAGGCCGCGGAACTGAGGCGGAAGGTGCGAACCGCTTCCTCCGTCTTCCGCTTATCCTCCAGGGTTTCTTCGCTGTCGTCCTCCGACAGCGGTTTCATGTGCTGCGTAAGCGTCGTCACGCTGGTTTTCAGCGGCGCGTTCTCCGCGTGTTCCGGCATGAACAGCCGCATGGGCTCATCGCTTTCAAGGATGCTTTCAATCCGTTCGTCCGCTCTGTCCGCGGCTTCCTCCGCCTCCTCAATGGCCTTTCCGGAAACGCGGGTCACCCGCCACAGATCGTCTTCCCGGGTCTCGTCCGCGTCCGGCAGCTTCACCCGTTTCAGCACGGCGGGCATGATCATGTCCAGCATGCTGTCCGTCTTCCAGATCCGGGCCGCCCGGGTCTGGTTCAGCCACAGTTTTTCGTCCCCTTCCTTATAGGAGCCGATCAGGCAGAGTTTCTCCATGGCGCGGGTCATGGCCACATACAGCAGCCGGGTGCCTTCGGAAATGTTCTTCCGCATCGCCTGAATGTCAAAGGCGTCCCTGCCCTGGGAATCCATGGTGCTGTGCTTCCTGCGCTGCACGGCGGGAAGATAAAGCCCCAGCGCGCCGCCGGAGGAAGAAACGTTGATCCGCAGCTTTTCGTCGTTCCGCTTCCGGCGGATGCTCTTCTGCAGGTCCATCAGAATGACGACCGGGAACTCGAGGCCTTTGCTCTTGTGCATGGTCATCACCCGCACAAAGTCGTCCCCGGCGCCCATGGCCGGATGGTCGTCGCTGTCGCTCTGCTTTGTTTCGCTTTCTTCCCGCAGTGCGCTGATAAAGTCCGAAAGCCGGATGTGGCCGGCCTGCTGTCCGTCCAGCGCCCGCTGGTACAGCGTGTCCAGGTTTGCCTGCCGCGCCTTGCCGTCCGGATAAGCGCCCCGGGCAGCGTACACGCCGGTCTCCCGCATCAGCCGCCAGATGAAGTCCGGCACCGGCATACCCTCGCTGATTTTCCGCCATTCCTTCAGCTGATCCGCGGCCTGCCTGCAGCGGACGTCTATCGGCTTCTCATTCCGTTCCGCACACAGTTCAAAAGCCTCATAGAAAGGCACGTATTCATTCTTCTCCAGCCGGATCTCCGCCAGTTCGCTCTCCGTGAACAGGAAGGGCGTATTGATCAGCGTTCCGACCAGCGCGTCGTCGTTGTGCAGGTTGTCGATCACCTCAAGCAGGCTCACGAAAGCCTTCACTTCCGCCAGCCCGAAGAAGTCCGGCGCGCCTTCATACATCGCCGGAATATGCATTTTTTTCAGGTGATCCACGATCACGGAAGCGGTACCTTTGGCCGCTCTCACCAGAATCACGATGTCCCTGTACCGAAGAAGCGCCTTGCTGCTGACTTCCGCCAGGGGCGTAATCAGCCCCTGGATATACCGCCCCGCCGCCTCGCACTGGGCTTCCAGTTTGTCCGCGTCCTCCTCGCCCTTCTGCACCAGGAACACATCCACCGGTCCGAAATCGCCCGGCACATGGCACTGCAGATGGTCTTCCGGATGATAGTCCATGTCCGTGATCCGCTCGTCCATGGCTTCGCTGAACACTGCGTTCACGGCGTCCACGACGCTTTGGCAGGAACGGTAGTTGTCCATGAAGAAGATCCGCCGCTCCTCCGCGTCCGCGTCGTCCAGATAGCTTTGGCGCTTTCGCTCGAAGAGCCCCGGGTCGGCATGGCGGAAGCCGTAGATGGATTGCTTGACGTCGCCGACCATGAAGAAATGATTCCCGGAACCTTTCAGGGATTCGATAATGGCATACTGAATGCCGGAAACGTCCTGGCATTCGTCCACATAGATGTATCTGTACCGGGCCAGCAGCTCGTCCCGCTTTTCCGGATCCTGCATGATGCGCCAGGCAATCTGCTCCATGTCGGCATAGTCAATGACCCCGGCTTCCAGTTTCTGCTGCGCGTACGCGTCGGCGGTGGCCCGCAGCAGCAGCGCCAGCCCCCGAAGTTCCGTCTGAATGATCCCGTTCAATCGTTCGTTTTTTCCGTCCAGCAGGGCGTCGATGCGCTTCACGGCGGCGGCAAAGATGCCGTTCGAACCCTTCATGCCGTTGCGGACGCTGTCAAACTGTTTCTTCCAGGCTTTGGTTTCGTCGTCCAACCCCCGGGGAACGGTCGGCGCTTTCACAAACGCGGCGCCGGTCCGCGCAAGCAGATCCCGTTTTGCTTCAATTTCCTCCGCAAGCAGATCCCGTTTTGCTTCAATTTCCTCCGCAGGAACCTGCGCCGGTAAAGCGTCCTGCGCTGCGCGTTCACGGGCTTTTTGGCCGATCTCCTCATACGCATCTCGGAAGGCATCCACCAGCTCCGCGTCCGCCTGCGCCGTATCAAAACAGGAAGCCAGCGCCTGCGGTTTTTCCAGGAGTTCCTGCTCCTGCCGCAGGCATTCCGCCAGTCCCAGCACGTCCAGATCAATCGAGATCATGATCTGCCTGTTCCAGAGAGCATACGGCGGATTTTCAACGATCTTCTCCAGAAAATCGAAGGGATCGGGAATCCCCATCAGCGCGTTGTAAAGCTTCCCGACCATCTTCCGGATCTCTTCCGGGCTGAAGGCGGTCATCAAATATCCGACGGCCTGCCGGTCTGCCGGCGTGTAGTGATCTTTTTGGCTGAAGATCTGTTCGGCCGCGTCCGTGAAGCATTCGTCCATGATGCGCTGCTTCTCCGCGTCCTTCAACACCCGGGGATTCATCGCGGCCCCGGTGTTGTCGTTGTATTCCTTCAGCAGCTGGGTGCAGAAGGAGTGAATGGTGCTGACGGCCGCGGTTTCAATCTCGCTCAGCGCCCTGGAGGCCCGGCTCACGCCCTGCTGTGAGGCTTTCTCCAGCAGATCCCGCAGCTTGTCCTTCATGTTCCGTGCCGCGTCCCTGGTGAAGGTGATCACCAGAAACTGGGAAATCGACGCCTCCGGATCCCGGATCAGTGTCTCCTTGATCTTCTCCACCATCACGGTGGTTTTTCCTGAACCGGCCGCCGCGGAAACCAGAATGTTCCGGTTCCCGGCACAGATGGCTTCCGTCTGGGAAGCATTGAATTTCGTCGGCACGGGCGTCCCCCTCTCGGCCTGTATGCTGCTTGCTCCTCGCCGGATCATTGTATCAGATTTTCGGAAAAACGCCAAATCATTCGGGATCCGGCGCTTTCGCCGCTGTTGTTTTTTCGGCATATTTCGCGTTGCCTTCCCGCGCATTTTGCTTTGTTTTTTCGGTGCGTTTCACTGGCCTTTTCCCGGCAGTTATGCTATGATTTCAGTGACCGCAAGGGGCGCAGGCGCCGATGGCGCCTGCGTTGTCTTTTATGATCACCAGATGCAAGAGGTGTGATAAGCAATGCACAGCGAATTTCTGATGGGCAACGAGGCCATTGCCCTGGGCGCCCTGGCCGCCGGGGTCAACCTGGTCTGCGGCTATCCCGGAACGCCCTCCACCGAGGTGCTGGAAACCGTGGCCAAGCGCCGGGGCGAAGGCGTGTATGTGGAATGGTCCGTGAATGAAAAGGTCGCCATGGAAATGGCCGGCGGCGCCGCCTATGCGGGCGCCCGCGCCCTGGTCACCATGAAGCAGATGGGCCTCAACGTAGCCTCCGATCCCCTCATGTGCCTGGAATATATCGGCGTGAAGGGCGGTCTGGTCGTCCTGGTGGCCGACGATCCCGGCCCCATCTCCTCCCAGACGGAGCAGGACACCCGTTCCTTCGCTGCCTTCTCCAAGGTGCCCCTCTTCGATCCTTCCTCCGCGGAGGAAGCGTATCAGATGGTGCAGGAAGCCTTTGAGCTCTCCGAAAAATATCAGACGCCGGTTTTCCTCCGCCCGACCACCCGCGTGTCGCACGGATACGCCTCGGTCCGGGTGAAGGATCCGGAGGAATATACCGTCCATATCCCCGAAGGCTTTGTCAGGGACAGCAGCCGCTGGGTCATTTTCCCGCGCCTGTCCTTCAATGCCCACCGGAAAATCGAGGAACGGAACGAAGCTCTGCAGGATGATTTCAGCGAAAATCCCCTGAACCGCATCGAGCCGGAGGACGCTGCCGCCGCCCCCCTGCGCAAAGGCGTCGCTGTCGGCGGCTTCAGTTACACCTATGTTATGGAAGCCCGCAAGAAGCTCGGCGCCCTCCGCACCCTGAAGGTTTCCACCCCCTTCCCCTTTCCGGAGAAAAAGGCGGTGGAGTTCTTAAGCGGCCTGGATGAAGTGCTCTGCGTGGAGGAGCTGGATCCCGTCATCGAGCGGGAACTCATTTACCTCTGCGGCAAATACGGTCTGAAAACAAAGATCCTCGGCAAAATGACCGGTCAGATCCCGCGCTCCGGTGAAAACAGCCGGGACAGCGTGACCGCGGCCCTGGCCGCCTTCATCGGCCGTCCCCTGCCGCCGGAGGAAGCGGAAACGCCTCCGCCCCTGCCGGTCCGCCCGCCGGTGCTCTGCGCCGGCTGCCCTCACCGGGCGTCCTTCTATGCCGTCAAGCAAGCCATGAAGGGCCGCAAAACCGTCTTCTGCGGGGATATCGGCTGCTACACCCTGGGCAACGCCATGCCCCTGGACATGGTGGATACCTGCCTGTGCATGGGCGCCGGTCTCGGCATCGCCCAGAGTCTCAACCACCTGGAGAAGGACCGTTCCTGCTTTGCCTTCGTCGGCGATTCAACCTTCTTCGCCTCGGCCCTCCCGGGCGTGGTGAACGCCGTCTACAACCAGGCCGAATTCACCCTGATCGTCCTGGATAATTCCACCACCGCCATGACCGGCCATCAGCCCCATCCGGGCACCGGCAAAACCATGATGAACCAGGTCGTGGAAAAAATCAGCATCGAAAACATCCTCCGCGGCATCGGCGTCACCGCCGTGGAAACCGTGGATCCCCTGGACCATGCGCATGCCGTGGAAACGGTCCGCAGCATCGCGGATCTCCCCGGCGTCAAGGCCGTCATCTTCCGTTCCCCCTGCGTGGCGCTGTTCCGCGCCGAGGCGCAGGCCACCGTGGATCCCGAAAAATGTATCGGCTGCAAAAAGTGCATCCGGGAAATCGGCTGCCCTGCCCTCTCTTTCCGGGATGGCAAGGTCCATGTCGATCCCGCCCAGTGCAACGGCTGCACCCTCTGCGCGCAGCTCTGCCCGGTGAAGGCGATTGAAGTCACACCGCCGCCGACCCCTGCCGGCGGAAATCCCTCTGATTCCGCAACCGCGGGAGGTAACAAAGCATGACGAAGAACATCATCCTATGCGGCGTCGGCGGTCAGGGAACCGTCCTGGCTTCCCGCCTGATCTCCTCCGCCGCCATGGCCCGGGACATCCCGGTTCTATCCGCCGAAACCATCGGCATGGCCCAGCGGGGCGGCAGCGTCTTCAGCCACGTCCGCATGAGCACCGACGAGGTCCTTTATTCCCCCATGATCGCCAAAGGCGAAGCGGATCTGATCATCGCCTTCGAGCCCGGTGAGGCTGTGCGCCAGCTTCCTTTCCTGAAGCCGGACGGCCGTATGGTAGTCTCCTCCCGGCCCGTCATGCCCGTCACCGCCGCCCTCTCCGACACCGGCTACCGGGCGGAAACCATGCTGGATTACCTGTCTTCCCATGTCGCCCGGCTCACCGTTGTAGACGCGGAGCGGGCCCTGAAGGACGTCGGTTCTCCCAAGGTCCTGAACCTCATTCTCCTCGGCGCAGCCCTGCGCGCAGACGCCCTGGGCCTGGAGACCGCGGACCTGAAGGAAGCCATCCGCCGGAACATCAAGGAAAAATTCCATGCCCTGAACTTCAGGGCGCTGGAGTACGAACCATAAAGGAGGTACCCAAAATGCGCATTTCCGATTCCCAGATTCAGCTGGTCAACGGCCGGATCAAAGCCCTGCTCGCCGCCGACAATTTCTACGGAAAAAAAATGAAGGCCGCCGGCGTCTCCTCGATCTCAACCCCCGAGGAGTTCGAAGCCCTGCCCTTCTCCGAGAAGAATGATCTCCGCGAAGCCTATCCCCTGGGCCTCATGACCGCCCCGGAGGAGGAAATCGTCCGGATTCATTCCTCTTCCGGCACCACCGGTCTCCCGGTCATCATCCCCTATACGAAGAAGGACGTGGAAGACTGGGCCATCATGTTTGCCCGCTGCTTTGAGTATGCCGGCATCACGAAGAAAGACCGCATCCAGATCACGCCCGGCTACGGGCTCTGGACCGCCGGCATCGGCTTCCAGGCCGGCTGCGAGCGCCTCGGCGCCATGGCCATTCCCATGGGCCCCGGCAACACGGATAAACAGCTCCAGATGATGCAGGATCTGGAGTCCACCGTCCTCTGCTCCACCTCTTCCTACGCTCTGCTCCTCTCCGAGGAAATCGAGAAGCGCGGCATCAAAAACAAGATTAAGCTGAAAAAGGGCGTCATCGGTTCCGAGCGCTGGAGCGACAAGATGCGCGCCCATATCGCCGAATCCCTGGGCATCGAGCTGTATGATATCTACGGCCTCACCGAGATCTACGGCCCCGGCATCGGCATCAACTGCAAATACAACACCGGCATGCACTGCTGGGATGACTATCTCTACATCGAGATCGTTGACCCGAAGACCCTGAAGCCTGTTCCCGACGGCGAAATGGGTGAAATCGTCATCACCACCCTCGTGAAGGAAGGCGCGCCCCTGATCCGCTACCGCACCCATGACCTCTCCCGGATCATCCCCGGCGAATGCCCCTGCGGCAGCAAGCATCCCCGTCTCGACACCATCATGGGCCGCACCGACGACATGATGAAAATCAAGGGCGTCAACGTCTTCCCCAACCAGATCGAGGAAGTCCTTCAGTCCTTCCCCGAAGCTTCCAGCGAATACCAGATCCGCATCTCCCACCTCGACGGCAAGGATACCATGCGGATCTATGTGGAAGCCGTCAGCGGCTCCGTCAATTTCCAGAATCTGGCGGATCGCATCGAATTCAAGGTCAAGAGCGCCATCGGTTTCACGCCCATCGTCAAGGTCGTGGAGGCCGGCGTCCTGCCCCGCAGCGAAAAGAAAACCAGGCGCGTCATCGACGAGCGCTACGATTAATCGCATAAAAAACCCGGAGCCCTCAAAAAAGCCTCCCCGCACAACGCAGGGAGGCCTTCTTTCTCATCGTTGATCCACAGGCTGCTGCCCTTCCGCCGCATCGATGCCCGCTGCTTCCGCGGCGTTCTCCGCGATCTCCGTCTCCGGCTCTTCCTCTTCCTTTTCCGCACGGCACACGCCGACCACGGTGCTGCCCTCCGCCAGCCGCATGATCCGCACGCCCTGGGTGGAGCGTCCGCACAGGCGCACGTCCGCGGCTCGGGTCCGGATGATCGTGCCGTCGTCGGTAATCAGCAGGATGTCTTCCTCTTCGTGCACGAACATCATCGCCACCAGGTCGCCGGTCTTCTCCGTCAGCAGCATGGCCTTGATGCCCATGCCGCCGCGGCCCTGCTCCCGGTATTCGTCCGGGTTCGTCCGCTTGCCGTAGCCCAGGGCCGTAATGGCCAGTACGGTCGTGTCCGGCTCCACAGCCGCGATGTCGATCACTTCGTCGCCTTCCGCAATCTTCATGGACCGCACGCCGATGGAATTCCGTCCGACGGTGCGTACGTGCTGCTCGTTGAAGCGGATGCACTTGCCCTTCCGTGTGGAAAGCAGCATCTCGTCTTCGCCCGTGCTCAGCCGCACGCCGATCAGTTCGTCGCCTTCCCGCAGCGCGATGGCGATCAGGCCGTTCTTCCGCAGGTTCCGGAAGTCCGCCAGCGAGGTCTTCTTGATCATGCCGTTCCGGGTGGCCATTACCAGGTTATACTCGTGCTCCGCCTCCCTCGGCATCGGCAGCATCGTGGAGACCTTCTCCCCGCCCGCAATCTGCAGCAGGTTGATGATCGCCGTGCCGCGGGCCTGCCGCCCGGCTTCCGGAATCTGGTAGCATTTCAGGCTGTACACCCGGCCCAGGTTCGTGAAGAACATGATCTCCTGATGCGTGCTGGTCACGAACATCTGGGTCGTATAGTCCGTCTCCTTCACGTTCATGCCGGAAACGCCCCGTCCGCCGCGGTGCTGTGCCCGGTAGGCGGAAGAGGAAACCCGCTTCACGTAGCCTTCGTGGGTCATGGTCACGACCATGTTTTCTTCCTGAATCAGGTCTTCAATGTCGATATCGTCTTCCGCGATGGTCAGTTCGCTCCGGCGGTCGTCGCCGTATTTGTCGCGGATCTCGCTGATCTCGGTCTTGATCACGTCCATCAGCAGATGCTCGTCGGCCAGGATCGCCGTCAGCCGCGCAATGGTCTTTTCCAGTTCTTCGTATTCCTCCTGCAGTCTCTCCCGTTCCAGTCCGGTCAGGCGCGCCAGCCGCATGTCCAGGATCGCCTGAGCCTGCTTCTCGCTGAACTCAAAGCGGGCAATCAGTGCTTCCTTCGCGGAGGCAGTATCCTTGCTGGCCCGGATGATGGCGACGATCTCGTCGATGTGGTCCAGTGCCTTCAGCAGGCCTTCCAAAATATGCGCCCGTTCCTGAGCCTTGTTCAGCTCGAACTTTGTCCGCCGGGTCACCACGTCCTTCTGGTGCTCCAGGTAGTAGTAGATGATCTCCCGAAGGTTCAGCACCCGCGGCTTCCCGTCCACCAGGGCCAGCATGTTGGCGCCGAAGTTTTCCTGCATGGGCGTATGCTTATAGAGCATGTTCAGAACCACCTGCGGCTGAAAGTCCCGCTTCAGTTCGATCACGATGCGCATGCCCTGCCGGTCGTTGGATTCGTCCCGGATGTCGCTGATGCCCTCAATCTTCTTTTCGTGAACAAGATCGGCGATCTTTTTGACCAGCACGGATTTATTGACCTGGTAGGGGATCTCCGTCACAATGATGCGGCTGCGGCCGCCGCCCATTTCTTCCACGTTCGTCCGGGCCCGCATGGTGATCCGGCCGTGGCCGGTCAGGTAGGCCTGCCGGATGCCGCTGTAGCCTACAATCAGGCCGGCAGTGGGAAAATCCGGCCCCTTGATGTGCTGCATCAGGTCTTCGACCGTGCATTCCGGATTGTCGATCATACAGATGACGCCGTTGATCACTTCCCGCAGGTTGTGCGGCGGGATGTTGGTGGCCATGCCGACGGCGATGCCGCTGGAACCGTTCACCAGCAGGTTCGGGAACCGGGCCGGCAGCACCGAGGGCTGCTGCATCGTTTCGTCGAAGTTGGGATAGAAGTCCACCGTGTCCTTGTCGATGCCGTCCAGCAGGTGCATCGTCAGCTTCTGCAGCCGCGCTTCCGTGTAACGCATGGCGGCGGCGCCGTCACCGTCCACCGAGCCGAAGTTGCCCTGGCCCTCAATCAGCGGATACCGGATGTTGAAAGGTTGCGCCAGGCGCACCATCGCGTCGTAAACCGAGGAATCCCCGTGGGGGTGGAATTTACCCAGAACGTCGCCCACCACGCGGGCGCTCTTGCGGGTCGGCTTGTCCGGCGTCATGCCCAGTTCCTCGGACATGTCGTACAGAATCCGCCGGTGTACGGGCTTCAGACCGTCCCGCACGTCCGGCAGGGCCCGGTCCACAATCACCGCCATGGCATAGGCGATGAAACTCTTTTTCATTTCCTGTTCCAGATTCACCGGGATCAGTTTATCCTGAATCATTCTATTTCTCCTTAAGTCTTACAAAGCCTTCGCCAAAGAGCTTAGATTATACATCCAGATCCTTCACCAGGTCGCTGTTTTCCTGTATAAACGCCTTCCGTGGCTCCACATCGTCGCCCATCAGCAGCGTGAACAGCTGATCCGCTTCCATGGCGTCCTGCGGCGTAATCTGCATCATCATCCGGGTCTCCGGATTCATCGTCGTGTCCCACAGCTGCTGCGCGCTCATCTCGCCGAGGCCTTTGTACCGCTGGATATCCGGTTTCGGGTTCCGGCCGATCTCGTCCAGCACGCGGTTCAGTTCGTCGTCGTCGTAAACATACCGGGAAATCTTCCCCTTGGTCACCTTGTACAGCGGCGGCATGGCGGCGTAAACATAGCCTTTCTCGACCAGCGGCCGCATGAAGCGGTAGAAGAAGGTCAGCAGCAGAATCCGGATATGCGCCCCGTCCACGTCGGCATCCGTCATACAGACAATCCGGTGATACCGCAGCTTCGATTCGTCAAACTGGTCGCCGAAGCCGCATCCGAAGGCTGTAATCATCGCGCGGATTTCCGCGTTTTCCAGTGCCCGGTCGAGCCGCACCTTCTCGACGTTCAGGATCTTGCCCCGCAGCGGCAGGATCGCCTGGGTCTTGCTGTCGCGGCCACCCTTGGCGCTGCCGCCGGCGGAGTCGCCCTCCACCATGAAGATTTCGCACTTCGCCGGATCCCGCTCACTGCAGTCCGCCAGTTTTCCGGGCAGGGAGGCGCTTTCCAGCACGGTCTTGCGCCGGGTGGCCTCCCGGGCCTTCCGGGCGGCTTCCCGGGCTCTCTGGGCGTCTACACAGCGGCTCACGATGGCTTTCGCAACGGAAGGGTTCTCTTCCAGGTAGGTGCTCAGTTCTTCGCTCACCAGGCTGTCCACCACGCCCCGGACCTGTCCGCTGCCCAGCTTGCTCTTCGTCTGGCTTTCAAACTGCGGGTCCTCCATCTTGATGGACACAATCGCCGTCAGGCTTTCCCGAACGTCCTCGCCCTTCAGGTTCGGCTCGTTGTCCTTGAGGATCTTATACCGCCGGCCGTAATCGTTGATCGCCCGGGTCACCGCCGTGTTGAAGCCCGCCAGGTGGGTTCCGCCGTCCGGCGTGGCGATGTTGTTGGCGAAGGTGTAGACGTTCTCGGCATAGCTGTCGTTGTACTGCATGGCCATTTCGACCAGGATGCCGTCCTTGATGCCCTCGGTATAGATCGGTTCCGGGAACAGCACCTGCTTATGCCGGTTCAGATACTTCACGAATTCCCGCAGGCCGCCTTCAAAGCAGAAGTCGTTCTCCTTCGGTTCCTCTCCCCGTTCGTCCCGGAAAACAATCCGCACGCCCTTGTTCAGGAAGGCCATTTCTCGCAGGCGGTTGCGCAGCGTCTCGTATTCAAACTGGACGCCCGCCTCGAAAATACCTTCGGGGTTGTCCTCGGCAAGGATGTCCGGCCAGAACTGTATCGTTGTGCCGGTGCGTTCCGTGTCGCCGATCACCTTCAGGTCGTACAGATACTTGCCCCTCGCATACTCCTGCTGATAAATCTTCCCGTTCTGGTAAACCGTTACGGTAAAGTGGCTGCTCAGAGCGTTAACCACCGAGGCGCCGACACCGTGCAGACCGCCGGATACCTTGTATCCTCCGCCGCCGAACTTGCCTCCGGCATGCAGCACCGTCAGGCACACTTCCACCGCCGGCCGGCCCATCTTCGGGTGCAGACCCACCGGGAAGCCGCGGCCGTCGTCCATAACCGTCACGCTGCCGTCCGGGTTGATCGTCACGTTGATCTGGTGGCAGTACCCTGCCAGCGCCTCGTCAACGGAGTTGTCCACAATTTCATATACCAGGTGATGAAGCCCCCGGGCGTCCGTGGAGCCGATATACATGCCGGGCCGTTTCCGAACGGCCTCCAGCCCTTCCAGCACCTGAATCTGTTCCTCGCCGTAGTCCTGGGTCACGACCGTCACCTGTTCCAGATTCGCGTCAAATTCTTCTGCCATGATACACCTCGTTCTGCGCTCTTGTTCTGCTGCGGAAAAACCTGTCGGAAACGGTCATTTTTCCGCCTTTTCTGAAATCCTCCAACCCCTTGAAAATCAAGGCGTGCAGGAACACCTTATTATATCACTTTTCGCATAAAAAATAAAGGTTTTTCTGAACTTTTTCCTTCCTATATATATGTACCGTCCGAATTGTCCGAACAAAAAACTGCAAAAAAAGGCCGCCCGCGGCGGCCCGAATGGCTTCACCGGGTCTTATTCAAGGCTGCCTCCGTCCGCCCGGATACTGGCAGCAATCATTTTGGTCAGGAAGAACAGAATCCCGCATTCCGCTTCCTGCCAGATTCTCCTGTTCCGCGCCTCCGCCACGATCAGGTATCCGTCCGTCTCCATGTTCCACCGGATCCGCACCGCGCAGAAGGTTTCCACTTCCATTTTTGCCAGAACCCCGTAAAACTCCGGGCTTCTCTTTTCCGCATCCTCCAGATTGTTGTTGGCGTAAAGGTCGTCGCTCTGCAGCAGCCGTTCCAGATCCCGTACGGGCTCCGCCATCGCCGGGTTACGGACAGCATGCATAATCTGCTGCTTTCCCACGTAATACAGGTCGGAAATCTGCAGTTCTTCCATCAGCAGCGGCATCACGTTCCGCAGTTTGTTCACCAGTCCCGGCGCGTATTCAAACTGCCGCGCCAGTGCGTTGAACGTCGTGTACATCCCGTGCTTGGCAATCTGCCGGATCACGATGTTTTTATGCTTTTCCTCAACGTAAATGATGTGGCAGTTTCTGCCCTTGGTTTTCCCGCGGTACAGCAGCTTGTCAATCACCTCGAACAGGCTGTTGTAGTCCTTGGCGTCCTTCGGGTAAATCGCGCACCCGACGGTTCCCGTAATGAAGGGGTTGCAGTCCTCCAGCTGGATGTTCTTCCGCAGCACAGTCCCTTCATACATCCGCATGAAGAATTTCTTGCAGTCGTCGTACGTCACATCCCGAAGGTTCACAATCAGGATTTCGTCCCCGCCGAACCGCCCGGCCACGCCCGCGTCCCCCAGCAGCGCCATCAGGTCTTCCGAAACGTGAATCAGCACCTGGTCCCCGACGTAGTGCCCGTAGGTATCATTGATGAATTTGAAGTTATCCAGATCCAGCATCGCAAAGGAAAACGGCACATCGTGATCGATCAGCCACTGGGCGAACCACAGAATATTCCCGCGGCTCACCAGCCCCGTCAGCTGATCCAGCATCCCGCTGAGATCCGTTTCCTCCAGCTTTTCCCGGAAAAACGGGTATTTCTCAAGCTGCTCCTTCGAGTACATTCGTTTTCCTCCTGTGAAATTCGGCTGCCGAACTGCCTTTTCATTCCCGGCCCGCTATCCATATCCTACCACTTTTCGGCCCGAAAGAAAAGTCTTTCCCTTCGCCCATTCTTCTGCTATAATCCCCTCATACACCGCGCAAATACCATTCGCCGGGGGTTGCAGGTATGTTTGAGAGCTTTATGGTCGCGCTGAACGCGGTCGCGCCCTTCATGATTCTGCTGGGGATCGGCTTCCTGGCCGTCCGCACGGGGCTCACCGACCGGCCCTTTATGAACCGCCTGAATGCCCTGAATTTCCGGCTCTTCTTTCCCTTTCTGATGTTCAACAATATCTATTCCGCCCGTCCGGAAGATCTGCCCTCTGCAAAGCTGATGATCTTCGCACCCGCAGCAATAATCCTGCTGGTTCTCCTGCTCCTGCTCGTCGTTCCCCGCCTGGTGAAGGAGAACGCCCGCCGGGGCGTCATCATCCAGGCCCTTTTCCGCGCCAATTTTATTATCTACGGTCTCCCGCTTACGACCTATGTGTTCGGGCAGGAGCGTTCCTCCGTCTGCGGCATGATGGTCATGATCGTCGTTTCCCTTTTCAATGTTGCCTCCGTCATCATTCTCGAGATTTTCCGGGAGGGCGGCCGGGTCCGTCCGGGCAAGCTTCTCCTCGGTCTGGTAAAAAACCCCCTGCTCCAGGGCTGCGCCGCCGGACTGGTCTGCTTTCTGCTCCGGATCCGCCTGCCGGATTTCATCGCCTCCCCGGTCTCGTCCCTGGCCACCCTGGCCACCACCCTGGCCATGGTGATCCTCGGTGCCAACCTGGTCTTCAGTGAAATCCGCAAAAACCGGAAAACCATCATCGCGGTCCTCCTGGTCCGCCTGATCCTGCTCCCGCTCGTCACGGTTCCTCTGGGCTATGCCCTCGGCCTTCGCGGCGTGGAACTCTTCCTGGTGCTCATGATCTTCGGCACCCCCATCGCCACCGCCTCCTATCCCATGGCCGAAAACATGGGCGGCGACGGTCAGCTGGCCGGCCAGCTGGTCTTCACCAGCACGGTAGCCTCCCTTGGAACCATCTTCCTCTTCATCTACGCCATGTCCCGCCTGGGACTCCTCGTATCCTGAACCCTAAATCCTATATCCTCAAAAAGGAGGTACCCTAAATGTCTGACATAAAAAACCTTCAAATCGCCTACATCGGCGGCGGCTCCCGCGGCTGGGCCTGGGGGTTCATGACCGATCTGGCCACGGATCCGGAAATCAGCGGAACCATCCGCCTCTATGATATCGACAAAGAAGCTGCGGAGCGCAACCGGGTCATCGGCCAAAAAATCAGTGCCCACCCGAAAGCCGTTTCCCGCTGGTCCTATGAGGTCAGCAACACCCTGCAGGAAGCCCTCACCGGCGCAGATTTTGTCGTGATCTCCATTCTCCCCGGCACCTTCCGGGAAATGCAGAGCGACGTTCACCTGCCGGAGCGCGTCGGCGTCTGGCAGCCCGTAGGCGATACCGTCGGCGCCGGCGGATTCATGCGCGCCCTGCGCACGATCCCCATGTATGTTGAAATCGCCGAAGCCATCCGGGATTTCGCGCCGGACGCCTGGGTCATCAATTACACCAACCCCATGTCCCTCTGCGTCCGCACACTCTACGAGGTCTTTCCCGCCGTCCGGGCCTTCGGCTGCTGCCACGAGGTCTTCGGAACCCAGAAGCTCCTCTGCGCCATGCTGAAGGCTGAAGAAGGCGTCTCCGATGTCCGACGCCAGGATCTGCGCACCACTGTCACCGGCATCAACCATTTCACCTGGATCACCGCCGCTTCCTGGGGAACGACGGATCTGATGCCCCTCTACGCCCGCTTCGCCGAAAAGTATGCTGAGAGCGGTTTTGAGGAGGGTCAGGACAAAAACTGGATGAACTCCCATTTTGCCTGCGCCCACCGGGTTAAATTCGACCTTTTCCGCCGTTACGGGGCCATTGCCGCCGCCGGTGACCGCCACCTGGCGGAGTTTGTCGCCCCCTGGTATACGAAGGACCCGGAAACCATCCGTTCCTGGATGTTCAATCTCACCTCCGTCTCCTGGCGCATGCAGGATCTGGAAGACCGTCTGGCCCGGTCCGACCGGCTCATCCGCGGAGAGGAGGAACCCGCCCTGAAAACCTCCGGCGAGGAAGGCCATCTGCTCCTGAAGGCCCTCCTTGGCCTGGGCGACATGGTCTCCAATGTCAATGTCCCGAACCGGGGCCAGATTCCGGATCTGCCCCTCGGCGCCGTGGTGGAAACCAACGCCCTCTTCGGTCGGAATCGCATCGAGCCGCTCTTCGCCGGCCCCATGCCCGCATCCATCCGGCCCCTGGTCACCCGCCATGTCCTGAATCAGGAAAACACCCTTACCGCTGC
The DNA here is from genome assembly GCA_902764875.1 of uncultured Eubacteriales bacterium. Taxonomy (GTDB): domain Bacteria; phylum Bacillota; class Clostridia; order Christensenellales; family Aristaeellaceae; genus Aristaeella. The sequence continues at coordinate 68,817 of CACWXP010000003.1, forward strand.
CCTGAACTGCGACAGAAAGCTGGGGTTCACGACTTTCATGAATGATCCCCAGCTCGCAGCCGTATCCCCGGCCGAAGGTGAAAAACTGTTCAATGACATGCTCGAAAACCAGAAAGAATATCTCCCCAAAGCCTGGTTCTGACCAAAGCTCTAAACCCAATGCCTCTCAGATCTAACCACTCACTACTATCCACTATCTGCTAATCACTGCCGCGCTGCAGCGCGGCCCCTAAAACCTCCCCGTTCTCCTGAATCTTATATCCTAAATAACCTCTTCCGTAGTACCGTCGAACAGATAAACGCTCTCCCGGGGAATCCAGAAGCTCAGCGGCGCGTCGGTTTCCGGCGTGTCGTGGCTGTCCACCTTCAGAATCGCCTGCGCCTCGCCGCAGGTAATATACACGTTCGTATTGTCGCCCAGCATCTCCGTCAGTTCCACCTGACAGTCGATCCGGGCGGCATTTTCCTGTGCCTGCAGCATCGCCGCTTCCGGCCGGAATCCGAAAACGATCTCTTTTCCTTCCAGCCCGGCCGCGTCCTCCCGCAGTTCCTTCAGGTTTACCTGCTGGTCCCCGAAGGCGATGCAACCATTCTCAACCCTGCTCCGGATAAAGTTCATCGGCGGCTCGCCGATAAACCCGGCAACGAACACGTTCGCCGGCTTGAAATACAGTTCATAGGGCGTTCCCACCTGCTGGATATATCCGTCCTTCATCACCACGATCCGGTCCGCCAGCGTCATAGCTTCCGTCTGGTCGTGGGTCACGTAAATGGTCGTAGCTCCGGTTTCCTGGTGAATCTGGGCAATCTCGCTCCGCATGGTCACCCGCTGTTTCGCGTCCAGGTTGCTCAGCGGTTCGTCCATCAGGAAAATGCCGACCTTCCGGATCAGCGCCCGCCCGATGGCGACGCGCTGCCGCTGGCCGCCGGAAAGCGCCCGGGGCAGCCGGTCCAGATAGTCCGTCAGACCCAGGATTTTCGCGGTCTTCTGCACCCGCTCCTCAATCACGTCCTCGTCCACGCCCTGCAGGGTCAGGCCGAAGGCGATGTTGTCAAAAACCGTCATCTGCGGATACAGCGCGTAGCTCTGGAAAACCATCGCCACTTCCCGGTCCCGCGGGCTCTTCTCGTTGGCCCGCACCCCGTTGATCAGGAAATCGCCGCTGGAAATGTTCTCAAGCCCGGCGATCATCCGCAGCGTCGTGGACTTTCCGCAGCCGGAGGGCCCGACAAAAACGATAAACTCACCCTTGTCGATTTCCAGGTTGAAATTGTGCACCGCGTGGAAACCGTTGGGGTAAATCTTGTTGACATTCTTCAGCTCAATATACATGAACCAAAACCCTCCAAACCCTAGATCCTCTTCACTTCCGTGTAGCACAGCACAAAGGGCGCCGCGCCCTTCGCGTCGTTGCAAACCACCGGTTCCGAGATATAGTACTCGTAGCTCCCGTCCCGGCGCCGGTTGTTCTCCGGCCCCAGTCCCGCCACCAGGCAGATGTTGTCCAGCTCCACCATGCCATCCTGAACCTTCAGATGATTCCGGCAGATCCCGTCGAAGGTCTTCCGGCCCTTTTCCCTGAAACTTTCGTCCAGGGCCCCCAGCCGGGCCCCCTTCAGCATGGCGCAGGCGATCATCGCGCTGCCGCTGGTCTCAAGGTAGTTGCCTTCCCGCCCGGCCTGGTCCACAACCTGGTGGTACATCCCGCTCTCCGGGTCCGCGAAGGCCGAAATGCTATCCATCAGCTCCCGCAGCGTCTCCGCCAGTTCGTCCCGTTCTTCCATCCCCTTCGGGATCAGTTCGATCAGATCCGCCAGCGCCAGCGAGTACCACCCGATGGCCCGCAGCCAGAAGTTCCGGCTCAGCCCTGTCTCCGGATCCGCCCAGAAGGCCTTCCGGCTCGCGTCGTATCCGTGGTAGTAAAGTCCCGTCTTCGGATCCCGCATTTTCTGCCGGACGTTCCGCATCTGCGTCATGATATCCCGGATCTCGCCCTTCCCGAAGCTGTTCTCAAACATCGCCGCAAAGGGCAGCGCCATGTACGTCCCGTCCAGCCACACCTGGTTCGGATAAATCTCCTTGTGCCAGAAGTTCCCTTCCGCCGTCCGCGGCTGTTCACTCAGGCTCCGGTAGAGCATCTCCGCCGCCTTCCGGTATTTTTCGTTCTCCGTCCGCAAGTACATCGGGAACAGGATCCGCCCCTCGTTGTAATCGTCCAGGGCGTGCTTCTCCGGCCGGAAGGTGTCGACGCTCCCGTCCTCCCGCACAAAGCTGTCCGCAACCTCTTCCACAAAAGCGGCATACCGGTCGTCCCCGGTGATCTCGCTCATGGCCAGCAGCGCCGTCAGCATGCATCCGTCGATATAGTTCCAGCTGACGTCCGTTCCCTCCCGGATTTTCTCCATGTTCCAGGCCGTCCGCCGCGGCGTGCTCCGCCGGATCAGTTCCAGGATATACCGCTCGATCGTCTCGTTCATGTCGTCCCTTTCCGTTTTCCTGAAAATCCGCTTATCTCCCGGCCCTGGCCTTTTCCCGCGCGTCCGTCAGAATCTTTCTGAAAGTTCTCCGTATCCCGAGAAAAAGGAAATCCCATCCCGTGGCCAGCAGCCCGAACCCGATCGGTTCAACCCCCAGCGGCACGCTGTCCTTGGCTGCCCCCGTCAGGGCGATCAGCAGCCGGTTCAGCCCCTGATAGGAAACCACCACGCACCCCAGAATCAGAAAGCCGTAGAAAATGTCCAACAGCAGTCCGGGCACGCCCCGCCGGTTCACCATCATCCACCGGTCGTTGCCGCCCGGAACCTTGGCCCAGAACCGCAGCACGTTGTTTGTCAGCAGGTTCGTCACCATTCCGAGTCCCACCCCGAGGATCAGCAGCAGGTTCTCCATGTTGGGAACCATCATTCCCAGTCCCCAGTAGAAGAAGAAACACACTGCCCCGGCGAACCACCATTTGATCAGTACGGCTTTTACCCAGTCCTTCAGCCGGATCTTCGGCCCGGACTGATACTTCCGCAGTTCCTTTTCGCTGACCTTCGGGCTGTTCTCCGGCGTCGCCTCCACAAGGTCGTCAATGGCCTTTGTGTTCAGCCGGTAGTAATCCGCCGCGTCCCTGGGCTTGTCGGGAACGACTTTCCTGTCTTTTCTGCCCATTGCCCGTCACGCGTCTTCGCTGCTGATATCGATGGCGCCCATCTCTTCGTTCGCAGCCACTTCAACGCTCGTGTTGATCTTCTTGATCAGCGGCTTGTAAACCGGAAGCAGTGCCGTCAGCGCCGCGCCGACAATCAGCAGAATCTTATGAATACCAAGCATCTTCTGCGCGTTGGAAATATAAGTGTTCGTGCTGTCCAGCACAATCGGGTTGTCCGCCCGGGTCAGGGCTTCCGTAATCCGTTTCCCGTAGAAAATATCGCAGTAGAAGATCACCGCCACCATCACGAACATCAGCACCAGCATCGGGATGTTCGTCTTCTTCCGGTGAGGAAAGGAGTTCAGGAAGCAAAGCAGGCTCAGCATACTCAGCAGCATCGTCGCGAATTCCGCCAGTCCCATCCCGGCGCCGTAGATTTTCGCCGTCGTGTTTGAAATCTGCGTCAGATTAAAGCTGTAGTATACGAACGCCGCCGCCAGCACAAACATTGCGATCATGTGCGGTTTCCGCTTCAGCGCCACCATCCATTTCCGGAAGAATTCCGGTTTTTTCGAAGGAGCTTTTGTCATGTGTTATTTCCCCTCCTTCCGGATCGCGTTTGTCGTCTCTTTGTCGAAGAAATGCTTCCGCCCGAACTGCATCCCGGCGATGTCTCCGTTTTTGTATTCGGCCCATCCCCGAAGCTTCGCCACAAGGTGCGCTCCGTTGCCGACGGTTCCGTGCACCAGCGTGTTCATCCCCAGGTTCTCGTTGTTCACAACCTTCACCTGCAGCGGCCCGTCCGCGGTAATGTTCTCCGGCCGCACGCCGAGGATAATCTGCTTTCCGTAGTAATCCTTCAGCGTGTCCTTTTCCTCGTCGGAAAGTTCCGCCTCAAAACCGTTCCCCTTCAGTTTCCCGTCTTCAAACAGCATGTCCGGATAGAAGTTCATCGGCGGCAGTCCGATAAACCCGGCAACGAAGGTGTTATTCGGCCGGTCGTAAAGTTCCAGCGGCGTCCCAACCTGCTGAACGTGTCCCATGCTCATGCAGACAATCCGGTCCGCAAGTGTCAGGGCTTCCGTCTGGTCGTGGGTCACGTAAAGCATCGTGGCCTTCAGCCGCTTGTGCAGCAGCAGAATCTCCCGGCGTGTCGCCCCGCGCAGTTTCGCATCCAGGTTGCTCAGCGGTTCGTCAAACAGGAAAACCTTCGGGTTCCGCACGATCGACCGCCCCATGGCCACCCGCTGCCGCTGTCCGCCGGAAAGCTGCGCCGGCTTCTTGTTCAGCTGGCTCGTCAACCCAAGGATTTCCGCCGCCGCCAGCACTTTCTTGTGGATCACGTTCGGATCTTCCTTGCGCAGCGTCAGCGAAAAAGCCATGTTCTCATAAATCGTCATGTGCCCGTACAGTGCGTAGTTCTGGAAAACCATGGCCATGTCCCGATCCTTGGCCGGCGTCTGGGTAATGTCTTTTCCGTCCAGCAGCAGATGCCCAGCGGAAATATCTTCCAGCCCCGCCACCATCCGCAGCGTGGTTGATTTTCCGCATCCGGAGGGTCCAACCAGCACGATCAGCTCCCCGTCCGAGACGTCCAGATTGAAATCGAAAACGGCCTGCACCTTGTTGTCATAGATCTTGTCCAGATGCTGCAGTTTCAGCTCAGCCATTTACGCAGCCTCCTTCCCCGTTGCCCCGATATGCTTTTCCAGCGCCGCCGCTTTCTTCTGGTTGATCGCCGCCGCAAGAATCAGGCATGCGCTGCTTGCCGCCAGGTAAACGACGCACCGGATGAACTGCGGCGTCTCCATCACGACTCTTTCCGCGCTCCCGAGCTTGATCACCGCCGTATGCGCCTGCATCGGCAGGATAAAGATCCGCGCCGCCTGAAGAATTCCGATCACATAAAGCAGCCACGAATAGTTTTTCTGATAGCTCTTCACCCCTTCCGAGGCCAGGAACACCATCAGCATGAACAGCAGGTTGTAAACAATGCTTCCCCCGACCAGGATCTGGTAGTACCAGCTTCCGACGTCACTTTTATATATCGAAACGAAATAAAGAACGTTCAGCAAAATGGCCAGATAGCACAGCCGGGAAGACGCCGTGTTCTTGACATAGCGCATCCGGTCCGTCCGGATCTCCCGGTCGCTCATCGATGCAGTCGTCATACCGTCGTCTCCTTTCCCCCGGCGATCAGCGCCTGTTCTTCTTTCATGAGTTTGCGTTTCCAGATCGTGCTTCCGATCAGCAGCACAATGCCGATGATCAGCAGCCCGAAAATCAGATAATGAATATCAAACCAGAAGGTGGATTCCGTGTAGAGTGTTTTCCGTTTCTCCGCGTGTTTTGCCAGTTCCTCAAAGTTGATGGCCAGGAACTGTGCCTTGAAGGTTTCGATCTGCCCGTGCGCCCAGACCGTAAAGGCGATTCCGCTCGCGGCCACCAGCGCGATGGAGCAGTAGTTTCCGATGTAGTATTTTCTGCGGTTCTGCGTGTTCGTAATGAACAGCGTCAGGCAAACCAGGATCATGCCGATCGACAGCCGCAAAAACAGCTTGTTGAACGGCTGCATGTCGTAATAAACCCGGGAACCCGTCACCGTGCTCTTGTCCAGGTTCTTTGCGCTCCGGATCGTGGTGTAAAGCGCGTCGTAAAGGTCGGTCATGATGCCGAGGGAGTAAATAAAGATCATTGCGCTGACAATCAGCAGCCCAAGGCACAGAATCTTTTGCAGCTTCATCTGCTTCTTATACATAGCCGACCACATCCCTCAATATTTGTTGGTCTTCCCGCTCACGGCCGTGCATCGTCCTGCCGTCCCGATGATCGGGGTTTCCCCGGGAGAGGCGGAATCTCCGCCTCTCCCGGGTTTGTTTTCTTTACACTCGTTAAAGTTCAATAACAGATATACTTCGTTTTCCGATCGCTCTTTCAGTCTCAGAAAGAGAGTTCAGCCAGCAGAGACATCACAACCGCGTAAGCCAGCAGTTCTTCCCAGGCGCCTTCCTTGATGGTCAGGTACTGTCCGCCCATCATGTTGTCCGTCACGAAGGCGGCCGCTTCTTCGGCGTTGCCCATGCCTTCAACGGTGAAGCCCTTGGCAATGATGTCAACCAGGATGTTCTCCTGATCCTTGCCGCTCTGGAACTTGCTGTTCAGGTCGGTGAATCCGCCCAGTTCCGCGTTCTCTTCCTTGGTGGTCGGCAGAACGGTGGGAACAGAGATGTACCAGGGATCTTCCACATCGATCTCAAGCAGCGGGTGTTTGATCGTGCCCAGGGCGATCGCCTTGGAAATCTTTCCGGCGCCTTCCTTACCGGCGTCGCAGGTGCACTGATACTCGAACGCCTGGCTCTTCATGAAGCTCAGCGTGCTGCCCAGGTACTGCCGTGCGTAGTTGGTGTAGTTGCCCTTGCCCAGGGACCACAGTTCTTCCCAGGTCGCGTCCGCGATCACGGGCATTTCCTGACCGTTGAAGGTGAAGGTCTCGTAGCTGCCGTCATCCTTCTTCTTGATGAACTCGTCGGGACCGTAGCTCATCCGGATCACGCCTTCGGGAGAGTAAGCGTAGTCGATCAGGGCCAGCGCCGCGTTCAGCTTGTCGGTGTTATCGCCGACACCCGCAACGGAGATGCCCCAGCCGTCGGTCTTCACAGAGCGCCAGCTTTCGGTGAACCGCATGTAAACGCCGTCTTCATGGGCCTTGTCGTACCAGCGGGCCACGGGAACCATCACCGCCATGTAGGCTTCGCCGGCATCCTTGTCCAGAACGGTCTCGTTGTAAAGGGTCTGGGTCTGGTTGTAGTCGTAGTGCATGAAGCCCAGGTCGTTCTCCAGGTAGTTCTGGGTCTTGACATCCTCGCCGTTCACGAACGCTTCGGAAATCAGGCCTTCCTGAACCAGGGTGTTCATCTTCGCCAGCGCTTCATACGTGGCGGGTTCCTGACGGGCGTCCTTCAGATGGCCTTCCGTGTCAACGTACAGGTAGTCCTGACGGCTTTCAAGGCCGCGCACGCCGAACAGATGGCCGGCGAACCGGAACATGTCAACCCGGCGCTGGTTGTTCGCGTCTTCACGGCTGAACAGGCCCTGCACCACTTCCGTGCCGTTGAGGGTCTGGGGGTTCGCAACCACGCAGCGCAGCAGCGCCACCAGTTCGTCCGCATCCCAGGCCGCGTTCTGTCCGATGAACAGGTTGGAGCGCTCTGTGCCGTAATATCCGCCGTAGGTCTTGTCGATGTATTCGCGCAGCATGTTGACCGCAGCCACACCGTCGAGTTCGCCCGCTTCGTTCATCTTCGCGATGATGTTGCCGTAAGCGTCATAGTCCTTGGTCACGATTTCAACCGCGTCGCCCGCCAGGTTGGGGGTCTCGATTTCAATCTTGCCTTCCGTGGGCATGTAGGGGGTGTAAACCGGAGCCGCCAGCTTCTTGGAAGCTTCCGCGGTAAATTCGCCTTCGCCGTCCAGCAGTTTCTTCACCCAGTCAACCCGCATCAGGGGCATCCGCTCAATGTCGTCAACACCGTCGAAGTAGGGGCTGAAATAGATGGCGCCGGTGTCGGTGTTGCCGGTGATGGACAACAGAACGATGGGGTTCGCTTCCAGATAGGCCTTGAAGTTCGGCATCTGATCCAGATAGTCCGCAAGGTTCACGACCAGGCCGTTTTCGCCCGCTTCGCTCAGCTTCGCCGCCGTGCCGCTCAGCACGTCAACGTTGTCCATCTGCTCTTTCCAGTAGTCAAATTCCTTGGCCGCGCTGTTGCCCTGGTAAACGCTGGTGAACTTGATTCCCAGCGTATCCTGGATCGCAACCCAGGTGGGCTTCAGGTCGCCCGTGTTGTAGGTCACGCCGTTGGCCAGCGTGATGCCTTCGCCCGCGACTTCCGCGTCAAAGGTCAGGCCGGTTTTGGCATTGTTGTAGCCGGTGCCCATGCGAAGTTCGGTGCCTTCCGCATAGGGCAGCGCGTTTTCCGCGCCGGCCAGTCCGACCACGGAAAGAACCATGATCAGTGCCAGTACCATAGAGAGAAACTTTTTCATCTTGGGATACCCTCCTTTTATTTTTGAACGGTTGCCCTCAACCGTCGGGATACATATTTATTCCTTCACTCCGCCGACATTGGTTCCTTTGGCGAAGTACTTCTGAATAAACGGATAAATCACCAGAATCGGGATGATCGAACAAACGATCAGCGCGTAAATCATCGAATCCGGCGCGTAAACCCGGTTCCAGCCGGTCATCTGATCCGGATCCGTATACATCTCCAGCTGCAGTCGGATAAATACCTGCAGCGGATGCTCGTTTCCGTTTGAAATCATCTGCCGTGCCCAGAAGTATCCGTTCCACCGGCTGATCGCGAAGAACAGTGCCACCGTGGCAATCGTGCTCTTGCTCATGGGGATGTAAACCTTGTTCAGAACCTGCAGTTCCGTCGCTCCGTCAACAATGGCCGCTTCCTCAATCTCGCCCGGCACGTTCTCAAACGCGTTTCGCAGGAGAATGATGTTCATCGCCGCCATACCCATTGCGATCACCACCAGCCATTTGTCATCCATAATGCCGATGGAGTTGAAAACCCGCTGCGTGTCCAGATAGTTCAGGTATTGAGGCACAATACCGGCTGAAAACCACATCGTGAAAACCAGGAAAAAGTTGAATGTCTTCCGGAAGAGCAGCCGTTTCTTGCTCAGTGCATAGGCGCCCAGGATGGAAACGCCCAGTGCCCACAGCGTCCCGTAAAAAGTCAGGAACAGCGTATTGGCATAGGAGTTCCAGAACATGTTATTCGAAAACATGCTGGAAAACGCCTCAAACTGAATATCCTTCGGCAGCAGCACAACCTCGCTGTATTCAACGGCGTGCCGTCCGCTGATGGACGCCGAAACGGCGTAAACAAACGGATAGAGGCACATCAGCGCGAATACTGTCAGCAGCACATAGCTCAATACCTTGAAGATCAGTTCGGAGATCTCCAGTTTTCTTTTCATTCCCGGATCCCTCCTTTAGTAAAGCGATGTGTTGGCTGCCTTGCGGGCGATGGTGTTGGCCCCGATCACCAGCAGCATGCCGACAACGTTGTTCATCATTTCCGCCGCGCTGGCGATGCCCGTTCCTGCGCCGCCGCCCAGGCCCGTCCGATAGGCCAGCGTGGAAATCACGTCTGCCGTCACATAGGTTTTTGTGTTATAAAGCAGCAATACTTTTTCATATCCGATGTTCAGCAGCGATCCGATCCGGGTAATCAGCATGATCACGATGGTCGAGAGAATGCTCGGCAATACCACATACCGCATCTGTGCCCATTTGTTTGCCCCGTCGATCTGCGCCGCCTCATAGCTCGTCGGCGAAATCGCGATAATCGCCGCAAAGAAAACGATACTGCCGTATCCGGCCTCCTCCCAGATTCCGCTGATCTGGTAAATCGCCCGGAAATAATCCGGATTATTCAGCAATCCCGCGTTTCCGACCTCCTGGGAAATGATCCCGAGCTTCACCAAAGCCTGGCTCACGATGCCCATCTGCCCGATAATCGATCCCTGTTTCACCAGCATCGTCACCAGAGATGTCATAACAACCGTACTCATGAACTTCGGAAGATAGGTCATCACCTGAAGGGTGCTCCGTGCTGCGTTCGACCGGATCTCGTTGAAGAACAGTGCCAGGATGATCGGCATCGGGAATCCGAAACACAGCCCGTAGAAGCTCAGCAGGAACGTGTTCCGCATCGCCATCCAGAAGTTCTGTCCGAGGCTGTCTCCGCCGACCAGCAGCCGTTTAAAATAGCTGAAGCCGGAGAAAAGCTGGTCGTTCACGGGCAGAATCCCGTCCGGAACCTTGAAGCTCCCCAGCAGTTCATACATCGGGAAGTACCGCCAGAAAAGGAACACCAGCAGCATTGGCACCAGCATCACGTAAAGCCGCCAGTCCTTCACAATCGTCCGCCCGACGTTTTTCCAGTAGTGCTTCTCAACGTCGTCGCGCACCGCCTGCTCTGGATCCTCCCGGTATTTGCCCGTTTCCGGATCCAGAATCAGATAATCCGCCGCTTTCCCTTTCATACCGATCTCCTCCCAACCCTAAACCCTACGTTCTAATCCTCCGGACGGTTGATCCTTTCCAGATAATGCCGCTGTTCTTCCAGAATGCCGTCCAGCCGGGCGGCAATCCAAAGGATCACAATCGTGAAAATGTAGGTCACCGAGTCCGCCGTCACGTAGAGCAATAATCCTTCCGCCGGCGTCCCCGTGATCAGGGCAATCAGTGCCCGTCCGATCTGCATGGCCGCCACCGTCAAAACCCCGAACGCGATGTTGAACAGCACGTTCCCGTGCAGCGCTTCCCATCCCCGTTTTTTCAGAAGGGGCCATACGGCCAGCGCCGCCAGGTTTCCGACCCCGTAAATCAGGAACTGAATCCCGTTTCCCCTCAGAGCCAGCACCGTAACGATCCCGCCAATCGCCGCGTGAAGTGCGCACCACGGTCCCCACCGCACCATCACAATGGCCGTCACAGCCGGAACGACGGAAACAGTCCACGCTTCTTTTGGAAACCACGCCGTCGCCGCCCGGTTGATCACCGTTTCGAAAACGATCAGCATGATCGCGAACAGGGAACAGTCAATCGCCCGGTATTGACTCAGCGATCTTGTTCCCTGCACGCGCTCACCCCCGAATAGTGTTCTGTTTAAAAACGGACTCTGAAAACAATGAATATTATACAGGAAATTGTCTGTTTCTGCAAATACGTCCCGACAAATTTCCTGGGTCCTTCGTCACGGCTGCTTCCCGATGTAGGCCAGAATGCCGCCGTCCACGTACAATACGTGGCCGTTCACGAAGTTGCTGGCGTCCGAAGCCAGGAAAACAGCCGGACCCTGCAGGTCTTCCGGCGTGCCCCAGCGGGCGGCCGGCGTCTTGGCGATGATGAACTGATCAAAAGGATGACGGCTGCCGTCGGGCTGCTTCTCCCGCAGCGGCGCGGTCTGGGGCGTCGCGATGTAGCCCGGTCCGATGCCGTTGCACTGAATGTTGTGCTCGCCGTATTCGCTGCAGATATTCCGGGTCAGCATCTTCAGGCCGCCCTTGGCTGCCGCGTAGGCGGAAACCGTTTCCCGGCCCAGCTCGCTCATCATGCTGCAGATGTTGATGATTTTGCCGTGTCCCTTCGCGATCATGGAGGGGATCACCGCTTTGGCGCAGATGAACGGAGCGTTCAGGTCCACGTCGATCACCTTGCGGAATTCCGCCGCGCTCATCTCGATCATCGGAATCCGGCGGATAATACCCGCGTTGTTCACCAGGATGTCGATCACGCCGATTTCGCTCTCGATCTGCTTCACCAAAGCCTGCACGGCCTCTTCGTTCGTAACGTCGCAAACATAGCCCTTGGCCTCAATGCCCTTTTCGGCATAGGCCTTCAGTCCCTTGTCAACCAGTTCCTGGTTAATGTCGTTGAAGATAATCTTAGCCCCCGCCGCGGAAAAAGCCTCGGCAATGGCAAACCCGATCCCGTAACTGGCCCCGGTAATCCATGCATTTTTCCCTTTGAGACTGAAAGCGTTCATATCCATGACTCTGTTCCTCCCCTTATCTTAATTCGGTGGTTTTGATGTTATCCATATCATCAAAAGCCTGGTTTTCCCCGCCCATCGCCCAGATGAACGTATAATTGCTCGTGCCCGCCCCGGCGTGAATGGACCACGAAGGCGAAATCACCGCCTGTTCGTTCTGCATCACGATGTGCCGGGTCTCCTGCCCTTCGCCCATCATATGGAAAACAACATTGTCTTCCGGCACTTCGAAGTAGAAGTAGACTTCCATCCGCCGCTCGTGCGTGTGTGCCGGCATCGTATTCCACACGCTTCCGGTCTCCAGCACCGTCATGCCCATCGACAGCTGGCAAGTCTTCAGCACCGAGGGATGAATGAACTGGTTGATCACCCGCTTGTTGCTGGTCGCCGTGTCGCCGCAGGGCTTCTTCGCCGCGTCCGCAATCTTGATCAGCTTGTTTTCATAGCTGCAATGCGCCGGCGCAGAAACCAGATAGAACTTTGCGGGGTTCTCCGCGCTGTCGGAGGAGAAAAGCACTTCCTTCGCGCCCTTCGTCAGGTACAGGCAGTCCTTGTACCCCAGCTCGTAAACCGTACCGTCAACGGTCACTTTTCCGCTCCCGCCAACGTTGAACATACCGCACTCCCGGCGTTCCAGGAAATACTCCGTCCCGAAATTGTGCCAGATGTCGATGCCCTTGTCGATGGAAACCGTCTCTTTCACCGGCATAATCCCCATCGTCACCATCCGGTCCACGTGGCTGTAAACCGCTTCCACCGTTTCCGGCGTGAACAGTTTTTCAATCAGGAATTCCTTCCGGGTTTCCTCCGTCGTGTAACGTTTGAAGTCCCGTTGATTGCAGCTGTAGCGAATATCCATGTTTCTCTCCCTCACCTTTCTGATATCTCTCCGACGTTCTCCGCGTCGATCCATTCGCCGTCCACGCCCGCATACTGAACGTGATCCAGCGTAACCTTTCCGACATTTTTCAGGATCAGTCCCCGCTTCCGGCAGGGTTCAACCCCGTCTGCCATAGCCGGCACCAAAGCCTCCGCCTCCGGATCAAACCGGAAGCTGCAGTCCTTCAGGGCGATGTGCTCCGCCGGTTGTTCCGGAAGTCCCAGCACATAGGCCGCGCAGGCTTTACAGCCCGCCGCATCAACCTGCTCAAACCGGATCTCCCCGATCCGCGGCGTTGTCTCGTCAACCGGCTTCTTCTCCCGGCTCTGCACCCATTCATCGTGCCCGTCCGGGTCACAGAAGTACATGCTGTTGACAATCAGGGGCATCTTCACCCCATCCATCACAACCTTTTCAAACAGGATGTCGTCGATCACCCCATCCCTGCCCCGGCCCCGCCGGGTTTTGATCCGCAGTCCCCGGTCGTTGCCTTTCATGTAGCAGTGGTGCACCCGCACCTTCCGGATCCCGCCGGCCATCTCGCTCCCGAGGGTGACCCCGCCGTGTCCGTCCAGCATCGCGCACCAGGCGATCTCCACGTCCTCGCAGGGCCGCCGGTATTTCTTCCCGATCCGGATCTTTCCGCTCTTCAGGGCGATGCAGTCGTCCCCCACCGAAATTTCCGTTCCGAGCAGCCGCACCTTCCGGCAGCTTTCCGGATCAAATCCGTCCGTGTTCGGGCTGTCCCAGGGGGCCCGGATCTGAAGGTCGATGAAGTCCAGCTCCTCGCTAAAGGCGGGATGCAGGTTCCAGCTCGGACTGTTTATGAACGTCAGTCCCTGAAAAAGCATGTTCTTGCATCGCTGGGTGTAAATCAGGTGTCCCCGCCATGCAATCCGCTTTTCCTTCGGGTCGATCCACCAGTCGCTTTCACCTGCCCGTCCGTCGATCACTCCTTCGCCGATCACGGCGGTGTCTTCCGCGTCGATGGCCGTCAGCGCCGAGGCAAAGCCTTCCTCGCTGTTGCCTTCCCAAAGGCCCATCAGAAGTTCGCCGTCTGCGTTCTCCGCCGGAACGATCTCCGGAAGAATCGGGAACCGCGTCCGGTCCGTTTCCAGCCGAATCACAGCCCCCGCAGGTATTTCCAACGTGATGTGGCTTTTCAGGAACAGCGGCCCCGTCCGATAATTCCCGGCGGGCACCAGCACTCTTCCCCCCGCCGGACAGCACAAAATCGCCGCCTGCAGCATGGCCGTGTCATCGGAAACGCCGTCGCCCTTCGCGCCGAAGTCCCGTACGTCCAGGGTGCAAAGCTCCGTTTTCGTCCGGAAGCACAGCCTCTCCGTTTCCCCGCCGTTTTTCCGGCTTTCCAGGGTATATTCCGTGTCCGGTTCCAGGTCAAAAAGGGAAGTTACTGAACGGTATTCCTCGCAAAGCTCTTCGCCGTTCAGGAAAAGCACCCGCTTTTCCCTGGCCTCATAAAGTCCCTCCGGATCCAGCAAAATGCTGCAGCTCCGGCTGGTCAAGCATAAAACCTTCAAACCTGCATTCTCCCCGCTGTCTGCAATTCAGGATCCGCTTAAACCTTTTTTTCCTCAAATCCAAAGTACCGTTTCGCGTTCCGATAGCTGATGTCCGCCACGATCTCCTTCAGCGTCTCGAAGTCTTCCGGATAGAACCCTTCCTCAACCCATTCGCCGAAGATCCGGCAAAGGATCCGCCGGAAGTATTCATGCCGAGGATAGCTCAGGAAGCTCCGGCTGTCCGTCAGCATTCCCACGAATCCGGCCAGGTACCCCAGGGAGGCCAGGCTCTTCAGCTGCTCGCTCATGCCGTCGAAGTGATCGTTGAACCACCAGGCCGAACCGTGCTGAATCCGTCCTACGGCCGTCTCGTTCTGGAAGCAGCCCAGAATCGTGTCGATTGCCGCGTTGTCGTTGGTGTTCAGGCTGTAAAGGATCGTCTTCGGAAGCTTGCCGTCGTCCTCCAGCGCACCGAGGAATGCCGCGGTCTGGGCGCTGGGGGCGTAGTTGTCAACGCAGTCGAATCCCGTGTCCGGTCCCATCGCCCGGAACATTCCGGGGTTATTGTCCCGGCGGCAGCCGTAGTGCAGCTGCATCACCCATCCGCGCTCCGCGTATTCCGCCGCCATGGCTTTCATGAAGGCATACTTGAATTTCGCTTCCTCATCCGCGTCCGGCAGGGTGCCTTCCATCCGGTACCGGAAAATTTTCTCGATCTTTTCTTCCTTCGCCGGGGCATACATCACATAGTTCAGCGCATGGTCGCTCAGCTTGCATCCCCGCTCCGCGAAGAAGTCCAGCCGCTTGTGCAGCGCTTTCAGCAGTGCTTCGAAGGAATCAATTTCCATGCCCGCCGCTGCTTCCAGCTGTGCGATGTATTCCGGATACGTCGCCTTTTCCAGGTTCATGGCTTTGTCCGGACGCCAGGCCGGCAGCACGGTGACCGGGAAGCTCTTGTCCGCCGCCAGTTTCTCATGCCATTCAAGGGTATCCGCCGGATCGTCCGTTGTGCAGATCGTATCCACATTGCTCATCCGAATCAGTCCCCGGGAAGTATATCCTTCGCTCTGCAGCTTCGCATTGGCAGCTTCCCATACTTCCTTCGCCGTCTGCTTGTTCAGGATGCCTTCATATCCGAAGAACCGCCGCAGCTCCAGGTGGCTCCAGTGGTGCAGGGGATTCCCGATGGCCTTCCCAAGTACTTCCGCGTATTTTTCGAATTTTTCCCAGTCGGAGGCGTCGCCGGTGATGTATTTCTCGGGCACGCCGGCGCTGCGCATCAGGCGCCACTTGTAGTGGTCCCCGCCCAGCCAGACCTGGGTAATGTTTTCATACCGGATGTCCTCATAAATCTCCCGGGGGCTCAGGTGGCAGTGATAGTCGATAATCGGCTGCTTCTCCGCCGCCTCGTGATAAAGAATCTTCGCCGCCTCGGTGTTCAAAAGAAAATCCCGATCCAGAAACTGTTTCATAAAGTTCCTCTCCTCTTATAACTACTCACTGACCACTGCCGCGTCGCAACAGCCTCCCTGAATCCTGAAATCTCACCGCTTCACGCGTGCGCTGCCGTTCTTGATAATCGATTCAACTTCTTCCTTGCTGGCCATGCTGGTGTCGCCCGGCGTGGTCATTGCCAGAGCACCGTGCGCCGCGCCGTAGTTCACGGCCAGTTCCGGATCCCCTGTGGTCATCAGACCGTAGATCAGTCCGGAGGCAAAAGAGTCGCCGCCGCCGACCCGGTCCATAATCTCAAGGTTATCGTATTCCTTGGACATGTAAACCTTCCCGTCCGCCCAGCAGATCGCTTTCCAGTCGTTGACGGTCGCGGTCTTCACCGTACGCAGCGTCGTGGCAATGGCCTCAAAGTTGGGATACTGCTTTGCCGCTTCCTCGATCATCTTGTAGTATCCGGTCAGGTTCAGCGCCTTCAGGTTTTCGTCATTTCCTTCAACCTCAAGGCCCAGGCAGGCCGTAAAGTCTTCCTCGTTGCCGATCATGACATCGACATACTTGGCCACTTCCCGGTTGACCTCCCGTGCCTTTTCCAGGCCGCCGATGGCGGACCACATGGAAGGCCGGTAGTTCAGGTCATAGGAAACCAGCGTGCCGTATTTCTTCGCCATCTTGCACGCTTCAATCACCGTTTCGCAGCTCTGCTCGCTCAGTGCCGCGTAAATGCCGCCTGTGTGCAGCCACCGCACGCCCAGCGTTCCGAATATGTAGTCAAAGTTGAAGTCTTCCGGCGTCGCCTTGGAAATAGCGGTATTCGCCCGGTCGGAGCAGCCTACGGCGCCCCGGATACCGAAGCCCCGCTCCGTGAAGTTCAGGCCGTTCCGGCAGATGCGGCCGATGCCGTCCGTCTTTTTCCAGCAGATCAGGCTCGTATCCACACCGCCCTGCTCAATCAGGTCCTTCAGCAGTTTGCCCACTTCGTTGTCCGCAAAGGCAGTCAGCACGCCGCTCCGCAGGCCGAAGCACTTGTGCAGCCCACGCACCACGTTGTATTCTCCGCCGCCTTCCCAAACCTTGAATTCCCGCGCCGTGCGGATCCGGCCCTCGCCGGGATCCAGCCGCAGCATGATCTCTCCCAGGGATACCGCGTCGTAACGGCATTCTTCCGCCGGTCTCACGTTCAGTTTCATTTCTTTTTACCCCCTGATCTCTTTCACGATTCCGGCCGCTTCCGCAACCAGCCGTTCGATTTCGTCAAACTTGCCTTCTTTAACGAGCTTCCCACTTACCATCCAGCTTCCGCCGCAGGCCACGATCCGGTCATAGGCCAGATATTCCCGCACGTTCGCCGCGCTGATACCGCCGGTGGGCATGAAGTTCACGCCCACATAGGGGGCCGCCACCGCCTTGATCATCTTCAGGCCGCCCGCCGGTTCCGCCGGGAAGAATTTCAGCACGTCCAGCCCGAACTGCATCGCCGCTTCAATTTCCGTCGGCGTACAGATCCCGGGTGTCATCGGAACGCCTTTTTTCAGCACGTATTCCGTCACCTTCGGATTGAATCCGGGGCTCACGATGAACTTCGCGCCCGCGTCGATGGCCCGGTCCGCCTGTTCCGTGGTCAGTACGGTTCCCGCGCCGACGATCATTTCCGGAAAGGCTTTCGCCATCTGCCGGATGGATTCTTCCGCTGCCGCCGTCCGGAAGGTCACTTCCGCGCAGGGCAGTCCACCCTTCATCAGGCGCTCTGCCAGAGGAAGAGCATCCTCCGCCCGGTCCAGTACCACCACGGGAACAATCCCGATCTTCTGAAGTTTCTTCATCATTTCAGTCATAAAACCCAAACCTCCTCAAAATCAGCGCGAAACGCGCAAGTCCCTGAGCGCAAAGTGCGTTTTAACCCTACAACCTCTAAAGCGTCACGCCTTGCTTAAATATCGCCAAATCATGGAACCCGTTCGCCTCGTTCCGTGCCGGCTCGCCGCCGGCTGTGCGCAGCACCTTCTCCATCAGTTCCGCGCCCAGTTCCTCCAGCGTCCTGTTCTCCAGCAGTCTGCCTGCATTGAAGTCAATCCAGTTCTTTTTCTTCTCCGCCAGCGGTGTGTTGGAAGCAATCTTCAGCGTCGGCACCGGGCATCCGAAGGGTGTCCCTCGCCCCGTGGAAAACAGGATTATCTGCGCACCGCTCACCGCCAGCGCCGTCGAGGCCACCAGGTCGTTCCCCGGCGCCGAAAGCAGGTTCAGTCCCGCCGTCGTCACCTTCTCGCCGTAGGCCAGCACCCCGCGCACCGGCGACGACCCGCTTTTCTGCGTGCAGCCCAGTGCCTTGTCTTCCAGGGTGGTAATCCCGCCGGCCTTGTTCCCCGGCGAAGGATTCTCGTAAACCGGCATGTGATAGCTTTCAAAGTATCCCTTAAAGTCGTTGATCAGCCGCACAGTCTTTCCGAACAGTTCCTCGTTTTCGCACCGGTTCATCAGGATCGTTTCTGCCCCGAACATCTCGGGTACTTCCGTGAGGATTGTCGTGCCGCCCATCCCGGTCAGCAGGTCGCTGAAAACCCCGATGGTCGGATTGGCCGTAATCCCGCTTAGCCCGTCCGATCCGCCGCACTTCAGGCCCACCACCAGGTCCGCCGCGCTGCAGTCTTCCCGCTGATCAAGCCGCATCCGCTCCGCCAGTTCTTCCAGCAGCGCCATCCCGGCTTCCAGTTCATCCGGCACGTCCTGACAGATCAGGAACCGGACCCGACTTTCGTCATAGTCGCCCATAAAGGGTTTAATCTGTTCAATCCCGCTGTTCTCGCATCCGAGTCCCAGCAGCAGTACGCCCCCCGCATTCGGGTGGGTGGCCAGGTTTGCCAGCACCTTCCGCGTGTTGTTCTGGTCGTCTCCCAGCTGGCTGCAGCCGTAGGGATGCGGGAAGGCGTAAACGCCTTCAACGCTCCCACCGGCAAGGCTCTCCGCCCGCTTCACCAGGGTCTTCGCCACGTCGTTCACGCAGCCTACCGTCGGCAGGATCCACAGTTCGTTCCGGATGCCTGGCCGCCCCTTCGCCCGGGGGTAGCCCCGGAAGGTTGCCGGTGCCGTCTTCCGCGTTTCCGGATGCGTCGGATGCCATTCGTAGTCCATCTCGCCCTTCAGCAGCGTGTGCAGGTTATGGGTGTGCACGTGACCGCCGGCGGGAATGTCCTCTGTCGCTTCCCCGATGGGAAAGCCGTATTTGATCACGGCTTCGCCCTTCCGGATGTCCCGCAGGGCCGCCTTGTGCCCCATGGGCAGGTCGTCTTTCAGGGTGATCTCCCCGTCTCCGTAGGAGACCGTTTCCCCGGCCTTCAGCGGTTTCAGAGCCACCGCCACCAGATCCCGGGGCGTAATCCGAACCATCTCTTTCATGAACCAAGCCCCTCCCTCAGGTCTCAGGCCAGGCAGTCCCGGTAAGCCGCCAGCGCGCCTTCCTCGCGGATCTGCTTCAGAATCCGAACGACTTCCTTCTCAAATCCTGGAACCTCCGTCAGATCCTGTCCCCACATGTCGGTGTTGGTCATGACCGCGTGAACCAGCTCTTCCGGGCTGTCATTCCTGTGGTTCCAGTAGAATTCAAGCACCCACCGGTCGTCACTGACTGTATAGTTGTTGCCCTTCGGCCGCCGGCAGACCAGGCCCTTGTCCGTCAGTTCCTGAATGTCATTGCTGTAGAACGCGATGTAGGCCGCGAAGCTGGCCGTCAGCACCTTCGGAAGCTTGCCCGTCGCCGCAACATAGTCGAGGAATGTGGGCATGTTCCGCGCCCGCCATTTGCTCGTGCTGTTCAGGCTGATGCTCATCAGCTCGTGATTCACAAAGGGATTGTTGAACCGATCCTGAACCGCCCTGGCGAAGTCTTCCAAATCCTTCTTGTCCAGCGGCAGCGTGGGAATCACTTCTTCGTTCAGCATCTTGTTCATGTAGCCCAGCACGATTGCGTCGTGCATGCAGTCCCGAACGATGTCGAATCCCGCCAGATAGGCCCCAAGCACGAATCCCGTGTGCGCACCGTTCAGAATGCGAACCTTCCGCTTCTTGTAGGGCGTCACGTCCGGCACCACAATCACCGGCACGCCCGCCTTCTTGAAGGGAAGCCGGTCTTCCAGTCCGTCGGGTCCTTCGATCACCCAGATCCCGAACACCTCGCCGATGTCCGTCAGCGGATCGTCGTATCCGTTCGCCTCCGCCAGGCGCTTCACTTCTTCCGCGTCCCGGATCCGTCCGGGAACAATCCGGTCCACCAGCGTGCTGCAGAAGATGTTTTCGTCGTTCACCCACGCCCGGAATTCGTCTTCCAGTTTCCAGTCGTCAATGTACTGGTTCACGCATTTCTGAAGTTCCTTACCGTTGTTGTCAATCAGCTCGCAGCTCAGGATCACAAGGCCCTTCTTCCCGGCTTTCCACCGTTCATAAAGCACCCGTGTCAGCTTTGCCGGGAAGCTGGTCGGCGGATTCTGGTCGAAAGTGCTTTCCGTGTCGTGAACAATGCCCGCTTCCGTCGTGTTGGAAACGATGATCTCAAGGTCGTCGCTCTTCGCCAGCTCCAGCACCTTGTCCCACTCACCGTAGGGGTTTACGCACCGGCTCACGCAGCTGATCACTCGCTTCTCGTCCACCTTCTCCCCGTTCTCGCTGCCGCGAAGGTAGAGGGTGTAAAGGCCTTCCTGCTGATTAATCAGTTCCGTCAGTCCCTGGGCGATCGGCTGCACCAGCACAACTTTTCCGTTGTAGTCCGCTTTCTCGTTCGCGATATCAATGAAGTCGTCAACAAATGCCCGAAGGAAGTTTCCTTCCCCGAACTGCATCACTTTTTCCGGAGCGTTTTCAAGCACGTATCCGTTGTATCCGGATTCCCTCAGAACTTGGTAATTCAGTTGTGCCATTTGTACGTACCTCCTGTTTTTTGGTCGCCTGAGTGGCTCTTTTCGTTCTGAAGTATACAACAGATTGCCGCAGGCTGTCAATTATTATCTTCAAATCGGTGTAAATTTAACAATTTTGTCTTATTTGGTCATCTTCAGGCGTTTTTTTACATTCCATGTTGACTTTTGTTGTATACATCAATATAATGCACTCGAATCCCTTTGTTGGATCACTTCTGCGGAACCCTTTTTGAGAATCCCGTTGATGATGAAGAAAGGAAATCTCCGATGTCTGAAAATGATCAGAACCTGTCCAAAAGCCTGAAGCAGGTAGCCTATGAAACCCTGAAACATAAAATCGTCTCCTGTGAAATTCTTCCCGGCACCATGCTGACGGAGGATATGCTCTGCGACATGCTGAACGCCTCCCGCACACCCGTGCGCGACGCCGTCTCCCGCCTCGAGCAGGAGCATCTTGTATCCATCAAACCCAAAAAAGGCATCCAGGTAAACCGGGTGTCCATGAACAGCATCAAGGAACTCTTCGAGGTTCGCTGTCTCCTGGAACCCGCCGCTGTCCTGAAATACGGCAACCGCATTTCCGACGAGATCTACGCCCGCTATACCATGCAATTTCGCAAGAAGGATCTCCCGACCGAGGAGCTCTACCGCGTGGACGATGAGTTTCACCAGATGTTCATCACCGTCTCCAATAACCGCTATTTCCGTTCGGTCTATGCCATGATCGCCGACCAGGTGTACCGTTACCGGGTCCTGACGGAGAACCGTCCCCGGGACGAGCTGGCCCAGGATGAGCATTATGAAATCGCTGCCTGCTGCATCCGCGGCGAATGGACCCAGGCTTCCCGCCTGATGCTCGAGCATATCGAGAATGCCAAGCTCTTCATCGTCCGCTACGTTCTGGAAACCAACCGCAACGCCCGCAACGTCTTCCTCGAGGAGGATGAGGATTGATATTCGCCCCAAAACATCCGGCCTGATTCTCCTGTTCGCCCCCGAAAATCCTGTAACAGGCTTTTTCTTACTGTGAGATTCATCTCGCAGTTTTTTCTTAAACTCCTTGACAGTTTCAATAGTTAGCGTTATATAAGGAAGGCCGACAGTCAGTCGGCAGAAGAGAGAAGTCTCCCCCTGCCGCCCGCAGGGCGGATGCAAATCTTACTAAATCCTTGGAAAGGCGGAACATAGCTATGGTAAAAATCAACGTCATCTCCGGTTTCCTCGGAGCCGGAAAAACAACCCTCATCAAAAAGCTCCTCACCGGCAGCCTCCGCAATGAAAAGGTGGTCCTGCTGGAGAACGAATACGGCGAAATCGGCATCGACGGCGGCTTCATGAAGGATGCCGGTATCACCGTCACCGAGCTGAACGCCGGCTGCATCTGCTGCACCCTCGCCGGCGATTTCCAGGCCGCCGTGGACCAGCTGATCGACACCTACCATCCGGATCGTATCCTTGTGGAGCCCACAGGCGTCGGCAAGCTCAGCGAGATTCTCTCCGCTGTGGAAAAGGCGAAAACCCGCCATCCCGAAATCGAGGTCGGCGGCAGCGCCACCGTCGTGGACGCTGGAAAGTGTCGTATGTATATGAAGAATTTCGGCGAATTCTTCCTCGATCAGGTAAAGAGCGCCTCCACCGTCATCTTCAGCCGTACCCAGCTCCTCTCTCCCGACCGCGTTGAAAAGAGCCGCCAGCTGATCGCCGAAGCCCATCCGGACGCCCGAATCATCACCACCCCCTGGGACGATATGGAGCCCGATTTCATTCTCGAAGTCATCGAAAACGGCAAGCCGATCTGGTTCGCGCCCCTTGAAGATGATGATGACGATGAGGAAGACGAACACGAACATCATCACCACCATGATCACGATGACGATGACCACGTACATGAGCATCACCACCATCACGAGCATGACGACGATGACAACGACCACGAACATGAGCATGAGCATCATCACCATCACCACCATGGCGAAGGTGAGCATGACGCCGACGAAGTCTTCGGCAACATCGGCCTCGAAACGGCCCAGCGCTATGAGAAGGACGAAATCCGTGATATTCTCTCGAAGCTCTCCGATGAGGAAGAGTACGGACGAATCCTCCGCGCCAAGGGCATCCTGCAGAACGCGGCCGGCGAATGGTTCCAGTTCGACTATGTTCCCGGCGAGATCGACCTCCGCGACGGCAGCGCCGATTACACCGGCCGCCTCTGCGTCATCGGGGCCGATCTGAACGAAAAAGCATTGACGGAGCTGTTTCATCTATGATTCGCAGATTTGTACCGGTTTATCTCCTCACCGGCTTCCTTGAAAGCGGTAAAACCACCCTCGGTCTCACGATTTTGGGCAATGAACGCTTCACAGGCGGCGGAAAGGTTCTCATCGTCTGCTGTGAAGATGGTGAAAAGGAATGGGACGGGGAATCCCTGAAAAAGAACAAGGGTGTCCTCGTCATGCTCGAGGAGGAAGAGGAGCTCAACTCCGAACGTCTCCAGGAGCTGGAAAATGAGCATAAGCCCACCTGTGTCATCCTGGAATACAATTCCATGTGGGGCGTCGACAAGCTGGATACCCTCCGGCTCCCCCGCCTCTGGGACTGGGCCCAGATGGTCACCACCGCCGACGGCGGCACCTTTGACAACTACATGACCAATATGCGCAAACTCCTCACCGATCCGATGAAGTTTGCGGATATGATCACCATCAACCGCTGCAAGCCGGAGTTCAACAAGGCTTCCTGGCGGAAGCAGCTGCGCGCCATGAACGCCAACGCCACCATTTTCTTCGAGAATCTGGACGGCACCGTCGATGACGGCATCACCGACGAAGATCTGCCTTATGATATGAAGGCCGATCCGATCGTCATCTCCGATGAGCAGTTCGGTATCTTCTATGTCGATAGCATGGATCATCCCGAGCGCTACCACGATAAGCGCGTCCGCCTCGTGGGTCAGGCCTGGAAGCGGGGAAACTTCCCGAAGGGGTATTACTACTTCGCCCGCAACGCCATGACCTGCTGCTCCAACGATATCGCGCCCTGCGGCTGGGTTTGCAAGGGTGACCGCACGCCGGACAATAAAACCTATTTCACCCTCACCGCCCGCTGCCAGCAGGTCCAGGGTCCCGACGGCCAGCTGGCCATGATGCTCCACGAGCTTCAGACGGAAAAGGCCAAAGTCCCGCACGAAGAATTGGTAAGCTTCGTAAACCTCTGATGTTTTCAATTCCGCGCCCTGCGATACTTCGCAGGGCGCGTTTTCTGCACAATAACCACTTTTATCCAGGAAGACCTGGGTGTGGGGCATGATATCTACTGCACAAGCTGGGAAAGCCTGAAGCGGGATGCTGAATACGAACACCCTGGTAAAGAATGCCACCATCTTGACTTTCATGCCGATCCGGTGATACGATACGCATACCGCACGAGGTAACCACAATATAAGGAAAGGGTGACATAAACCAATGAAAAAATGGATTGCGCTGTTCCTGGCTCTGGTCGTCCTGGCGGGAATGTCCGTCGCTTGTGCTTCCGCAGAGGCCCCGGACGATTCCGCCTGGATCCTTCCTGAAACTATTGAGATGACAGAGAAGGTCACGGATGTATTTAATGAGGCAATGAAAAACCTTCTCGGCGTTCACTACGAACCGCTCGGATATCTTGGCGAGAAAGATGGCACCTATTGCATCCTGTGCCGGGCCACCGTTGTTGTTCCCGATGCCAAACCCTATTATGCCCTGGTTTATGTAAATGCCGCCGGGGTACAGAACATTTGGGACATCTGGATGGATAAGCATGCAAATCCCTGAAAAGCAATGCAGCCCCGTTTTTCCGTTCAGCCCGGCTGTACGCCTCCCCGGATTTACTCTCTGACCCTGATCGGTGCGGACCAGGCTTTTCGTCCGTTTTCATCCGTCACTTCCACCCGCACAAAGTGGTCGTTCTTCCCCACAGAATAGCTGCACTCGGTGATCCCCCGCCGGATCACGCACCGTCTCTCTGCCCAGGGGCAGTCTGAGTAGAACACAACGTTTTCCGCCGGACTGCACTGTACAACGATCTCCTGATTGTTTCGGTTCTCAATCTGTCGGATCTCCGGACCCGTGGTCGCATAGAACCGACCGGCCCGCAGCGCACTCATCACCGCGGGAATGCTTTTCTCCTCCGCCTGCACCATGGTGGCGGCCACTCCTGCTTCAAAGGTATATCCGTGAGAGTCGTCATTGGCAAACACCGGTAGCAGTTCTCCGCCGGAGGCCCAGGTCACATCCATCAGGGAGGTCGACTCTGCCCTGTCCCCGTTCATCGGCAGCGTGGAAACGGAATTCCAGATCTCCACACCGCTCAGGCCTGTCAGCGACCGCATGAACGCCGGGGTATTCAGCGACCACGCCGGATGTGCCAGCACCGCAATCCCGCCCAGAGACCGGATCAGATCAATTCCCTCCTGCGGGGTGCCGGTACGGTTCCATTTTTCCCCGATGGATGCATCCATGTTCAGCCCGAGAATATGTACCCACTGTCCCGGAAGAATGTAGTCAATTTCAATTCCGGGGATCAGGAGCAGCCGGTCGCTGACAACCTTCGTCACTGACCGGTGATCCGTAATCGACAGAATGTCGTATCCGGCGTCCGCGTAAAAATCCACGCACGCCTGCGGCGTAACGTGCCCATCGGATTCCGTCGTATGGCAATGAAAATTTGCCTTGTAAAATGACATATCGTCAGAAAACAGTTTCATATCCGTCAGCATTTCCTTTCCGCGTTCACTTTCCGACTCAAGTATCATTATGCCACGAAAACATGAAAAAGAACACCCTCTTCTGTCTGTTTCCCTGTGGGATGTGGAAATTCTGTTCGACATCGGCATAAGGGCAGGGCAGCAGCCGTCAGCGTCACCCGGCCCGGTTGGTTTTATTTTCCGAGTTCTTTCTCCAGCTGTTCTTTGTATTCCGCAAACTGTTCAAGTCTTTCTTTTGTCACTTCCGGATACTTGGGATCCATCTTTTTCAGCGTATGGAGAATGATTTCGCTGACAACATAACGCATATACCATTTATGGTCGGCAGGAACGACATACCAGGGCGATTCCTTTGTTGCCGTCTTGTTAATGGCTGCCTCAAAAGCTTTCTGGTATTCATCCCAGTATTGCCGCTCTTCAAAATCGGAAGCGGAGAACTTCCAGTTTTTCTCCGGTTCTTCGATCCGGGAAAGAAACCGGCGGGCCTGTTCCTTTTTGGAAACATTCAGGAACAGCTTCACCACACGAATACTGTTATGGTACAGATACTTTTCATAGTTCCGGATATCTTCATAGCGGTTTTCCAGAATCTCGTCCCGGTCAATCCGGTCCGCATAGGCCTGGGTCTTCCACATTTTCTTGACCCGCTGAACCAGCACTTCTTCGTAATGTGAGCGGTTGAAAATCGCAATTTCGCCCTTGCTCGGTGTATGCTGCTCAATTCTCCAGAGGAAATCATGGCTCTGTTCAACGGAGCTGGGAGATTTGAATGCGGTTTCGGAGACGCCGTGGGGATTCAGGCAGGTCAGAACGGCCGCAATGGTTCCGTCTTTTCCGGCAGCGTCCATGGCCTGGAACACAAGAATCAGGCCTTCCTTTTTATCAGCATACAGCTTCTCCTGTAGTTCCTCAATCTTTACAGCGTTCTCCGCCATTTTCACTTCGGCTTTTTTACGATCCGACTCGAGAGATGTTTCATCGGTTGAAACCTTGGAAATCTCGAATTTTCTGCTTCCGTCATATCTGTAGTCCTTCAGCATAAAGATCCCTCCTGTTTTGATTTTTGATGTAACCGGATTTTGCCTGCACATGAATGGGCTCCAGCGGGCGGGGAATAAGCACAGGAATTCCGGAGCCGTATTTCGCGTCCACGTAATCCGCGAAGGCTTCCGGATCCCCCGGATTTCCGGCGAACATATCCCAGTGGCCGGGGATCGTAAGCCCGGGGGAAAGCTCTCCGGCCAGGTCCGCCGCCTCCTGGAAGGTCATGTTTCCGATGCAGTGATCGCGATAGCGCTTTCCGTCCCGGCCGTTGATCGGAACAAGAATCGCGTCCAAAGGGCCAAAGGCCCGAAGCTTCGGGAGCATGCCCTCATAGCGAAGCGTATCGCCGGCGTGATAAATCCGGACGCCGTTACCCTCGATCACATACTGAAGGGCAGGATAGAGCCCGGTTTCCGGATCCTGATCCAGGAACTCATGGCAGGCAGCAATCGCATGCACAGTAACCTCCCCGATTTTCACGGATTCGCCGTCGTTCAGGAGCAGGCAGCGGTCCCGCCCTATTCCGTCGGCAAGGACTTCCTGCTGATGCAGGCGGGGGAAGACGAACTTTGCCCGCGGACAGGTTCGGGCCCAGATCTTCCAGGCTTCATGGTCGATATGGTCCAGATGGTTATGGGTGCCGAGGAAGGCATCGACGCCTTCCGTTTCCTCCGCGGGCAGCGGGGGCGGCAGCCGCCTTTCCGGCAGGGGGGAGGCAAAATAATCCACGCAGAGCAGGGTTTCGCCCAGCTTTACGAGGAGGCCCATCTGGCCGAGCCACCAGAGGCAGCCGGCGCCAAAGGGGGCTTCCGTTTTTTTCACGGTTTCCAGAAAAGGGTTCATTGGGGCGCCTCCTTACAGTCTCTTCTTTTTCTGCAGATTTTCCCAGAGGACATCCGCCGCTTTTTCCTTCGGAGGTTCCTGCTTCGGGGTTTCCGTGTTTTTCTTTTTCGGCTTTGCGGGAACGGATTCCTGCTCCGCCGGGCGGGCGGGTTCTTCTTTTTTCCGCGGTTCCGGCAGGAGGTCCAGCCTTCGCTGCGCCACATCAAAGAGGAAGAGGAGGCCGGCGAGGAGCGCGAGGATCCAGGTCAGATCCCTGCGTTTGCGGGCGCTGGTATCCCGGAAAGACAGCAATCCTTCCGCGCTTTCCATGGATTTGCCTCCGGTCTGTTCGCTGAGCCGCGCGAGGACGCCTTCGGGCTTGGACCGAAGGTCGTATTCCCGGCTCCAGGAGAGGACGGCGCCGGAATCGGAAGAAAGCAGTTCATTGCCGAGCCGGTCCCAAAGGGTCACATGGACGCCGTAAGCGCCGGCCTGGGCCGTATCCGCCGCGGCCTCAAAGGTTTTGGCGGAGACCTGGGAGAGGGGGACGGTTTCTTTGGTTCCGTCCGGCCGGAGGATTTCCGCCTCGGCCTTCGCGGCCCGGGAGAGGAGCTCTTCCTCCGCCTCCGCCCGGAAGCTGAGTTTGCCGTCCTCCAGGTTTGCTTTGCCGCCGGGCTGCTGCACACGGAGCACGAAGGAAACGATGCCTCCGAAGAACGCCGGGGCTTCGGGCCAGGACAGGAAAGAGGCGGTCCAGGCGCCCCGGACGTCGCTGGTCCAGGCGGCGACTTTCCCCGCGCCGACCTGCCACCAGGCCAGGACCGGATCCCCCCGGTCGGAGGCGAGGGATACGGTGGCCAGGGGTTTCTCCGTCGCCGCCTGATAGCCGGACAGGGTTGGAAAGCCCCCGAAATCCGTCATCGTTTCATCGGTGACGACGGGGGTGAAGGTTCGGTTCTGGACATAGGAACCGGAGATCCTCATGGTTTCCTTTGTAAAGATTTTCGGGAGGCTGTCGAAGGGGCCGGCGTAATACATACGCCCGTTGCCGAGCTCGGCGAGTTTCCGCATGCCGGCGGTATCGGCGCCTTCGCCCACGGCCACGGTGGTCACGGTGATCCCCCGGGCTGCCATTTCCTTCACAACGTCTTCATAGCCGGTATCCCCGGCCTCGCCGTCGGTCAGGAAAATGACATGCTTATACTGGGCATTCACGCGCTGCAGGGCTTCCTGGGCCATTTTCAGGGCGGAGAAGAAGGCGGTTCCGCCGCCGAGGCGGATGGTGCGGATCTGCTGCTGCATGGCAGCGGGATCGGAGACCGAACTCAGGGGCACGACCCATTTTCCGGCGTCGTCAAAGGCGATGACGCCGGCGCTGTCCCGGGGGTTCAGCACCTCCAGGGCGCTGCAGGCCGCCTCGCGGGCCAGCTGCAGCCGGGAAACGCCCCAGGATTCGTCCGCCATGGAACCGGATTTATCGATACAGATGACCAGCGCCGTGGAAGGCAGGTCCTGCCTGTTCTTCACATCTATGGTGACCGGGAGGAGTTTTTCCAGCTCGCTGCCCCGATAGCCGCCGAGGGCATAGGAGGCATCCCCGCCGAAGACCGCCAGGCCGACGCCCAGGGTGCGCACGGCTTCGTCCAGGGCTTTGACCTGGCCGTCGGAGAGAGAGGCGGCGTCGACGTTGACCAGGGCAACGGCGTGATAGGCCCAGAGGTCGGCAGAACGTTCGCTGAGCATGGAAGCAGGGATCACGCGGACGATCATGCCGGCGCTTTCCAGCATTTTTTTCAGTTCCGCGCCTTCGCCGCTTTTGCCCTCGGCCAGGAGCACATTCATTTCGCCGGCCACCACCGCAAAAGCGCCGGAAAGGTTATTGGCGGAAACGGTGTCGCCGGGCAGCAGAATCTGCGCCTCGCAGGGAATGACCCCGGCCCGGGTTGCCACGGACTCGAAGGCGAAGGTGTTTTCGCCCTTGCGAAGGGTCACTTTGCGGGTTTCCGGGGTTTCGCGGTTCTGCGAGAGCAAAAGGGTGGCTTCGGACGCGGTGTTCGAATGGACGGTAACGAGGGTCGTATACTTCTGGCCCTGATACAGGGAGGCGGGGACCTGAAGGGACGTCACCTGGGCGTCGGTGCCGGATTTTCCCTCGATTTGCAGGGTGTTCACCGGGACGGAGGGGTTCGACGCCAGGAAGTCCTCCACGCCGGAGACCGCGGGATCGGCAATGACGGCGATGCCGCCGTTGGCGTCCGACGGCAGGAGCGCCGAGGCCAGCTCCAGGGCTTCGCCCAGGTCGCTGCCTCCGCGGTCCACGGCGGCATGGATTTCGGAGAGGGCGGCGGAAGGGCCGATGGATTTTTCCACGGCGGCATGGCGGCCGAAAACGATGACGCCGGTTTTGCGGCTCTCCCCGGCTTCCCGCAGGGCTTCATTGGCAAGAGAGAGAACCTCCTGCTCATTGGCGGAGGCGGAGAGATCCAGCACCAGCCAGGCCGAACGGTCCGGGCTGGCCGCGAGAACGCTGACGCCCGCGAAGGCCAGGGCCGAGAGGATCACCGCTACATGGCGCAGGAGATGGGAAAGACGTTCCTTGCGGCTGCGGCTCCTTTGGAGACGGGCCACGAAGAACACCAGGGCGCAGCAGACCGGAATCGCCAGCAGGCGCAGAGGATGGGCAATTTCGACGCTCATTCCCTTTCCTCCTTTCGCTTGTTTATCCGCAACCTCAATCGGCGCGACTGCCCACTGGGCAGCTCGCTTGTTTCGGTTGACCTCGGAATCGACGAGACTCCTGCCACTGGCAGTCGTCGATTCCTCGCCCAAACTTCCCTTGCCAGGATAAACTCAATCATCAGGAGCAGGAGAAACACACCCATCAGGAGGGGGGTGAGATCCTGGCCGCGGGCGGCTCCGAGGTTGCCGGCTTCCGCCTCGGCGCTTTGGGCCACGGCGCGCACGTCGCTTTCCGCGGCTTCCATGGGGGGCACCGTTTCCGGGACTTCTTCGGCGGTTTCCGGCAGGAGAAGGTTCAGGAGATTCTGAATGAGGACGGGAAAATCATACTTGAGGGGGAGGTTGGAATCCTGCAGGCGGAAGCCGAAGGCCGCCTCGCCGTCGGTATAGGCCAGGAGCACGTCGCTCCCGGCGCGGACGGCGGCTTTTCCGCCGGAGAGGGGCCGGCAGCTGCGGAGGGTTACAGACCGCAGGGTTACGCCCTCGGTGACCGGGGTTTGCTCCACGATGAGGGATGGGGCAGTTTGGTCTGCGGAGGCGGCGGGCCGGTCTTCCTCCGGCCAGGTGAAGGCTGTTTGGGAGGGATCCCGGGAGAAGATCAGAGGCGAAGTTCCGTAGATATAGAGGTCGGCCCGGGTCTGGAGGAGGGATTCCTCATCGGTGCGGATGACACGGAGATCCGGCCGGACCTGCAGGGCGCTTTCCAGGAAGAGGTTATCGCCCGTGAGGGCCACGGTGCGGACGGCGCCGCGGAGGACCGGCGCTTCCGCCCGGTTATCCGCCGGGAGGGCGTCCTGTTCCCGGATTTGGACTTCCGCCTTCATGGCGCCTTCCGGAAGGGTGAAGGAGACGCCGGCCGTTTCGCCGGCGGGGAGAGAGACTTCCTTCGCTTCGCAGAGTTCTCCGTCCGCCAGGCAGAGGACGGTCAAAGCGCAGTCCCCGCCGAAATTGCACAGGCGGGCATAGGCGGAACCTTCCTCCGCCGAGAGGACACAGACGCCGCGGTTTTCCTCGCCGCGGCCGACGTTCACCGCGGAAACGCCCGCCGGGGGCGTATAGGTATCAGAAAAAACAACGATGCGGGTTCCCCGGTCCGTTTCCTCCCGGCGGATCGCCTCCGCCAGGGAAACCGCCCGGTCCAGATCCGCGCCTTCCCGGCCGCAGACGAGGCCGCGGACGGCCCGGCGCACGTCTTCCTTATCGGTGGCGGCGGAGAGAATCTGGCGGACTTCGCTACCCGCGGAAAGAACGGTGATTTCCTCCCCCGGGGCCAGGGTGTTCAGCATTTCCTCCGCCCGGTCCTTCGCTTCCCGGAGGCGGGTTTTGCCGGCGGTTTCGGTCTGCATGCTGCCGGAGAGATCAAAGATCAGGACCGTGCGGCCGGCCGCGCCGGAGGAAAGATTCGGCTGCATGAGGGCCAGGGCCAGCAGCAGCATCGCCAGGAACTGGACCGGGAGGAGCAGGTTTTTCCGCAGGCGCTGAAGCGGCCTGTTCGCCGCGTGGTCCCGGAGGGCCGTTTGCCAGAGGAAGGTGCTGGGGACCTGCTTCGGGGTATATTTCCGGCGAAGCAGATAAAGCACCACAATCCCGGCCGGGAGCGCCAGGGCCCACGCAAAATGCGGAGCAGCAAATGTTAACATAGCTTATCCTTTCAGAGCTTTGACGGCTGTAACTTGGCTACTTATCCTTATATCATTCCGCTCTCTGACAGCAGCGGAATAAACGTTTCCTCAAAATTCTTTCCGGCGTCGAGGAGAGCACAGGGCGTTTCCCGGCGGAAACAGGTTTCCCGGATGTCCCGCAGGAAGGCTTCCAGCGCCCGTTGGTAGCTTTCCAGGGCTTCCCGGTCCGCCAGGAGATTCACGGCGGCGCCGGTCTCCGCGTCGGTCAGCTTCACCGCCCCGTCCAGGGCCGGAGAGAGTTCAAAGGGAGACAGGGGCTGGATGAGGGCGCATTCCTGGCCCCGGTAGCGGAGGTTATCCAGGGCGGTTCCGATACCGCCTTCCTCATAGCCGTCGGTGATCAGGAAGCAGAGGCCTTTGCGGAGGCCTTCGATCTGCAGGACCCGCTGCGTCAGGCTTCCGGCGCCGGCGGGGACGCAGGTATCGAGAAACTGCGTGAGGCGGGCATAGGCCTGGCGGCCGGAGAGCAGGGGCGACAGGCGGGGGCCGGCGCCGGCGGGGGCCGACGGGGCGCGGGGCGCGGAGCGGGCGCCGGCGCCGGCGGAAGGGGCGGGATCCCCGCCCTGCAGGAAGATCACCCGCAGGCGGTCGCCGCCGGTCAGGGCCAGATAGCCCACGGCTTCCGCCGCCCGGCGGGCCGCGGTCCATTTTTCGGCCATGGAGCCGCTGCCGTCCAGGAGCACGGTGACCGCCGATTCCTGCTCCTCCATGAAAAGCTTCAGGAAGATTTTATCGAAGCGGGCCATGGCGTTCCAGTCGATGCGGCGGATATCGTCCCCGGGGATATATTCCCGGTAATCGGAAAACTCCGCGGAGGAACCGGTCTGGCGGGAGCGGCGGGCGCCGCCGGCGCCGCCGGAAGCCCTGCCCTTCATGGCCAGCATGAGGGTGTCGAGGCGGGAGAGGAAGGCGTCACTTAACATAGTCGTTCACCAGCTGCGCGACGATGGATTCCATTTCCCTGCCCTCGGTCACGGCGGCGAAGTTCAGGGCCAGCCGGTGGCGCAGGCAGGCGGGGGCCACGAAGCGGATATCGTCATAGGCCACGTTGAAGCGGCCCTGCTCCAGGGCGCGGACCCGGGCCGTGGAGAGAATCGCCTGGGCCGCCCGGGGGCTGGCGCCGAAGCGCAGGTATTTTCGGGCGATTTCCGGGGCGTCCGGGGTTTCCGGATGGGTGGCCAGAACCAGTTTCAGGGCGCTTTCGCGCACGCTGTCGGCCACGGGGACCTGTTTGGCGGCGTTTCTCATTTCCAGGAGGTCGTCTGCTCCCAACGCAGTCCGCTTCAGCGCAGGCTCCTTCAACGCAGGCTCCTTCAACGCAGGCTCCACTGGAGCCTGCGCCTGCGCCTGCGCGCCGAGGGTCAGATCCATGATGCCGCCCAGCTCCTGCAGGGTCGGGAAAGGCACGAGGACCTTGAAGAGGAAGCGGTCCAGCTGGGCCTCGGGCAGGGGGTAGGTTCCTTCCTGCTCCACGGGGTTCTGGGTCGCGAGGACGAAGTAGGGCTCCGGGAGGCGCATGGTTTCCCCGGCCACGGTGACGGAATGCTCCTGCATGGCTTCGAGGAGGGCCGCCTGGGTTTTCGGGGTGGCGCGGTTGATTTCGTCCGCCAGGACGATGGAGGCGAAGAGGGGGCCCTTCTGGAAGCGGAAGCTGCTTCCCTCCTCCGTGCGGACGAGGATGTTGGTGCCGGTGATATCCGCAGGCATGAGGTCCGGGGTGAACTGAATGCGGGAGAAGGGCAGGTCCAGCACCTTCGACAGCACCCGCACCAGGTGGGTCTTGCCCAGGCCGGGCACGCCTTCCAGCAGCACGTTGCCACCGGCAACCACCGCCAGGAGCAGATGCTCGACGACGTCCTCCTGTCCGATCATTTCCTTCGCGATTTCGGTGCGGATTTTTTCGTATTGTTCCGCAAAATGGGTGATATTGTCCATGGTTTTGCTCCTTTGCTGCGTTGTTTCGGGGGATTCCCGGCCGCTGCGCGGCCGGGAAGGGCTTCACTGCTGCGTTGTTTCGGGGGAATTTCGGGGGATCGCGGCCGGGAAGGGCTTCACTGCTGCGTTGTTTTTGGGGGGTGGAGGTTGCACTCGTTTGGAATGGTTATTCCTCAGTGAGTTTCCGGAAATATTCGTCCACCCACTGCTTCTGCTCCCGGGTGAGGTTCGCGGATTCGGCGGCTTTGACTTCCTGCTCCGCGTATTCGCCGACCACCTGGCTGACAGGCACGTTCCCTTCCAGGGAACCTTTGCCCGGGCCGGTTTCGATCTGGACCGAATCCTTGCCGAGGCTTTGCTGGTTGGTCATGACGTCGCGGGCGGCGACGTCGACTTTTTCCGGGTCGTAGATGGTTTCGTATTCCGTCTGCTTGAATTCCGCCGGGTTGGTGCCTTTGGAGCCGCCGCTCTTCTGGCCGCCGGAGCCGCCTTTCTGCTCCTCGTTGGTGGAGCCAGCGCCGGCGCCGCCGCCGGACTGGCCGGGGTTATTGCCGGATCCGGCTCCGGCTCCGGACATGGAGGCCTGGGAAGCGGACTGCTGGCTCTGGCCGGCGCCGAGACTGGCCTTCATGCCGGCGAGGGCCTGCTGCAGGGCGGCGGCCTGCCGGGCGGCGGCGGATTGGGATGCGGCGCTTTGGGCGGAGGCGGTTTGGGATGCGGCGCTTTGGGCGGCGGATTGGGATGTTGCGGATTGCTGCGCGTTCGCAGCTTGCTGCAGAGCCTGCATCCGGGCTTCGGACAGTTCGCCCTGCTGTGCGGTCCGGGCCATGGCTTCGGCAAGCGCCTTCGCTTCGCCTGTCAGGCTTTCGGAGAGCTTTTGGAGGTCCTCGGCGCTGAGGTCGCTGAGGGCTTTGCTCATGGCAGCGGCATCGCCGGAGGCCAGGGCTTCGGCGAGGGCATCCGCCGCGGCGTCCATGCCGGCGCTTTGCATCGCCCGGCTCAGCGCGTTCATGGCGCTCATCGCGTCGCCGGCGGTTTTTTCCTGTGCCTGTTCCTGCCGGAGCTTTTGCAGCTGCTGTTCTGCCTTATCCACGGCGACCAGCGCGTCCGCCTCGTCCCGGCTGGCGGTGAGGTCCCGCTTCAGGTCCGCCGTCAGCTTGCGAAGCTCGGCTTTTTCCTTTTCGGTCAGGCCGGCCTCGTCCGCCTTTTCGGCTTCCTCCGCGGCTTTGGCCATGGCGGCGGTTTTGGTTTCCAGGGCCTGGCGGGCCGCCACGGCCCGGTCGCCGCCGCCGGGAAGCAGGAGGGTGGCCGCGCAAAGGACCAGGAGGAGCGCGCCGGCCAGGAGGCGGCGCTTTGGGAAGGCGGGGCGGATCTGCCGCGCGTCCAGGGCTTGCAGGCGCTCGCAGGCGTCCCGGCGCTGGAGGAGGGTGATGTCGGCCTCCGGCCGGCTGACGCCGGCCTGCGGCGCGGGAGCTACGGAAGCCGTTTCAGGCCGGCCGGTGGCTGTCGGGTGGGGGGCTTCCTTCCGGTCGGTGGCTGTCGGGTGGGGGGCTTGCAGCTGGGCGGCGGTTTCCGCCAGTTCCAGGGCGGTTACGGCGCGCTCGCGGAGTCCGCAGGCGTCCGCCGCCCGGGCGGCTTCCAGGGGGCTGACGGGGCGCAGGGCATTGCTTGCCGCGGCCAGCAGTGTGCCTCCGGCGATGCAGGCCCCGGCGATCCACCAGCGGTTTGCCAGCGGCACGAAGGACGTGACCGCCAGCAGGATCAGGGCCGCCAGGGCGCCCCCGACAAAGCCCCAGCCCGCGCCGGAGACGAAGCGGCGGAGTCGCAGGCGGCTTCGGACCGGCCCCAGGGCTTTCAAGAGTTCGTTCATGCTTCAGTTCCTTCCTTACGGGATTCGCTTCGCTCCTCCCTGGTGCGGCTGTCGCTGCAGTGAGATCGTATTTGGGGGATTCGGCGATGAGCGTCGCTGCCGTGAGATCGTATTTGGGGGATTCGGCGATGAGCGTCGCTGCAGTGGATGTTTTGGGGGACAGCTATCGTTTTGGTCAGCTCGCCTTCGTCTTTTTGGCGGGTTTCAGGCCGTTTCTGCGGAGGGCCAGGGCCGCCAGGGTGATCAGGAGCAGGGAGAGGACCAGGAGGACGCCGCAGGAGATGAGGGCCACGGTTTCGCCGCCGGCCCGGTTCATGAGGGTGAACTCATAGAGGATGCGGCCGTAGTTCCGGTATTCCAGGGTGGAGGTGAGGAAGCCCGTCTGGCCCTGGAGGAGGGAGATCAGGGCATAGCCCGGATTCAGGAACAGCACCGGGGAAATCATGGCGAGGGCTTCCGACGTCGTAAGGTGCGCCAGGCGGTTCGCGTCGTAGACCAGTTTCGTCAGTTCCTCGGAGGGGTCCACGAGCAGGGGCAGCGAGGTCAGGAAGCCGATGCCCAGGAGGATCAGATAGCTGAGGACGCTGCTGCCGACGGTGGAACGGGCCAGGGTGGAGCTGAGAATGCCCACGGAGACCGCCGCGAAGGCGATGACCAGCAGGAAGAGTTCGCCCTCCAGGATCTGGGGCAGGGTCACCGCGCCGGCGATAAGCGGAAGGCACATGACCGGCAGGCCGCAGACGATGAGCAGGGCGAGCACGGCGAAGGATTCCATCGCCTTGCCCCAGATGATCCGGAAGGAGCGGGTGTTGGTGACCAGGAGCAGCTCCAGGGTCTGGCGCTCCCGCTCGCCGGCGATGGCGCCGGAGGTCATGGCCGGGGCGATGAGGATGATGAGGGCGAACTGGAGGATCATCAGGACCTGGTAGCAGGTGACGCCGGAGCGGAGGGCGGCGATGCTGACGCCGGCGGAGAAGAGGCGGCCCATGAGCAGGAGCGCCGTGCCGAGCAGGACCAGGATATAGGCGAGGACCACCAGCAGCGTTTTGAAGGAGCGCATGCGGCGGGTCGCGGAGAAGGAAAGAATCGGATTAAGCATCTTCCGTCACCTCCATGAAGACCTTTTCGAGGTTCATCGGCGCGCGGTGGAAATCGCAGACCGGGACGCCGCGGATCACCAGCTCCCGCAGGATGTGGGCCGTCTGGTCCTCGGAGAACGCGGGCTTCGCCGGCGGGTTTTCGGGCTGGGGGGATTCTGATGTCAGCCGGCCGGGCGTCAGGGGCTCTTTCGGGGTGTTGGCAGCCGCAATTTCAGCCAGGCGGATTTTGAGGAGGGTGCTGCCTTCCTGGAGGATTTCCTTTACGGCGGGGTTTTCCTTCAGGATTTTGACGGCGTTTTCAAGCTCTTCTTCGCCGCTGCCTTCGCGCAGGCGGATTTCCAGCGGGGCGCTGCCGTTCATCTTTTCGCTGAGGGCTTCGACGCTGCCGGAGAAGACCAGCTTTCCGTGGTCCAGGATGGTCAGGCTGTCGCACATCTCGCTGAGTTCCGGCAGGATGTGGGAGGAGATCAGCACGGTCTTGCCCATTTCCCGCAGGGTGCGCAGGATGGTTTTCATGTCCGCCCGGGCCCGGGGGTCCATGCCGGAGGCCGGCTCGTCCAGGATCAGGAGGGCGGGATCGTGAATGAGGCTGCGGGCCAGGCAGAGGCGCTGCTTCATGCCCCGGGAGAGGGAGTCCACATAGGCTTCGCGCTTCTCCGTCAGCTGCACCAGGTCCAGCAGGCGCTCCGTCATCTTTTTCCGGTCCGACGCGCTCTGGCTGTAGCAGCGGCCGTAGAAATCCAGGTATTCCCAGCATTTCAGGTTGTCGTAGACGCCGAAGAAGTCCGGCATGTAGCCGATGTTCCGGCGGGCTTCGGCCGCGTTTTTCACCACGTCGGCGCCGTTCACCGAAGCTGAGCCGGAGGTGGGTTTCAGGAGGGTGGCCAGGATGCGCATGGTGGTGGTTTTGCCGGCGCCGTTGGGGCCGACGAAGCCGTGGAGGCAGCCGTCGCCGATTTCCAGGCTCAGGCCGTCCAGGGCCGTGAAGCCGCCGTAGCGCTTCGTCAGGCTTTCAAGAATCAACATATATGATCAGACCTCGTTTCCTTGTCATATCTGCTCGCGCTGCTTCCGCAGCTTACGAACCTGGTTTGGGTTCGTTTCGTTCTGCTCGCTGCTTCCGCAGCTCACGAACCTGTTTGGTTCGTTTCGTTCTGCTTACTGCTTTCGCAGCTCACGAACCTGTTTGGTTCGTACACTTCCGCTTAGTTTTTCAGCCTGCCTTCGAGGGTCAGGGTCGGGACGGGGATGCTTACATAGTCATCCGCGGCGGTGGGGCGGAACTGGCAGTAGAGGCTTCCGGTTTCGTCCAGGTATTTTTCGGGGTTTTCCAGGGCGGTGTTCGGTTTGAATTCCGTCCAGGTTTTCTGCTTCGGGTCCAGCACATAGGCTTTCAGCTCGTTCAGGTACCATTCCTCCATGCTGATCACCAGACGGTCGACGGAGACGTTTTCGAGGTCATCCGGCGTGAAGCGGAAGGTCGGGAGGTCGTTCAGGTCATAGTATTGATAATACCTGCGGGAGGGATCCAGCTCCGCGTCGCCCGCGGGCAGGCCCTCCGCGTCCAGGACGCAGGGCGCGGCCGGGACCATGCCCGGGGCATAGAAGACCACGCCGGTTTTGCCGACGGTGCGGTAGGTGACTTCGGCGTTGATGCGAACGAGGCCGCCGCTGGCCGCGGCGGGCTTGCCGTCGGCGAGGACCGCGGGGAGCGTGAGGTCCGGCGCGGCGGTGTACATGAAGAGCGTGGCGTTCTGGGCATTGCCGTTGCGGACGGCCAGCTCTTCCGCCGCTGTCGTGATCATGGAGGACAGGGTGTTTTCCGTGCCGTCGATGCTTTCACGGGCCTGGCCGTAAAGCATCTGGGAGACCACGCCGTAGAGGGAGGCAGAGCCGTTCAGGTAGATTTTGCCGTTTTCAAAGATCACATCAGTCGGGTTCGGGGCGGTTTCGGACAGGAGGACAAAGTCCGCGCTTTCTCCGGGGGCGAGGGCCGGGATTTTCACAAAGCCATAGGCACAGAGCACCGCGCCTTCCTGCAGGGACCAGGGCAGGTTGTTCTGCACGACGCCGTGGAGGCCGTCTTTTTCCATCCAGATTTCGGCGTCCACTTTTCCTTCGGCTTCCTCCGTGCGGGCCGCTGAGAGGCGGATGTCTTCCCAGGGCGTGTCCGTGCGCACGGCGACTTCCTGCTTCGCACCCGCGCGGTAAATCGCCCGAAGGGCCGCGGGCTCGCCCGGGGCGTCGTCTTCGTCGTCCCCTGTCCAGTCGTTTCCGTCATAGAGCAGGGCGCTCAGGTCCTCGCCTTCCATGCTCCAGGACGTCAGGCCGGGCCGCGGCGCCGCGGCGGTCACGCCGGTATACCGGGTCACCGTGCTGCCGCGGTCCTGGATCAGGTTCACCGCCGTCACCGCCGCCGGTTCGTTCATGTCGGAGGCGCCTGACAGCCCCACCGCGCCCGCGGCCGCCGCCAGGGCCAGGGCCGGCAGCACGGCCCACATCCAGCCGGTCCGGCCGCAGCGGCGCAGCAGGAACCACGCGCCGGCGGCCAGCAGCGCGGCAGAGGCGACGATCACCGCCGCGGCGGGCAGGGGGTTTCGCACATTCAGGGGCAGCGTGTCATCCGGGACGGGGCCGCCGGAGACGTCGCTGTTCGCGGCCTGGATGTTCCGGTACAGATCCGGATCTTCGAGAATCAGGAGCTGCTGGAAGAAGGGATGCATCATGGATACGGCGTTCAGGGCCGCGTCGCCGGCTTCCCAGGCGAGGGTGTAGATCCGGCCGGCGCCGACGGTTTCCCGCCAGAGGAGGCCGGCGCCTTCTTCATCCGCGGCCAGGGGCTCGGCGCCGGTGAGGCGGGCCAGGGCGGTTTCCGGGTGCCCGCCGGAGGTTTTCTGGCCCAGGAAGCTTTCCAGGGAGGCAGTCACGCTGCCGGAGACCGTGAAGTCTTCCGTCCGCAGGGACGTCAGGTCTCCCAGGAAGGCCAGGTTCTGCGGGGCGGTCCGGCCGCCGCCGCACAGGAGCACATGACCCCGGGCAATCCAGTCCTTCAGGGCCTGTTGCTGTTTTTCCGTCAGGGACGCCGGATCCACGTCGTCCAGCACGATCATGCCGAAGGCATTCAGCAGCTCCGCTTCCTCCGGCAGCGTCTCCGCGGTCAGGGCGACGGTCTGCCAGTATTCATAGCGGGACAGCACGTCGTTCTCCTGGTCGATGTCCAGGTTCGCCAGGTTCCGCGGCCGGGTGCTCAGCACGCCGATCATCATCGCGGAGGGGTTGACGATCCCCGCCGGCGACGCGTTCACCGCCAGCAGCTTCTCCCCGCTTTGCAGGATTTCCACGGTGAACACATCCTGCTGGTACTGAACGGTGACCGGCAGCACCACCGTGCGCTCTCCGCCGGCGGGCACGGAGATCTCTGTCTCATACCGGTCGTATTTCAGCCGGCTGACGTAGGTGTTGACCGCCAGCGTTCCTTCCAGATCTTCCGCGGCGGCGCGCACCGTGACCCGCACGGGGATCGCCTTTCCGTAGGTGATCCGCCCGTCGTAGCCCAGCTGCACCTCCGTCGTCAGGGCCGGGTTCGCCACCTCTGTGTGCAGGCTTTCCGCCAGGGCGGGGGTGAGGCCCGCGAGCAGGCACAAAATCAGTCCGAAGGTCAGCAGCCTTCCGAGTTTCTGTCGCATACGTTTCCTCCTGTTCTTTCCTGCGGCTGTTTCGCAGCCGTTTGCCATGACTGCCGCACGGCGGCCGTTCAGCCGCATGCCGCGGAGAGACGATTCCATGATCCGGACCTTCTCCACTGGTATATACGCAGCTTTTCCGCAGGATGTTCCTGAAAATGTAAAATTTCTGTAATCTTTGCAAAGATTGATCCAAATCGTCCGCCATTCTTCCGACAACTTTTCAGTAGAAGAAGGTCCTGCGCAGGGCGGCCCGCCAGCCCGGAATAAAGGACGCGATGAACAGAAACAGCCCGATCAGGCAGAACACGCTCATGCAGTACAGCGACCACACGAACATCGGCGTCCCGAAAGTGATGTGCTGGAAGAATTCCACCAGCATGAAGCTCAGGCCGATGGCGATCAGCAGCAGGCTCATCAGCCGCAGCCGCCCCTGCACGATGTAGCGCATCATGGCCACGCCGGCCAGGGTCAGCACGGCCGCCAGCGCCGTCACCGGGAAGGCAAAGGACAGAAACCAGTTGCCGCCGGTGGCTTTGCAGATGTAGAGCAGGTATCCCCCAAGGCACAGGAAGTCGATG
This sequence comes from uncultured Eubacteriales bacterium, assembly GCA_902764875.1. Lineage (GTDB taxonomy): Bacteria > Bacillota > Clostridia > Christensenellales > Aristaeellaceae > Aristaeella. The sequence goes on from CACWXP010000003.1 coordinate 109,483, forward strand.
GGCAGGAAGATCATCGGCCGCCACCGGGGAAACCATTGGGGCAGAATCACCCACACCCAGAACAGCGCCATCCCCAGCGCCGCGATCCCGCTCCAGCCCACCCTGCCCGTGCTCTTCAGGCAGAAAATCAGGCAGCTCAGGGCCGCCGCGATCAGAATCACCGTGATCAGGCTCAGCACCAGGCGTTTCCCGCTCTGTTTTTCCTTCCGGGGAACCCGGTCCGGCCAGGAAGGCTCCGCCGGCTGCTCCGGCAGGGCCGGCGCCGCAACTTTCGTATGGCACAGGGGGCATTCCCCCGCCCCGTCCTGCAGCCGCACGCCGCAATATACGCAATACATGATGCTCTCACCGCCTGTTGCTTTCAATATTCACCGGAATCCCCAGCTCCACCAGCCGGCTGAAGAACAGCCGTTCCAGCTCCGAATCCCGGATGCTCCGGATCATGCTGATATACGTTTTTCCCTGCCAGCTGACCACCGAGCAGTTGTTCGGATAGGAATACTGCACGCCGATCATAAAGTCGAACCGGTCCACATACGGCGTCATCACCTCCGGCAGGGTCACCACGCCCATGTTGGAAATGTTCAGGCATCCCTTGCTCTCCCCGCTCAGGGCATACACCAGCCGCATGGCCAGGGTTTTCAGCGGCAGGGGAACCAGGCGGAGCGGCAGGCTCCGCTGCAGTTCCACGTTGGTGGATACCCGGCCTGCCATCCGCTGGGGAATGGTCTCCGCCGCCAGCTGGTGGTACATCAGCCGGCAGATTTCCTCATGGCTGTATTCCCCCAGCCGCGGATCAAACCCGATGTTCACCGCCAGCGTGAAATTCCGCAGGGTTTCCAGCCCGAAGGTCTTCCGCAGGTTCACCGGAATCGTGATCTTGATATGCCGCCAGCGGCCGGGTTTCCGGTCTTCCCGCTGCCGGGCCAGCACCGCTTCCGCCATCACCGCCGCCAGGTATGCCGTCACCGTCACGCCCTGTTCATGGGCTTTCTCCAGCAGCATTCCGGTCGGCACGACGCCTGTCACGATATGCCGGAAAAGATCTTCCTCCGGATTTCCCCGCAGGCGGTAGGCGTTCGCTTCCGCCCGTGAAACCGACGCCTTCGCGCCGCACAGCTGGAAGCAGTCCCGCGTTTCCTCCGTCTTCGGCGTCTCCTTCGGATCCAGAATCCTTCCCTCCGCCGGAATCTCTATGCCTTCCTTCAGCGCCAGATATCTCGCCGCCAGGTTCTGCACAAACGTCATGCCCCCCGTCCCGTCGGTCACGGAATGGAAGAACTCCACGGCGATGCGGTTTTGCCAGTACAGAATGCGGATGCAGCATTTTTTCAGTTTTCGCCGGGTCATCGGCGTCAGCGGCCAGGCATAGTCTTCCTCCGCCTTAGGCGCCTCCGCCACCGTCTCCAGGTAATACCAGAAGAATCCCGTCCGCAGCCGCACAAAGATGGTCGGAAACCGGGGCAGCAGATCCTCCGCCGCCCGGTTAAGAATGTCCGGATCCACTTTGTCCTTCAGCGTCACGGAAACCCGGAACACGTTGTTCCAGTTTTTTCTCATCACGGCCGGAAAAATCAGCGCAGCGTTATCCAGCCGGTACCATTGCTTTCTCATGATCCTCGCTCAAACTGTTAATCGGGGCCCGGGCCCCGGCCGATTATACCATAATTTCCCTCCGAAAGCGAACCGGCCCGCGCCTCCCCCTGTTCTTCTTCCGTCATTCATGGTAAGATACAGGCAAATGCACCGTGATCAAAGGAGGAAAAAGCCATGGCAGCAGGACCGGTCGTCGGGCTTTGTGCCCATGTGGACGCGGGCAAAACCACCCTTTCCGAGTCCATACTCTTCCTTTCCGGAACCCTGCGCCGCCAGGGTCGCGTGGATCACGGCGACGCCTTTCTGGATACCAATCCCATGGAAAAGGACCGGGGCATCACCATCTTTTCCAAGGAAGCCCGCCTCACCTGGAACCGCACGGATCTGACCCTCGTGGACACCCCCGGCCATACCGATTTTTCCGGCGAAACCGAGCGCGCCTTGAATGTTCTCGACGCCGCCGTCCTGGTCGTCAGCGCCGCCGACGGTGTCCAGTCCCACACCCGAACCCTCTGGCGCCTCCTGGAGCAGCGGAACATCCCCGTCGTTTTCTTTCTGAATAAAACCGACCTTCCCCACGATCCGCAGGCCCTTTCCGCCTCCCTTCGCCGCGAGCTGTCCGATCAGATTGTTGAATTTCCTTCCCCCGATCCGGAAAAGCTGGCCCTCTGCGATGAAACCTGCCTCGACGCCTATCTCCGGGAGGGCGAAGTCCCCTTCCGGCTCCTTCATTCCCTGGTCGCCGCCCGAAAGGTGTTTCCCCTGTTCTCCGGTTCCGCCCTGCGGAACGAAGGCGTGGAACCCCTCCTGGATTTCCTCTCCCGCTTCGATCCCCGTCCCACCCCTTCCCCCGTTTTCGGTGCCCGGGTCTACAAGGTCGCCCGGGATCCCCAGGGGGCACGCCTGGCCTTCCTGCGTGTCACCGGCGGAACCCTGAAAGCCCGCGATCTCCTGTCCCTCAAAACCCCGGAGGGCGAAACCCTCTGGGCAGAAAAAGCCGCCGAAATCCGCCTCTATTCCGGCGACCGTTACGCTGCCGTCCAGGAAGTCCCCGCCGGCCAGGTCTGCTGCGTCGTGGGGCTCAGCAAGGCCCTCCCGGGCGACGGTCTCGGTTCCAATCCCGGCCGCAGGGAGCAGACCCTCCGCCCCTGCTATGCCTGCCGCCTGGTCACGCCCCCCGGCGCCGATCTCCATTATGTCCTGAACTGCCTGGAAACCCTCGAGGAGGAAGAACCCCTGATTCAGGTGGAATATGTGGAACCCCGCCGGGAAATCCGCGTGCACTCCATGGGCGATGTGTATCTCGAAGTTCTCCGGGCCCAGCTGAAGGACCGCTTCGGCCTGGAGGTCTCCTTCGCGGAAAGCACCGTCCTTTACCGCGAAACCATCGAGGCCCCGGTGGAAGGAGCCGGCCACTATGAGCCCCTCCGCCATTATGCCGAGGTTCATCTGCTCCTCTCGCCCCTCCCCCGGGGCAGCGGCCTCGTCTGCGATTCCTCCCTCTCCACCGACGAACTCTCCCTGAACTGGCAGCGGCTCATCGTCACCCATCTCCGTGAAAAGGTCCACGTCGGCGTCCTCACCGGTTCCCCCATCACCGATCTGCATATCACCCTCATCGCCGGCAAGGCCCATCTCAAGCACACCGAAGGCGGCGACTTCCGCCAGGCCACTTACCGCGCCCTGCGCCAGGGCCTCATGAAAGCGAAAAGCATCCTCCTGGAACCCTGGATGACCCTGGATCTCACCGTCCCCGAGGACTGCGTCGGCCGGGTCATGAGCGACCTCAGCCTCATGGGCGGCCGCTTCGACGCCCCGCAGGATGCCGGTGAAAACCTCCGCCGCCTGTCCGCCGCCGTGCCGGCTTCCGCCTGCGCCGATTACGGCCGCCAGCTGGCCGTCTTCACCAAAGGCCGCGGAAGCCTCTCCGCTTCGTTCCTGGATTGGGAGCCCTGCGCCGATCAGGAAAAGATCGTCCGGGAAAAGGGCTACGACCCCCGTCGCGATGTCTGGAACACCCCGGATTCTGTCTTCTGTTCCCATGGCGCCGGAACCGCCGTCCCCTGGGACGAAGCGGACGCCTTCATGCACCTGCCTTTTCAGAAGGATCTCGACCGCCGGGAAGTCCCGACCCCGGCCGCCGGCGGTGCCGCCGCGGCCTACCACGGAACCCGCGAAGAGGATCTGGCCCTGGAAAAAATCTTCGAGCGCACCTACGGTCCCGTCAAAGCCCGCCAGCTGGTGGCCCCTCCGACCGCCGCCGCGCAAAGGCAGCAGGATCCCGAAGAAAAATCCGTCTCCGACGGCGAAATCCTCCTCATCGACGGCTATAATGTTCTCCACGCCTGGGATGAATGGAAGCCTTTCCTCCAGGACCGCCTCGCCGACGCCCGCGATGCTCTGCGCGAGCTGATGTGCGATTATGCCGGCGCCACGGGCAAAGCCGTTATTCTGGTTTTTGATGCCTATGCCGTTCCGAACAACCCCGGAAAGGCGGAAAAATATAAAAATATCTATGTCGTCTATACCCGCGAGGCCCAGACAGCGGACGCCTTTATCGAGCAGACCACTTATTTCGGCCGGAACACCGCCCGCATCCGGGTGGTCACCTCCGACCGCCCCGAGCAGCTCATCGCCTCCGGCAACGCCGCCCTGCGCACCTCCGCCCGCGAATTCCACAAGGAGGTCAATCAGGTCCGCGACGGCATCGCCGCCTTCCTCTCCCGCAACAACCTCGCCCGCCCCGCGCGAACCCTTGAGGCAGCCTACAAGGAAGCCTGGAAAGCGAAAAAAAGGTCCGGCGAATCGTAACCCAGCCTGGAGAAAAACCGCATCACACCCGCAATGTATTGAAAAAAGCGGACAGATCGTTTATCATAAAGAAGCTTATAGAAGCAAAACCGCAAAATGATTCCTCCAGGAAAGGTTCCCTGACGAATGAGCAAATTCAGTCGCAAATGCCCTCCCTACGAGGGCGCTGATCCGTATCTGTATTTTTGTTTCGCGGAAAAGGACAGCGAAGCTGTTTTCCCTTTGCTCGAGCATCTGATGCAGCGCGGCGTCCGCATCTGGTATCAGACGGACGTAACCGCCGATCTCGCCCGCCTCAATCACCAACAGGAGCGCATGAACAATGCCTCCCTCCTCGTCATTTATCTCACGGAGAACGCCCGGCACGACGAACGGGTGAAAAACTCCCTTCTCTATTATCAGCACGGCAAGCCGGTCATCGGCATCGACACCGACGACGGGGATAACGAACTCGCCTTCGGGCTCACCGCCGCCGCCCGCCATATCGACGGGCGCGTCGGCCGAAACCGGGAGGATCTGGAGGCGGAGCTGATCCGCACCGATGGCTTCTCCCAGGAGCTCATCGGCGATCCTCCCACGCCAAAGAACTGGCGGAAAAAGGCCGCCGTGTGGATCCTGGCCGCCGCCCTGATCGTCGCTGGCGTCGCGTATTACGGCTACCGGCAGTACGGTTGGTTCGTCACGCCCCTGCAGCAGGAGGAGCCCACCGTCTCCCCCACGCCCAGTCCCTCGCCCACCCCGTCGCCCACGCCGACGCCGACCCCGACACCCACGCCGACACCGACGCCGACCCCAACGCCCACGCCCACGCCCACGCCGACGCCGACCCCGACCCCGACACCCACGCCGCCCCCCAGCCCGACGCCGACCCCGTCCCCCACGCCGACGCCCACCCCTGTGCCGGATAGGATTCATTTCGAGGATCCGGATTTCACCTCCGCCGTCCGCTGGACCGTGCAGAATGGCATCATCACCTCCAGATACCCGAACGATCCGGATTTCACCGCCGAATTCCGCGAAATGGTTCGCAACGGCATCATTGCGGAGGAAACCCTGAAGAAGATCACGACTCTCACCCTGAATCACCTGCCGGAAGATCTCTCCCTCCTGGAGCAGTATTTCCCGAATCTGCAGAAAATCAGGCTGCCCGAAAGCGAAGCGAAAAATGCGCTTTCAACCCTGAACGGCGCTTACGCGGTTGTCGTTCTGCCGAAGGGGGTGGATCTGCCGTGACCGAATTCTTCAAGCCCTATGAGGGCAAAAACCCCTATCTCTTTGTCAGCTACAGCCACCGGGATTCCGCCGCCGTCATCGATACCATCCGCCCCATCCACGAGCAAAGATACCGCCTTTGGTACGACGAGGGCATCCCCGCCGGCAGCGACTGGCCAAGGAATATCGCAAACCATATGCGCGACTGCCGCATGGTCCTGTTCTTCATGAGCCGCACGGCCATCGCCTCGCCCAACTGTCTCAGCGAGATGACCACCGCGGCCAGGCAGAAAAAGCCCGTCCTTCTCCTGAGGCTGGAGGACATTCCGGAAAACGAGCTCCCCGCAAAATGGAAGGAGTGCCTCCGCACGGCCGTCGTCGTCGATTCCGCGCCCACCCCGGCGCAGCGGGCGGAGAATATCCTTCGCTGTCCCCTGCTCAACGAGTCGTTCCTCGGTTCGAAGGAAGAGTTTGAAAGCAGCTCGGCCGGCGGCGGAAGGGGCAGTCTGACCGCCACCGTGGCCATCGTTATCGCCAGCATTCTGCTCATCACCGCCCTGGGCGGCGTCGCGGGCCTCACCACCGGCATCATCAAGGTGTTTGAAACCCCGACCCCGGTGCCGACGGCAACGCCCAGCCCCACGCCAACCCCTACGCCGACGCCGACGCCCACGCCGACGCCAACGCCGACGCCGACCCCCACGCCAACGCCAACGCCGACGCCGACCCCCACGCCCACGCCGACACCGACGCCGACCCCCACGCCGACACCGACGCCAACCCCGACGCCGACCCCCACCCCGGTGCCGACGGAAACGCCGACGCCCTATGTCTCGCCGGAGCCGCAGGCCAATATCCGCCAGACCGAAGGCGAGCTGAACCGGGTCGTCGATTTCACTGATAACCTGAAGCAGCAGGAGCGGGCCATCCGCCGGATTCTCGGCTCCGAGGAGGATCTCACCTACCGCGATCTGCATCAAATCACGGAAATCTATTTTGTGGGAACCATGTCCCCGGCCCGGCTCTCCGGCGTGGAGATCGCCCCCGACGGAACGGTCACCGTCAACGGCCCGGAGGTAAAGGAAGGTTCGGTCGCAAGTCTGGATCTGATCGCCGCCATGCCGTATCTGGAAAAGCTGGCGCTCATCAAACAGCCGCTCAGCGATCTTTCCGCCCTCGCCGGCATGACCCGCCTCCGGGAGGTCAACCTGGCCTGCAGCGCGGTTGCCGCTCTTCCGGAACTCACGAATATGCCGTCTCTCCGTTCCCTGAATCTGGCGCATACGGCCGTGAAGGATCTCACGCCCCTTCACAGCCTGCCGAATCTGGAAGAAGTCACCGTCAGCACCGATATGCTTCCGCTCACCCTTGATCCGGAAGCAACCTACGACGTCGTTTTGATTCAATAAAAACCAAAGAACGCACAACCTGTGCAGGGAGGCAACCGTCATGAATAAACCTTACAGTGGAAACGCAAAGCCCTTCGTCCTGGCCCTTTTCTCGGAAAAGGATCGTGAAAAGGTCATCCCGGTGCTGGAAGCGCTGGAGAAAAAAGGCCTCACCCTCTGCGGCCAGGATGGCGCCGCCGCGGAAAAGCAGGCAAAAAAGGCCTGTACGACGGTCACCTTCCTCAGTGAAAACTTCGCGAAGGATCGGGAAAAGCAGCAGGTTTTCTTCACCGCCGACGCCGCTCGCATGCCGATCATTCCCGTCAAGCTCGATAACGCAAAGCAGCCGGAAGTGCTCGAACGGTCCATCACCGCGAAAAATGCCATCATGGCGGAGCGGTATTCAACCCGGGAACTGGCGGACCGGATCGCCGGCGCGGAAAGTCTCAATCCGCCTAAACTCACCGAGGCCCAGAAGAAGAGCAGCCGTCTCCACTTCGGCCTCATTCTGACCGCGGCCCTCGTCGCGCTGGCCGCCGCGGTTCTCCTGATCGGTAAGCAGCAGTGGGACTGGTTTGCTCCGCCGCCCACGCCCACCCCGACGGCAACGCCCACCCCAACGCCGACGCCCACGCCCACGCCGACCCCCACGCCGACGCCGACACCCACACCGACGCCCACGCCCACGCCGACCCCCACGCCGACGCCGACACCGACGCCGACCCCCACGCCCACGCCGACCCCCACGCCGACGCCGACACCGACGCCGACCCCCACGCCGACGCCGACCCCAACCCCCACACCGACGCCAACGCCGACCCCAACCCCCACGCCGATCCTCTCCCAGGCCATCACCGAGGAATTCGGCCTCACCGATCCGGATCTGCAAACCACCCGCGCGGTCACCATTATCGGCAAGGATTTCTATTTCTACGGCACCGGCGACGCCTACCGCTCCGTGAACCAGGTCGCCGACAGCGGCAACTATGTCGTCCGCACCTATCAGCACAATGATGTGCATTATTATCTGAAGGAAACCGGCGCCGAAGTGGAGCGCAAAACCTATTCGGATCTCGGCTTTCTCGGCCTCATGCCGAATCTGGAGGTCCTCAATCTTGTCTGCGCGGATCTGCCGTCCATGCCGGATCTCTCTGCAACCCGTCTCCGTTCCGTTTCGATTCAAAATGCCAAAATCCCCGGCCTCAGCTGGCTGTCCAACACCTACGTCCAGGATCTCTCCCTCGAGGATATCCAGGACGGCCTGGACTACGCCTCCCTCACCGATTGCAACTTCCTGTATACGCTCAATCTGGATTTCGGTGACACAACCACAGCGGATCTCAGTGCCCTCGCCCCGAAGAAGCTCCGGAGCATCGGCCTCTTCGGCTGTGCCTATCTGAATCCCATCCGTCTGGACGGCCTGGCCGCCTGTGCGGAACTCACCCGCGTGGAGTTCCGCGACGGTGCGCCCGTCAGCAATCTGAATTTCCTCGAAGGCAAAACAAAGGTCACTTCCGTCTGCGTCAACAGTTCCGATACCCTGGGCGATATCTCCGCCGTCTCCACCCTCACCAATCTGGAATACTTTGAAATCGACAACTGCCGCCAGATCGGCGATCTTTCCGTCCTCGCCTCCTGCGAAAAGCTCCGCTCCGTGAAGTACAGCGGCGGCTGGGGCACCGAGCTGCGCAGCGCGGATTTCCTGAAGGGAAAATCCCGCCTCTCCGAAGTCCATCTTTACAATGTCCGCCTCGCCAATCTCGATTTCCTCCGGGATGTGACCCCCGGCGTCGGTCTCAACCTCGCCGTCCATGGATCCGTCCGGGATTGGTCCGCCTTGACGGATGTCGGTCATTATCTCTGGCTCAGCCTCCGCGCCGAGGACGGAAACCTGGCTCCCATCCGTCCTTATCTCGATCAGCCGAAAATCGACAATCTTGAGCTTTGCGATTTCAAAGGTCTCGATCTCTCCGTCCTCCCGGATGTCGGGCAGGAACTGCAGCTCGCCGGCTGCGATATGAAGGATCTCTCTGGTCTGCGGGAAATGAACATCCGTTATCTCCAGCTCTACGATCTGCCGAATCTCGCCTCCCTCAACGGCATCGAGGTTCTGCAGAAGGATACCGTCTTTGTCTCCCTGAAGGTGTTCGGCTGCCCCCGCCTCACGGACTGGTCCGCCCTGGAGGGCATGAATGTCAGCGAGCTGCAGCTCACCGGCACCTACACCATGCCCAACCTCGAGGGTATCCAGCCCCGCCATCTGAAGCTGGACAGCCTCGACTGGCTGGAGGATCTTTCCTGCCTCAACACCCTGGATGAAACCAAGTATTACAGATTCGATCTCCTCGGTCTCGATCTCGTCACAGATCTGTCCCCCCTCCGTCGCCTGCACGGCGGTGAACTCGTCGTCTCCCCGCCGCTCAGGGAGCAGGCCGAATCCCTCGTGGAGGAAGGTCGGTTCCAGTCTTGCACCGTGGAATATCCGAATTCCGGCTGGAATACCTGGAACAGCGAAGTCCGTCTCCAGAGTCTCGAAGAGCTGGACACCCTCCCTCTCTCCGCCCTGAAGAAGGTCACCGATCTCCAGCTTGCCGGCGACATCGTCGTGGATCCGGATGTCTTTGATCTCGATGATAACTGGGAAAACGATGAGCAGGTCTATTTCCTCCGCGACCGCGAAACCGATGAGGAAATCCGGGTGCAGCCCGGCACCATGCAGGATCTTACAAAGCTTGGCCAACTCACCGGCCTTAGAACTCTGAAGATCATCGCCCAGCCCATCGCCAGCCTCGAAGGCATCGATTCCCTGCAGGATCTGGAAGAAATCAATCTCCGCAATTGTCAGAATCTGCAGGATATCTCCCGCCTCTTTATCCTCGAAAAAGTGCAGGATATCAATATTAACAACGCGCCTGTCTCCTCCATCCAGGGCATCCAGAATCTCACGTCTCTGCGTTCCCTCGATCTCACCGACACCCATGTCACCGATCTCTCTCCTCTCGCGGAGTGTGATTTCTCCGATGCCTACGCGCAGGAGGGCCTCACCCTCTGCGTCCGCAGCACCGTGCAGGTCGATGACTGGTCGCCCCTGGAGACCATCCGGAAGTTCAACTGCGTCAATCTCGATGAGTCCGAGTTTGACGTCTGGCTCCCGCATATGCAAAGTGCCGAAGTCACGCAGCTCTGCCTCGAGCGAATCCGCCGCAAGGAAGCGACGGACCTCTCCGTCCTCGGCTCCGTGAAGGCAAAGTCCCTCCGCCTCGACTCGATTGATTATCTCTCCAGCCTCCATGGTCTGGAGGATCTCATCGCCTCCGGTTCCCTGCAAACGTTGGAAGTCCTCGGCTGCCCGCGCCTCACCGACTGGTCCGCCCTCGATGGCGGAACCCTCCCGAAGCTCTGGCTCTGGAGTGCCTTCTCTGTCCCGGATCTGACAAACATGCACATCGGAACTCTCCGCCTGGAGCGGATGGACTGGCTCACGGATCTCTCGCCCCTCGAAACCCTCCCGAAGGAAGACGAAATCAATGTGGAACTCGTCAACCTGGAGAATCTGAAGGATCTCAGCGCCCTCCGGCAGCTCAAAGGCAATCGTCTCGCGGTTTCCGAAAACCTCCTGCAGCAGGCCCGGACCGTGGTCAACAGCGGCGCCTTCAAATCCGTCGAAATTGCGGATGAAGACTGGTGGGGCGTCAGCAACAGTCAGTTCACCCTCACGAGTATGGAAGAGCTCGAATCCCTGCCGGAGAGCGTCCTCTCCAGGGTCACGCAGCTGTATATGGCCGGCGACCGCATCTACGACCGCAGCCGGTATAATATTGATGACGACTGGAATAACGGTCACTTAACCATGCAGCTCCATGAATTTGAAACCGATGAACGCACGCCCGTCGAAAGAGGCTCCATGAAGAATCTGACCGTCTTCAGCAAGCTCACCGGCCTTCGGGAGCTGATTCTCGACTGCCAGTCCCTCACCTCCCTCGCCGGCATCGAAAACCTGGTTTCCCTCGAAAAGCTGGAAATCCGGGATGCCCCGTCCCTCTCCGACGTCGGAGACCTCTGGCAGATGAAAAATCTCAGAATAATCATGTTCCAGTTCACCGACATCCACAGCATCGATGGTCTCCAGAACCTGAGGCAGCTGGAATCCCTGAAATTCTATGATGCCATTCCCGATATCTCCCCCCTCGCGAAGTGCGATTTCTCCCACGCCTATCAAAACGGCGGCCTCGATCTCTATCTGGAAACGGATTTCGATACCGATCTCTCGCCCCTGAAGAAGATCCGCGAGTACAGTCATCTCCAGCTGGACAATGACAAAATCGAGCGCTATCTGCCTTATGTGCAGAATGCCGTCGTCCATGAACTCCAGCTCAACGATATGGATCAGGGCACCGTCACCGCAGATCAGCTGCCAAAGGTCACCGACCGTCTGGAGCTCCACCGCATCCCGTCTCTCACCAGCCTCGATGGTCTCAAGGCCCCTGGCCCCCGCACCATCCAGCTGGATAATATGACCAATCTCACGTCCGTCTCCGCCCTCAAACCGCTGATCAAAGAAGGCGGCGTCCGGGAACTCCGCGTCGGCGGCTGTCCCCGCGTTGCCGATTGGTCCGCCCTGGAGGGCGCCCCGCTGGAGAAGCTCGTCGTCTACGGCGATCTGGTCTTCCTCCCGCAAAGCCTGCAATCCATTGCCGAGCGCACCGAGGGCTGGAACGAGTGGTGGCAGGATGATGTCGCCTTCTCCCTTTCCAGCCTCGAAGAGCTGGAAAATCTCCCCGATTCCGCCCTGCAGGGCGTCTCCGAATTGAACATCGCCGCCGGCGAGTTCTTCGACAGCAGTCAGTTTGAGCTCGGGGAAAACTGGAACGGCAACGGACCCCAGCCGGTCCTCCGCAACCGCGAAACCGGCGAGGAAACCCGGCTCAAAATGCCGAAGGAAGCGGACTGGAGCTTCCTGAATCATTCCCTCCCGAATATGAAGAATCTCACCTTTGCCGTCATGCCCGTCACAGATCTGGAACCCCTCCGTTCCCTGCCAGGCATGAAGTCCCTGGATCTTCGGTTCTGCACAAAGCTGAAGGATATCACTGCCCTCAACGAAATGCTCGATCTCGAGGAGCTCCTCCTGGACAGCACCGCCGTCACCGATCTGTCGCCGCTCAAGGGAAAAACAAAATACAGAAACCTCAGTTTCAACAACACGAAGATCACGGATTTCAGCGCCCTCGCGGAGTGTGATTTCTCTTATGCAGCCAACGAATGCGGCGGCCTCTGCATCAATATCGATAACAAAAATATAAAGGACTTCTCCTTCCTCGCCGCCTGTCCGAAATACGATTGGATGGGAATGGGCGGCATCAATCCGGATAAGTGGCTCCAGCATATCGAAAACGTGCAAATCTGCGGAATCTTCTTCGGAACCTGCAATCAAAAGCAATTCCAGGCATTCATTGAAAACCATCCGGAAATTGAAAATCTGCATATCCAGGGAACCCAGATCACGGACCTCTCCATGCTCCCCGCCCTGCAGCATCTGCGGTATGTTCGAATTTCCCCGAATATGAAAAAAGCCCTCGCCAGCCTGGAGGGTCTGGATTATTCCTTCGAACTGGAGATCAATAACTGATCCCCGGATCGGCGCGAAAAGAGTTCCGTGCATGAACCCGCACGGAACTCTTTTCATACTGCTCAATGATAAACCACGTCATCCCCCAACCAAAGCGTCATAGGTCACCCCGTATTTCACGGCGATCTCCCGTGCAAAGGATTTCCCCTCCGGCGGCGCAATCTTCACCCGGATCTCCGGGTGCCGCAGCATGTCCTCAAACACGCCGCACCGGAAGGCCGTCACCGCCGGATCCGCCGTCAGGCTCCGCATCACCTGCGCAATCATCATCTGTTTCTGCGGAACAGCGGTCAGCTTTTCGTTCAGCGCGTCCAGTCCCAGGTCGTGCCACGTTTCTTCCGAAATCATCCGGTATTCAACCCGCTCCTGGTCCGGAAACAGCAGGCTCAGTTTGTTGTTTTTCATCTTTTTTATCAGGCGGTCCTTTCCATACCGTATTCATTTTTTCTGTATATTGCAAAAATGCCTGGATTCCTTTGCTGTCAACGCCATTGTACTGTCCATGATGTTCTTTGTCAACAACAGGTCTCCCTCTTTACAGAGAGGCGGAAATACACAAAAGATTCACGGAGAGCTTGACAAGCTGAATTTGCAGGTGGTAAAATGCATTCAATTTCATAACAGGCGATGACGAAGACGGAACAGCGGGAGGCCCCGCAGAGAGCCGGGATTGGTGCGAACCGGCGGGCTGAAGCTTCATCCCATCCCTTCCGAGCCGGAGATCCGAACGGAGCTGATTCTGAGTAGGCGTCTCCCGTGAATGCTGCGTGAATGCATAGGGCATGACAGTGCCTGAAGAGGTGTGGAAACACACAATTTGAGTGGTACCGCGAGTCGAACCGACCCGTCTCAAAGCTGAGACGGGCCGTTTTATTTCGAAGAAAAACGGACGGAGGAGAACGGACAATGACAACCCAGACAGACCTCAATCAACTGAGCGCCATCGCTGCGCGACTGCGGGAGATGCGGGAGATTCTCGGCTGGACGCCGGAGGACATGGCGGAGAAAACCGAGGTGACGCCCGAGGAATACCGGCTGTACGAAGCCGGCCGGACGGACCTGCCGTTCACCTTCATCTACAAGGCGGCGCAGGCCTTCAACATGGAACTGACGGAGCTGCTGGAAGGGCACAACGCCTTCCTGACCACCTATACGGTGACCCGGCGGGGCAAGGGCGAATCCACCGCGCGGGAGGAAGGCATCGCCATTTCCAACCTGGCGCCTAAATTCCGGGACAAGAAGGCCGAGCCCTACTGGGTGCGCTATGAATACTCCGAGAAGGCGCAGAACGAGCCGATCCACCTGACGACCCACACGGGCCAGGAATTTGACCTGGTGCTGCAGGGAAGCATGAAGGTGCAGGTCGGCAACCACACGGAAATCCTGCACGAAGGCGACAGCATCTACTACAATTCCTCCCTGCCCCACGGTATGATCGCGGTGGAGGGCAAGGACTGCGTGTTCGTGGCGGTGGTGCTGCCCGGGGAAGCGCCGCAGCCTGTTGAGGAAGTCGCGGCCGCGCCGGCCCCTGCCAGGGAGGAAGCGGCCCACCTGGTGGCCTCGAAGTTCATCGACGCCAAAGAGGATGCGCAGGGCCGGCTGACGGCCATCTCCTTCCCGAACGCGGAGACGTTCAACTTCGGCTTCGACATCGTGGACGGGATTGCGCGGGCCTATCCGGACAAGCTGGCGATGCTCTACGTCGACAAGCACCACGAAGAGCGGCGCTTCACCTTCAAGGACATCAAGGACGCCAGCAACCAGTGCGCCAACTACTTTACCTCCCTGGGCATCCGGCGGGGGGACCGGGTGATGCTGGTGCTGAAGCGGCATTATCAGTTCTGGTTCTCAATGGTGGCGCTGCACAAGCTGGGGGCCATCGCCATTCCGGCGACAAACCAGCTGAAGGAGCACGACTTTGAATACCGGTTCAACTCCGCCGGGGTCAAGGCTCTGATCTGCACGGCGGACGGCGACACGGCGGAGATTGCCGAGCGGGCTGCGAAGAACTGCCCCAGCGTTCAGACGCTGATCATGGTGAACGGGAACCGGGAAGGCTGGCACGACTTCAACGCGGAATACCCGCTGTTCACCCGGCGGTACCACCGGCCGGAGGACGCCAGCTGCGGCGACGAGCCGGCGCTGATGTTCTTTACCAGCGGAACGACGGGCAACCCGAAGATGGCGCAGCACAAGCACACCTATGCCCTGGGGCACTACGTGACGGCGAAGTACTGGCACTGCTGCGAGCGGGACGGGCTCCACTATACCATTTCCGATACCGGATGGGGCAAATCCCTCTGGGGAAAGCTTTACGGCCAATGGCTTTGCGAAGGCGCGGTGTTCGTATACGACTTTGACAAGTTTGACGCGGCGGACATTCTGCCGATGTTCAAGAAATACAATATTACAACGTTCTGCGCGCCGCCCACGATGCTGCGGATGTTCATCAAGGTGGACCTGGCGAACTATGACCTGAGCTCCATTCACCATATGACCACCGCCGGCGAAGCGCTGAACCCCGAGGTTTTCCGCCAGTTCGAAAAGGCGACCGGGCTGAAGATTATGGAAGGCTTCGGCCAGACGGAGACGACGCTGACAATCGGCAACCTTTACGGCGGCGTGCCGAAGATCGGCTCCATGGGCAAGGCGAACCCGCAGTACGACGTGGACATCGTGGACCCGGAGGGGAACCCCGTTGCCAACGGCGAAGTGGGCGAGATCGTAATTCACACGGACAAGGGCGCACCCTGCGGGCTGTTCAGGGAATACTACCTGGACGAGGAAAAGACGAAGGAAGCCTGGTACGACGGGCTGTACCACACCGGCGACACGGCCTGGCGGGATGAGGACGGATACTTCTGGTACGTCAGCCGGATTGACGACGTGATCAAGTCCTCGGGCTACCGGATCGGACCGTTTGAAATTGAGAGCGTGATCATGGAGCTGCCCTACGTGCTCGAATGCGGCGTAAGCGCCGAACCGGACGAGATTCGCGGGCAGATCGTGAAGGCTTCCATCGTGCTGGTGAAGGGCACCGAAGGCACGGAGGAACTGAAGAAGGAAATTCAGCAGTACGTGAAGGAGCACACCGCGCCCTACAAGTATCCGCGGAAGATCGTCTTCCGGGAGGAACTGCCAAAGACGATTTCCGGAAAGATTCAGCGGAATCTGCTGTGATATAGACAGACACGGTATCACCCGTATATCAGTATTTTTCAAACCGGCACCCCTGCAAAGAGGAAAGCCTGTGGAAAGCTTTTGTGTTTTCCGCAGGCTGTTTTTCTGCGCCGCTCTGTGGTATAATAATCCCATCAACCTTTAAAAGTCATCAAAAACCCCCGGGAACAAAACGAACAAGGAGGAACTCCCCATGGCAAGATTGCTCATCGAATACTTCTCCAACGCCCTCCGGCGAACCACCTCTTTCGAAATGATGCTCCCCAACGACGCCCGGGCCGATCTCCCTTGGGAAAACACCGCCGCCGCCCCGAAGCCCATGTCCACCCTTTTCCTTCTCCATGGCTACACCGGCAAGGCCGGCAACTGGGTGCCCGAGGGGCTTCCCGAAAAGTATAACTTCGCCATCGTTATGCCAACGGCGGAAAACTCCTTCTATCTCAACGGCGAAGCCACCGGCACCGCCTATCAGACCATGGTGGGTGAAGAGCTCGTCGATTATGTCCGCAAAACCTTCCACCTCGCCAACGGCCCGGAGGATACCTGCATCGCCGGTCTCTCCATGGGCGGTTTCGGCGCCCTGCATACCGGCCTCGCCTATCCCGACCGCTTCGGCAAAATCGGCGCCCTCTCCTCCGCCTATATCATCCATGAAGTCGCGAAAATGAAGCCCGGCGAGGGGAACGATGTCGCCAATTACGCCTATTACCGCTCCGTCTTCGGCGATCCGGAAACCCTCCTGGAAAGGGATGAAAATCCCGAGGTCCTGGTCCGTAAGCTGAAGGCCGCCGGCGCAAAGCTTCCGGAGATCTACCTCTGCTGCGGAACCGAGGATTTCCTCATCGAGAACAACCGCGGGCTCCACCGCTTCCTCGAGGCGGAAGGCGTCCCCCATGAATACCGTGAAAGCAAGGGGATCCATGATATGGTCTTCTGGCATGAATATATCGCAAAAATCGTGGAATGGATGTTTGGATAAATGATGCAAAAGTTATATACGGAAGCGGGAATCTGCCTGCCGGATATCCCCTGGAATCGCTATCCAAGGCCCCAGATGGTCCGCCCCGACTGGCTCTGCCTCAACGGAACCTGGGATCTCACCTATAAAGCCCAAAAGCTGAAAATCGTCGTTCCCTTCTGCCCGGAAAGTCTCCTCTCCGGCACCGATCTGGCCATGGACTACGGCGAAACCCTGGAATATTCCCGCTCCTTTTCCGTCCCGGAGTCCTGGGTCGGCAAGCGCGTCCTCCTGCATTTCGGCGCGGTTTCCCGCGTGGCCGAGGTCTTTGTAAACGGAACCCTCGTCGTCCGGAACGAGGAAAGCTATTTCCCCTTCTCCGCCGATATCACCGATGCGCTCCTCCCCGGTGAAAACCTTCTGGTCGTAAAGGCCGTCAACGACGTGTCCTGCAAGCATCCCTGGGGCAAGCAGAAAATCAAGCGCGGCGGCATGTGGTACACCCCCTGCTCCGGCATCTGGCAAACCGTCTGGCTCGAGCCGGTCCCCGCCCGTTTTATCTCCGCCCTGAAAATCACCGCCGATGAATCCCGCGTGGAAGTCCGTATCGAAGGAGTGGAAACCGGCAGCATCCTCTTTGAGGACGAGGTCATCCCCTTCTCCGGCGGCATCGTTCGCTTCCGGGTCTCCTCCCCCCGTCTCTGGAGCCCGGAGGATCCGTATCTCTATCGCTTCTCCGTCCGTGCCGGTTCCGATACCGTGGAGTCCTATTTCGCCCTCCGCTCCCTCTCCATCCGTCAGGTGAACGGCATCCCCCGCCTCTGTCTCAACGGCGAACCCTATTTCTTCCACGCCCTCCTGGACCAGGGCTACTGGAGCGACGGCCTCTACACACCCGCGGATCCGGAAGGCTTCGAGCGGGATATCCTCGCCATGAAGGCCCTGGGCTTCAACACCCTCCGCAAGCATATCAAAATCGAGCCGGAGCAGTTCTATTATGACTGCGACCGGCTCGGCATGGTGGTTTTCCAGGATATGGTGAACTGCGGGAAATATATCTATTTCCGCGATACGGTCATCGGCACCGTTCTCGGCCTTTTCGGCCGGGGCGATATCAAGCTCAACCGGGATAAGGAAGCCCGCACCGCTTTCCTCGCCGCCATGGCGGAAACGGTCCGCCTCCTTTGGAATCATCCGTCCGTCTGCCTCTGGACCATTTTCAACGAGGGCTGGGGCCAGTTCTGTGCCGACAGCGCCTATCGCCGCCTCAAAGCCCTGGACCCCACCCGCTTTATCGACAGCACCTCCGGCTGGTTCTGCCAGCGGGAAAGCGACGTGGAAAGCCTCCATATCTATTTCCGAAAGCTCTATGTCGGCCGCCAGAAGCGGCCCCAGCTCATTTCCGAGTTCGGCGGCTGGTCCCTCAAAGTCCCCGGCCATTCCTTCAATCCCCTGGAAACCTTCGGCTACCGCAAGTATACCGACCGCGAAGCCTTCCTCCGCGATCTGAAGGATCTCTATGAAAAGCAGGTCCTGCCCCTGGTGTTCAAGGGCCTCTGCGGCGCGGTCTACACTGAGGTCTCCGATGTCGAGGATGAAACAAACGGCCTCCTGACGTTTGACCGTCGGGAGGCAAAGGTAAAACCTGAAGATTTGGAAGAGATAGCCATCATGCTCCGGCAGGCTATCCGGGCCCCAAAGACCGGAACCTGAATCCGAAACCCGAAATCGTAACCCTAAACCCTAAACCCTATATCTATTCACTACCCACTATCCACTAATAACTATCCACTCACGAGAGCAGCATCCGGTCGTTCACAAACGACTCCCCGCTCGCTTTGGCAAAGGCGTCCATCAGCAGCTCAATCGTGAGCTGCTTTTTCTCTTCGCCGGAAATATCCAGTATAACCCGTCCTTCGTTCATCATGATCAGCCGGTTGCCGTATCGGATCGCGTCCTTCATGTTGTGCGTCACCATCAGCGTCATCAGCCGGTTTTCCCGAATGATTTTCTCCGAAAGCTCCAGCACCTTGGCCGCCGTCCGCGGGTCCAGCGCCGCCGTGTGTTCGTCAAGCAGCAGCAGTTTCGGCTTGTTCAGCGTCGCCATCAGCAGCGTCAGCGCCTGCCGCTGTCCGCCGGAAAGCAGCCCCACCTTCGCGGTCATCCGGTTTTCCAGCCCAAGCCCCAGTTCGGCCAGCCGTTCCCGGAAAAAGCTCCGTTCTTCTTTGGTGATCCCGGGCTTCAGCGTCCGCTTTTTGCCCCGCCGGGCCGCCAGCGCCAGGTTCTCTTCAATCTGCATGGTTCCCGCCGTGCCCATCATCGGGTCCTGAAAAACCCGCCCCAGCAACGCAGCCCTTTTGTATTCCGGTATCCCGCTCAGATCCGTTCCGTCCACGACGATGCTTCCGCTGTCCACGGGCCAAACCCCGGCGATGGCGTTCAGCAGCGTCGATTTCCCCGCCCCGTTTCCGCCGATCACCGTCACAAAGTCCTCGTCTTTCAGCTGCAGGCTGATCTTGTTCAGCGCCACCCGCTCGTTCACGGTCTTTGCGTTGAAGGTCTTCGTCACGTTCGAAATGTCAAGCATGCGTCGACCCTCCCTTCGCCCCGTGCTTCGCGGAAACATGGCTCTTCCAGTAGGGAATCGCCAGGAACACCGCCACGATCAGCGCCGAAAGCAGCTTCAGCAGGTTCGTGTTCAGCCCGAGCCACAGTACGATCTGGATCACGATAAAGTAAATCACCGCCCCGATCGCGACTGCGATCAGCTTCAGCGCGAAGTTCCTGAAAAGTTTTCCGAAAAGCACCTCGCTGATGATCACCGCCGCCAGGCCGATCACGATGGCCCCGCGGCCCATGTTCACGTCCACAAACCCCTGATAGTGCGCCAGCAGCACCGAGGCCAGCGCCACGATCCCGTTGGAAATCATCAGCCCGAGGATCTTCGTCTTCTTTGTGTTGATCCCCTGGGCCCGGGCCATGGCTTCGTTCGCGCCCGTGGCCCGCAGGGAGCAGCCCGTCTCCGTTCCGAAGAACCAGTACAGGATGCCGATCAGCACCGCCAGGAAAATCAGCGTGATCAGAATCGGGTTGTCGATGCTCAGCGTCCGAACGTTCCGCTGGCTTACGATCAGCGGGTATTTCGTCACGTTGATGCCCTGGTTGGCCTTGAAGTCCATCACCGCCAGGTTCAGCGAATACAGCGAAAGCTGGGTCAATATGCCGGCCAAAATCGCCGGAATGCCCATCGCCGTGTGGAAAACCCCGGTCAGCAGGCCTGCCAGCATGCCTGCGATAATCGCGCAGAGCAGCGCCAGCCATACGTTCCATCCGTTCAGCATCAGCATCACGCAAACGGCGCCGCCGGTGGCCATGCTTCCGTCCACCGTCAGGTCCGCCAGGTCCAGCACCTTGTAGGTGATGTAAACGCCGATGGACATAATACCCCAGATCAGTCCCTGCGCCACCGCCCCCGGCAGCGCGTTCAGCAGAGAAGCCAGATTCACGTTTCTTTCCCCTTTTTATTCAATCGCGGCATAGCCTTCCGGAATGCTCACGCCCAGCGCTTCGCACAGCTCCGCGTTGTATTCCTTCACGACGTTCGGGGCAAACCGGATGTCCATGGAAGCCACGTCCGCGCCGTTCACCAACACTTCGTAGGCCATTTCGCCCGTCGCGTATCCAAGGTCGTAGTAGCTGATGGAAAGCGTCGCCACACCGCATCCCTTGCAAAGGCCTTCCTCGCCGACCACGGCCGGAATCTTCGCGGGCTCCACAACGTTCCGGATCGCCTCTGTGCAGGAGGCCGCCGTGTTGTCCGTCGGGATGTAGATGACCTCGCTCCCGTCGCAGGCGCTCTGTGCAACGCTGGCCACGTCGTTGCTGTCCGCAAACGTGTATTCCGTGCAAACGCATCCGTATCCTTCAAGGTAGCCGCGGATCACGTCCACCTGGTATTTGCTGTTCGGTTCCGCCGAGCAGTACAGCAGCCCCACCTTCGTCGCTTCCGGGAACAGCTCGTGCAGCATCGCCGCCTGCTGGTCCAGCGGCGCCAGGTCCGATGTGCCGCTCACGTTGATCCCCGTCGCTCCGCTCCAGTCGCTGATGTCCAGCGCCGTCGCGTAGTCGGTAACGGAGGTGCCCAGGATCGGAATGTCGCCCGTCGCTGCCACCGCCGCCTGAAGCGCCGGCGTCGCGTTTGCCATGATCAGGTCCACGCTGTTGGAAACAAACCCGTTCATGATCGTGCTGCAGGTGTTCGTGTCGCCGGAAGCGTTCTGCAGGTCAAATACCACAGCGTCGCCCAGCTTTTCCTTCAGGGCGTCCTGGAATCCCTGCGTTGCCGCGTCCAGCGCAACGTGCTGAACCAGCTGGCAGATGCCGATGTGATAGGTCGTTCCTTCCGCGGCCGCAATCCCGCTCAGGCCCAGAACAACCGTCAGTGCAATCAGAATGGACAGTGCCTTTTTCATGTGTGGTTCCTCCTCGTTCATCCCTTTGATATCAAAAAGGAAGCCCTTCCATCCGGAAAGAGCCCCCTTGCTGATTCCCCTTGACGCCTTCGCCAAATCATCTCAGACGGATACTGTAAAAATCTATAGCACCAAGCCCGTCCTGTCAATCACATCCGGTTATAAAGAACAAAGCAGGTACAAAATCCGGTCATTTTTTCCGGCTGCCGCTGCGGCTGTGGTCCGTGTCGTAGGTAATGTCGTCCCCGCCGCGAATCTGCGAGGTGGCGATCCGCTTTTCCAGTTCCCGGTTGAAGGCTTCGCGGTCCGCCGGAATCTCAACCCGCTTCCCCGTCCATCCGGAAAGGTGAATCGCGTTGGAAAGCTCCAGCGCCCGCAGGCCGTCCTCCGCCTCGGCGATCAGTGGCTCCCCGCGCAGCAGGTGCGCCGCGAAGGCGTTGATCACCCCCGCGTGCTGCGGGTTCTCTCCGTCGGTTGCCAGCGTCTCCGGCGCAACCTCCTCCCGGTACCACGGGTCGTCGCTCTCAAAGCAGATCTCCCGCTCGTTCACGCCCATCCGCCAAACGCGGACCGCCCCGTCTTCGCAGACGATCTTCCCCCGTTCGCAGTCGATCTCAAGCCGGTTCGTCCCGGGCAGGTCCCCCGTGGAGGCCACGAAAACCCCCGTCGCCCCGTTCGGGAATTCAAGCGCCGCCGTCACGTCGTCTTCGACCTCGATCCGGTGCCATTTTCCCTCCCGGCATTCCGCGGTCACTGCGTTCGGCATCCCGCAAAGCCAGATCAGCAGGTCCAGCTGGTGCGGGCATTGGTTCAGCAGCACCCCGCCGCCTTCCCCTTTCCAGGTCGCCCGCCAGCTCCCGCTGTCGTAGTATCGCTGCGTCCGGTACCAGTCCGTAATGATCCAGTTCATCCGCTTGATGGCGCCCATCTCGCCCCCGGCCAGCAGCGCCTTCATCGCCCGGTAGATGCAGTTCGTCCGCTGGTTAAACATGAAGGTCAGCGTCTTCCCCGTCTTTTGGGCCACCCGGATCATGTGCTCCGCCCGGTCCGCCTGCACGGCCGCCGGCTTTTCGCAAAGCACGTCCAGCCCCGCTTCCAGGGCCGCCACCGCCAGGGGTTCGTGCGAAAAATGCGGAACGGCAATCAGCACCGCGTCGCAGCAGCCGGAGGAGATCAGCTCCAAACCGTCCCCGAAAACCGCAACCCCGTCCGGAAGATTCTCCCGTGCCCAGTCCCGCCGCGAAGCGCGCAAATCCGCCGCGGCGCAAAGCGAAACCTCCGGACAGCGCCCGTCCAAAATCATCCGGCAGTGCTCGCTGCCCATGTTCCCGATCCCGATAATTCCCAGCCGGATAATAGTGTTATCCTTCTTCATCAAAACACCGTAACCCCTCTATCCACTATCCACTATCCACTATCCACTGCCGCGCCGCAGGCGGCCCCTATACCCTAAACCCTATACCCTAGCGGCCGGCAATCCACGTCGCCCGCGCCTGCGCCTGCAGGCAAAGCTCCGCTGCCTTAAAGGCATGCGCCTGGGTCATGGCGTTCTCCGTCCGGTTCAGGCAGTCCAGAATCAGCTGCCCGAAGAAGGGATATCCCGTAACGCCCGCGGCGTTCAGGTATTGCTCGCCCTTCCCGTTCACGACGAACACGTGCCCGCCGCCGTCCTTGTCGCTCGCGATGTTCACGTATTTCCGAACCTCGATGAATCCCTCCGTGCCCTGGATGAACATCCGCCCGTCGCCCCAGGTCCGCAGCCCATCCGGTGTAAACCAGTCCACCCGGAAGTAGTTCGCCGTCCCGTTCTTTCCCGTCAGGCAGCAGTCGCCGAAGTCTTCCAGTTCCGGATATTCCGGGTGCGCAAAGTTCCCGATCCGGCTCGAGGTTACCGTAGCGTCCTCTTCCCCGGCGTAGAAAAGGTACTGTTCAATCTGGTGGCTCCCGATGTCGCAAAGGATCCCGCCGTATTTTTCCCGCTCAAAGAACCATGCCGGCCGTCCCGGCGCCCCAAGGCGGTGCGGCCCGAACCCGGTGACCGAAATCACCTTTCCGATCTCCCCGCTGTGCGCAATGTATCCCGCCAGGATCGATCCTTCGTCGTGCAGCCGCTCCGCGTAGTAAACCATGTATTTCTTTCCGGTCCGTTTCACCGCTTCCCGGGCCGCTGCCAGCTGTTCCAGCGTCGTGAAAGGCGCCTTGTCCGTAAAGTAGTCCTTCCCCGCGTCCATCGCCCGCAGCCCAAGCGCGCAGCGCTCGCTGGTCACCGCCGCCCCGGCAATCAGCTGCGTCTCCCTGTCCTCCAGCGCTTCCTCCTCGCTGTTGGCCGCCCGGGCCTGGGGAAAAGCTTTCAGGAAAGCCGCCACCTTCTTCTTGTCCGGGTCGTAAACATATTTCAGCGTGCCGCCGGCCTCCGTCAGCCCGTTGCACATCCCGTAAATATGTCCGTGATCCAGCCGTACGGCGGAAAAGACGAATTCCCGGTCCTTCACCACCGGCGCGGGTTTTCCTTTCGGTGCATAGTTCATTCCGTCGGACACGTTCATTTTTCTTTCCCTCCCTGTTTAAAATCGGCTCCGAATGTAAGCTCTCCTGTCAGTTCCATAACGGAAGCGGTCTTCTCGTAAAAGTGCGGTACGTGGGCCCGGATCCCCTCCACCGTGTAGAAGGGATCGTCTTTTGAAAGCGGCAGTTCCGCCGTCTTCCGCTCCGCTCCGGCCTTGTAAATCGCTGTAATCAGCTCGATGGTCCGCCGGCCGTCCTCTCCCGTGATGGCAACGTCCCCGCCCGTTTCCAAAGCCGTCAGCACGTTCTCCAGCTGCCCCGTGTGCATTTCATAGGGCACCGGCGGCAGAGAGGCAATCAGTTCCTCCGCCTGCTTCGCAAATGCCGGGTCCGGCTCCTTCAGCGGGAAACCGTTGGGCTGCGGCTGTGAGGCAAAAACGCTGTAGGGCGCGGCGATCTTCGCCTTTTCGCATTGGAAAATCAGCTCCTGCTCCTCCCCGTGGTGAACCACCGAAGCCGTCACCGTCGCCAGTGCCCCCGGGTATTCCATCACGGAAACGGAAAGATCCTCAACCTCCGCGTTGTCGTGCCCCGTGTTGGCAAGGACGCTCGTCACCTTTTCCGGCGTCCCCATCATCCAGCCCAGCATGTCGATGTGGTGCACCGCGTGGTTCAGCGTGCATCCGCCGCCTTCCTTCTCCCATGTCCCCCGCCACCACAGGTCGTAGTAGCAGTGCGCCCGGTACCAGAAGCTGTTGATCGTCGCGTGCCGCACACGCCCCGCGATCCCGCTGTCCAGCAGCGCCTTCAGGTTCCGTATCGGCTCCCGGAACCGGTTCTGCGCGATAATGGAAAGCTTCTTTCCGCTCTCGTCCCGCGCCCGCAGCATCGCGTCGCATTCCTCCAGCGAGGCCGCCATCGGCTTTTCGCAAACCACGTTCTTCCCGCTCCGCAGGGCGTTAATCGTAATCTCCGCGTGAACGTACGGCGGTGTGCAAACGTCAACCAGGTCGATCTCCATGTCAAGAAGATCGCGGTGATCCGTGAACACTTCCGCCTCCAGCCCGTACTGTTCCTTGACACGCTGCGCTTTTCCGGGGATAATATCCGCAAGCGCAACAATTTTGCACCGGTCCGGAAACTGCAGGTATGCCTGGATATGCGCGTGGGAAATTCCGCCGGTTCCGACAATCGCGACACGAATCATATTGAATCTTACCTCTCCGTTTTTGAGGATTTTGCTGAGGAGGATCCTAATGCAGTCTGATCAGATCCTGGCCCCTTTTGCTCCCATGGAGCAGTCTCAGCAGGGCTACGAAGCTCACTATCAGTACAGTGACCGCATGGAGGTCACCCAGTATCATTGTCATGACTATTATGAATTGTATATTCACCTGCATGGTGGAGAATTTATGGGCGTGGACAATCAGCTCTTCGCCCTCAAGCCGAATCAGGTCTTTGTTCTCCCGCCTTTCTGCATGCACGGCCTGTCCTGTACCGACGAGATGCACGATTATGAGCGGGCTTACCTGAATATTTCGCCTGAAGTGATGCGCGTTCTCGGCTGCGAACAGATCGATCTCAATCAGTTTTTCCGTTCCTATGCGTCCCGGGGCGTCTGCACCTATCAGCTCTCCGATCACGATGCGGAACGCTTCGTTTCCTGGATCCGCCAGATCCAGGAATCCCAGGCCGGCGAAAGCGATGTTTTCGCCCGGTTCCGGAACTACGCCCTCATGATCAATCTGCTCAACCTTCTCTGCCGGACCATGCGCAAGGCCGATCCGGTGGAAGGCGAAGCCTTCAGCAGCGGGATTATGCAGGAAATACTGACTTATATCAATAACCACTATACCCAGCCCATCCGCATCGAGAACCTCGCCCGCTCCTTCGGTGTAAGCGTCTCCTGGCTTTCCCATGAGTTTGTCCGCTTCACCAACCGCAGTGTCTACGATTATGTCCTCTATCGCCGGGTCATGCTCGCCCGCCAGCAGATGCTGGGCTCCGCTTCCCTCAACGATATCGCTTATCAGTGCGGCTTCAATGATTATTCCAACTTTCTCCGGTCTTTCTCCAAGATCGTCGGAATGTCGCCCAGCCGCTACCGCAAAAACCTTTTGCAGTATCGGAATCCGGAGCTGGATATCAGTCAGCAGTTATAGTCTTTTGGATAAGGCGGGTGCCGGAGAATCGGCACCCGCCTTTGGTTTATGGGGTCAATCCGTCTGGATCAATCAAAGATTTCCCGGGAATACGCCGCGGTAGTTGCCCGCGTTGTAGGCCGCGCGGAACTCTTCGATCATCTGGGCGGCGCCGCTGTTCAGGATGTCCTGAATGCCGGCGTCAAACACTTCGTCAAACTTCTCCGGATCGCAGCTCACCACGTCCGCCAGGAACTTGCCCTGGGCGCTCTTCACGGCCGCGCCGTAGTCGGTTTCGCTCTGAATGGCCACCGGGAAGCTGATCTGGGTCCAGGCGTCCGTCAGGGAATCCGCGTAGGAAGCCTTCACGTCTTCTTCATATCCCTTGAAGGGCAGCGCCAGCGCGGCCGCGTTCTTCGCGTCGTCGCCGTAGCACAGGCCGTTGGAGATGAAGCAGATGTCGCCGGCGTGCATTTTGTTCTCGTTCGGCACTTCGTCCGCGCTCTTCACGCCGTAGGGGATGCCGTCTTCGGTCAGGCCTTCATAGTTGATGCCTTCGATACCGTTCTGCATCGCGAACATGTTCTCCGGAATGGCCATCCAGTCCAGGTACTTCATCGCGGCCACGGCGGTCTCTTCGTTGGTGGTCAGCGGGATGATGATGCTCAGGCCGGCGGGAGCGTACATGTCGTGCAGGGTCTTGTTCAGGCTCTCGTTCTTGAAGGGGTTCACGGTCACCCAGTGAGCGCCTTCCACGTTCTTTTCCATTTCGATCTCGTAGTTCTTGTCCGTCCGCCAGGGCTGGTCGGGCTGCTGCGAGAAGAATCCGTTGTAGCCCATAATCAGGGCGGTGTCGTTCGCCTGGTCGTTGTCGGTCAGAGCGAAGGTTTCCGGAATGATGCCTTCATGATACATCGTGTTCATCCAGCGGAAGCCTTCCTTCGCGCCGGGCAGCATTTCGGGGTTGCGGGCATAGGCAAACCAGTCTTCCTTGGTCACTTTGCTGAAGTCGACCCACGCGTCGGTCCAGCGGCGCACGTTGTACATGGGGTCGGGAGCGTAGATGCCGAAGGAAATGGGGGAGGTGTTGTCGCCGGCCAGCTTCGCTTCCTTCGCCGCGCGCAGATAGGCGGTGAACTCTTCGATGTTGGTGGGTTTCTCCATGTTCAGGGCCTTCAGCCAGTCTTCACGGATAAAGTTGCCGACGTTCGCGCGGGAAATCCGGCGGGCCGGGATGAACCACTGCTCGGGGGTGCCGTCGCCGTCGTGGTCGCTCTGGCCGTAGGTCAGCAGTTCGTCGCCCAGGAAGGCCTTCAGGTTGCTGCCGTATTCGTTCAGCAGGTCGTCCAGCTGCCAGATGCCTTCGTCGTCGATGCACTGCTGCACCAGGCCGCCGTTGTAGGTCACGCAGATGTCGGGGGCGGTGCCGCCGGCCAGCGCGGTGGTCAGCAGGTCGCCTTCCGTCCAGCGGGCATAGGATACGAACTCAAGCTTAATCTTGTTGGGATCGCCGAAGTGCTCCTGAGCGTACTTCAGCTGCCAGCAGTTGGTCACGTCGAGGCCCGCGATCTCGCGATCGTAGGTTTCAACGCGCAGGGTAATCCAGCCGTCTTCCGCGACGGCGGAGGTGATGCCCAGCGTGGCGAGCAGCGCCAGCGCCAGAACCAGAGCCAGGATTTTCTTCATGGGTTTTCTCCTCCTTTTTTTATTTCAAGGGCTTCTGCCCTCAAAATTTCACGCTCAGCCCTTCACCGCGCCAATCGTAACGCCCGCCACGAAGTAGCGCTGCACAAAGGGATACACCACCAGGATCGGCAGCGTGGCGAAGATGATCGTCGCCGGTTCAATGGATTCGGATACGCTCGTGGCCACCGTGGACGCGCCGCCCTCCAGTGCCGCCACGTCCACCGCCTGCGAACCCTTAATGATGTGGTAAAGCTTCAGCTGCAGGGGCTGGTAAGCCTTCGTGCTGATGTAGTACAGCGCGTCCTGGAAACTGTTCCATTTGCCAACCGCGTAGAAAAGGGTCAGCGTCGCCAGCGAGGCCATGCTCAGCGGCAGATAAACCCGCAGCAGCACCTGGAAATCGTTCGCCCCGTCGATAATCGCCGCTTCCTCCAGCTCCTTCGGCAGCGCGCTGAAAAAGCTCTTCAGAATGATCATGTTGTACGTGCTCAGCATCCCGGGCAGAATCAGCGACCACGGGGTGTCCAGCAGCCCAAGCTCCTTGATGTTCAGGTAAATCGGAATCGTGCCGCCGCTGAAATACATCGTAAACAGTGCCAGGAAGTTGAAGAATTTCCGTCCCCGAAGGCGGCCCTTGGTCAGCGGATACGCCATCAGGATCGTCAGAATCATCGAGAAAACGGTGTAAACCACCGTAATGATAATCGTGTAAATCAGGCTCCGGATCATGCTCTGGTCCGAAAAGATGGCCTCATAGGCCGTGGTGTTGAATTCCACCGGCCAGAAGCTCACGTCTCCCCGCAGAATCGCGCTCTTGGAGCTGAAGGAAACCGCCGCCACGTTCACAAAGGGAAGCAGGCACATCAGGCTGAAAATCAGAATCACGATCATCAGGACAATCTGCCCCGGCGTCCAGATCGATCTCTTCTTTTCGGTAATCACTTTGCCGCTCTTGTTGCTGATCGCTGTCATCGCGCCGCCACCTCCTTTACCAGATTCCCTCTTCACCAAGCTTCTTGGTGACGAGGTTCGCGCTGGTAATCAGAATCATGCCGACAACGGACTGGAACAGGCCGATGGCCGTGGCCCGCGCAAACTGGCTGTTGGTAATACCCGCGCGGTAAACGAACGTGGAGAGCACGTCGCAGTAGTTCTGCACCATCGGGTTGCCCAGCACATACGGCCGGTCGAAGCTGATGTTCATCATCTGCCCGACGTTCAGAATCAGCAGCACCACAATCGTGCTCCGGATCCCGGGCAGCGTCACGTGCCAGATCTGCTGCAGCTTGTTGGCGCCGTCAATCTTGGCCGCCTCAAAAAGCTCCATGTTGATGCCCGTAATGGCGGAAAGGTACAGAATGGTGCCCCATCCCATGCTCTGCCATACGCCAATGAAGGTGTAGGTCGCCTGCCAGTGCGGTCCGTCCGTCAGGAAGGGAATGCTCTTGTCAATCCATCCCCATCTCAGCAGCGTCGCGTTGATAATGCCCGTCTTCGGGCTGAAAATCTGCAGCACCATACCGCCGATGATAATCCAGCTCAGAAAGTGCGGCAGATACAGCAGCGTCTGGGAAACCTTCTTGAAGGGAACGCATCTCAGCTCGTTCAGCAGAATCGCCAGGATAATCGGCACCGGGAAACCCGCAATCAGCCCCAGAAAGTTCAGCCAAAGCGTGTTCCGCAGAGCCACCGGAAAGTCCGGCATGTTCATCACGAACTTGAAGTTCTCCAGCCCGATCCATTTGCTGCCCCACATGCCCTTGAACATGTTGAACTTCTCGAAGGCAATGATCAGGCCCAGCATGGGCTTGTAGCAGAAAATCAGGTAGAAGGCCACCGGCAGCACCAGCATCAGGTACAGCCGCCAGTCTCTTGCGAACCAGCCGGTTCCCGGTGTCTTCCGGCGGAGCTCCCTGGTCGTCATAGAATCCTCCTCCTCGGTTCCTGCACTTATTGGATCGTTTCTTTACCATTTACTTGTATTGTAATTGCATAATCTCTATATCTCCATGCAAATCATGCTAAGAACTATGCAAATCTTGCTTATAAAACATTCAAATTGTGTTGTACGTACACATCGAATGTAACTTTTTTGAACCTATGGGGACGGTGAACCTATGGGGACGGTTCTTTTAGGTTCACTTTCTCCCGTCCATACCTACGGCTCCATTCTGCACTTTTCCCTCAAAGAATCGTTAAGGACAAGGTTCCATATCGTTGAAATACGTTGATTTTAAAAGTTTCCCAGCTTTGAGGGCAAAGAATTTGAGGGCAAACCATCCATCTGGCGTTTTGGTGCCCCCGTCGGCCCGTGATTGAGTGCACCATTTTCGCCTGAAACCCTTGTCAGCATTGGCCTCAAGCCACTTTTTAGTGCACCAAAAATCGAGTGCACCGCCGGGTTTTAAAATGATCCCAATCGACTTTTTAGTGCTATAGTGCTATAGTGTCACGGCGCCCTGTCCGATCCTCGAGGGTAAAGGATTTCGAGGGTAAAGAATCTGTTTCGGCCGCTGTAGTGGACTGGTAATTTTTACCATTTTCGATGATGTGAGAAAAAACTGACATACCGGGTGGTAAGATAAGATTGTCGGAGAGCACCCGACATCAATCACCCACTGTGAAGGAGGAAAATCAGCAATGACGAATCCGGAAAATAAGCCTGTCTCCGCAGGCCCTGTCATCAAATGGGGGCATGATACCCCTCTCGGCGAAACCAACTGGCTCTGGAAACCCCTGATTCCCTATGAATCAGTCACCCTCATCCAGGGCGACGGCGGCGATGGCAAAACCACCATGATCCTGACCATCGCGGCCATGGTCTCCCGGGGCGTCCAGCCGCCCACCCTGTTTCAGGGAAAGCTCTGCCCGTCCGAGTCGTGCCCCCAGGTCACCACCTTTTATCTCACCAGTGAAGATGAAATCTCCGATACAACCCTCAGGCGCTTCATCCGCGCCGGCGGCGACACAACCCGCTTTGCCTATAGTGCCGAGCTGCAGCATCATATGACCCTCAGGGAGGATGAATTGCGTAGCGCCATCGCGCAAACCGGCTACCGCCTCCTCATCATCGACCCCCTGCAGGCGTTCCTCCCCGAAGGAACCCATCTCGCCAACGTCACCAAAATGCGCACCGTCTTCACGATGCTCGCCAATCTGGCCAAGACCACCGGCGTGGCCATCGTCCTCGTCGGCCATCTGAACAAGAATGAAAGCAGCAAGGATATCCACCGCGGCCTCGGCAGCATTGATATCGCCTCCGCCGTCCGTTCCGTCCTCATGGTCGAAATGGACCGGAAAGATCACGGCTTCCGCACGGTCCGCGCCATCAAGAACAATTTTGATGAAAGCGATTACACGCCGATCCGTCTCCTGATGGATGAAGACCGCAGGCTCACCTTCGCAAATCTGGACGACGAAGAATTCGAAGAATCAGCCCCAACCGCGTCGTCTGCTCCGGCCCCGGAGCCGACCAAAACCGAAACCGCCGCCGTTCTCCTGCGCGAACTCCTGAAGGACGGCCCCGTCCCGGTCGCCAGGATTCATCAGTTGATGAACGAAAACGGAATCGGCTTCCGCACGGCCCAGCGGGTAAGGCAGCGGCTCGGCATCATGCAGGATCTGAAGGCAGGGATCTACCTCTGGCACCTGCCGTAAGGCGATCCCCGCCGCCCGCGCGAGGTGCAAGGATTGCCCCGCGAGCCTTGATATTCCTGGCTTCAAGCCGTTTTTTAGGTGCAAAATGATTTAGTGGCAAAGTCGAATACGAGGGTGACAGCAGGGTGACAGGGTGACATCCCGTTGTCACCCTGTCCGAGTGCCAGAGTGACAGAGTGACATGGCCCCCGGGCATGGACATCTGCCCCTTGTTTTAGGGGAACCGTTTGCCATAAACCCGTTGATTCATAAAGCTCCGGGGCCATTTTGAGAGGAACCGGATTTGAGTGGAACTCCCGGCTCGCTGTTGCATAAAGGACGGCTTCGAAGGCCGTCAGGGTGTCAGGGTGACAGGGTGACATCCGTTTTTTGGGGTTGTCCACTCAGCCAAATAAAAGGACTGCCCCCGCATTTGGGAGGCAGCCGTTTACCCATAATTTATATCCCTGTATAGTCGACATTAATTGATAAATCTATCCTTTTATACTCGACAAATTCAGATTCCATGGTATAATCTTCTTCTGAGGAGGTGAGTTTGTGCAACATGATCTGATAAAAAGAATTATTCTGGAACAGCATGAAGTGATTCGGAGAACAGAAATCATACCAAGAGCGATTCCTTTATCTTCTGAGATTAACCAGGTTTTGACCGGAATTCGCCGTGCTGGTAAATCCACGCTGCTGTATAGTTTGGTAAAGCGGCTTGTTGCAGATGGAATCAGCTGGATGCGCATCATTTATATCAATTTTGAGGATGAACGTCTGGCAGAAATGACTGCTGCGGATCTGAACGATATTCTGGCCGTGCAGAGCGAAATGAGCGATCAGAAGGGATATTTCTTTTTTGATGAAATTCAGAATGTTCCGGGATGGGAAAAATTTGCCAGAAGAATGGCAGATCGACATGAGTCCGTTCAGATCACGGGAAGCAACGCAAAAATGCTTTCCCGGGAAATTCAGTCAACCCTGGGAGGACGTTATCTGGAAATACAGGTCTGGCCTTATTCGTTTGAAGAGTATCTGAACGCTGTCGGGACGCCTCACGGTGAAACAGAGCTGATTGAAACGGTTGCTCATGGAAGGATTCGGGCTGGTTGCGCCGCTTACCTTGAGGAAGGCGGCTTTCCGGAATCTCTCAGATATCCTTCGAAACGCGATTACCTCAGCGGTGTTTATCAAAAGATTCTTTTGGGGGATGTTGTTGTTCGGAATGAAATCCGAAACAGCAATGCCGTTGCCTTAATTGTCAAGAAAATCGCTGAAACCGTCATGCATGATGTGTCATATGCAAAACTGTATGGGAGCCTGAAAGCAATTGGAATCAAAATCAGCAAAGATTCCGTCATCGATTATGTGAGTTGCATCACAGATTCTTTCCTGCTTTTTAAGATCTATAACTTTTTCTCCTCTTTTTCCGAACGCGAATCCACACCCAAATACTACTTTGAAGACAACGGTTTGTTAAATCTGTTTCTTACAGATAAAAGAAGTGCTCTGTTGGAAAATGCAGTGGCTGTTTGGCTGAAGCGGCATTACGGTAACGAAGTATACTATATCAAATCTGCCACAACCGGCCTAGATATCGATTTTTATGTTCCTTCTGAGCATACGGCAATTCAGGTCTGCCTGCAATTGAACGAACAGTCATCTGGTCGGGAAATTGACAATTTGATCAAAGCCTCAGCATGCATATCTGGTTTGGACCGGCTCATCATTATTACATATGACGAAGCAGTGTCGAACAATCCTGAGCTTTCCAAAGTTGAAGTTTTACCTATTGATGTTTTTCTGCTGAAAGGGTTAAACCATGCGTCTGCCGGCTGAAACCGGCCGGTCGCCAAGGGTACGGAAGAATAGCAATGAAACATAAACATTATCTTCCCGGGTGCATATGCATTTCCAGGGATCGCACCGCCTGCTCTGGTGCTTTGCCTTTGCCTGGGCGGTTTGTTTTTTTCTGTTGTTGGTGAACGACGGGACTGAACAAAATCCGGTGCTGATGATTCTGGCCTTGACAGAGTTGGCTATTCACGCAGTTTGGATTCTGCTTGATCAGCTGTATTCCCTGAGGATCTTCAGAATGTAGATGATACTGGCTTTCTTGCGGTTCTCCTGAAACACGTTCAAACGCCCCTTTCACATCGCCGCCCGCCGCAGCTCTTCCCAAACCTTCACCATCGCCAAAGTGTCCAGCCGGCAGTAGGCCAGCAGGTTCTTCCGCACCTGCTCCTGCTCCTCCGGCGTCATGTACTGAATCTGCGGGAAGATCGTCATGGCCTCCGTCCCGTTGTGTACGCCTTCCAGCTCGTGGTAGTCCAGCTCCGGATCGTCCGGACAGATCGCCGGCAGCACGCTCTTGATCGAGAAGCTCCCGCCGATCTCCTTCTTATAATACCACCCGCTCTGGAACGGAATCAGCAGATCCGCAACATGATCCGCGACGGCGTTCAGGTGGTCCGCCAGATCCGGAAATTCCTCTCCCAGTTTCCGCAATATCCCGTATTCCGTGCTCTTGTGAAAAGCCGTCACGCAGGCGTCCGCCGGAATATCCCGGCAAAGCGCCTCCGCGATGTCCCGCCGGGGGTCTTTCCCGCTGACGCCCAGGAATTCTCGGTGCTGCAGCTCCCCGCCTTCCTTCTCAATATAATGCAAGGAGTACTGAAAAGGAATCTGCTGGAACGGCCGCGTCCCCGGATAAACCGGTATGGCCGGCGCCATCGTCTCAAAGTCCAGGAAATACAGCGGATAGGAAAGCCCGTCCAGGAATTCCTTCAGTTTCTCTTTCTCCGTGTGGATGCCTTTGTCCCGCAGAGCGTAATCGATCTGTCGCAGCTGGGTTTTATTTGTAATGACGCCGGCTTCCTCCAGCTGTTCATAGGAGATCAGGCCCTTCCGGTAGTATTCGATCATCTTCTTTTTCGCCAGCCGGTAAAGATCAAACACGTTCGGCGAAGGCAGCTCCCGCGTGCAGTATGCAAAATGAACGCATTCCATGCAGCCCTCCGCCAGACCGACCTCCGGTTCGTCCCCGCATCCAAGCACCCGTTCCGCCGTCTCCAGGGTGTCCGGCACTGTCTCCGCCTGCGCCTGTGAAGCCGCTTCCCAAAGATCGTTGATCCTGAAATATCCAGCGGGATCCACCACGCCATCCTCTCCAAGCTCATAGGAAGTGTCGATGTTGACCAGATAAACCCCGGTCACCTTCACCCCGCAGTGCTCCAGCACGTATTTCTGGTAGGAAACATCCGCCGTGTAGTAATCCTGCAGGTGCGAAGAGCTTTTCACTTCATAGATCGCCCAGCCGTCCCCGTCTTTCCGCAGAAGATCCACCGCGCAGTAAAGGCCCTCAAAGGCAAACGCCGCTTCGCAGATCACCGGCGTTCCTTTGGTCATCTCCTCCGCCGTGTTCCGGATCATCTGCGTCTTGTCCAGGGACCCGTCCGCCTTGTATGCGGTCACATCCACAAAGGGCCCGAACATCCCCTGGGCCAGCTCCCCAACCTCGTGCCCGGCGTCAAACCGGGCCTGCTGATCCGCGCTGACCGTGACCATCTCCGGATGATACTTCTGGATCCAGGCCCCCTTCGGACAATTCCACACCTGGACGTAGATCGATTTTGAAAGAAACATGGGCAGGCTCCTTTCACTCTTCCGACAGAACAGCCGCAATTGTTTCAAATGGCTCGATGCCGTAAATATACACGAGATCCCCGTATTTTACAATCTGACCATTTTCATTCAGCTTCTATCATTATTCACCGCTCATCCCCTTTCATATCTCATCCAGCCGCAGATAGTGCTTATCCCGTCCGCAATCACAGTAAACGTATACATTCTTCTTCCCTTGCCCGGCTTTCAGCCGCACCCCATGCTCCGGGCAAATCCTGCCGTTCCTGTTGCCGAAGCAAAGATAGTTCTCCACCATTCCTGGTTCGATCCAGGCAAATGTTTTGCATTTCGGGTCGCTGCAAACCAGATAGAACTTCCCGCCTTTTCCCTTCCCCATGGACAGCGGTTTACCGCATTCTTCACATACCAGTTCCCCGCGGACATAGGCAGCGAAGGTGTCGTATGTCCCCTCCTCATTCATTTGGTCGTCCATATCAACGGTATTGCTCATTTCCAGGAGGTTATACAGCACCTTTGCAGTATGTTTCCCCTCAAACCGGATCACCGGCCGACACCATACCGCCAGTTGTTTTCCCTCCGCAACAAAGCCCGCTTCGGACGCAGGCTCTCCGAACCAGATGATCTGCTTGTCAATCATTGTAATAGGATTGGCGACATACTCGTTTTCAATGGCCATGGATCTGATCTCCGCTGGAATCAATTGCTTGTTTTCCGCCCGGATCGTAACGGATTTACCACTGCGAACCAATTCCTGCAAAGTGCCAGCAAACTTCCTGTTCCAGACCGCATCGGCCCGCATACTGCCGGGGATATCAATGCGGACTTCCTCCCGGGCCATACTCAGTTCTTTCAGATACTGGCTGTCCAGCGACTGATTATCTGTGCAGGCCATCTCTTTCTGATCCATTTCCTGCAAAACCTGCCGTCCCCGCAGGCGCTGCTCCGAAAACAGATTCATAAGCTGCCGGAACATCAGCGTGATCGGAAGCTTCTTTGTTTCCATGTAATCCACGTTCACAAGGGAAACCATCTTCCCCTTTGCGCGCGTCATGGCAACGTTAAACAGCCGGTTGGCATAATTGTTGTTTTCGGAGCTGATCATCATACCCGGATACGGCATCCGGTAACAGTCCACCGCGTCATAGACAATCATGTCTTTCTCGGATCCCTGGAACTGGTGAACCGTCGCACAGGTAATCCTGTGAATGCCGGCTTCCCGCTCCGCAATGTCCCTGGACATGGCGTGCAACAGCCTGGACTGAGCATTATACGGGGTAATGACGCCGACTTCATGCCCCCGGGCAGCGCGGACGGCGATGCCCATAGCCATCAGGGCCGACAGCACATTGAACCGCGACTGATCTTTTGTTTTAGTACAGACCGTCATCATACCGCTCAGGTCCATGACCACCAGCGGTTCGCCCTTCACCGGGGTCAGCGCGGCGATCGGCGCCCGCTTTGCCGCCATTCCCGGGGCGGATTCCAGCAAGTTGTGATAGATCCGTTTCGATACAAAGGAAGCAATATCCGGATGCATCCGATGCTGCACATTCAGCATGCAAAGCCATTCATGTCCGTATCCACGCTCCACCGCCTCTGTGATCCCGCAATACTGGAAAATGTCCGCATTCAGATTGCCTGCCTTGTCGCTTTGAACAATAGGCGGCAGCTGAGCAAAGTCACCGATACAGACAAAGTGCTTCTTTGCCAGGGAAGCAGAGAAAATAATCTGCGGAATATGGGCCATGCTGGCTTCATCAAAGATCACCGTGTCAAAGTTGCTGTCATGCACGGTACTGTCCGCAATCGCCTTGGAAACCGTTGTGGCCGCAAACCCGGCGGCTTTAACGGCTGCTTTTTCCTCTTCCTTCAGCTGTTCCCGAATCTTCGTCAGTTCCTTCCCGATCTGTACGGCCCGGGGAGATGTTCTCGGCAAATGTTTTTTCTCTTCAATCAACGCTTCCCGTTTCTTAACCAATTCCGGATGCTTCATCAGGCAGAGGTTATAGGAACTCAGGTATGAATGGGTCAGGACTTCCTTCTTTTTCGGATACCCGTATCGCACAATCTTTCCCGGTTTGGGATTGGTATCCTTCCGCAAAACGCGCATCGCCGCCTCATCCACGGAAACATTGCTGTGGGACAGCATCAGAATCCGTTCGCCTTTGGCGATATGTTCCAGGGCGATTGTCGCCAGCGTCTCCGTCTTTCCGGTTCCCGGAGGCCCCCAGATGAACGTGATCGGATAATACCGGCACATCTCGACGGCCGTTTGCTGGCCCGTACGAATCGGTTCGGAGAACAGCACTTTCTGCCGGCCTTCCAGGATCAGGGATTTCACGATCATGGAAGGATTGATCCGGATGCGGTCCAGCCGGTCTTTCAGATCATACAGCAGTTTCCATGGTTCAGAGGTGAATTCGATCTCCGGAACGCGATTCCCGAGGAAAGTGGAAACGGCAATGACCAAATTGAAATCCTCGCAGTTAACCAGCGTGGCGGAAAAGGACTGATCTCCTTTCCACAGCGTGATCCCGATATTGTCCGGAAGGCTCAGTTCCGTGTCGGATTCAAAAGCATAAACATACCGGTCACCGGAAAAGGAAATATGCTCGCCGTCGGTAATCCGGTGGCGTTTCCCGCCGGTTGACCGCAGATATCCGGCCTCCGCGTCCAGATCAGCCTTCTGCGCGTCAAAGAATTCGGTGAGACTGGCATATGATTTTACTTTGATCTGTTTGCTGACCCGGTAGGCTTCTTTCCGCTCAGCAGCATTGTTCAGCGTTTTCTCCCAAACGCTCCGCTTCCTGGCCTCCGCCTCTTTTCGTTCCTTCTCCACCTGGGCTTCAATATGTTCCTTTGCCCCCGCCCGAGCTCCGGCATCCTGCAAAGTAAGAAAGGTTTCGAAGCACTTCGGGGCGCTGAACTCCTTTTTTCCGGCCGAAAAGCGCACAATAATCCTGTTCTCTGCGTCCTGGGAGACAATCTCCCCGACGCCGAACAGCTTGTGTTTCACTTTGTAGCCGATGTAGTTCATGTTCGCTCCTGATTAGTTTGGTTCAAGATAATTGACTTTTTTCCCTGTTGCCTGTGCATACTCAATCTCAGACCGGGTGCTGGAACCGATATACCCGCCCACATTGATGATGAACACCTCGTCAGCCATATCAATCTTCCTCTTATGCATATCGTCCAGCATCTCCTTCGTTCCAAGAGCCCAGACTTCCTCGTCTCCGGAATGCCCGAACAGCCCAACGCTGATGACGATGTTCCCTTCCAACGTCAAACGCTTCTGCACTTCCATAAATTCATCCTTGAAACGGGTGCTGCCGCAGAGGGTGATGACTTTATACTTACCGACCATGTATTACCAAATCTCCTTAATCATGAATCTTCCCTAGTTGCATCGCTGTCATCACCTTGTCAAAGGCCTTCACAGCCGCGACATAATCCACCACGTCCAGATCATTCCGGACGATTTTCCTATCATCCAGCGGTGAAAAGATGTCCTCCGGTTTGCGATCGCGGCTCTCATCATAGTTGCGAATAACATCCCATTCAAAGGGATGTAGTGCTAATTAAAGCACTATCTAAGGATAAATAATCTGTTGTTACACCAAAATATTATGCAAGTTGTTGCAGCTGTGCAGGCTTTGGTTTGCGTTTCCCCGTTTCATAACCTGAATACGTAGAATAATTGATGCCCAGAAAATCTGCTGTTTCTTGCTGTGTCTTACCGGCTGCAATTCTTGCTTCGCGAAGTTGGTTTTTCAACATGCTTTTACACCTCTTACATTACCTTGTTCATCAATTGTTCAAAACTATCAACATGATCATATGTAATATATCCATCGGACAATTTGTTGAATAGCTTCTTTGCACAATCAATTTTAGCCTTTTCGATCGGCCTTAGTTCCAGACTTTTCATTGTTCCCTTCGTTTCCGCTACAAAGTAGATATGTTTCACCATACCCTCATGGAACACAATTGCCCAGTCCGGAGAATACTGACCTACGGGAGTCGGTATCGCAAAACCACGCGGGAGCTTCGCATAAATATACACTTCCTGTGCCGAATCCAAAGCTTCTGCGAATTTTCTTTCTACGCTCTTTTCGGCAGTACCGTCGGTATACACATAGTCCTGTATGGCCTTCTCAGCTTTAAATGCCTGATCAATTGAACGTCCATTCTTTTCTGCTGTAAAGATACTGCTGTCATATTCACCTTCAATTGTATTATATGTAATATGATCAACAATCATCGTAGCTTTTTGTTCGTTGATATGGCGAATCACTTTGCTAATAAACTCTTCCGGGTTTTCCTGGAACATATCGAATTTATCCTGTCTGATTCCCTGCAGAATGGCAGCAATCGTCCGACGCGTCAGCTTCGTACCGGTAGCAATTTTCCCTATGAGGTCATATTTGATCTGGTTACTTGAATTTCTTTTCAAAGCCTTTGTTCTTGTTGTTATAGAGCCGAAGGAATCATTCTCCCTCATCTGAGCAAAAGATATGGCCTCTCGCTGACTGCCTGTTGTAACCGTATACTGCATACGGGAAACAAACAATTCACTGTCAATCGCTTCAATTGATTTCCGAATCAGCTCCTCTGAGTCGAAATCAACGGTATACGCATATTTGTGATTAATTGTATGCCACAGTTTCTGGAAAGCCTCTTTGTAAAAGCGATCATTAAGCGGATTTTCCGGAGCAGGTATTTTCTTATTCCCGTCCTTAAACATTTCAGCCAGCATTTTGTCATCATAAACGGCCTGCACAAGCTTATGAATTGTTCCAGCCATGGGACGCAGCGATTCATCCAAGGGAGCAAGTGTATTGTTTTCTACAGCATCCCGATATTCCTGGCTGACATGATCATTGTCATCAATATAATCATTTTTCAATAAGTATTTATAGATCTGTCTTGCCTGCTGACTGGTTATCGTGGTTTGCTCTCCGGTTTCTGTAAATACGTTCTTACCCTCGAAATATTCAATCGATGCGTTACGCGGGCGATCATACAGCACAGCTTTCGTCTGATCCTGTAAATCTGCGACAAACGAAGCATACCCCTCACTCGCAACAACTGTGAGGGTATTGATCTCCTGTACCTTTTCGCCAATGCTTTCTTGATCCATGCGGTCACCTGCCTGGTTGACACAAAGCCTCAGGCCGCGTCCAACTTCCTGTCGTTTCTGTGTAGAACTGACTCCACCATGTTTCAATGTGCAAATCTGGAAAACATTTGGATTGTCCCAGCCCTCTCGTAGAGCAGAATGAGAGAAAATGAAACGCGTCGGTTCATCAAAGCTAAGCAATCTTTCTTTGTTCTTCAAAATCAAATCATATGCTGAAATATCATCACTGAACTCGCTGCCTCTTTTGATTGTTGAGTCAACTGCTCTCCCTGTTTTTTTATCAATACTGAAATAACCACGGTGAGTATCATGGGCAGTAATGCCGTCCAGATAGGTCAAATATAACGGATCCAGCATATTACGGTACTCAGCTAACACAGACAGATATTCTTCTTCAAACACCTTACCGTACTCACCCAGTGTTTCCTGACCGTCCTCATCATATTGACGGTATTTAGCAACTTCATCAATGAAGAAAAGAGAAAGTGTCTTTATACCTTTACTGAACAGCATAGATTCTTTCTGTAAGTGCGAAATGATAGTCTCGCGTATCTGTACACGGCGCATATCTGCTTCGGATACGTCTCCGATTACATCACCCTTATGAATCACAAGTCCATTCGTGAATGTAACAGTTGCAGTCTCCGGAACAATATCTGCAATTGAGAAACCGTTTTTATACTGTTCCATGCTATTGGATGTTCTATACAGATCGTCGGCAATTCCTAACTTAAACAGTTTTCTCTTTATATCGCCATTTACTCTTTGTTCTTCAATTTCCATTCGCACCATCGGTGGATGATTTGGCGAAAGGATAAAGGATTCCAGGTACAAATAACTATGGGTACCCTGAAGGTTTTTGACTTCAAATCCCTTCACTTCAATACGCTTAACCAGTTTTTTGTTATATGCGTCCAAAGCATCCAGCACATAAACAAGGTTATGCTGTTTTGCATGCGTAGCGGAATAATTCAAAACAAACAGAGGATTGAACTTTGTCAGTGTCTTTTGTGTCACATCACCGCCCATTTTCTGCGGTTCATCCATAATGATGATCGGGCGATTTGCAGCAATAACATCAATAGGCCTGCGACTCCCAAAGTCATCACGTTTCGAAAAGATGATTCGAGCTGCAGCATCGCCCTTCTTGCCTTCTACATTTTTATCCTCATTCATAGACGCTGCAAATGCCTGCGTATTGATGATCATGACATTAATTCCGCTGTCAGAAGAAAATCCGTCCAGCTGATTCAGATTGGAACTGGAATAGATAAAGAAACGCGCTTTCTTTCCATACTGCTCCATGAAGTGATCCGTTGTGATTTCAAATGACTTTTTCACACCTTCACGAATTGCAATGGAAGGCACAACTACAATGAACTTACTCCATCCGTAGCGTTCATTCAATTCAAACATTGTCTTGATGTACACATATGTCTTACCGGTGCCTGTTTCCATTTCGACATCCAGGCTGCACCGACCATGTGTTTTGATCAAAGAATCAGATAAACGAATGTTGTTTTCTGTTTGAATTGTCCTGATATTAGCCAGGAGTTCTTCATCGCTCAAGTGAATCTTTTCATTCAGAAAACCCGTGTCATCAATCGGATCAAAAATGCTGGTCTGATCCGGTAAAAAGAATGTTATTTGTTCTTCAGCTTCCTGAATGGCCTCCGGAACTTCACCAATATCCCGGCGGTATTGTATCCCCTCTTTTTTCGGTTGTCCCTGAAAGACTCGTACGACACTGTTTACCGCATCTGTCTGATACTGTTGAATCTTAAATCTGAACTTCATCTTACAGCACCTTCCTCTCCGTCTGGGGAGAATATGTCTTGAAGATCTGTTCAAAATTCGTTGCAACACTGTCATTAGTCATTCCGTTATCACGGAATACTGCATAATAAGGTTTCATCTTTGCGATTTCAGTAACAGTTGCATCCGTAACATCTGAGTCAAAACAGGCAACCAGATATTCCATATCAATACCATCTGGTTTAACAATGAATACCTTTTTACCGCCAATCATTCGTTCGTCTATTGAGCTTGAAAGGTCTACTCCCAGATCCAGCATTACCTGGAAAAGAAGGTCCTCAGGTGTACGATCAATTTTAATATTATCTACTGTTCGCCCCAGCAAATCCCTACTTAATTCTGTTGGATTGTAATATACATCCTCCATATTACTGGAATCCAGCCTTAACACTCGGAAACCTATGTCCAATTCCCCGGCTATCATACCAACTTCATCTTTGATTTGTTTCCCTGTCCGACGAATGCGTTCCTTCCCAATTTCACAGATGTTTTTATATCCTGCTTTATATGCTTCTGTTGATTCCGTACATATTTCAGGTATTTGCACCATTATGAAACGACGTCTTCCTCCATCTTCAACATTTTGCTTAATGACTGCATGAGCCGTTGTTGACGACCCTGAGAAGAAGTCAAGTATAATTGATTCCTTATCTGATCCAATTAGAATTGCCTTCATTAACAAGCCAACGGGTTTGGGAAAATCAAACACTTTATCTCCATTGAATAATTCTCTTATGTCTCTTGTAGCTTTTTTGTTGCCCTCAACATCATCCCACAGATTCCCTGGCGTTTTAGTTCTGTTTTCTAGATAGAACTTTTGATAGACTTGCCATACTGACACTCCATTTTTGTTGACTTTCTTCCACGCAATCAAATGCTCTTTTTCCATCTTTTTTACAGTATCCGAGGAACAAATCCATCGACTTTCATATCCGGTTGGGCCAATAGGATACACCTCACTACCATCAGGAGCTACTATTGGAAAGAACATTGTTGGCCTGTCCTCACGTCTATCTTCTCCGCCGGTTCTTCGCAATGGCCTGATGAGGTATTTGCCGTATTCATCTCTTTGGTCATATATTTTTGCACTTTCTTCATCCATAGGAAGTCCATTAATCTTGCATTTTTCTTTATTTCTTGCATATACAAGTAAATAATCCAATTCATTAACAAGCCCATCAAATCCACCCCCAGTTGGTGTCCCAGTAGCACGTGTAATGCATGTCAAGCAATTATTTTCTCCGAAGATTTCATCACATACCTTTTTTAAATTGAACAATTCATGATCATCTATAGATATAAAGATTAAACCATCTTCAGTTAAAAGATTTTTTGATAGTTTAATGCGTGTATAGATCATATTTAACCAATCCGTATGGAATCGCCCATTACTTACTGTGTTCTGCTCAAGTCTATTGCCAAATTCATCAAATTGTCCACTCCTTGCAAGATAGTTCTCCATATTTTCCACAAAATCATCTTCGTATACAAAATCATTCCCTGTATTATACGGAGGGTCAATGTATATTAACTTAACCTTACCAAGATAAGTTTCTTGTAACAGTTTTAATACATCCTGATTATCTCCCTCAATATAAAGATTTTGACTATCCCATCCTCCGGGCGTTCCATCTTTACCAACACTTTCTTCTTTCACCGGGCGCAATGTCGCTGAAATAGGCGCATTGGCAGCCAGAATAGCTTTTTTCTTATCTGGCCATGTAAACTGATACCGTTCTTCCCGCCCTTCAACAACATGAGTAGAGATTTCCTGCATCAGAACATCTTTATCAATAGCACGCTCAACAATTGGCTTCCCTTCTTCATCATAGCCGGTAATGGTTTCCGTTACTGCATTCGGAAATAGTTCCGCCAGTTTTCTGTAGTTTTCATCTGCCAGATTGGGGGTGTGCATTTTCAAGCGATCCATATTATGCCTCCGTTAATTTATTGTCCCAATTCATCAAGTTCCCTCTTGTAGCCCTGTAACTGCTTCGCTATTTCCAA
The DNA here is from genome assembly GCA_902764875.1 of uncultured Eubacteriales bacterium. Taxonomy (GTDB): domain Bacteria; phylum Bacillota; class Clostridia; order Christensenellales; family Aristaeellaceae; genus Aristaeella. The sequence continues at coordinate 153,310 of CACWXP010000003.1, forward strand.
TTTTCGCTTTGGCTGTTTTTCATTCCATGCTTTCTTCTCCAATGTCGCGATCTGTTTTACCAGCTTATCCCGCAGCACACTCTTTTCATAAGCTTCCTGCAGGGTCGTTGCTGCTTGTATCTCCAGCGTTTCTCCCGCGATCTGCCTTACCAGATTCTCATACACTGAATCCATATCCAGGCCTTCCAGCTTCAGCGGAAGTTCCTCGGGAGTCATCCAATCCGTATGGTAATACTGGTTCACCTTGAATGCTGCAGTGCCGGAACCTGCTTCCTCCTTATATCCGATCCAAGCCTGAACCCTTCCATCATATTCCAGCAGAAACAGAATATGATATGGGATTTCCCGGTCAATCTGCTTCAGCACTGCCTCATCCAGTTTACCATCATTCAGCAGAATCGAAAAGACCTGTAATTCGGATACTTTTTGGCCCGCTGCCAGGTTGACTGTATCCGGTGCAATCTTGTTCCGCCAAACAACCGTCCTGATCTGATCAATAAAACACCTTTTCAAAGCCGGCGTGATATCCAGGTTCTCATAAAACTTCTGTTTTGGGATTCGTCGGTTGAATTCCGTGTTTCTTGGTAAATCCAGCATATTTTCACCTGCCTCTTCTAATAGTGATGTCCCGGTCCACATCACAAATCAAACCCATCGTCCTCCATGACCGTCCAGTCGTCATAGTAAAAACCGCGATGATATTCGTCATTCTCCTCCCTGATATAATCACTCACATACATACCCGTGATTTCGTCATCGGGTAAGTCCTCATCATCCGGGGAGATACCTTTTTCCACCCACTGCATTCGCTTATACTGATCCGAACAGTGATAGAAATAAGCCCATTTCCCCCGATCTTCCCGGATTGCATCATACCAACCCGCCAGGATATCCGATATGCTGGTTTTCCCAAGCAGAATTTTCCCGATTTCCTTTTCAATACTCCTCGTTGGCGAGAACAGCGGACTGTCCAACATATAATAGTCAATGGATGGTTGAAAGTGGTTCCAATTCCCCTGATCTATCCAGCCGGATCCCTGTACCTTGTCAGCAACATTTCTGTTCCCGTTTCGTGCGTTTATATGAGCGATTGAGGTAAAGAAACAATACTCTTCCTTATATTTCAAAATCAGCAGCAGTGGATAGGCATAGGCCCCCAAAATGGATCTGGCGAAATTGCAAAGCGCGAACCATCCATCTGCTCGGGTACGGATGGTAATTTCCAGAACATGAATTTCATCCCCGGCCTGATCCTGCTTCAAAAGTTTTGGCAAGTCTCCTGTTACACTCCGGAAAACATAGGATAATCTCGCATCCACAAAATACAAGTCAAACCGATTACTCTTCGTTGATCGGATTCGGCCGCTTTTCAAAAAAGCTTCCTTCTGGATTTCTTTCCCTACCCTGCAGGAAACCGGGAAATGCTGATACAATCTGATCATTATTTTCTTACCACCAGAAAACAGACCAGTTCAAAATCATCCAGGCCTTTGATTTCACTCTTACCGATGGATGTGCCGCCACGTTTGAACAGGCTGTCAATGTCACTTTCTTCCTTGGTATCGATTATGGAATTGATAGCGTCGGAGAGTAGCAGCGACATACCGGACATTTTCCGACCGTCGTCCGTCTCCTCATTGAACGGTTCATACACTGCTTTGTTCGGTTTATCCTTTCCACGGCAGAGCAGGCGCATATCATCCATTAGCTTTTTCGGGTTCAGATAGTCGCAGATCACTTCTCCGTCATTGCCGATATAAACCATATAGAAAGGATGAATCCTGTTCAGGCTGTCAATATTAACGCCGTCGTTCCGGTTTTTCAGCACAAAGATGACGCCCTCCGGCAGTTCATCTGTCGCCGGAACCACCGCGTGCATTCCAAAGGGTTTCCGGTCCAAATCCTCATGATGCTTGATGTAATCCAGCAAATCCAGACGGAACTCATTCAGGCCCAGGTCCATGATGGAAATGCCGCTGGACATATCCTCAATATCCACGACCTCTTCCTGTAGCTTTTGCAGCTGCTGTTTCCGGTATTCCAGGTCACCCTTCTCCTCTGGGTTGATCAGGTCATCGTCACCTGTGGATGTCATGATAGAAATCTTCATGCGGGTTTCCACGCGGGATTTCAGGTTGATATACTCGTCCAGCGTCATGTCCGGCCAGAAATTCACCAGCTGGATTTGCGCGTTTCTGCTGCCAATACGGTCAATCCGCCCGAAACGCTGGATGATGCGCACCGGGTTCCAGTGAATATCGTAATTTACCAGGTAATCGCAGTCCTGCAGGTTCTGACCTTCGGAGATACAATCCGTACCGATCAGTACGTCAATTTCGTTTGTACTGCCCGGCATCAGTAGGTCCCGGCTCTTGGACACCGGGGAGAAACAGGTCAGAATATTATTCAGCGTCCCCTTCAGGCCCTTGATCGTGCTTTTCCCTTCCACGGTACCAGAGACCATGGCTGTATTCAATCCATTCCTTTGCTTCACATAGGTGCTGACGTTCTCATACAGATAATCCGCTGTGTCGGCAAATGCAGAGAAAATCAATACTTTTTTATTCCCGGGATTAATCGGGTGAGCAAGTTTCTCATCGATCAGGTTCAGCAAGGTCTGCAGCTTTGTATCATGTTCCGGCGTAATATCCTCAACCATGGAAATCAGCAGTTCCAGCGTTTCCGCGTCCTGCTGCAGCGCGCTTCGCCAGGTCTTATAATCCATGTCGTTCAGATCAATCTTGGCTTTTTTGCCCACGGCGAAGAATTCAGTGTTCTGGTCTTCCAGATCATAATCCGATGTATCTCCATCAATTTCAACGACATCCAGAATACCGATACCGTTGTTTTCAAACTGATTGATCGTGTGAATCGTGTGCAGGATCAGATCCCGAATACGGCCCAGCGTCAGGCGGAAGGAGTAGACAGAGCTTTCCAGGCGCTTGAGCAGATTAACGCCCATCAGGCGCTTGATACCCATTTCACGACCGGTGCGGGACAGGTTTTTGTTCTTTGTCAGGTCAATATATTTATCCAGTTTGCTCGGGAAGATATACAGCGAAGGCGTATAGATTTCCAGTGTCAGCGCCATCAGCTGTTCAAAAATTTCATTGTAATTGATTGCATTCGGCAGATCCGTCAGGTTCGGCCGCAGCGAAATCGGCTTGCAGCGTTCCGGGAATTTGCCAATTTCTTCCGTATCGTAGTATTTTTCTATGTGCTTCCGGGACCGGGCAATCGTTACACTGTCCAGCAGTTCAAAGAAATCAAAATCCAGCTGACGCAGCAAATTATCTGTGGTTCGGGCCTGCGGTTCCAGTTTGCTCCAGGCGTTGAAAGCTTTCTGCGCCTGTTTGAAGATTTCATCAATGGATTTTGTAGTATCCAGCTTGGAGTCAATCAGTTCGTTATCACCCTCATAGGCCAAAGCCAGTTGATTCCGGAGATCAAAGAAACGGTTATTGACAGGGGTCGCGGAAAGCATAAGAACCTTGGTTTTCACGCCGGCTTTGATCACTTTCCGCATCAGAATCTCATATCGGTTTTCTCCTTCCCCTTTATGCACACCATCACCGCCGGCGCCGTTGCGGAAGTTATGGGATTCATCAATAACGATCAGATCATAGTTGCCCCAGTTCAGGCGATCCAGTTCCAGGCCGTTCGACTGTCCCTGTGTTCGCGAAAGGTCCGTATGGAACAGCACGTCATAGTTCAAGCGGTCAGTCGCAATCGGGTTGTTGACGTAATTGTCTTTATAGGTATTCCAGTTCTCCGCCAGTTTCTTGGGGCAGAGAACCAGTACGGTTTTGTTGCGGTTTTCATAGTATTTGATCACAGCCAGCGCTGTAAACGTTTTACCTAGCCCGACACTGTCCGCCAGGATACAGCCGTTGTACCGTTCCAGTTTGTTGATGATGGCCAGGACGGCATCCCGCTGGAAATCATACAGCATGCTCCAGATTTTACTCTGCTTGAATCCGGTAGCCTCGTTTGGCAGTACATCTTCCGATATATCGTCCAGGAATTCACTGAAAACATTGTACAGTGTGATGAAATAAATCAGTTCCGGAGAGTTCTCATTGAAAGCAGTCGTTATATTCTCGATGATGGCTTCCGTAACATCCTGCATTTTGTCCCTGTCATTCCAGATGGAATTGAACAGGTTCATGTAGGTGGCAGTCACCGGCGCATCATCCATGCGGTTCACCATATTGAACACATTGTTACCGCGTTCACAACCCAAATCTGATGTCGTAAAGCCCGTGATCGGCATGTAGGTAACCTGTTCTTCCCGCCCGTCAACCATCATGAAGGAACCCATGTTTTCTCCGGTTACATTGGACTTGAATTTCGCCTTCCTGCGAATCCAATCCGCACATTCCCGGGCAATAGATTTCTGGGTCATCTCATTGCGCAGTTTGATTTCGAATTCCGTGCCGTACAGGCTCTGCTCTCGGCTGAGGCGCGGAATATAGAACTCCCGGCGCTGTTTTTGCTCCTTTTCCCTGATGAAGGTCGGAGAAGTGAAAATGAATCGGAATTCATCGATCCCTTCCAGCTGCTTCTTCAGTTCCCGGTAGGCATACATGGAGAAATAAGCCGCAGCAATGGATACTTTATCCCCGGCTTTGATGGTCTCCGCCAGATCATCCCGAAGGATGGTACTTACGTTATCAATCAGTTTGACCATTATCCGTTACCCCTAACAATCTTCATCCTTTACAAATTCCACAATATCGTAAAGATCACATTCCAGAGCATCACAGATTTTCCGCAGTACTCCTGTGGAAACATCCTTTCTCTTGCCCATATTCGCAATGACATTGGTACTGAGTCCGGCTGCCATCCGCAGGTCCTGTTTTACCATGCCTTTTTCCCGCAACAGCTTCCAGAGTCTGTTATAGCATATCTCCATGGGATTCCCCTCCGTAAAACCTGTTTGTTCGCTTTTCCCGGAAATATTCCACAGACAGTATACCATACATCCGGCGACAAAAACATACACTATTGAATTATTCAAAAAATTGTAACATTTTAAAAAGTCTACCGCTTTGCGACAGGCTCATGTTAATCATCGGTTTTTTTATTCACGCTCTTTTTCGCTCAAAAACACATTGTACTGACATGGGATGGTCTTCAGATCAGTGGAGGATTTCCCAGCGTTTTTTATTGGACAGTTCAGAATTCCGCGCTGCTCGCAGTATGTATATGCGTTTTTCAAATACCGTTCAGCCATATCTGGATTGTCACGACAGCCTGTTGTTCTAAGTTTTTCACTTTATTTCAAGCGTGATACCTGTATCATACTTGTTTATCTCTTTCGCGATTTCATTATAAATATCAAGCACGGCGTTCTCATTCTCTATATTTTCCTTATAAGCCTCATAGTATTCCGGTCTGACATCATTTTTGTTAATCCGATGAGTGTTACAGGCTGTAATTTTCTTATCACTAAAAGTAAAATATTCGGCAGGAGCATCAAGCGTTCCGTTGTATAACGAATTTGGAATTGAACTTAGTTTGTCAGCATTGCGTACGATGATCTTCGCTATAGATTCGGCCAGTTCAGGCAATGTCGCCAGGGTTTTCTTTTCAATCGGCTTATCATCACCAAAATCATATTCGCATTGTACAACATTGCCGTTTTTATAAACAGCAATTGATGTGCCCCCTGGCATTCCTTTGCACCCAAAGCCAACGCCGCCATACTTATACCGAAACACAATACTCATATCAGGCCGGATCATTTCTTTCATTCCTTTCCTCTTCTTTCCTGTTGTCAGTCCCATAAGCCTGTTTTCATCACCTGAAGGCATTCTCCGCATTTCGGGCATGTGAAACTTGTTTGTTTCCTACGCTTTTTCTCTCCAAAGCCGAAGTCCTGCAATTCATTCTCTTCAATGGGTTTCATCAGTTTTCCGCACTTTTTGCACAGATTTCCATATCCATAGAATCGGTATCCTTCTTCTTCAATTGCCATGGAACCACATATTTTTCTTCTTCATCCGAAAAACTGCTGACCATCTTGCGTGTTCTTTCTCGGAAGCATCCGAAACACGGGTATACATGGACAGATTCAGCCAGATGATGAGCGAGCCGCAGTCAACGCACTGAAGAAATGTATTTTCGGTATTCAGTACACCGTCCGGATACTCTTCCAGAAACTCTTTGATGTTTTTTCCGAGTACTCCTGCCCTGGCTGCTTTCATTGTCTCCTTATATACTCTTGGAAATGAGAAGCCGACGCCAATGTTTCCTTCGATTTCATACCCGCATTTTTCGCATGTAAGCATATACATCGTGCCCATTTATACATCCACCACTCTTTCTTTGTTTCTTTCCGACAGAAAATCACAGGATGTCTGTCCGTAAGCGCTTCATCCAGACACGGTATCCATACTTTTGTAAAGTAAAACGCTTGCACACTACAAACTGTGCAGGCGTTTTTGAGTGGTTTTGTCATATGCCTCCAGGGAGTCAACTTCTCCAGTTCTTCATCCGTCATGCCGGCATGCGGTCGCTTCTCAAGGAGGAAGGTCAGATATTTTTCTACGTTCATGCCGTGTGCTTTAGCCATCTCCACCATGGTGTATACAACCGCACTTGCGTGAGCTCCGCCGGGTGTATCACAGAAAAGCCAATTCTTTCTGCCTACAGTAAACGGACGGATGCTGTTCTCGCTTGGATTGTTGGAAAAGCTGCAGCGGCCATCCTGCAAATAGGTCTCTGCATATGGCCTTTGGTTCCGGGCATAGGTGACAGCCTTTTCCAGCCGGCTGCCCTTGGTTGGATGCTGCTTATCCAGCCAGTTCCAGAAGGCTTCCAGAATCTTCGGTGCCTTTTTGTTCCGGAATTCATGCCGCTTTTCAAAAGTCAACTTGTTGTCCCGGCAATATCGCTCAATCGCAAACAGTTTGTCACAATACTGGACGCCCTGCACCGCCGGATCTGACAGATCATCCTTTTTCCCTGCAGGAATTGCATCACAAAACTTCCGACGGATATGCGCCCAACAGGCCTCACGCACGATATCCGGCAGATTATTGTAACCCTGGTAACCATCAGTCATCAGGTAGCCTTTGAATCCCTTCAGGAATTCGGCTGCATTGAATTTTGCCCGGGTTTCCGTATATCGGTAGAGGATCAGCGGCGGCAACCCGTCCTCTCCGCTCCGGAAGAGCCACATGAATGAATCCGTTTCCGGATTCCGATTCGGTTCCTTAAGAACCTGTACTCTCGTTTCGTCTGCCATAGCGAACTCCCGGCCAAGGAGAAGCCGGTGGAAGTATTCGTATATGGGAACGAAGTATTCATCCGAACAGATCTTAATCCATCGTCCCAGGGTTCCCCGACTCAACAGGGCTCCCATCTGCTACCAGTCCTTTTCCTGCCGATACAGCGGAACTGCATTGGCAAACTTCTGGTACATTGAATGAACCACAACCGATTTGGATGCATAGCTGTGTGGAATCAGTGCGTCCGGTGCTTTGGCCACCTTAATGCTCGCTTTTTCACCGTTCTCCTTGCATTCCGGGCATCCATATACCAGGGCAATCGTCCGTCTTACCTCCAGCTTTGCCGGTGTAAAGATCAGCTCCTCCCGAACTGTCCGTTTCCCAATGACTTCCATCTGTGAGCCGCAAACATCACAAATTTGCTCATCAGACGGAAGGTCAATTATTTCCTCCGTCACCGGACACCCCTTAAACATTTCTTTCCGTGGCGTGCGGGGGTTCCGTTTCTTCTCTTCTTGCGTAGGAATCAGTTCAGGATCTGCTTCATAAGAGAATTCTTCTTCCTGCTGCTTGTCTGCTTCCAGTTCGACCTCATTAAAGAAATCCAGCTGACCTTCCGACTGAACCATATGCTTCTCGCTGGAGCGGCCAAAGAGCCGTTTGTTCATGGTTTCAATCTGTTCCTTCGCCAGACGCTCCCGCTCCTGACTTTCGGCCAGTGCTTTCCGGAGGTCATCAATCGTGGCCTGGAGGCTTTCAATCGTAGCCCGCAATCCCTTAATGGTATCCAGCAGTTCTCTTTGAAGCAGTGAATTCGCTGAACTACGCGCCATTCTGAAAAGCCTCCTTCCCCTTGAATTTCCTCATATATATATTCGACACGGGGTAAATGAAATCCTTTTGGAAAACAGGCTTTTTCAAAGAAATTTTCTAAAAAATGTAAGGATTTTCAAGGCTTTGGAGCTCTTCCGGAGGATCAGGCAAACCTGGCTCGAATCGCTTTTGGCTGCTCAATATCCAACCCCGACATCAGCCAGTCAAACTCCTGCCAGGTCAGGCTCCTGGCTTCGGAACTGTTCCTGGGCCAACGGTATCTGCCTTCAACCGCGAGTCTCTTGTAGATCAGGACGAAACCATCTCCCTCCCAAAGCAGTGCCTTGATCCGATCACACCTTCTTCCGCAGAACAGAAACAGGGAATTCTCTCGCGGATCACGCTTCACGACTTCCTCAACAACTGCACATAAGCCGTCTATTGACTTCCGCATGTCGGTATACCCGCAGACCATATAGATGTTCTCTACCCCAGTTATATCGCCTATCATTCCAAAGCACCTCCTATCGCCCGGAGGGCTTCAGTCAGCAATCTTGGATTGGCCAGGTTTGTCACCTTGATAGTGATCCCACCTATGGAAATCTCCATAACGGCTTTGTTTTGACAGATAAACTTGGCTTCTGAATCGATTGCTGTTGAAGGTGTTGGCAAAGCGACCTGCTGCTGTAACAGATTTGTATTTGTCGGCTGATTGACCTCAACCTTGACAATGTCTGGAACATATGGATCCCGGACAACCCTTTGAGGAACTGATGCCGCTTTTTCAAGCAGCCCTCTTGCCTGCAATCTCTCGATCCAGGTGTAATAGGTATCTGGCCGGATGCCTTCTCTCCGACACCATTCTGCATTCGTCAAACCGCTGGCTCGGCATTCAGCTATAAGCTGCAACTGTTCTTCTATACTTCGACGATGTGCTCTTGCCATGATCAGAACCCCCTTTGAGTAGTATTTTGCTTGCATTATACATTCTACTCATTCGGAGGTTCATTACTAACCGTGGTTATCTGTAGCGCTTACGTCTGTCCTTCTCTGTTCATCTCAACAGGAACATATACAGGATAATCGCTGCAACCAGGATGAGAATCGAAATTTCTCCGTATCCGGAGGTCATAGAGCCCCTTTTCTCTTTTTCCCTGCAGAGGCTTCCGAGCTTTTCCCCGCTAAACTGACAGTATGCTATTCCCCCTCTGCACACAGCAAACTTACTTGAACAACTTCATCAAGCTCAAGAAGCAACTCCTTTTCGCCAACATTCCATGTATCATGATTCAGGTTCATGACATTCCTGATAGACAGAACAATTTTGTCGTCATCAACAAAGATGCGAAAGAACTCTGCCTCCAGTTTCTCGTTTCCCTTCAGCGCAAACAGATACCTGAATCCAGACTGCAAAAAGTCTCCCAATCGGGCTGTCTTTTCCATCATGCTTTCATCCTGAAATGATACATGATCTTCTGCCCGATCATACAGATGGTTTTCAGCGATGGTGATCAGTTGCTTCTCCAGTATTTCAGCGATGTCTGCAAACGTAGTATTTCTATCCATTGCTGGTTTCTGAAAGTGTTGCATCAGTTGCCCATCAGGGGCATACATTCTGAATTCCCATTCAGTTCCATCCAAATTGTGTTCAATTAGATTACTCCGGGCAGAATATATCAAGTTGATTATTCTTCTATAATCGCTTTCGGAAAGGTACCCGGACAGATGCCTTTTGAGGTACATCTTTGTTTCCGGATAATATGCTATTTCAAGAAGCCATTTCCTGTCATTCTGAATCACCCATTTCCTCGTGCACCAATCCCCATAGACCACCATTCCACGATTGGATTCGATCGCACGCATGATAGCTCTGCTCATTTTCTTACTCCCGCGCATGTCTTCTGTTATACTCTACCCGCCTCACTAATCATCTGTTCCAACAGTTTTTTCTTGCCCACATCCAGGCCGGAATATACTTCCCGAATTTTCTTTTTCAGTTCTTCCGGATCATAGGGCTTGGGTTCGTCTCCTTCCGTCCAGAAAAAATCATGGTTGTTGCCCCTGAAATGCCGGAACGGGTATTGCTCCAGTTCCATAGACCCCCAAAGGATATTCAGCAGGTCAGCTTCTTCCGCGCTGGTAACAGGAATCCAATCCTTGTAATAACCGTCCGGCCCGTCATACATGTCGTTGTACATCGAGTGCTGACGGAGAATCAGTGCTCCGCATTCCCTGCATCGCACGAGACGCCTGCCGCCCTCGTCCCAGTTGTAATTGTCATGGAGTACCGTTTTGTCTGGCAAAGCAGTGTATTCTCCGTAGTCCTTGACCAGTTCCCATTCACTCTGTTCATATACTTTCTGTGCGTCGCTGATGTCATAGATATGGCACGGAAAACGAATCTCTTTCATGGTCCTGCCTCCTTCCGTTTTCGTTTTATTCCAGTAAGTTTCCATCCCCGTCATATTCCCCGCTGAACAGTCCGGCACAGAGGCTGACATATTCCTTATAGGCCTCGGTCTTGCTGATCGTTTCATCGCTGCCAAAGATATTGGCCAACTGTCCGTAATACATCCCGATCATCACAGGATTTTTCTCATTGAACCGCTCCCACAGTTTCTCCTCGATCACCATGTAATCCCGGCACATGGCCCGGACATTGGCCAGCTTGTCCCCCAGGGCGATCATCCGAATCTCGGTGCTTGCTTTCAACAGATGCCGGATCGTTTCCTGCTTCCGAATGCCCCAGGTGTCTTCCGCCGGCTGGTCCTCCCGCTTGTTTTCGCTTTCCGCTGCAACCAGGTCCGCCACGCGATCCCCGAAGTTTTTGATCAGCTCTTCCTTCGTGGTGTCCGTATCCTCCAGGGTGTCATGCAAAACCGCCGCTGCACGAATTTCCTCGTCTTCCGTCATCCGGCAGACAATCTCCATGGCTTCAACCACATGTACCATATAGGGAAATGTGGTTCCTTTCCTGCGCTGTCCCGCGTGTTTCTCCGCCGCAAACGCAATTGCACGGTCCAGAAGCGTCTTTTCAGCTGCCATTTCACATGCCTCCTTTACTTTTCGGTCAGTACAGTTCCACGTCAATAATCCCGTATACCTTTCCGTCTTCCATCTCGTCGATGGCCGACTGCGGGATTGCCCAATCATTTTCACCATTTTCCTTATTACATGCCATTGCCTGTTCCTTTGTCACCTTATAAGCCCAACCGCCCCAATCCACCTGGATCTTGTCCGAGAAGCATTTCGCCGCCGCAGTCCAGTTCAGCCGGTACATAATCTCCCAGCTGCTGGAAAGGACATCAAATACATCCGGTTCCTTCTGATCTGGACTGACGGTATGCGGTGCCCAGTTCTTGCGGTAGGATTCAGAAATCTCACCGAGATAGCATGCCCACATCACAATCCCTCCTTCGCTCATCTCCGCGGCCCCTCGCCGCATCTTCATCATATCAGGCAAGAACTCACATTAAGCCAGGTGCTGAATCTCAAGCGAATCCATCGTCAAAAGCAACTTTTCCCGCTCTTCGCGGTCCGGATACTTCTCCTGGAATTCGAACACATCCTTGAAAGCAAAACCAATCTTTTCAAAATCATGCATGCGTTTCTCCATCGTTCCCGGCCTCCTTTTCTGTTAGCCAAGGTCTCTCTCAACCTTGCAATCACATCATAGCACATCGGTATGACAAAAAAGTCGTTCTGCAAGCGACAATTCACTGTTTTGTCCGGTACCCCGTTTTACAAAGATCACTAATCCCACATTATCCTGCCTGTATTCCACAGCGGTTTCCCGCAGCGAGGACATTTAATACGAGTTTTCCGTAGGCCGCATAAGAATTCTCCAGGCTCCTTCTCTAAATCTTTCTCATATATTTTTATCATTTTTGCGCCGTAAATCTTGCATTTATGCTCAAAATAGCTTATCAGCTCATAATTGTCCAGCTCCCATGGTGCTACATAATAGGCACCCCCGAAAGGAAAGGCAACCGACCACCTTATACGTTCCTGAGGAACCGTAACAAGCTTCAAGGATTTCATCCAATTCTCTCTCGGCCTCAATAATGGCACCTTCGGCGTTTTCAATCGTTTCCTTATAAGATTCGATGTCCCTGGTGATTTTTTTGATCCGTTCTTTCATTGCGCGGTCTTCATCCTCCGGTTCCAGAACAAACGTATGCAGATCGTCATGCCAGACAAGCTTCAGATGCTCCTTCATCATTTTGCGAATCAGCTGCTGCTTTTCTTTTTCAGATTTGCTCACGAGCCAGTTGAGCTTTTCGAAGTCCAGTACCGATTCGTTCTTTTCGTTTCCCTGTGCCATTCCTATCTTCCTTTCGTCTTCCGGTCCGCATCCCTCCGCCCCCGGATGGGGGCCTCGGTGCGCCTATATCGTAACCGACGGGCAGGGCGGCCACAATCCGGAAAAGGTAGAATAAAAGTAGAGATGTTTACCGCTCGCTCGTGCCCGGGACGGAGCATAATGATGACGGAACTGAAAATGTCAGCGAAAAGGGACATTTTTGCCGCATTGTGTTTGCTATCATCCGGAAGGGACAGGAAAACGCGGGAGGGATTGGATCAAATGGACAACCTGTTTGAGAACATTCAGGCGGAAGAATCCGTGATCGGGCTGATGCTGAACCACGAAACCTACTGGAAACTGATTCCGCAGATTACGGAAGAGGATCTGAGTTCCCCGGAATACAAGCTGATTCACCGGGCGATGCGGCAGCTTTACATTGAAAAGCGGCCCATTGACTTCGTCACGGTTTCCGGGGAGCTGCAGAAATTTGCACCGGTGGGCGGACTGGCCATGCTGAACGAGGCGATGCTCCGGGCCGGGAACAACGCTTTCCTGGCGGAATACCACCTGCAGGAGCACATGCGGATGATCCGGGAGGCGGCCATGCGGCGGAAACTGCTTTCCGCCCTGCAGGAGGCCCGGCGTCAGCTTGTGGAAACGAACGAGGACACGGCCTCCGTACTGGACCGAACGCGTCAGTCCCTGCGGGACCTGGTGACCACGGGGCACAGCTGGGAAACGATGACGGAAGTGCTGACCGCCGCCATGGACCAGATTGAGTGCCGGGCAAAGGGCGAAGACAAGGGATTTCCTTCCGGTGTCGTATCGCTGGACCGGCGGACGCTGGGCTTCCACCGGGGTGAACTGACGATCATCGGTGCCCGGCCGGCCGTCGGCAAATCCGCCTTTGCGGCGCAGATTGCCTTGGAATCCGCCCGGAAAGGCTACAAAGTCGGGATCTGTTCCCGGGAAATGACGGATGAACAGTACGGCATGCGCATCATCGCCAAGGAAAGCGACGTGATGAGCGACCACCTGCGCACCGGGTGGCTGGAAAGCGACGAATGGAGAACCATTGCCGAAACGATGTCCATGGTTTCCCAGTATCCGGTGACCTTCATGTTCACCACCCGATACATTGAGGATCTGCGGATGGAGGTTCAAAAGAAGGTCGATGCCGGAGAAATGGATATGCTGGTGGTTGACTATACCCAGCTGATGCAGACCCGGCAGAAGTTCGACCAGGATTATCAGCGGATCGGGTATGTATCCAAGATGCTGAAGGACATGACCACGGACTTCAACATCTCCGTGATCGCCTTGGCCCAGGTCGGGCGTTCCACGGAAAACGAAATGCCCACGCTGGCAGACCTGCGCGGCAGCGGCGACCTGGAGCAGGATGCAGACAACGTCCTGTTCCTGCACAGGCCGAAGGATGCCAAAGACAAATTCATCCTTTCCCAGGACCGGGAGCTGTTCGATCGGATCCAGGGCGGCAGCATGCAGTACATCGTTGTCAGCATTGCCAAACAGCGCCAGGGAGACATCGGCAGCGTCGCCGTGATCTTCGATCCCGGGCGGATGCGGTATCTGGCGATTGAGAGAGAGGAATAGGAAGGGAATCCGCGTCATGAAAAACGCAGGAAGCATCAACATCCTTGAAATGCATACAAACAGGACAGACTGGTTGCCTCCGCCGGTAGATGAGAAGACTGTCGCTGCCCGGGCTGCGAAGGAACTGAACGTCACCGGCCGAAGGTCGTGCTTTTATATTTTTCGAACAGAGCCGTATATTGACGCGCTTTTCATCCGCTTTGATGCGCTGGTACGGCGGCATTTCGTCAAGCGTTTCACCTTCCGGGAGGGGTATGTATGGGATTTTGACGATGAGCAGTTTTTTCATACAAACTGCGTCTGCTCCGCGGCCTGCGTTTGCCAGACCCGGGAAATCGACGATGTATTCACACGGTATTCCGCGCTGCATCCGGAATGGCATCTGAGCCGGTATTACGTGAACAGCCTGAAAGTTCTGGATCACATCTACAACTGCATGCAGCAGAACACGGTCAAGGAAATGCTGTACAAAGCGGGCCTGGATCATTTTGCCGTTCATATTGACGATCTGGACGAGATCAATCTGGTGGCGTCAAAGCCTTCCGATATATATGACGGCTTGCCGATACGGGTTCTGCGGGCTATGAACAGCAAGGACGGCGCGGAGTTCCTGGGCATCCGAAGTAACAGGCTGTACATCTGGGAGCTGTACAAAAAGTATCCGGATCTGTTCAATACCCCGCTGAACGAGGCGCATTGTTACTACCTGTCCTTTCTGATCAGAAACAAACTGACGCCTGCAGAAACAGGAAGACTGTTTCGTGAGAAAAAGAAGGATTATGACGGCATGTGGTGCCGGTCCATTTTTGCGTTAAAGATGTCCTCTGAAAAGAACTTCCTGGATTATCTGGCTTTTATTGAAATGTTCAGGCAGGAGGTTGTTTGTGGGGATCCGATTTACCGGAAATATGCCGATAAACTGAGACCCGGCTGTGATCTGAAAGAAGCGAAAACCGTTGCCTGGTATCTTACAAGCATGAGAGAAGAATACAATCACCGGTTCCGGGTGTCCAACCGCCGGCGAGCTTATGACTGGCAGGAACGGACGTCAGAGTATATCATACGGTATCCACAGACGATCAACGACTTTGTCCGGGAAGCCGTCTATATGCAGAATTGTCTGCTGGGATATGTTGAAGCCGTTGCGGATAACGATACAACCGTGCTTTTCATGCGCAAAGCTGATGATGTCAATATGCCGTTCATCACAATAGAGGTCCAGAAAAACACACTGAAACAGGCCTATCACCGGTTTAACAAAGACTGCACAAAAGCAGAGGCGGAGTGGATCTCCGCCTGGTGCCAACGTCATGGAATCAGTACCGGCCGGTTCAGGTTTAATGCTCTGGTTGATGATTTGGGTTAAATGTTGAAATATATAGCGGTGGACTTTATTTCAAAATCGTTTCAACCCAGTCAAAGAGTTGCTTCTTAATCGGTTCTGGCATTTGATCCGGATAAATGACCAGTTCCTGCCATATGCCGGCATAGTATAACCCATGATCGCTGGAATTCTTTCTGTTTCCATATACATATTCCGGCATCAGGAAAGGATAGGGATTCCATGTTGCCCGGCTCTTATTCTCCATTGTCAGTACCCGATCTCTCCTGAAATTCAAGGTTCCGTATCCTTTCTTGTTCGGAAGGAGAGAAAGCTTTTCTGATGGGAGATACAGGGCATTGTCCGCCTTGTTCCTACCTGAATAGTTGCTGTGAGGGTGCCATGGATAATCCCTCATATTCTCCTTGCCGATTCGAATTTCCCCAATCTGCATATATCCATATATCATCTGTAGGTTGGCATAGCCGTAGAAATCCCGATCGGCTTTCCAAGCATACCGGTAATGACCTTTGTGTTCTTCGATCTGTCTGAACCAGCCAAAGAAGAGGAACAGATCTCCTTTTTCTACTCCGGCATTAGACAGAACGCTTTGGGCAGCATCAATTTGGCCGAATGCAGGTTTCCATTCTGGAAGAGGATTCACCCGCGAATGATCCCGGATATCCGGATCAATATGGCAGTGACGGTCAATATTCTTTGGAGCCAGATCAGCCAGAAGATCGGAATACATCATTCCGTCATATTGCAAATCACTATAAGTATCCCTGTCATCATCAGAAGGGATCGGCATGGAAAGTAGCGTTCCATCCGGTAGAATCGGACTGGGTTTTCCTCCGTTCGAGGAATCAAATCCTTTTCGGGATAATATGATTTTCATCCTTTATCCTTTCCGCATCCTTTCTTTCGGGATGCAAGTGTAATGAGATTATCATAAGTGCCGTGATTTTCATCAACACTGGAAAGTTTCTTTTTTAGGAATGTAATAAACCCATCATCATCTGCAGCTTCAAACCAAGTATGCCCGACTCCTTTCGCAAACTTGGTATTTTCATCCTCATAAACGTCAAATTTAAGAGGATGTTCAAAGAAAGCATATTCTTTTGCAAGCAATACATAATGCTTTGTATTTGGATGTGCTATATCCCAATCTCTGTTCCAGTCATCTTTGTCTTTATGTACACCATTACCAGGGACATGACGGAATCTCTTGTCATTTTCGCCCTGCTTATGCTTGATTGGGTATGAACCTTTGGATGATTCTTCATAGATATGGTCTTTTCTGCTTACATAGAGTTCATTATTTGTGAAATATTCTTCATAGGGAACAACATCATCCAGCTTTGCAATATAAAGAATATCATCTTTCCGACCATCAAATGGCTTTTCGGATGAGCCGTCCACTGTTTCGTTTGACAATTGAGTTCCTACGATCCCAATAAACCAATATGTATTCTGTTCGCCCTTTTCACGATCTGCTTCAAAACGACGTCCTATAACTCTTCGCATATCACGCTTACAAATTGCGAGTGATAAAAGATTCTCATCAAAACAGGGGGCAGTTCCTCCACAATATGTTAGCCGATACGAATAAACAAAATGCTTCATCAATAGACCTCCTTCAATACGTTATATTTCATAGTTCTTCATTGCTTTCTGAATATCTTCCTTCACCCGCTCTGCCAGTTCTAACGGTTCTAGTACCCTCACATGCAGTGCATACTGCAGCGCCCAAAGCCGCATAGCACTCAGGTTAACGCGGACATATGCGGTGACTTCCTCGTCCGTCTCCTGTGTAAACTCGATGTCATTGCCAAACCAGTCGATCAGGTCGTTCAGCAGGTATTTCTTTGCCCTGAAGGTGACTCTTTCTGATTTTCCCGGGAACATGTAGAGATGCTCCGCCAGGTGGCTCGGCAGGTTCAGGCCGTTCTTTCCCTCCGGGAGATCCCGGATGGGTTTAACTGACGCCGGGAGGATCCGGATGTCCGTAATGCGATCCACACGGTAATAGGCAACGGTGTCGTACTTTTCGTTGTTGCAGATCAGGTAGAACCGGCCATTGTTCGCAATGAGCTGGTACGGGTTGATGACCTGCCGCTTCACTTCCCCGTTTGCGTCCGTTCCCGGATGCATCTTCTTGTCCGTTCCGTAGTTGTTGTACGTGAATTCGACCTTTTTCCGCTTTCCGATGGCTTCATCCAGCGTTTCCAGGACATAGAACAATTGGCGGTTCTCCGGCTGATTGTCAGGCAGGGAGTGGATGTGCCCGGTGCGGTAATGGAAGCTGTCGTCCGCCAGGGAGTCCAGCTTCCGGATCAGGTCTTTGCCCTGGCGGTGTGAAATCCCCTTGGAGAACAGCACGCCGTCCATCAGCAGGCGCAGTTCGCCCTCCGTGAAGAGATGCTCATAGTAGAAATCGGAGTAGGCAACGCTCTCTTCCTTCTCGCCGGTTTCCTTATTCTGCACGCTGCGGACCTGCTCATGGCTGCTCCGGACAGGATATCCGGCTTCCATCAAATCGGCCAGGTTGCGTTTGATTGCCTTCCGATCCACGGTCATGCCGTATTCGGACTGTAGTTTTTCGCAGATCTGTGCCTGGGTCATGGGGTTATTCTCGTTCGTATACTTCTTCAGGATCTCGAGGATATTCAGAATCAGCATTTTCTTCGGTTGTATTCCGGCCATGTCGGTCACCTCATGGCCATCATACACTATTTTGACGGTTTTCACAACAGAAGAATGGGACGAAAAGCGGTCATCACCGCTTTTCGTCCCTTGTCCGGTAGTGCATGGATCCGTCGCTGACAATCCGGACCCCGTCCAGACCCTGCATTCTTTTGTGAAGGCCGAATTCATTCAGGATCTTTTTGACGATTTCCGGCCGGTTCAGATCCGGATGAAGGTAAACTGCCGCCCGGAATCCGTAAATCTCTACCCTGCCCCGGGGCATTCCGTCAAAGCTGTCCATGCCTTTCACGCGGGGATCCCCGGCATTTTTCAACCTCGTCCATTCTTCCGCATGGCTCCCCAGACTGTCCCGTTTCCCGAAGAACCGGACCGAATAGGCAGGCTTACCGGTGGGCAGACAGTGAATCTTCTCCGTAATCAGCTTTGTACCGTCCCACCAGAACAGACCCTTGTACAGGCGCAGGGATCCGGTCCACTCATACGGATCGGCACAATGCGCGCTGCACTGATCCCCGCGGTTCAGCAGGGCACCGCAGTACGGGCACCGATGATTCTTCAGGCGGTATTCATAGAAAGCCCGGTCGCCGATGCCGGTGCTGCCCTTTTGCATATTCCAGACGGTTCGCAGGCTTTCGCACTCGGAAAAAGCCAGAGGGCCGATGGATTCAATGCCTTCCGGCAGGGTAACCTCCTCCAGCAGATCGCAGGCGGAAAAGGCGCCGAAACCGATCTTCCGGACTGTGGACGGCAGTACCAGCCGGCGGAGCTTACAGCAGTGGAAGGCGTGGGCCCGGATTTCCTCCAGGCCCTCCGGCAGGGAGATTTCTTCCAGTTCCAGGTTCGGAAACTGATTCCGGGGAATCCATCTGGTGCCTTCCGGGACAAGATGAATGCACATGCTTACTCACCTCTTTTCTTCTTCTTTGATCCTATTGATTTCTTCTCACACTCTTGTGGGGACCGATCTTCTCTCCTTCAGTCTGAGAAGCTTTTGAGGATCATTTCACATACTGAAAGATCTATTTCCATTTTTGTTATTTTTCCGTATGTACTCAGTGTCGTTAAAGCGCCTTCCATGGTATTTATACTTCCCTCACAGGCAGTCGCAACAGCCCAGATGATTTCGTCCGGAAGGTCGATCTCCAGTTCCTTGCATTTGTCCCAGCAAATCATAATGCGCTCAGTAAGATTCGGGGGATCAATTTTCCTGCAGCGGATAACAGGGCCGTTTTCCTGACTGCGAAACAGTGTTTTCAGCCTGTACAAGGGAATATCAGCCGCGAGAATGATTTTTCTTTTCCGCTCATAAAGTGCTTTCACAAGATCAGCCAGCAAATGCTGGGTATTTTCACAGCCTCTGAGCGCCTGTACATTATCAAGGATAAAGAAATCCGGCAAATCGCCTGAGTACTTTTGGTATTCCGTCATGAGCTTGATTCGCGACAGCTGTGAGCGGAACTCTTCACAGGTCATACAAGTGATGGTGGGATGAGCATACTTTTCCTCCACCTGTTGCTTTATGGCCTGAAGCAAATGTGTTTTGCCGAGCCCGGTGCTTCCGTATATGTATAAGGGATTGGGACCCGGTTTCCCGGGCTCGGTCAGTTCATATGCTGCGATACAGGCATCCCGGTTTCCCGGATACAGTGTCATATTTTTGAAGGTATAAACTCTTTTCATATTCACCACCTCCCGTCAGAACGTCGGAATGCGTTCAGTGATTGCATTCCGCCTTAATCCGCTGCACGTCGGAATACAGCAGGGTTTCCTTCTGCATCAATTCTTCCGTCAGTTTCTCCAGAAAATCACTGTACTGCTGCAGAATGCCCTTGGCTTTGAGCAAATGACGTTCCAGTTCCGTCTGGACGGCAGTCTCCATTTTCGTCCGCTGGAACTGCGACAGGGAATCGTATCCGCACGGCTCGATATCCGTCAGCGAGAATCCCAGTGCCGCATCCTGATCCAGATTCTTCAGGATTATCTGGTAGGCTTTCTTAATATCCGAAGAACATCCTTCCGCCGGCATTCCGGCATAATACATCTCCGTGGCTGCCTTTCCTCCGAGAGCGATCAGGATGGCCTGCTGCGACGTGATGCTCTCATTGCAGCGGTGCATAATTCCTCCGGGGTTCTCTCCTTCCGCCCGAACGGAAACCATTCCGACGCCTCCGGGCATCAGCACTTCACAAATCACGGCATGTCCGGCTTCGTGCAGGGCAGCCTTCCGTACTTCCTCTTCCGTCATTTTCCGGTAGGTCTCCGGGGATTCGTAAGCTTTACGCATAACAGCACGGATCAGGTCCGGCATGCAGACCGTTTCCTTCCGCGCATAGGCGGCATATATAGCTGCTTCGTTCAGCACGGTTTCCAGCACGGCGCAGGAATCGCAGTCCAGCATTTTCGACAGATCCTCCATGTTGATGGAGGGATCTACCTTTTTGTCCCGCAGGTAAAATTCCATGATTTTCCTGGCGTCTTCCGCATTCGGTGAGGAAAATTCGATCTGCCGGTCAAACCGTCCACAGCGCCGCAGAGAGCGTGGCAATTTGTTGAATTCGTTAGCTGTTGCAAGGACAAAGACTTTCTTGTCCTTCACGTCGTCGATTCCGGCCTGGATCGCCACATACTCGTCCGCGTCACAGTGGTTATTATCCTCGTTGGCAAACTTGTCCATATCATCCAGGAACACAATCACCGGAGCCTGCTTCACGGCTTCCTTGAAAGCTTTTTCAATCCGTTCAAGGACGTCGTCTTTCCCCTTGCTTTTCCGTACGGTGATAACCGGCAGGCCGGATTCCTGAATGAAGGCTTTGGCCATCAGGGTTTTCCCAAGGCCGGGCTCACCGTAAAGGATCATTCCCCGCGGAAGGATTGCTCCCATCTTCCTGTAGACTTCCGGATTCCGGATCATGTCGCACACCTGCATCATTTCTTCCTTGATCGGTTCGTATCCGATCACCTGGTCAAAAGCACCCATGTTTCTTTCCTCTCTTTCAGCTTTCGGGTCGTTCGTTTCCTTGTGACACCTTATATTTACCGGAAAGCATGGGATAAAAACGGGACATCTTATCACGCGAACGCACTGTACCTTGCGGAAAAAAAGAGCCCGCGACTGCAAGCTCTTTCCTTTTTTGACTGAAACCGGGTTAGCAAAACCGGCCTGTCTCTTCACCCTGTTATAGGTTCATTTCCCAATGGAATCAAAATGATTATTAAATCGCAACGTACTTTACACAAACAGATCGAAGAGATCATCCCCACGGTGTTTATACTTCGGTTCCAGTTCATCCGTGTAATCCAGCATAATATCATTCTGATACTTGCGTATCGGAATAGCAAAGTCCTTATGACCAGTGTTCCTTAGTGTAAATTAATTACCCTTTAAAGGGGAACAAACTTACTTCAGGGAAATATCCTTGTCCTCAGTCGTCCTCAATGTCTTCTTCCGTGATCCAGCCCATTCTCAGGTACATCTCCGTAGCCCGTTCTCCTCTGCGATAGGGTCCCTGCCAGCATGGAGATTCATCAAGGGATGGACTGTAGTGCAATATGCCCATATCCCGCAGAGTGTCCACAGTTTTATCCGTGCTTTCGTGCAGGATTCCGGTTCCGCCTTTTTCGCGCCATTCCCGGATGGTCTTCTCCCGGTCGTCGATCAGAACGGTTTCCGGACCGGTGCAGAAGTCAAGCTTATGCTTCCTGCATACGGCGTTGACCTTGATATCCGGATTCAGCACCCGATGCATCCAGTTGGTCTTGTCCTCCGCCGCGGTAACAAGGTTTCTCTCCGGTCTCGGAATCCCGGTCAGGACTTCGCATCGATCCCCGTACTGGTTCCAGATTTCGTTGAACATGGTCCTGGCGCCCGGCATCAGCTTTAGCTTGTCGTAGAAATGATCCACTTTCCGGATCGCTTCCCACATCAGGTCGTCATGGTGTGGATCCCGCTTTCCGTTCTGCGGGAGGGTTTTCATCCCGCACAGTTTCCACACGCCCTTGTCAAAGTCCGCCTGCACACCGTCCATATCCAGATAAATCTTCTTTACTTCCATTCGTCGTCACTCCTTCTGTCCTTCGTCCACCCATTTACATTGTACAACCCAGCAGTTTT